>CAYYRC010000022.1:0-37255 GCA_964474045.1 uncultured Actinomycetes bacterium
GACTTCAAACTGTGCCGATGGACGCGGGTTCGATTCCCGCCACCTCCACCATGGGTGTTTAGCCGGAAAACCGCGATCGAGTTAGCCGAAAAGATGCGGTTTTTCGGCTAACTCATTTCTTGCTTAGCGGTGCACCGTTGGCGGCCACCGTCACCAGTCCGCGGCCTCGGTCACTTTTGGACTGCGTGGGGACTTCTCAGTGCGGAAGGCGGGCGCTCCCGAACGCTGGTTGGCAATGCCGCAACTTCCGGCGCTGGCAGGTCGCATCTCCGAGCCACTTCCACACCCTGAGCAACTTTGCAGTGGGACGTACGCGTCGAGCTCCGAACTATGTTCCCGTCTTGAGCCTCTGGGGGATCTCGAACAGGCACAGGTACCCAATGTCCACCTTGACTGAGTAGGGTCCCGTGCACTGGTAGCCGGAGGTCTGCACGCTCATCGCGATGTGGGTTGCCTCGCTCGAGTTGCACGGCACGGCGAAGAGGGTCCCAGACGCGTTAGGGGTCGTCCAGCAGGAGTGCATTCCTGCGCTCGACGCCTCCGTACCTGTCGACCGCGGCGCCGCCGAACCTGTCGAAAGGGCGCCTACCCAAGACACGGCGGCCGTGGCGGCTGCTACCCCCACGATCAGTGCCGTGATGCCGAGGACTGCGACCCAGTTCGCGTTCGGGGAGGCGCCTGACTTGCCTGCGTTGCGCCATTGTCGGAAGCCTCCGAGGACGGCGAACGCGCCTACGACGTAGCCGCCGGTCCACACGGTGAAGTGCCCACCCGCTGAGATCTTGGCGACGATGTACCAGGACACGGCGCCGATGAGTAGCAGGCCCAGCATCATCCAGATAGCGCCGTTGTTTCGCGCTCGGTCGGCGGTGGTGTTCGCCTGTCGCAGGGCTGGGCCTGGTGGCTCAGGATCTGAGGGTTGCGGTGCGGCGGCGGAGTCCGTCCGTGGTGGGGTAGGCGGCGGAGGCGGGGGGGCCAGGCGGCTGAGCGGGCCGACGCGGCGCGGCGGGTTCGGTTGACCAGGTGCTGCCGTTCCACACCAGGATGGTGTCCCCGTCGCCGTGCATCCACCACCGTGTGCCGTCCCAGTGGGCAGTCGGAGCGCCATCTCGCTCGTCCCGTGCCGCGCGTCCGTGCTGGAAATCGGCTGCCATGTTCCTCCCCCTGTACGTCCCCGACCATCTCCTCCAGGGTACGCAGCGGGTGCGGCTGGATGCCAACAGCCTGGATAGCAGGTAATCCGGCGTGGTGTCGCTGCCGGAGCGGTGCCGCCGTCGACGTCGGGCTGCACCGCCGGACCTGACGATCCGGATCTCCCGGCTCGGAATCCATTGGGCGCTTGCAGATCGGTCGCTGCCTGTTCACTCGAGCGGCGGGCCGAAGCAGTGGTGGCCGGCGCGCCCATGAAGGGCCAACCGTCGCGCGGGGCGGCGTCGATTCGACGCGCCGGGGTGCTGCGGATGCTGAGCGGTCAAGCCTTGCAGAAGGATCCCCTCCTCATGGCCGGGCCGAGGAGGGGTAATCGTGCGTTTACGCATCGGCCGGTTCGACGTGCACGTGGTGCACCCCGGGCCGTAGCACGCGGAGGGGCGTCTACGCGGCCTCCTGGGCCTTAGACGCGGCTTGTGCGTCGGCGTATTCGCGGTCGACGGCGGCTGCGGCGTCGGCGTCGAGCTCGGCGAAGCCGTAGAACTCCTGGTCGGGTTGGAGCAGGGGGTGGGTGGGGTCGCCGAGTCCGGTCTGGGCGTGCCATTCGCGGAGCATGCGCTTGTTGGTGGTGGCTGCGGCGCAGGCGACGACGAGGGAGACGAGGGCGAGTCCGCGGAACTGGTGGGTGCCGCGGGTGAGCCCGGTGGATGTCTTGCTCTTGAGCACGCCGAACCAGCTCTCGACGTAGGTGCGACGGGCGTAGTCGCGGCGCCATTCGGGCCCGCCCCAGTAGTGGGGCTGGGCGAGCTTCATGGTGGTCTTCTGCTCGTCGGTGCGCAGGCGCAGGGTGACGGTCTCCTGGCAGCAGACTTTGGGCCGGTCCTCCTCGGCCGGCGGGGTGACCACGGGCAGGCCGGCGGCGGTGGCGGCGGGCACGGTGCCGGCGACCAGGGGGCAGCCGAGGGTGCCGTTGCGGGCGGGGCAGCGCACGCGCAGGCGGCCGTCGGCGTTGAGGCGCTCGACGTACTGCATGGCATAGCCGCGGCGCTCGTCGATGCGCTCGCGGGTGGTGCGGACGGTGTTGGCGTCGGCGTCGGGCGCCGGGGAGGGGATGACTCCGAGGTGGTCGGGGGTGGAGGGGCAGTGGAAGTTGGCGGCGGCGACGCGCATGCCGTCCCAGTCGCGGAAGCCCTGGTCGTTGGCGTGGGCGTCGGCGACCTGGGTGATGCCGCGGGCGAGGAGCTGGGAGAGCCATTGGTCGAACTTCTTGTAGGAGTAGTGCCGGTCGACGATGAGGCGCCCGACGGGGGCGCCGGTGGCCAGGACACGGTCGATGATGCCCAGGCACGGCTCGGTGATGTGGGTGGAGGCGGGCAGGACGACGAGCTCGGTGACCAGGTGGGGCTCGGTGCGCGCGGCGTCGCGACCGCGGGGGTTGGGCACGGTGACGAGGGCCTCACAGTCGTAGCCGAAGAACATCTCCAGCTCGCCGGTCTTGGAGGTCTTGCCGCCGTAGGCGGCGTCTGAGGCGCCCTTGTCGCCCTTGCCCTTGCCGGGCGCGGCGCCCAGGCCGTATGCGGTGTTGACCTCGACGGCCTTCTCGACGTTCTCCGGGAGGGTCTCGGGGGCGCGCTCGGCGGCCCAGATGCCGGTGCCGTCGAGGGCGTAGTCGCGGTGGCCTTCGGGGCGGGGGATGAGGGTGGGGGCGAGCAGCGCGGTGACGATGTCGGCGACGGCGCCGCGCCGGGCTGTGCGGGTGGCCTCGTCGACCTCGGGAGCGCGCCCGGGCGTGTAGTCGAGCTGGGCGGAGATGCGCTGGGTGAGCTTGTAGAGCTGGTTGACGGTGATCTTGCGCGGCTTCTCTGGGGTGCCGGTGAGCACGCCGAGGTCCCACTGCAGGTTGCGGGGCAGCTTGACGGTGAGGGTCTCGTGGATCGAGGAGACGGTGGCCCCGCTCTTGTCGTCGAGGGTGAGCAGCATGCCGGTGAGCAGGATGCGCGGGTGCAGCCCGGGGCCGCCGCGGGCGTCGGGGCGGATCGCGGCGCGGAGCAGCTCGGCGGCGTCCTCGGCGATGTGGCGGGCCCGGCGGTACTGGTCGGTGGTGATGGTCATGGTGCGTCCGTTTCGTGAGCGGACCCCTGGCGGGTGTCCTCGGTTGTTGTGGCGTCTGGGACTGTGCTCGGCGGGGTGGGGGCCGCAACCCCGCCGCGGGACTCTTCTGTCCGGGCCGTTCGGGGGGTGGGTTCACGGCGCTCCGCGCAGGTGGGGCGCGGCTGCGCGGTAGGCGCCGGGGGTGCCGGCGAGGTGCTCGGCGATGGAGGTCACGGTGCGCGCGGAGCGCAGCCCGGCGGCGGCGAGCAGGACGTGCAGGCCGATGGGCTCGGTCATGAGCTCGGCGATCCAGGTGGTGCGCAGGCGGGAGGCCTCGATCTCGGGGGCGTCCTCGGCCAGGGCGACGGCTGCGGCGCAGATGGTGTTGACGGTGTTGTGGGCCCCGGAGGTGGCCACGACGGGGGTGCGCTCGGCCAGCCCGGCGATGCCGCGGCGGACCATCGCCTCGTAGCCGCGGCGCACGGGCACGGTGCGCCGTGTGTCGCCGGTGCCGAGGGTGACGAGGATGCCCTCGTCGCCGAGGTCGGCGACGTCGCGGACCTTCAGGGTGCGCAGCTCGGAGGCCGACGCGCCCGCGCCGCGGCACAGGCCGACCAGGGCGGCGAGCTTGCGCGCGACGATGGGCGAGGGCTGGGTGCGCACGATGCGGGCGATGGCGGCCATCTCCGCGTCGGTGTAGGGCGGCTGCACCGCCGCGTAGGGCGTGGCCACCAGCCGCGGCGGGGCCTCGGGGCTGGGGTTGATCGTGGAGGCCAGGGACAGCAGCCGCTTGACGCGGTGGGCGTGGGTGGCCGCGGCGACGTCCCTGGTGCGGGCGCGGGCGAAGTCGCCGATGACGGCGTGGGCCATCAACTCCCGCCAGCCCAATCCCCGTCCGGTGGTGTGGGCCCAGTCGGCCAGGGCGGTGACGTCGACGGTGTGCTTGACGAACGTGGCCCGCCCGCCGAGGTGGGTGGCCCGGCGCATCACGGCGACGACGGCCGGGCGCACCGCGTCGAGGTGGGCCGGGTCGACCTTCTGCGGGGCGAAGGTGCACAGGTAGGCCGCCAGGTCCTCGCGCAGCGGTTCGGGCTCGCGCTCCACGGTGGCCACGGCGGCCGCCGCTGCGCGTCGCATCGCGGACTTGTTCACTCGTCTGGCGCCCATCACAGGTCCTTCCCCTCGGTTGCCTTCTCTTCTGCCTGTGCCGTGCCCGCGGCGCGATGCCACACCTGGGGCGAGGATTCTTCGGCTGGTCCGCGCAGCACCGCGTGGTGCTCGGCCAGGTCGGCTCTTGGCAGGTGCGGCTGGATGTGCTCGAGGCGGTGGTTGGTCAGATCACCTTCGACAATCGATGCGAGGACCGGGCGGGCGGCGCAGACCGAGGCGATGAGGGCGGCGTTGGCCTCGGTGGGCTCCGGGCGGTGCTTGTTGCGCTGGCGGGCGCTGCGCGCGCCGGGGTCGGCGGTGTTGGACGCGCGGTAGGGGATCCCGTGGGCGGTGCAGCGGGCGCGCTCGAGCATCGCGGCCAGGTTCGCCAGCTGCCGCGCGCTGACCTCGCCGCGCCGGGAGGCGAGGAACGCGCTGATCCGCGGCAGCGTCAGCACCGACGCCAGCGGCCGCTCGGGGCCGGGGTCCGCGGCGGCGAGGAAGGCGCACAGCGCAGACAAGCGGCTCCGGGCCGTGTGCGGGCTGCCCGGACGGGTCCGGCGCACCAGGCACACCACCCGGTCGCGCAGCCCCGCCCACGCCTCGGCGCTCAGCGTGGTGGGCGCGGCGTAGGCGAGCAGGCGAGCCTGAACCGCGCCCGGCAGGGTCGGGCAGCCGGGGCAGCCCGGAGCAGGACAAGGGTTGAGGGTGCGTGTTGTCGTCTTCACGCAGGGCGACAGTGCGTGGCGGCTCCGGCGCCGCAACCCCCTTCCGTGACGGGTTTCGCTGCCCGGCTGTGACGTCGCCTCTCACCTTGTGTCGGGGCTCGCCGCTACGCTCAGGACGAGCACGCGCACGAGTGGGCGCGCGCAGGGCGGTTCACGGCGAGGGGAGGCGCACATGGCGCCGCGGAAGAAGAAGACCCAGGCGGCCAGCGCGAGCCTCGAGTCGGTGCTGTGGGAGGCGGCGAACACGCTGCGCAACAACGTCGACGCCGCCGAGTACAAGCACGTCGTGCTCGGGCTGATCTTCCTCAAGTACGTCTCCGACGTTTTCGACCGGCGTCGCCGCGAGCTCGACGCGCTGACCCGCGATCAGGGCAGCGACTACTTCATGCCCACCGATGCCGCCCGCGCGGTCGTGCTGGAGTCGCGCGACGAGTACACCTCCGAGGGCGTCTTCTGGATCCCCGAAGGGCACCGCTGGGAGGACCTGCGCGCCGCGGCGAAGCAGCCCGACATCGGCGCGCGCATCGACGCGGCGATGGATGCCGTCGAGCGCGACAACCCCACCCTCAAGGGCGTGCTGCCGAAGAACTACACCCGCCGCGAGCTCACCCCGGCCACCCTCGGCGGGCTCATCGACACGTTCTCCCGCGACGACCTCGCCGCCGCCGAGCACGACGACCTCGACGTCCTCGGGCGCGTCTTCGAGTACATGGTGAGCAGGTTCGCCGCCGCCGAGGGCAAGCTCGGCGGCGAGTTCTACACCCCCCGCAGCATCGTCGCGCTCATGGTCGAGATGCTCGAGCCGTTCAGCGGGCGGGTGTTCGACCCCGCGTGCGGGTCGGGGGGCATGTTCGTGCAGGCCGACCGCTTCGTCCGCGCCCACTCCGGCACCCGCAACGACATCTCGATCTACGGCCAGGAGCAGAACCCCACCACGTGGCGGCTGGCCAAGATGAACCTGGCGCTGCGCGGCATCGACGCCAACCTCGGACCCGAGTGGGGCGACAGCTTCCACGACGACCACCACCCCGACCTGCGCGCCGAGTACATCCTGGCCAACCCGCCTTTCAACATCTCCCAATGGGGCCAGGAAGCCCTGCAGGACGACCCCCGTTGGGCCTATGGAACCCCGCCGGCGGGGAACGCGAACTTCGCCTGGATCCAGCACATGCTCCACCACCTCGGGCCCACCGGCACGATGGCCACCGTCCTCGCCAACGGGTCGCTGTCCTCCCAGCAGTCCGGCGAGGGCGACATCCGCCGCAACCTCATCGACGCCGACCTCGTCGAGTGCATCGTCGCCCTGCCCAGTCAGCTCTTCTACACAACCGGAATCCCCGTGTGCCTGTGGTTCCTCACCAAAGACAAGTCAGGCGCTGGCAAGCACATGCGAGACCGCCGACGCGAAGTCCTCTTCATCGACGCCCGCAACCTCGGCACCATGACCAGCCGCACCCTCCGCGAGCTCACCGAGGACGACATCGCCCGCATCGCCGACACCTACCACTCCTGGCGCGGCGAACCGGACACCGATGCGTACGAAGACATCCCCGGCTACTGCGCCAGCACCAGCCTCGCCGCCATCGCCGAACACCACGGTGTCCTTACCCCGGGGCGTTATGTTGGGGCCCCCGACGCTGAACTTGACGACGAGCCCGTTGATCAGAAGGTCACCAGACTTGCGAACGAAGTCCGTGATGGCTTCGAACGGCGGGCCGCGTTGCAGGGGAGTGTTCTATCGGCCCTCATGGCGCTGGAAGTTGAAGCGCATGAGTAGTCGCTGGGAACTAATTGAGTTGGGGCGCGCGGTCGAGTTCTTGTCGGGAGGGACGCCGAGCAAGGCTGAGCCCGACTACTGGGGTGGCGAAATCCCGTGGATTTCTGCAGCCAGCCTCCACAGTGAAGCCGTCGTGACGTCCGAGCGCCGCGTCACCGACGCAGCAATTGGGAATGGGACTCGTCTTGCTCCCGTGGGGTCAACGCTCATTCTTGTGCGCGGGATGTCTCTGTTGGAGGAGATCCGCGCTGGCCGAGTGTTGCGACCGGTCGCATTCAATCAGGATGTCAAAGCCCTCGTTCCACACGAAGGGACTCTCTATCCGCCCTTTCTGCTGTACCTGGTGCTGGCGAATCGTCGAGTCCTGCTGAGCAAGGTCCATCAGGCGGGCCACGGAACAGGGGTGCTCGCAACGGAACACCTCAAGAGTCTGAGTGTCGCTGTGCCCGCAATCGAGGAGCAGCGGAGGATCGCAGGTGTAATTGGCGCCCTCGACGACCTGGCTGAGGCCGACAATGCCCTGGCCACAACATCTGAAGTGCTCGCACAAGCTCTGGTCGACAGGTCGGGATCTTCTGTCCCACTGGCTGATTGCGCCTCCGAGCGCAGGGACCCGGTGAGGCCGGTTGGTGCTTGCGATCACTACTCGTTGCCGGCCTTCGATGACGGATTCCTTCCGGCCCGGTGCGACGGGTCCACCATCAAGAGTGGGAAGAACGTCGTGGCCGGGCCGTCGGTCCTGGTCTCTCGGCTGAATCCGCACATTCCCCGGGTCTGGATGGCCTATCCGGAGCCTGGCGTGCTGTCGGTGGCCTCGACCGAGTTCGTGGTGGTCGAGGCGCAGGGGGTGCCTGCGGAGTGGGTGTGGGCTGCGTGCAGCTCCCCAGGATTCGTGGCCGCGATGCAGCAGCGCGTCACAGGCACGACGGGCAGTCATCAGCGGGTGGACAAGGCGGCACTGATGACGATTCCCGTCGCCGACCCGCACGGCGTTCCAGAGACGACGGTGAATGCTGTGACACAACTCGTTCGCCACGCCCACGAGCTGCGTCTCGAGGCTGTGCAACTACGCCGCACCCGCGATGAGTTGTTGCCGTTGTTGATGTCGGGTCGGGTGCGTGTGGGGGAGGTGTCTGGTGGGGAAGATTCGTGAGTCGGACCTGGAGCGCCAGGTGCTCCACCAGCTCGCTGGGCTGGGCTGGGTGACGGTGTTCGGCCCGGACATTGCTCCGGGTGAGCCTGGTGCGGAGCGCTCGGATTATCGGGAGGTGGTGTTGCGGGGGAGGTTGCGCCGGGCACTGTCGTCGTTGAACCCGGAGGTGCCGGGGGAGGCGTTGGATGAGGCGGTGAGGGTGGTGGGGCGCGCGGAGTCGGCGGTGGTGTCCTCGGAGAACTGGCGGTGCTACGAGCTACTGACCCAGGGCGTGGCGGTGGAGGTGCGCGGCTCGGATGGGTCGCTGCGCACGGTGCGGGTGCGCCTGGCCGATTTCGCCGATGCGGGGGCGAACGATCTGCTGGCGGTGAACCAGTTCACGGTGGCCGGTGCGCGGGAGCGGCGCGCGGATGTGGTGCTGTTCGTCAACGGGCTGCCGCTGGTGGTGATGGAGCTCAAGCGCCCGGGGGATGCGAACGCGACGCTGCGGGGGGCGTTCAACCAGATCCAGACCTACATCCGGCAGGTCCCGGAGCTGTTCATGTGGAACCAGGTGTGCGTGATCTCCGACGGGATCTCGGCGCGGGCCGGGTCGTTCACCGCGGGGTGGGAGCACTACGCGCCGTGGAAGACCGTCGACGGGGAGGGTGTGGCGCCGGGGTCGTGGCCGCAGATCGAGGTGCTCGTCGCGGGGATGCTCGCCCCCGGGGTTCTGCTGGACCTGGCGGGGAGCTTCGTGGCGGTGTCCGGCGACGGCGCGGGCACGGTGAAGCGGGTCGCGAAGTACCACCAGTACTGGGCGGTGCGCAAGGCGGTGGGCTGCACGGCCGGTGCGGTGGGCCGCGACGGGCGCGCGGGGGTGGTGTGGCACACGCAGGGGTCGGGCAAGAGCCTCGAGATGCTGTTCTACGCCGGCAGGGTGATGCGCGACCCTGCGATGGCGAACCCGACGCTGGTGGTGCTGACCGACCGCAACGACCTCGACGACCAGCTGTTCGACACCTTCGCCTCGGCGCGCCCGGGCGCGCCGCTGCCCGAGGCGCCGCGGCAGGTCGACTCCCGCTCCGAGCTGCGCGAGGCGCTGGCGGGGCGGCAGTCCGGCGGGGTGGTGTTCACCACGATCCAGAAGTTCGGCCTGTCGGCGGCGGAGCGCGCGTCGGGCACGGCGTTCCCGGTGCTGTCGGAGCGGGCGAACGTGGTGGTGATGGTCGACGAGGCGCACCGGTCGCACTACGACTTCGTCGACGGGTTCGCCCGCCACCTGCGCGACGGGCTGCCCAACGCGGCGTTCATCGGGTTCACCGGCACCCCCATCGAGTCCGCGGACAGGTCCACGCGGGCGGTGTTCGGCGACTACATCGACGTGTACGACCTGACCCAGGCCATCGAGGACGGCGCGACGGTGAAGGTGTTCTACGAGCCCCGCCTGGCCAGGATCACCCTGCCCGCCGAGGCGCTGGACGAGCTCGACGACGAGTTCGCCGACGCGGTGTCGGGCACCGAGGAGCAGACCGCCGAGCGCATGAAGTCCCGCTGGGCGCGGGTGGAGGCGGTCGTGGGCGCCGAGCAGCGCCTCGCCGAGCTGGCCGCGGACATCGTGGCGCACTGGGAGGCCCGCCGCGACGTGCTGGCGGGCAAGGCGATGGTCGTGGCGATGTCGCGGCGCATCGCGGTGGCGCTGTACGACCAGATCGCCGCGCTGCGCCCAGACTGGGTGACCGACGACGACGCGACCGGGAGGGTGAAGGTCGTCATCACCGGCTCGGCCGCGGATGAGGCGTGGGCCCAGCCGCACCTGCGCTCCAAGTCCGCCGCGCGGGCGCTGAAGGCCCGCGCCACCGACCCGGGCGACGAGCTCGAGCTCGTCATCGTGCGCGACATGTGGCTGACCGGGTTCGACTCCCCGGCGATGCACACCATGTACGTGGACAAGCCCATGCGCGGCGCGCCGCTGATGCAGGCCATCGCCCGGGTCAACCGCACGTTCCGGGACAAGCCCTCGGGGCTGGTGGTGGACTACCTGGGCATCGCCGAGGACCTGCGCGCGGCGCTGGCTGACTACACCGACCGCGACCGCGCCGGGCAGGAGATGGGCCAGGACCTGCGCGCGCAGGCGGTCCCGGAGATGCTCGCCGAGCACGACATCGTCTGCGCCCTGCTCGACGGCTACGACTGGCGCGGCGTGCTCGCCGCCGACGACGACCGGTCCTACCTGCGCGCCGTGGCCGGGACCGTGGACCACCTCCTCGGGTTCCACCCCGGCGATCCCGCCGATCCGTGCACGCCCGAGAAGCCGTGCCTGAAGTGCCGCTTCACCGCCCACGCCTCCCGGCTGCGGCGGCTGTTCGCGGTGTGCGCCCCTGCGGAGGAGACCGCCGCGATCCGCGACGACGTCGCGTTCGCCGAGGCCGTGCGCGCCGCGATCGCCAACATCGAGGGCGCCGGGCGCCGCGGCGCGTCGGGCGCGGAGCTGGACACCGCGATCCGCCAGATCGTGTCCGACGCCATGACCGCCGAGGGCGTCATAGACATCTACGCCGAGGCCGGCCTGTCCAAGCCGGACATCTCCATCATCGACGACGAGTTCCTGCGCCGCTTCCCGACCGCGGCGAACAAGAACCTGCAGATCGAGGCCCTGCGGCGCCTCCTCGACGACGAGATCCGCGTCCAGGCCCGCCGCAACGTCGTGACCGGGCGGGCGTTCTCCGAAATGCTCGACGAGGCCATCCGCCGCTACCAGAACCACACCATCGACGCCGCGCAGGTCGTCGCCGAGCTCGTCGACCTCGCCCGGGCCCTGCAGGCCCAGCAGCGCCGCGGCGCCGACCTCGGCCTGTCAGATGCCGAACTGGCGTTCTACGACGCCATCCGCACCAACGACGCCGCCGTGATCGAGCTCGGCGACGACACCCTCAAACGCATCGCCCACGACCTCGTCGACATCGTCCGACGCGACGCCAAGACCGACTGGGCGGTCAAGGAACAGGTCCGCGCGAAGCTGCGCGCCGCCGTGCGCCGCCTCCTGCTGCGCTACGGCTACCCGCCCGACCAGCAGGAAGAAGCCACCGTCCTCGTGCTGCGCCAGGCCGAGGTGCTGGCCGGGGAGGCGGCGGCGTGAAGACGGTTCGATTAGAAGGAGAGGGGACATCATGACTGACGGTGTGTTCAAGCCCGTGTCGTGGACCGTGAACGAGCTCGTGCAGGCGGTGTCGTCGGGGACGCTGGCGCTGCCCGACCTGCAGCGGCCGTTCGTGTGGGACAACCCGAAGGTGCGCGACCTGATCGACTCGATGTACCGCGGGTACCCGGTGGGGGAGCTGATGTTCTGGCACCGCGGGTCCGGCGAGGACGTCACCACGATCGGCACCGACGGCAAGTCCCAGGCGGTGACGCATCAGATCGTCGACGGCCAGCAGAGGCTGACGAGCCTCTACGCCGTCTTCACCGGACGCGACGTCGTGGACGACCGCTACCGCACGAAGAACATCCGCATCTCCTTCAACCCGTTCATCGAGCGCTTCGAGGTGGCCAAAGCCATCACCGATGGGTCAGCGGACTGGGTGCCGAACATCCACACGGTCTTCAACGCGCCGCTGGAGGCATACGAGGACTTCCGGGCGCGGTACGAGGAGAAGCACCCCGATGAGTTGGACGACGTTGCGAAGAAGAGGCTCTTCTCAACGTTCAACAAGCTCTCCCAGCTGGGCGGGTACCAGTTCACCGTCGTGGAGCTCCAGCAGGCCGTGGACAAGCCCAAAGTCGCCGACATCTTCGTGCGCATCAACTCCGAGGGCGTGAGCCTCAAGAGCGCCGACTTCATCCTGACGTGGCTCAGCGTCTTCTGGCCCGAGGGGCGCGAGGAGATGGAGAACTTCTCCCGCGGCTCGCGCATCACCGCGGAGCGGGCCTCGGAGCTGGCCGGTCACAAGGTGTCCTGGACTCCGATCAACCATCACCTGCACGTCAACCCCGGCCAGCTCGTGCGCGTAGCCGTGGCCGTGGGCCAGAACCGCGGCCGCCTGCAGGACGCCTACGGCGCGCTGCAGGGAAGGGACCACCGGACGGGGCTGTCGGATCCCGCCCGGCAGGAAGCCGAGCTGGACAAGCTGAAGTCGGCGGTCCCGCTGATGCTCGACCACCTCAACTGGGACGAGTTCCTGCGCGTCATGACCAAAGCCGGATTCCGCTCGCGGAAGATGATCACCTCCAACAACACGGTGATCTACACCTATGCCCTGTGGCTCATCGGACGCGAACGCTTCAGCGTCGAGCAGTCCCGGCTGCGCGACCTCATGTCCCGCTGGTTCTTCATGTCCCAGACGACCGGCCGCTACACCAACTCTCCCGAGACCAAGATCCAACAGGACCTCGACCGCCTCGACGGCGTCGCGGATGCCGACGGGTTCGTCGCAGCCCTCGAAGGCGTCATCGCCACCGTCCTCACGGGCGACTACTGGACGATCCGGATGCCCGACGACCTCGTCAGCTCGTCCCTGGCATCCTCCCCCGTGTACCAGGGGTACCTGGCTGCGCTGAACGTGCTCGACGCCGACCTATTCATGCTCCACGGAAAGATCCGCGACTGGATGGACCCGACCGCAACCACCGTCAAGGACGTTGAGGGCCACCACCTGTTCCCCAAAAACTACCTGAACAAGTCTCTCGGCCTGTCCGACGTGAAGAAGACCAACCAGATCGCCAACTTCGCCCCCACGGACTGGGCCACCAACATCCTCATCCGGGACAAGGCGCCCGACACCTACTGGCCGGAGTTGCTCAAGGATCGTGGGTTCAGCGGGGAGACACTGGCCCGCCAGATGTTCTGGCACGCCCTGCCCGAGGACTGGCACCTCATGAACTACGAGGACTTCCTCAACGAGCGGCGCCACCTCATGGCCGCCGTGACCCGTGCGGGGTTCGAGCGGCTCTCCGATCCCACCTTCCAGCCCGACATCGCCGTGACGCGACCGTCGAGCGCCCAGGCGAAGGTCGAGGGTGTGACACTGGCCGATCTCGTCAACGCAGGGATCCTCGCGCCCGGATCGATCCTCAGCCCAGCCGACCTGGCCTTCGACGTCCTCGCCGAGGTCACCGAGGATGGCCAGCTGGACATCGACGGCGAGCTTTTTGATGACCTTACGCGCGCTGCCGTGGCCGTGGACGCCGAGGCAGAGGAGGGCGAAGAGTTCTGGTGCCTTGCTGACGACGATCAGCGAACAGCACTGGCCAGTCTGGTCGCCGACTACGCCTCGGCCGGGCACAAGTAGCCGAGCAGTGCGCCAGCCGAGCGTGCAGTCGCGATCACCCACGCTGGGTCCGGGCCTCATCTAATGGTCGGGAAGCCTGACGCAGGGTGGTCTGCACAGCAACCCAGGCGTGACGTCCCCGACGGCACGGTGAGCATCGGCGTCGACTTGTCCACAGATCCCAAGTCGACTGCTCTGGCGGTGATCCACTGGCGCGACGATGGCTGCAACGATCTCACCTTCCTGAAGCGGCCTGTGGAACACGCAGAGCTCGTGGACGTGCTCAACGGATGGGACTACTTGGTCGCTGCCATCGATGTCCCCTTCGGCTGGCCCGACCAGTTCGCCTCCTTCATCGGCAGCCATCAGAGCAACGTGCTTGGCGGCGTGCCGTCGGCGGGCACCGACGAAGCGGAGGAATGGCGAACGCAGCAACTCGCACTTCGGGCCACCGACCAGTACGTCAAGAAGAAACTCGGCCTGCGACCCATCTCCGTCGGGTTCAACTTGCTGGGCGCCACCGCAGCAGCGTGGTCTCTCATCGAGGCGGCCATCACGTCAGGCCCCGCTGACCGGACCGGGATAGTCCTCACGGGCGACAAACTGATCGTGGAGACCTATCCCTCGGCCCAGATGCATGTCTGGAACGGGTCGGCCGTTCCTGAACGAGAAGGGGTCGAGCGGACGATGGATGTCATCGAGTCACTTGCCTCCCAATTCAGCATTGAATTGGGGGATGGCCGACAAGCGCTCACGAGCAGCCCAGACCTCCGAGACGCTTTCGTGTGCGCGCTCACGGCCGGCCTGATCACAACGACCAGCCAACGCCGGCCCATGACTGATGACGTCAAGTCGGCGCAGTCAAAGCGGGAGGGCGTCATCTGGTTGCATGACCCCACCGCAGGCGCACTGTGGGGGAAGTGATGAGCCCACACCCACGCGCACCGCGCGCCGTCGAGGCGTCAGCAAGCGGATCGCGTTCACATGTGAAAAGTCCCCGCCAAACATGTGAAACGCCCTCCCCGGGTTCGCCGAAATGGGGCCATTCCCCGCACGAAATCGAATTCGGCTAACCCCTCACCATGGGTGTTTAGCCCAAAAACGAAAAATGGTTAGCCGAAAGACTGCGGTTTTTCGGCTAACTGTTTTCTTGTCCTTTGGCCCTGTTCAGATCGCGTGGGGATGCATGGTTGACACCTCGGTGCGGTGGGCCCGTCCTCCCTGGCAGGGTGTTGCCGTATCCATACGAAGTGCGTGTGTCTCCTTGACGGTGCGCACCATCGATGAAGCCTTCTCTGCGGAGTTGGGTGGCCTACACCCCAGGCACGATGCGCGTGAAAAGGAGTTGATCGAGGACTTGGGTCAGCGCCGTGCTCGGGCCACGGTTTGGCTTGAAAGGATTGCGTGGACTGAGGATCCTCCGATCAAGTTGGGGGAAATCCTGGAGAGGCTGCGAAGCCCTTTGCAGACTGCTGATCCGTCGGCGTGGGATGCGATTGGGGTTGAGTTGACACGTGTCGGTTGGAGGAGCAGTGGTTATGCGCCGTTGGTCGACACGGTTGGCTTTGGTGATTTCCCCGAGCTAACTGATGCTCGGGGTATTGGTGGAGAGCTGTCGAGGCTGGACAGTGCAGTCCAGTCGGGCGATGTTCACGCGACGGTCGGACATGTGAAGAACGTGGTTGAGGCTGCGGCGAAGTTCGCCTATCCGTCGGTCGTGGGCCCGCTTCCGAATGATCCGAAGTTCACTCCGCTGGTGTCCACAGTCGGTGAGCGCTTAGCGGTGGGGATCGAATCGGAGGGGTCGAAGGCGTCGGTCCAGATGGCCGAGTTCGTCCGTAGGCTGACTGCCTCCGTGCTTCTCATGGGGCCTTTGCGAAACCGGGTCAACGGTACGGCGGGTCATGGGGCACCGGTTTGGGATTCGTGGTTGCAGGACACCCATTCGAGGCTCGTCGCCGAGGTGGGTGTTGCCTGGGCGCGCTTCGTTCTTCAGCAGGTCTCGGAAGACCAGGTCGGCGATCCAGTGGCCGCCCAGCCCTGACAGGCAGGATGGGCCGGGCAGTCATTCTGCCCGGCCCATCCTGCCTGTCCAGCCCGCGTGATCCGGCCCCGATGTCCGCTGATGGTCTGGCTCTGGCTGCTGGGGTCAGGCGGCTTGCTCGGCGGCTTTCGTAGCCTGTGCGGCGGCGTATTCGCGGTCGACGGCGGCTGCGGCGTCGGCGTCGAGCTCGGCGAAGCCGTAGAACTCCTGGTCGGGTTGGAGCAGGGGGTGGGTGGGGTCGCCGAGTCCGGTCTGGGCGTGCCATTCGCGGAGCATGCGCTTGTTGGTGGTGGCTGCGGCGCAGGCGACGACGAGGGAGACGAGGGCGAGTCCGCGGAACTGGTGGGTGCCGCGGGTGAGCCCGGTGGATGTCTTGCTCTTGAGCACGCCGAACCAGCTCTCGACGTAGGTGCGACGGGCGTAGTCGCGGCGCCATTCGGGCCCGCCCCAGTAGTGGGGCTGGGCGAGCTTCATGGTGGTCTTCTGCTCGTCGGTGCGCAGGCGCAGGGTGACGGTCTCCTGGCAGCAGACTTTGGGCCGGTCCTCCTCGGCCGGCGGGGTGACCACGGGCAGGCCGGCGGCGGTGGCGGCGGGCACGGTGCCGGCGACCAGGGGGCAGCCGAGGGTGCCGTTGCGGGCGGGGCAGCGCACGCGCAGGCGGCCGTCGGCGTTGAGGCGCTCGACGTACTGCATGGCATAGCCGCGGCGCTCGTCGATGCGCTCGCGGGTGGTGCGGACGGTGTTGGCGTCGGCGTCGGGCGCCGGGGAGGGGATGACTCCGAGGTGGTCGGGGGTGGAGGGGCAGTGGAAGTTGGCGGCGGCGACGCGCATGCCGTCCCAGTCGCGGAAGCCCTGGTCGTTGGCGTGGGCGTCGGCGACCTGGGTGATGCCGCGGGCCAGCAGCGGGGAGAGCCATTGGTCGAACTTCTTGTAGGAGTAGTGCCGGTCGACGAGGAGGCGCCCGATGGGGGCGCCGGTGGCCAGGACCCGGTCGATGATGCCCAGGCAGGGCTCGGTGATGTGGGTGGAGGCGGGCGGGACCACGAGCTCGGTGACCAGGTGGGGCTCGGTGCGGTCGGCGTCGCGGTCGCGGGGGTTGGGCACGGTGACCAGCGCCTCGCAGTCGTAGCCGAAGAACATCTCCAGCTTTCCGCTCTTGGAGGTCTTGCCGCCGTAGGCGGCGTCGGAGGCGCCCTTGTCGCCCTTGCCCTTGCCGGGGGCGGCGCTCAGGCCGAGCGCGGCGTTGACCTCGACGGCCTTCTCGCAGTCCTCCGGGAGGGTCTCGGGGGCGCGCTCGGCGGCCCAGATGCCGGTGCCGTCCAGGGCGTAGTCGCGGTGGCCCTCGGGGCGGGGGATGAGGGTGGGGGCGAGCAGGGCTGTGGCGACGGCGACGGCGACGGCGCCGCGCCGGGCGGCGCGGGTGGCCTCGTCGGCGTCCGGGGCGCGCCTTTCGGTGTAGTCGAGCTGCGCGGAGATGCGCTGGGTGAGCTTGTAGAGCTGGTTGACGGTGATCTTGCGGTGCTTCTCGGGGGTGCCGGTGAGCACGCCGAGGTCCCACTGCAGGTTGCGGGGCAGCTTGACGGTGAGGGTCTCGTGGATCGAGGAGACGGTGGCCCCGCTCTTGTCGTCGAGGGTGAGCAGCATGCCGGTGAGCAGGATGCGCGGGTGCAGCCCGGGCCCGCCGCGGGCGTCGGGGCGGATCGCGGCGCGCAGCAGCTCGGAGGCGTCCTCGGCGATGTAGCGGGCCCGGCCGTACTGGTTGGTGGTGATGGTCATGGTGCGTCCCTCTCGGTGGCGGGCCCCTGGCGGGTGCCCTCGTGTGTTGTGGCGATGGGGACTGTGGTCGGTGGGTTCCGGGCCGCAACCCCCGCGCGGGACTTTTCTTCGGATGGGTTTCCGGGGGCCGGTTGAGGGTTGTCCGCGCAGGTGGGGCGCGGCGGCGCGGTAGGCGCCGGGGGTGCACGATGCCGAGCTGGCGTTCTACGACGTGATCGAGCTCGGCGACGAGACCCTCAAGCGCATTGCCCATGACCTCGTCGACATCGTGCGGCGCGACGCCAAGACCGACTGGGCGGTCAAGGAGCAGGTCCGCGCGAAGCTGCGCGCCGCCGTGCGCCGCCTGCTGCTGCGCTACGGCTACCCGCCCGACCAGCAGGAAGAAGCCACCGTCCTCGTGTTGCGGCAGGCCGAGGTGCTGGCAGGAGAGGTAGCGGCGTGAAGGCCTTCCCCGTTAGTTGTCTCGAAGCCCAAGCGCAACGACGAAGTAGACGCCCTGCTCGCTATCTCAAATGCTGGTTTTCATGAAGACGGACATGTGGTCACGTCAACTCGTGACTGAGAGTGTGACGTCCTTGATCCAGGAGCAGTTGAGCCTCCGTGAATGGGCGCAAGCTGATTTGGCCAGGGTGCTTGGTTGGTCCGTGCAGGCCCTGTCGGACGTCATGCAGGGCAAGAGGCGACTCGACGCGGCGATGGCACTCGACCTTTCGGCAACTTTGAGGATCGATGCCGAGGAGATCCTTGCAGTTCAGGCGGCCGCCGAGCTCGACGCCGCTCGTCGGTCAGGAGATGCGGAGTCTCGACTCGAGACGATCGGCAAGCGCGCCGAGCTCGAAGCCGTCGTGCCGGTGCGCGAACTGGTCAAGAGGAAGGCGATCGCGGCAACAGACCCGGATCGGCAACTCTCGGACGTGAAGGCGCTACTGGAGGTCGATGACCTGCGAGATGTACCGCCGTACATGGTCTCGGCCAAGCGGATGCGGTCCGGTGTCCCGCTGACTCGAGCGCAGACGGCTTGGGTGGCCCTGGCCCGCCAGCGCGCGAGGGAGATCGATGCGCAGCCTTACGACGAGGTGGAGTTCAGGCAACTCTCCGAGGCGCTCGCGCACGAGGTTCGTGAACCCACCGATTTCGAGGGGCTACCCGACAGGTTCGCGGCGACGGGGGTTCGCCTGATACACATTCCCGCATTCCCAGGAGGACGCATCGACGGGGTGTCCATGAGGCTGGAGTGCGCGCCGATGATCGCGCTGTCAGGTCGAGGGAAGCGCATCGACAGAGTGCTGTTCGCGTTGCTTCACGAGTGCGCCCACGTCGTCAGCGGTCATTGGCGCGACGGGGTGGTGCAGGTCCATGAGGACGGGATCGTTGGAGACGCTCAGATGGAGGAGGAGGTCAACCAGATGGCTCAGACGTGGATACTTCCCGAGGGTCTGGAACGACCAGGATCGCTGAACTCCGCTGGAGTCCATGAAATGGCGCAACGCAATAACGTAAGCCCCGCGCTCATCATCGGCCAGTTGCAGCATTCGGGGGTCATCCCGTGGGCATCCGTGCTCAGCCGTGGTCTTCCCAACGTCGAGGAGCCGCTTTTGGCCTGGCACTAACGCGAGCACTGGGTGGGTGCGTCGCACCCACCCAGTGCAGTCGAGGCGGTGGCCGCCGCCCCAACGCATCCGATCCCAGCAAAGAGAAAGGACAGAATTATGTTAGCGTCCGCCATTTCGGCGCCAATCGTTCCAGCTCGCGCGCCCAACTTCGTCATCGTGAGGGCGGAAGACCGCGGCGGGGCGTGGGGGCAGCCGTGACCAGCCTGAGGCAAGAGCTGCCTCCACACGGCCAGCTTGGACTCTTCGACATCGAGTTGGATCTCGTTTCGGCGGCACACGTTCCGTCGACGATGGTCGCCGATGCCACGCCTCCGCGCCGAGTCCGATCAGACGGGTCGAATGCAGGGCTGCTCAAGGGTCTGACGCTCGTCGCCCCGTACTACATCCCGCGGATCGGCGCCTGTCAACTTGTGCCCGAGAAATTGATCGCCTTCTCCGAGTCGATGTCGCAGAAGACGCCAGATCCTGAGGCTTGGGTGCACTTCTACGAAGACGACTATCGATTCCAGCGGCTGTGGGCTTCTCCAGAGGCATACATGCCTCGCCTTCGCGGATTCGCGGGGATCATTACCCCGGACTTCTCTGTCTTTCGCAACATGCCGTCCGCCGAGAAGATCCACCAGATCTACCGCAACCAACTGCTGGGAGCGCGGATGCAAGCCGACGGCTTGAACGTGATCGCCAACGTTCGGCTGAGCGGTCGTGATTCGATCCCCTACGCCATCGCGGGCACGCCGAGCAACTCCACGGTTGCTCTCGGACTGCATGGGTGCCCTCGGAGTGGGGCGAATCGGCGTCACGTCTTGGAGGAGATCAGCATCATGTGCACGGAACTCACCCCGAGCAACATCGTCGTCTACGGCAGCGCGGCCTATCAAGTACTGGAATACCCGCGAGAACGTGGCATTGCAGTGCACATCTTCCGGCCAGACGCCTTCGAAAGGTCTCGATCAAGGAGGCAGACAGCATGAGCAAGCCGCGCAGCAAACTGATCAACTATGCGTCCCGCGAGATGAGGACTGTCCGCGGTTTCACGACTGCGCCGCACTTCGGCCGTCAGGCCAAGCACATGTCCGGTCAGCCAAACTACGACCCAACGAAGTCCATCGTCACGGTCGGAATCAAGGAACTGCAAAGGCTGGTGGAACTCAAGGCCGGCACAGGTCGGTGGCGCGGGACGAACAAGGAAGTCGTCGATTTCGGCCGCATCATTGGCACCTACCGCGACGGTGATACTGGCCAGGAGTTTGAGACGACGAGGGCAACGATCCACTATTCGAAAGCCGGCGCGCACGTCGTCCCGGCCATGCCCTCACGAGTCAAGCGGACGAGGTGAGGGATGCCCAACTTCCATGCTGAGGAGACGGCCCAGGTCTGGGCGCTTGAAAGGTACGCACGTGCTCATCCGGACGCGAAGTACTTGGTCGTGTTCGCAGACGGCGAGAGCTACGTGTGCCTGTTCGACACCGCGTATGACAGCGACAACGCCGGTGAGTTCGACATCGAAATGGACCACCCGATGTACGACGAGTTCCACCAGGTCTCCCTTGAGATCATCGAAACGGTTGAGTCGGGCCTACGTCCCTACGACGAATGGTTGAATCTCGACTACCGCGACTTCCCTGCGCGGATCGCCGACGTCGACGCGGGGACGGTCGTCTACCCGCCAGACGAGGGAGCATGAAGGGGGCGTCCGTCGCACCAGCCCACCATCGGCCATGCAGACCACCTCACCTTCACATGTGAAAACTCCTCGCCGAACGTGTGAGACGCCCTCCGTGGGTTCGCCGAAACCAGCCCATTCCCCGCACGAAGTCGAACTCGGCTAACCCCCCACCATGGCGGGGTTACCGCATGAGTCGCGAGTCGGTTACCAAGATTCGCGGTCGGAATTGCGGTAACCCCTTCTCCTCCTTATGCTCGAGGGGGCCCGAGCACCGCTACTGAAAAGTCGCATGCTGTCCTGGGCGACGCCTCGGCTGGCCTCCAGCCGTTCCATCGCGTCAAGGAGGCGGCGCGCGTTGGCGGGAGACCGCAGCAGGTACGCCGTCTCCTTGAGGGACTGGTAGTCCCCGAGCGACACAACGACGGCCGGCTCCTGGCCGGCGCGGGTGATCACAACTTCCTCGCGGTCGTTGATCACGCCATCGAGCATCTCGGCTTAGTGAGCACGGACTTCCGTGTAGGTCATGGTCTTCATGGACGGCCTTCCGATCGCAAGAGCCTACGGCGTGAGTCGCGTCGCACGTTGACGCTGAGGCAGACTCATAGTCATACTTTGAACCATGTCGACCATCTCCTTGGCCGAGGCGAAGGCACATCTGTCCGAGGTCGTCAATCGCGTGAGCACCCAGCATGAGCGGGTGACCGTGACCGTGCATGGCCGCGCGTCTGCTGTTCTCCTGGCCCCCGATGACCTGGAACGGCTGGAGGAGACCATCGCCGTGCTGGCAGACGGCGATCTCGTGCACCAACTCGCACGGTCCGAGGCTGATGTCGCCTCTGGACGCGTCGAGTCGGCCGACGAGCTTGCCGAGGTGATGCGCCAACGCCGGGCTCCTGCGTGACCTCGGGGGAGCCTTACAGACTGGCGATCACGGCGACTGCGCGGCGGCAGCTGGCCGAGGATCTGCCGGAGGCTGTTCCCTTCGCGGCGTATGGACTCATCAGCGGGCCGTTGCTCGAC
This sequence comes from uncultured Actinomycetes bacterium, assembly GCA_964474045.1. Taxonomy (GTDB): domain Bacteria; phylum Actinomycetota; class Actinomycetes; order S36-B12; family UBA10799; genus JACJWR01. Next base: position 21,413 of record CAYYRC010000022.1, read on the forward strand.
AATCCGCACCGCGTGGGGAAGCGTTTGTTGCCTCCGCTCGACGACCGTCACAGCGCGCGCCGCGGCACCTATCGCATCATCTACCGAATCGACGACGGCGAGCGCGCCGTTACCGTGCTGGCCGTCGCACCACGGTCAGATGTCTACCGTTCGCACTAGGACGGCCGGCGGACCCTGCGCTGCGGCACCTCGGGGCAACCTGCAACCGCCCGGCCACTCGCTGCTGGACGAGCGGGCCCCTCCCCTGGATGCTGGATCCGAAGCGGAGCCGGGTCCGTGCTCCCCCGCCGCCATGATCGGCAACGCGCCAATCCGCGGTGGGATGCTGTGACGGTGACCGTGAAGCGGCGGGTGACCCTGCGAGATGTGGCCCTGCGCGCGTCGGTCTCACCCTCTGCGGCGTCTTCCGCGCTGCGCGGTGAGGGTCGGCTGCATCCGGACACGCGCGCACGGATCCTGGCCGCGGCGGATGAGTTGGGTTACCGCCGCAATGCGGTGGCCCGCTCACTGCGCCGGTCGGGGACCGGCGTGGTGGCCACCGTTATGTACGACATGCCTGATGAGGCCGCCCTGCGGCGGCCAAAGTCGTTCTGGGAGCAGGCGGTCTTCGGCTACGTCCGGGAGTTGGCCAGCGCGGGCATCGGCAACGTCTTCGTCCCCGCGGCTGAGTCACAGTTGTTGGCCACGTTGCCCGCGGATGTCGTCGTGGTCTTCAACCTCCCGCAGGAGACCGCGGATCAGGTCGTGTCGGTGCCGGATGGGGTGCCGGCTGTCCGCGTCGTCAGCGCGGAGCAGGCAGCCAGCGAGGCCCCGGAGTCCCCAGCCAATCGTCCCGCCGGACGCGTCATCTGGGACTACCACGCCGCCCTGGGCCAGGTCCTGAGCCACCTCGTCGATGCTGGTGCCCGGGCACCCGGGCTGCTGCTCCCGCCGAAGCCCCTGATGCCCAGCGCGTTGATCCGTCAGGCCCATCACGACTGGTGCCAGGAGCACGGACGCCCCGAGCTGCGATCCGAGTGGGCAGACATCGCCGCCGGTTGCAGGGTTCTCCTGGACGCCGGCTGCGACGCCGTCGTGGTCCATGGTGATGATGCCGCGGGGGATGTCGATCAAGTCCTGGCCGCCATCCATTCCGCGGGCCTGCGGGTGCCCCAGGACGTACTCGTGGCTTCGATCTCCGACGGCGCGCGGGAGTCGGAGCTGGATCCCCCGGTGACGTCGCTTTCCTATGACGGGATGGCCAGCGGGGTGCAAATGGCTCGCGCCGTGATCGACGGACTGTCCACCGGTCGGTTCCTCGACACCGCGATCCGGTGGGACTTGCGAGTCCGCGAGTCCACCGTGCGAAATGCTGTTTCGTAACACCAGCCCGGATTCGCGATCTTGCTGCTGGCCGCCTTGACGCTCTGTAACCGCGGTCCCATGCTGGATGCCGTCAGCGCAGAGCTGCGCTGGCCAGATTCCACGCAACCCTGTTTTGACCAGGGATTATTATCGAAGGATGCCCCATGCGCAAGACGTACCTTTCCGCGGCAGCGACGCTCGCGGTCGTCCCGGCAGTGCTCGCAGGGTGCGGCTCGGCGTCGTCGTCCGGGACTCAGTCGGCTTCTGCGTCGGGTAGCCAGTCCGCTCCGGCGTCGTCCGCGAGCGGATCGGTGTCGGCGAGTGTCAGCGCGTCGGGGGACCGTGGCGCGGTCAACAACACCGCGGGCGCGGCGGCGTTCGCCAACGACATGGACAACGGGGAGGTCGGCAACGGGATCCTGAGCATCATGACCCAGGGGTATCCCGACATCCTGGAGTCGTGCAAGGCCTCCGCTATCGGCCTCAACCCAGTCGTCGTCATCAACTACACGGGGGTGGACCAGTACTTCAACGTCACGGACAACACGGAGCTTGCGAACAACATCACCTGGCTCCCCCCGGGTCCGATGCAGACCGCTGCGGCCGGAAGCATCCAGTGCGTCGGCGGCCCTGGCAGCTACCTGGTCAACCAGGCCTTCAAGGTGCCCGCGAGCTCGAACACGAGCGTCCTGTTGATGGCGGGGGGGCACGACGGCCCCCACACCCAGCTCTTTGGCGACCAGCACAACCTCTCCGTCGCCGGGGGCGGCAGTGGCGGCGCCCAGTGGTACGACCTCTGGCTCCACCTGCAGCCCGACGACAAGTTCGAGAACTGGGAGCTCGGCTATGAGAACACCGGCGGCCTGGACCCGGCGCAGAACACCCAGGGCGGGCTGTTCAACGCCGTCGAGTGCTCCATATCGGCCGACGGCACCGTCACCACCGGCGCCGCCTGGATCAACGGCACCCTGACCACCCTGCCGCAGACCACCATCGCGACCCCCTACGGCAGCAACCAGAACCGCTGGCAGTACAACAACGGCGACCCGATCTGCTTCGGATTCTTCGACCCCAACGCCCCCGGGGTGGCCCAACAGGGCGCCTAGCGACACGCCCAGCACCCCATGCCGACCCTGCGAGAGCCTCAGACGCCGGCGCGTGGCAGCGGCCTCGCGAGCCTCCGCTCCGTGGCCGTGGCTGTCGTCGCGGTCGTGCTGGCCCTCGGCGCGTGCGGGTCGCCGTCGGTGGAGCGGGGGACGGCGCCTGCGGACGCCGAGCTGTCGTTCGCGTTCGGGCTGGCCCGTAACCAGGAGGCGCTGGCGGGCAAGGTGTGGGACGTCAGCACCCCCGGGGCCGCGGACTACACCGGGTTCCTTTCCACGGCGGAAATCGCCGATGAGTTCGGCGCCAGCCAGGACACGGTGAAAGCCGCGATGCGCACCCTGTCGAAGGCTGGCTTCCAGGGCGACGCCGATCCCACGCGCGGGGTCATCACCGGCACGTTCTCGGCGCGGGAGGCCGAGTCGTTCTTCGGCGTCCCGATGGACCAGACGACGCGCGCCGACGGCACCGCCTACGTCTCGGCGCGCACCGACGTGGCGGTGCCCGCCTCGCTGCAGCCGCAGGTGGTGGACGTCTTCGGCGGCTGGGCCACCACGCAGCCCGACCCGACGACAGGCAAGCAGCCGCCCAACACGCAGCCGTCGGCCAGCGCGCAGGCGTCGGCGGCCGACCCGCCGTGCCCATCGAACGAGCGGGGCCTGCAGGCCCGCGCGGTGATCGACCAGATGTACGGCCTTGACCCCTACTACCGGTCGGGCCTGACCGGCAAGGGCGTGCGGGTGGGCATGCTCAGCATCGAGCAGTACTCACCGCGCGCCCTCGAGCTGTACGAGCGCTGCTTCAACCGCACGCTGCCGCCGGTGGAGACCACCCAGGTCAACGCCCCCGTCGAGCGACTGGACGCGGGCAACATCGAGACCTCCATGGACCTCATCTTCATGGGCATCTTCGCCCCGGGCATCGACGCCGTGGACGTATACCAGTTCGACAAGATGACCTCCACGATCTTCCCGCTAGCCGACGTCCTCGCAGCCCAGGGCGACCCCGCCAAGGCCGTCGACGTGCTGACCACCTCGGTCGGCTTCTGCGCGGCCAACCTCTCCGGCGCCGAGCGGTCCATGTCGGACTGGCTGGCGATGTCCCTGGCCGCCACCGGCGTGACCTACCTGGCCAGCTCCGGGGACGGCGGCTCGTCCAGCTGCTACCCGGCGGGCAAGCAGCAGAGCACCCAGTACCCCTCGGAGTCGGCGTACGCCACCTCAGTCGGCGGCACCCAGGTCGAGGGCGCCGACGGGGCGACGCCCGGGCAGGCCGTCTGGAACGAGGCGCCCCGGGCCAACCAGGCCGGCGGCGGCGGCCCGGCCGGGGACACCCCGCGCCCGCCCTACCAGTCCGCCCTGACCGGCGCCGACGTGCGCCAGACCCCGGATGTGGCCTTCGTGGCGGCGCCGGGCGACGTCGGCCCCATCGCCTACTGCAACCGCGGCGCACCGTGCCGGTTCCAGGTAGTGGCCGGCACCTCGGCCACCGCGCCGGGCTTCGCCGCGGTCGTCGCCATGCTGCTGGAATACGTCCGCCAGAACAGCCCCGAACAGCGCATCGGGTTGCTCAACCCGGCGATCTACCAGTTCGCCCAAGGCCCGGCGTACGCCCAGGCGTTCATGGACATCACGCAGGGCACCAACGACCTCTTCGGCGTGGGCTGCTGCACCGCCGCCCCGGGCTACGACATGGCCAGCGGCTGGGGCTCCCTGCGCCTCGACCAATTCGGCACCCTCATCGTCGACGCGCTCAAGGCCCGGACCTAGGCAACTCACACCTGGACCTGCACACCGCTCACGCCGCTAGTCCGACAGACCCCGGTGCCGTGCTGTGGTGCGGGTGCTCAGGCGAAGAGTTGCGCGAGTTCGCCGATGCGGCCTTCGTTGGCCCGGAACCAAGCCCATTGGCCGCGTTGTTCGCGAGTGATCAGTCCTGCCTCGGTGAGGACTCTCAGGTGGTGGCTGACGGTGGGCTGGGACAGGCCGACGGGTTCGGTGAGGTCGCAGGCGCAGCGCTCTCCGGTTGAGCGGATGAGGGCGAGGAGCTGCAGCCGGGCCGGTTCGGCGACGGCTTTCAGGACCTTGGCGAGGTTCTCGGCGTCGTTTCGGTCGAGGGGGGCGGTCAGGCCGGTTGCGCAGCAGGCAGCTACGTCGAGTTGTTCGCCGCGGGTTGCTGTCACTTGGCCCTCCCTCGTCGCCGTGTTCGCGGTGGTGCATTGACTGTCATCAATATAGGCGCGTAGTGTCCGTATTGACAATCATCGATGCGAGCGAGGGTGCATGAGTCAGCAGACAGACTCAATGGAGACCGCGGTCATGCAGCGCCTGTCGCTCTTGGACCGGTGGTTGCCGGTGTGGATCGGCGCGGCGATGCTCGGCGGTCTGTTGCTGGGTCGGCTGTGGCCCGGGGTGCAGGATGTGCTGGGCGCGGGGGAGATCGAGGGCACGTCCATCCCGATCGCGATAGGGCTGCTGGCGATGATGTACCCGGTGCTGGCCAAGGTCCGCTACGAGGAGATCGGCCACATCACGGGCGACCGCAAGCTGCTGGGCCTGTCGCTGCTGCTGAACTGGGTGATCGGCCCGGCGCTGATGTTCTTCCTGGCCTGGACCTTCCTGCCGAATCAGCCCGAGTTCCGCACCGGACTGATCGTCGTGGGTCTGGCCCGCTGTATCGCGATGGTGCTGATCTGGAACGACCTCGCCTGCGGCGATCGGGAGGCGGCCGCTCTGCTGGTGGCGATCAACTCGCTGTTCCAGATCGTCGCCTACGCCGCCCTCGGGGTGTTCTACCTGCAGATCCTCCCCGGCTGGTTGGGGTGGCAGACCGCCGACGCGCAGTTCTCGACCTGGTCCATCACCAAGAGCGTGCTGATCTTCCTGGGCATCCCGCTGGTGGCCGGATACCTGACGCGCCGCATCGGCATCGCCCGCAAGGGCAGCACCTGGTACAACGAGACGTTCCTGCCGCGCATCTCCCCGATCGCGTTGTACGGGCTGCTGTTCACCATCGTCGTGATGTTCGCCCTGCAGGGGGAGCGGATCACCAGTGAGCCGCTGGCAGTGGTGCAGATCGCGATTCCGCTGCTCGTCTACTTCGCGATCATGTGGTTCACCGCGTTCTTCTCGTCGCGCGCCATCGGCTTGAACTACCCGAAGACCGCGACCATGGCGTTCACCGCCGCCGGCAACAACTTCGAGCTGGCCATCGCCGTGTGCATCGGAGTCTGGGGAGTCACCAGCGGGCAGGCGCTCGCCGGCACGATCGGCCCCCTTATCGAGGTGCCCGCGCTCGTCGCCCTGGTCTACGTGTCCCTCTGGCTTCGCCAACGCCTGTTCACCCCGGCCCCCACCACAACTATGGAGACAGCATGAGTCCCGCCAAGCCGTCCGTCCTTTTCGTCTGCGTCCACAATGCGGGCCGCTCCCAGATGGCGGCGGCCTACCTCACCCACCTCGCCGGTGACCGCGTTGAGGTGCGCTCGGCCGGGTCTGCCCCGGCGGACACCGTGAATCCCGCCGTCGTGCAGGCCCTCGCTGAGGAGGGCATCGACATCTCCGCGGAGGTGCCGAAAGTCCTGACGACCGAGGCGGTCCAGGAGTCCGACGTGGTCATCACGATGGGCTGCGGCGACGCCTGCCCGATCTTCCCCGGGAAGCGCTACGAGGACTGGAAACTCGAAGACCCCGCAGGCCAGGGTGTTGATGCGGTCCGCCCGATCCGGGACGACATCCGTACCCGGATCGAAGCTCTGATCGCCGAGATCGCCCCGGCAGCAGGCATCGATGAGGAAGGGGTGATCTGAGAATGAGTGACACAACTGTGGACCAGGTCCGCGAGACCGTGCGGGCGCGTTACGCGTCGGCTGCGCAGACGGCGTCGTGCTGCTCGGCACCATCGGACGACTCCGCAGTTTTCGGCAGCTCTCAGTACGACGATTCGGCGAAGTCGCTGCTGCCGGAGGAGGCGATCGTCGCGTCGTTGGGCTGCGGCAACCCGACGGCGCTGGCAGAGCTGCAGCCCGGCGAGACCGTCCTCGACCTCGGCTCCGGCGGCGGGATCGACGTGTTGCTGTCCGCGCAGCGTGTCGGCCCGACCGGTATGGCGTACGGCCTCGACATGACCGACGAGATGCTCTCCCTGGCCCGGCAGAACCAGGCGAAGTCCGGCCTGACGAACGTCGAGTTCCGCAAGGGCCACATCGAGGACATCCCGCTGCCGGACAACTCCGTCGACGTGATCATCTCCAACTGCGTCATCAACTTGTCCGGGGACAAGAACCGGGTGTTCGCCGAGGCGTTCCGGGTGCTGCGCCCCGGAGGGCGCCTGGCCGTGTCAGATGTCGTGCTCAGCCGCCCCCTGCCGGATGAACTCGCCGCGATCACCGCCCTGTGGACGGGGTGCATCAGCGGTGCCCTGACGGAAGCGGACTGCATGGCCGGGCTCACTGCCGCCGGATTTGAGGATGTCACGGTGGACCCGACTCAAGTCTTCGACCGGGCCGCGCTCGAAGGGCTCGTCAATGACCTCCCTGCCGAGGACGTGCCAGCAGGGATCGACGCGCACGCGGCGATCACCAGCCTCGATGGGGTCATCCGATCAGCGGCGATCAGGGCGGTCAAACCCGGTGGTGGGCGCCAACCGGCGCCCCCGGTCATCCGCGTATTCGAACCCGCGCTGTGCTGCAACACCGGTGTCTGCGGCCCCGACCTGGACCAGGCGCTGGTCGAGTTCACCGCGGACCTCGCCGCACTGCAGAGCCGTGGCGCCGACATCCAGCGTCACAACCTGGCCAACGACCCGATGGCGTTCGCCGCGGACCCGACGGTCAAGGCGTTCCTGCAGGTCGCCGGGTCGGCGGGACTGCCGTTGACCACGGTGGACGGTGTCACGGTCCTGACCGGCAGGTACCCGAGCCGCGGCGATCTGGAGCGCTACGCAGGAGTGGGTGCCGCGACGGACCTGCCCACCTTGACCGTGCTCGGCGACGATGAGGGCGGTGCCTGCTGCGGTAGCGGCGGATGCTGCTGATGAAGTTCCTGACGAACCCACCCCGCCACCTGTTCTTCACCGGCAAGGGCGGGGTGGGCAAGACCTCCATCGCCTGCGCCACCGCAGTCACCCTGGCGTCGCCCGGCCACCGCGTCCTGCTCGTGAGCACCGACCCCGCGTCCAACATCGCGCAGGTGTTCGGCGTCACCATCGGGAACACCATCACCGCGATCCCCGGCGTGCCCGGCCTCGATGCGCTGGAGATCGACCCCGAGCAGGCTGCCCAGGCCTACCGCGACAGCATCATCGCCCCCGTCCGGGAGCTGCTGCCCGCCGCCGAGATCGCCGCGATCACCGAGCAGCTATCCGGTTCCTGCACGACCGAGGTCGCTGCCTTCAACGAGTTCACGGCCATCCTGGCCGACGAGGCCGCATACCAGGAGTACGACCACATCGTCTTCGACACCGCCCCCACCGGTCACACGATCCGCCTGCTGCAACTCCCCGGCTCCTGGACCGGATTCCTGGAAGAGGGCAAAGGTGACGCATCGTGCCTCGGGCCGCTCGCCGGGCTCGACAAGCAGCGCACCCAATACGCCCGAGCGGTCGCGACCTTGCAGGACCCCGAGCGGACGCGTCTGGTGCTGGTCACCCGCGCCCAGCCCGCCGCGATCCGCGAACTCGTTCGCACCTACCAGGAACTTGCCGCCATCGGAATCACATCGACGAACATCGTCGTCAACGCGGTACTTCCCGAGACGCCTGACGCGCCGGCCCTCGACCGGGCGATCCGGCGTCGTGAGCAGCAGGCCATCGCCGAGATGCCGCCCGCCATCGCCGACTTGCCCCGCGATCTCATCCCCCTGCGACCCGACAACGTCGTGGGCCTGCCGGCCTTGCGCACGCTGCTCGCCGAGAACGCCACCGTCGACGCCCTGCCTGGCACGCTGCCCGTGGCAGACATTCCTGCGGTCCCGCTCGGGAACCTCCTGCCAGACTTGGAAAAGCAAGGCCATGGCCTGATTCTGTGCATGGGCAAGGGTGGCGTCGGCAAGACCACGGTGGCGGCGGCGCTGGCCGTCGCCCTCGCCCGACGCGGTCATGACGTGCACCTGACCACCACCGACCCCGCCGCCCACCTCACTGACGTCCTGCCCGACGGCCTCGACCATCTGCGCGTCACCCGTATCGATCCGCACCAGGCGACCCGCGAGTACCGGGACCGCGTTATGGCGACCAAAGGGAAGACCCTCGACGCCGACGGTCGCGCCCACCTCGCCGAAGACCTCCTGTCGCCGTGCACCGAGGAGATCGCGGTGTTCCAGCAGTTCTCCCGGATCGTGCTCGAAGGCCGCCGACGGTTCGTGATCGTGGACACTGCCCCCACCGGGCACACTCTGCTCCTGCTGGACGCCGCCGGGGCCTACCACCGCGACATGGTCAGGCAGTCCGGCGACCAGCTGAAGTTGCACACCCCGCTGACGCTCCTTCAGAACCCCGACCTGACGCGGGTGCTGATCGTGACCGCTCCGGAACCGACACCGGTAAGCGAAGCCGAGCAACTGCAGAACGACCTGCTGCGCGCCGGAATTCATCCGTGGGCCTGGATCGTGAACAACTCGATCGCCGCGGCCCATCCGCAATCCCCGCTGCTGCAGCGTCGTGCCCGCAACGAACTCGACCAGTTCCACCGCATCGGAGGGCTCGCCCCGCGACTCGCCGCCATACCGCTGCTTCCCGAAGAACCGGTCGGAGAAGCTGCGCTCGCACGGCTGACCACCGGCGCCGCACTCGTCTGATCTGCGGCACTTGTGTCGATGGGACCCCTGCGCTTAAGGCCGTCAACCATCCATCAGGCGCTGCACCACGCGTCGCAGAAGGAACATGGCGATACCGAAGACGATCGCGATCGCGCCACTGACCCAGAAGGTTCGGACCCCGGCGTCGATCGTGAAGCGCGCTACCTGTCCCCCGAGGGTGCTGCCTAGCGAGAGTCCCAGGTACCACAACGCGACCATGCTGGCGGCCTTCCCTGCCGGTGCCAAGCGAGTGCTGGCCGACAGCCCGGTGGGGGACAGGAGGATCTCCGCCCACGTCTGCAGAAGGTAGACGGTGAACAGCCACGAGATGGCAGCCTTGGTGCCATTGGTGTCGTACGCGGCCATCGGGATCACCAGCAGCCAGAACGACAGTCCCACACCCACGAGGGCGATGGCGAACTTCAGGGGCAGGTTGGGTGCCCGGTCGGCCATGCGCGTCCACAGCCACGCGAACACGGGTGCGAAGACGACGCTGAGCAACGGGTTCACCGACTGCAGCCATTCCGAGGGCATGACCCAGGAGCCGATTCCCCGATCGGTGACGTTCTGCGCGAACAGGTTCAGCGTCGAGCCCGCCTGCTCCTCCACCAGCCAGAAGGCTACCGCGGCGATGAAGATGAGCAGGAACGCGCGAAGATGCTTGCGCTCCCGGACCGTCAGCACCGGGTTGCGGAACAGGAAGACGAAGTAGATCACCGCCACCGCCACGATCAGCAGCGGGATCGAATTGGCCAGGTTGAACAGCACGCTGCGACCGTTGCTCACCGACCACAGCGCCGAGAGCGCGAGCGCGAAAGCCACGGCTCCGATCACCAGGGCGCCGAAGGAGGCACGATCCTTGCGTGAGGCGGGTGTCTTCGGGCGCCCACCCACGCCGGCTAGCAGGCGCCGGCCCACCAGGTACACCCCGATGGTGACCACCATGGCGACTGCGGAGACGAGGAATCCCGCCCGCCAGCCGTGCTGGACCGCCACCCATCCGCCGATCAGCGGTCCGGTGAAGGAACCCAGGTTCACGCTCATGTAGAAGTACGTGTAGCCCGAATCCCTGCGGGTGTCGGTGGGGGAGTAGAGCATGCCCACCATCGCGGCGATGTTCCCCTTGAACAGTCCGATGCCGACGGCAAGGACCACCAGCCCGAGGGCGAAGGAGTGGACCTGGCCGGTGGCCATGAGCACATAGCCGACGGCGATCGTGAGCGTCCCTGCCAGGACCGTCAGGCGGGCCCCGAAGATCCGATCGGCGAGCCACCCTCCTGCCAGAGGCGTCAGGTACACTAATCCGGTGAAGGCGCCGTAGATCGCCACCGCGTCCGCCTTGTCGAGGCCCATGCCCGGACCGCCGTCGGCCTTGGTCCCGGAATCAACCAAGGGTGCGGTGAGGAAGAGCACCAACAAGGCCCTGGCGCTGTAATAGGAGAATCGTTCGAGGGCGTCGGTGGCGAAGATGGTGGACAGCCCGATCGGCTGACCGAGGAAAGAAGCGGCCGACGAGCGCTGTCGATGCTCCACTGGGTTCGCATCATCGGTGCTTGTCACCACCTTCCGAACCTATCGGAGGGGTCGCGAGGCCCGCCTGTGAGCAGGCGCCAGACCGATGCGGACAAGCCTGCCTTGCCATCGCATCTCTGTTTGGTTCGGGGGACCTCAGCATCGCGTGAGGTTGAGGGGGCCACGGGCGCAGGGACTGGCCGGAGTGACGTGTTCGGCGCATGCTGGCGGGGTGTCGGCCGAGCTGCTCTGGACGTTGATCCCGCTGGCGGCGGTGATCGCACTGTCGCCGATCCACCTCATCCCGGCGGTCTTGATGATCTTCAGCCCCAGAGCGGGTGCGAGCAGTGCCGGCTACGTCGCCGCCTGGGTTGCCGGGCTGCTGCTCCTGACTTCGTCGTGCGCGGCCGTGGCTGTGGTCGCCGACCATTCGGGCCTCGTGGGAGCCGACGGCGCCTTCGCCGCGACCGGGGGACCGGTGTCGCCGTCGACCGCGAAGGTGATTCTGGGAGTGCTGCTCGTTCTGGTCGGGCTGCGGCGGTGGCTGCGTCGGCAGGGCCATGGCGGTCCGCCGCGGTGGGTGACCTCGCTGGCGTCGTTGAGTCCGCGTGGAGCGGCGAAGGTGGGGCTGCTGCTGTCGTTGGCGAATCCGAAAGTGATGCTGATGGCGGGCGCGGCCGGACTCGCGATCGGGGCGGGTGCGGGGTTGGGCCACGGCTCCGTCGCCTTGTTCGTGGCGTTGGCCTCGGTGACCGTGGTGCTTCCGCTCCTTGGATACCTGGTGTGGGGAGAGCGGTTCAAGGCGCCGCTGGCGCGCGTGCGCGATCAACTCCTGGACAACCACGCTGGGGCGATGGCCGTCATGATCGGCGCGCTCGGGCTGATCGTCATGGTCGAGGGTCTGGCGGGGCTGTAGCGCGTCGGCCCGCGCCGCCCCCCTCCCGCCCCCGTCGCGCGGGCGGGCGACTCTCGTGAACTTGGGTTAGGGTCACGGCCACTGGCCCGGGTAGCCCGCAGCAGGAGGATGTGAAGGTGTCCGACGCGAGGATGCAGTTCGCGGAGTTTGAGTCCGAGGCCAAGGAGCGCATCGACAACTTCAACGACCCAAAGCAGGAGTGGCGTCGGCTGATCGCGGAATTCGTGGGCACGTATTTCCTCGTGATGGCGGCGGCCGGGGGCGGCATGGTGTCGGCCCGCTACCCGGGTTCGATCGCCCCGGGGATGGTGCCGGTGATGATTGGCGTCACCCTCCTGGCCATCATCCTGTTCATGGGCAAGGTGAGCGGCAGCCACCTCAACCCAGCGGTCTCGATAGCCTTCGCGGTGCGCGGTGACTTCCCGTGGTGGCGAGTGCCGGGCTACATCGTCGCTCAGGTGGCGGGAGGTTTCGCCGCCGCCTTGCTGCTGACGGCCTTCGTGGACGTCTCGGCCTCCAAGGGCGGCTCCTACCCGGGGGCCGGCACCAGCCCGCTGACGGCGATGTTCATTGAGATGGCGCTGACGTTCGGCCTCGTCTCCGTCGTTCTGGGTACCGCCTCGGGCGCACAGAGCGTGGGGACGTTCGCCGCCCTCGCCGTGGGCGGCTACATCGCCGCCACCGCCATGTGGGGTGGCCCGCTGTCCGGCGCCTCGATGGACCCGGCGCGCACCCTCGGCCCGAACATCGTGGGGGGTGACCTCGGGCCGATCTGGGTCTACATCATCGGACCGATCTGCGGCGGTCTGCTCGCGGTCGCCCTGGCGTACCTGCTGCGCGGTCGCGGTGGCCACAAGACAGCCAGCGAAGTCGCTCAGGGCGCGCTGGGCGCGGCAACCGACAGTTCAAGGCATTAGGAATCGCTTCGGCACCGTTTTTCCAGCACCCTAGGCAAATATTTTCCGCATCCCATAGGAGGAGCCCCCATGGCAGATCGCAGCCCCTTCAAGGTCGCCGCCGTCAACTTCAACCCTCAGTTGTTCGAACTGGAGCGGAATATCTCCAAGGCTGCGGAACTCGTCGAGGAGGCTGCGCAGAACGGCGCAAAGATCATCGTCCTGCCGGAACTCGGAATGTCCGGGGGCGCCTATCCAGGCCTGGAGGCGTGGCTGCCTTACATGGACAGTGTGCCGGGGAAGGCGACAGATGCCTTCTCGGAGGTCACCAAGAAGTACGGGTGCTACGTCGCGATTGGGCTGGCCGAGCTCGACCCGGAGACCCGGGTGACGTACAACTCCGCCGCGCTCGTCGGGCCGGAGGGCTACGTCGGCAAGTACCGCAAGAACGGCATCAACATGGGCGACGTCACCACTTTCCGGCCTGGGAACACCGGCTACCCGGTCTTCCCGACCGAGTACGGCAACATCACGATGCTCATCTGCTACGACGACACCTACTGGGACGGTGCCCGCGTTGCCGTGCTCAAGGGTGCCGACATCATCTGCCACAGCGTCGCCAGCCCGCGCGTGCTCGGCTCCGCCGAGGAGCAGCCGATCTTCAATGCGCTCAACCACTCGACTATCGCCGCAGGCCAGCATTGGCCCGCCTGGAATGGTGTCGCGTTGATCTCGTCCAACCCGACGAACTCCGAGAGCAACCCTGTCACCGGGGTCACGTACTGGTTCGGCGGCTCAGCGTCGATCTGGGGACCCGACGGCGCTCTCCTGGCCAGGGACGCGACGACCAACCCCGACGTCACCGCGGCCAACCCCCCGACCATCATCTACGCGACCATCGACCCGGCGAAGTTCGACAATCCGCAGCGGGAGACCTTCGCGCGGCGCCGGCCGGAGTTGTACGGAGAGCTGTCGTTCTTCCGCTCGCCGATCGACACCTCCGCGAGCCTGCAGCCCCACGATGTCACCGCGCATGCCCTGCAGTACCCGATCGCGCCCGGAGACCTTAACGCCAACATCTCCGCCGCCGACGCATTGGTGCTGGAGATCGAGAAGAGCCCGGCCACCGACTCCCTGCTCGTGCTGCCGGCGTTCAGCTTCACCGGGACCCCGGAGTCCGCCGAGCAGGCTCAGGAATGGGCTGAGGCCGAGGCAGGCCCGTCGATCCAGGCGATGACGAACTTCGCTGTCCGCACGGGCTGCCACGTGGTGGGCAGCCACGTGGAGCGCGACGGCGACCAGCTCTTCCACAGCGTGCTGCTGCTCGAGCCGAGCGGCAAGATCCTCGGCCGGTACCGCCAGACCCATCTCGACGAGTCGATGACGCAGTGGGCCACGGCCGGTGAGGACATCCCGGTCTTCAACACGAGCATCGGGCGGATCGGCCTTCTCGCGTGCGCCGACGTGCGCTTCCCCGAGGCGGCAGGTGTGCTCGAGATCGGTCGCGCCGACATCATCGCCATCCCCTCCGCCTGGGACGGCAGCTATGGCGGTTGGCTGCAGGAGCCCAAGGGACTGTTCACCAACCCGTACGCAGACAACACCATGGTGTTCTGGTACTCGATCGCCAAGAACATGCAGGCCTTCACCGTGGTGGCCAATCCTGTTGGCAGCGGCTACCGGGGGTCCAGCGGGATCTTCACCACGGTGCCGGTGACGGGCGACGCCGACACCGTGGCGTCGACGGACGGCACCGAGGTGGTCACCGCGTCGTTCCGGACCAAGGGCAAGCAGAAGTTCTGGATCAACCAGCAGATCCTGGTCGACAGCCGCCGCGCCGACCTGGTGGTCCCGCTGACCCTGCCGACGGACTCGCCTGCGTTCACGCGCTGGCGCGACGCCCCCGGCTTCGATATTGAGGCCTGGTCCGCGTACAAGCAGTAGCAGTCACATTTCATAGCGCTTGACCACTGCAGGAACGCTAATGGCAGGAACCCAAACTGCAGGACCCCTAATCGCATGACCCGCAATCATTGAGGAGGACAGCACGTGGACTTTCCGATCATCGAAGACCGGCCAGGCGGAAGCACCAGCTTCCTGAACAACATGCCCGACCCGCTGACCTCGGGCAAGAAACTCCCTACCTTCAAGTTCAACATCGAAGGCCAGGTCGGCAAGGAGGACAACGGGTCGTACGGCAAGGAGGCAACCGCCGCGCAGCTGCCGATCTCCAAGGGGATCGCCGGTGTCTCGATGGTGCTGCAGCCGGGAGTCATGCGCGAGCTGCACTGGCACGCCACCGCCGCCGAGTGGGCGTTCGTGCTCGACGGGCACGTCCGCACCACCCTGGTGGACCCCGCCGGGCACTCCCAGACCAACGACTTCGCGCCGGGCGATGTCTGGTACTTCCCGCGTGGTCACGGCCACATGCTTGAAGCCCTGGGTGACAAGCCGTGCCACTTCATCCTGATGTTCGACAACGGCTACCAGAGCGAGTTCGGCACCTTCTCTATCAGTGACTGGATGGCGCAGGTGCCCACGGCGACCCTGGCCAAGAGCCTGCGGGTACCTGAGGAGAAGCTGAAGAACCTGCCCGAGGGCGAGGTCTACTTCGCCAAGGGCGCGATCCCGCCCGTTCCGGCTGCGCCGCCGCGCACCGGGCCCAACCCGTCGGCGCTCACCCACAAGTACGAACTGCTCTCGCAGGCACCCACCGGTGTCTTCGACGGCGGCCGCGAGTGGGTCGTCGACCAGTCGCGCTTCCCGATCTCCACCACAATGACCGGCGTCTACTTCGAGTTGGACCCAGGGGCGTTACGCACGTTGCACTGGCACCCGAACGCCGACGAGTGGCAGTACGTGATCTCGGGCAAGATGCGGGTGACGATGTTCGGCGCCA
Source organism: uncultured Actinomycetes bacterium (assembly GCA_964474045.1). Classification (GTDB taxonomy): domain Bacteria; phylum Actinomycetota; class Actinomycetes; order S36-B12; family UBA10799; genus JACJWR01. The sequence goes on from CAYYRC010000022.1 coordinate 36,875, forward strand.
AGGGTCGCTACCGTGAGGAGGTCATCGAGCCGGGCTGGGTGGGCTACATCCCGCAGGGCATGGGCCACTCGATCGAGAACATCGGCGGCGAGGAAGGCCGCATCCTGCTGGGGCTGAACTCGGGCAACTTCCAGGCGATCAACCTGTCGGAGTGGATCGCCGGCCAGCCAGACGACGTGCTCAAGACCAACCTGGGCCTCAGCGGCGACCAGCTCGCGGCCATGCCGCGGGAGGACGTCTTCATCAACAAGAGCACCTGACTTCGGAGTTCGGAGCAGCCCAAGCCAGCTGAAGGAAATCGCGGGGCAGGGGTCTTGACTCTGGTGCGGTACACGGGCTAGATTCGATATAGAACGTTAGTTCGTATCCATGGGGGGTGGT
>CAYYRC010000023.1:0-32580 GCA_964474045.1 uncultured Actinomycetes bacterium
CTGGTGCGCGAGGGGGGATTTGAACCCCCACACCCTTTCGGGCACACGGACCTGAACCGTGCGCGTCTACCTATTCCGCCACTCGCGCGCGCTGTAGCAGACTAGCAGCATGCCCGAGCTGCCTCATGTCCAGGCCCTGGCCGATGTGCTGACCGAGCGCTTCGCCGGAAACCGGGTCGCGGCGCTCGAGATCTCTGCGATCAGCGCCCTGAAGACCGCCGATCCGCCGTTCACCGCCGTCGCCGGCCAGGCGCTGCGATCGGTCGGGCGGGCGGGGAAGTTCCTGGTGTTCGCGTTCGACGATCTGTTCCTGGTGGTGCATCTGGCACGAGCCGGGTGGGTGCGGGCCAGCGACTCGGTGCCCGCCGCCGCTGCCCGGCCCGGGCGCGGACCGTTGGTGATCCGGCTGGTGCTCGTCACCGAGGACGGTGAGCCGGCAGGGGTCGTGGACGTGACCGAGGCGGGCACCCGCAAGGGGGCCTCGGTCTACATCGTGCGGCAGCCGGCCGATGTGCCCGGGATCGGCGCGCTGGGCCCAGACGCCCTAGGCACTGGGGGCGAGGGCCTGACCGCCGAGGAGTGGCGCGAGGTGCTGTCGACAGCAGGCGGCCAATGGCTCAAGAACGCCATCCGCGATCAGCGTCTGGTAGCCGGGATCGGCAACGCCTACAGCGACGAGATCCTGCAGCGGGCCAAGCTGTCGCCGGTGCGTCCGGCGAGCAGTCTGGACGACGCGGAGCTGGCGGCGCTGGCGGATGCCGCCGCGGTCGAGCTCAACTCCGCCCTGGCGGTCGCACGCGCCACCGATCCCACCGCCATGAAGGCCGAGAAGAAGGCGGGGCTGCGCATCCACGGCCGCACCGGTCAACCGTGCCCGGACTGCGGCACGACGATCGCCGAGGTGGCCTCGGCGGACTCGTCGTTCCAGTACTGCCCCGGCTGCCAGACCGGTGGCAAGGTACTGGCCGACCGCCGCCTGAGCCGACTGCTCAAGTAGGGGTGCCGCCGTCGGCTACCCTGCACCCGACGCCGCGGAGTGCGCCGGCGATCGCCGCCGGACACCCCTGGGAGGCCCGATGTCCGCATCCGTCACGGACCCGCTGGTCGAGCAGTTGCGCGCCGTCGCGCCCACCGTCGACGACCCGGACATCTGTGCCGCCTATGGAATGGACTGGACCCGCCGGTTCGCCGGACCGGTGCGAGCCGTCGTGCGCCCCACTGGTGTCGCCGAGGTCGCCGCTGCACTTCGGGTGTGCTCGGCCGCGGCGGTGCCGGTCGTGCCGCAGGGGGGCAACTCCAGCATCGTCGGCGGCTCTGTGCCCGGGCCCGCCGATCCGCCCTCGGTGGTGATGTCGCTGACGGGGCTGGACTCCCTGGGCCCGATCGAGGAGCTCGGCGGCTCGGTCACGGCCGGCGCCGGGGTGACGCTGGCCGCCCTGCACGCCCACGCGGCTGGTGCCGGGATGGTCTACGGCGTCGACCTGGCCGCACGCGACTCCGCCACCGTCGGCGGCACGATCGCCACCAACGCCGGCGGCATCCGCGTGTGCGCCTACGGCATGACCCGGGCCCAGGTGCTGGGGGTGGAGTGCGTGCTCTCGGACGGGTCGGTGCTGTCGCGCCTGGTCGGCCTGCCCAAGGACAACACCGGCTACGACTTCGGTTCGCTCATGGCCGGCTCCGAGGGGACGCTGGGGGTGATCACGGCGGCGCGGCTGCGGCTGCGCCCGGCACCGCCGCCGACGATGGTGATGATGACCGGGGTGCGCGACCTGGGAGCGGCGCTGGAGCTGGCGCGCGCGAGCGTGCCCGCCGGTGGGACGCTGCTGGGGGCCGAGGTGGTGGATGCCGAGGGCATGCGCATGGTGTGCGACTTCATCGGGGAGTCCGCGCCGGTCGCCGGCGACTTCCCGTACCTGTTGCTGGTCGAGGCCACCGAGCTGGATCCGCCGGACGGGGTCGAGGGTGTGTTTGGCCTGGACGCGCCGGATCGGCGACGGCTCTGGCGCTACCGGGAGGACATGTCCGAGGCGGTTTCGGCGCTGGGCGTGGCCCACAAGCTGGATGTTTCGGTGCCGCTGGCAAACCTCGATGAGATGGCCGACGGCGTGCGCGGGCTCGTGCCGCCCACGGCGCGGGTGTCGGTGTTCGGCCACCTGGCCGACGGCAACCTGCACATCGAGATCACCGGGGCGGATCCCGAGGACGAGGCCCTGGACCGGGCCATCTTCGACCTGGCCACAGGCCTGGGAGGTGCGGTTTCGGCCGAGCATGGCGTGGGTCGGGCCAAGTCGTCCTGGTTGGGCCTTTCGCGCTCGGAGGCCGAGATCGACGCCATGCGCCGGATCAAGACCGCGCTCGACCCGGCGGGGATCCTCAACCCGGGAGCGTTGCTGCCACCTGTGCGATGACTTCCGCCGGACGGTTGGTGATGATGCCGTCCACGCCCACCGACAGGCAGTACTCGACGTCCTCCGGCTCGTTCACCGTCCACACGTGCACCTTGCCGCCGGACTCGTGCACGCGCTTCGGGTAGTTGGGATGCTCCTTGATCACCTCGAGCCCGGGGCCCGCGAACCGCGCGCCGTAGGGCAGCCAGCCGGAACGGCAGCGGATGGGTACGCGGTCCATGAGCAGCACCCGGGGCAGGGCGGGGGCCAAGGTGCGCATCCGACGCAGCGCGACCTCCGCAAACGACATCAGGCGGATCTCGCCGGGCGGCTCGCGTCGCTCGAGCAGCCCGCGGCTGCCCAGGGCCTGGACCAGCTTCTCCTCCACCAGCCGGCCGAAGCGGCTGGGGTGCTTGGTCTCGATGGACAGCCCGATCTGCCGGTCGGCGCCGGCCACCAGGTCCAGCAGCTCGTCCAGGGTGAGGACCTTGGACGAGACGTCGGCGTAGGCGGGGGCGTCCTCGTCCCAGGTGCCGTCGGCGGGCCACTGGTAGTCGCCGTGCTTCCAAGCGCCGAAATCGTGGGTGCGCAACTGCTCCAGGGTGTGGTTGGCGACGACGCCGCGGCCGTCCGAGGTGCGGTCGATGCGTCGGTCGTGGACGCAGACGAGCATGAGGTCGGCGGTCAGCCGGACGTCGCACTCGAGGGCGTCGGCACCAGCCGCGATGGCCCGCTCGTAGGCCGCCAAGGTGTGCTCGGCGAGCTCCTCGCTGGCACCGCGGTGGGCGATGATCATGGGTCGACGCGGAGTCACCGCACAAATATGGCAGCGGGTCGGCGGGGTATCGCGGCGACGGCAGGAAAGCACTGCGGCGCGGGACCCGTGGGCCCCGCGCCGTCAGAGTGCGGCTCGGGCGACACCCCCGCGACCTCCCGAGCTCACCGTCGACATACCCATCGGCGGCGCAGGTCCAAACCTGAAGGGACCGTGATGCGGGTCACATCCTCCGGGCGGCGCCGCCCTCGTCGGAGCCCGCTCGCGGATCGGCTTCCGCGCGGGCACCGAGCTCCGTGGCGGCTGCTGCCGTCGCTCTCTGCAAGACGATGCGGGGCGCCAGGCCCGTGGCCTCGGCTGCGCGCTCGACGTCGCGCCACTCCGGTTGCTGGGTCACGACCCGCCCGGCCAGCACGCCGAGCTTGACCTGGATCGGCTGACCGGCCACCGCGACGGTGAGCCACTCCCGCTCCAGCGCCGTCCGCTCCGTGTACCGCCGGCGCACCCCGAGGGTGGGGGTGAGTTCGAAGATCAACGTGGTCAGCGCAAGCGCCTCCGCAGGGCGGCACAGCACCGAGAGTGCGATGGCCGGGCGCCCGCGCTTCATCACGGTGGGCGTCAGCCACGCGTCCAGCGCCCCGGCGGCCAACAGCGCCTCGATGGTTGCTGGCCAGGCACGCGGGTCCAGATCGTCGATGTTGGCCTGCAACTCCTGCAGCAGCTCGGCGGCGGGCATGGCCGACCGCGAACCCGACGGTGCGGGGTCCGAAAACCCCCCCGCGGTCGCCCGCCCCAAGATCGCCCGGGTGACGTTCGGCGTCCCCTGCGGATCGGCGCTGCCGGCGCCGTAGCCCTGGGCCTCGACCGTCATCGGCGGGCACGGCCCCCAGCGGCCGCGCGCGAAGTGCACGGCCAGCGCGGCCCCGGTAGGGGTGCAGGCCTCAAAGGGGAGTGGCCCGGCGATCGTCGGCGCCCCGCGCAGGATGCGCGCCACCGCGGGCGCCGGCACCGGCAGCGCACCGTGGGCCATCCGGACCGTCCCGGACCCGAGTGCCACCGGGCTCACCTGTGTCAATGGTCCGCCCAGGCTGTGCCAGGCGGCCACGGCGGCGACCACGTCGGCGATGGCATCCAGGGCGCCGACCTCGTGGAAGTGAACCTCCTCGACGTCGCAGCCATGGACGGCAGCCTCGGCCTGGGCGATGAGCGCGAAGACCGCGCCGGCGTCGTCGGCCACGTTCGGTTCCAGGTCTGCCGCGGCCAGGATGCGCGTGATGTCGGCGAGGCCCCGACGGGGTTGGCTGGATTCGAGCGCCGTCACGACCGTCTGCGTGGCGGCGATCCCGGCGCGGACCACCGGCCGGAAGCTGATCCCCAAGGCGCCCTCGGCGCCGGCGGCGCGGGCGCAGGCGAGGACGGCCTCGCTCACCCGCGCAGCGTCGGCGCCGACCGCCACCAGCGCGCCCGTGAGCATGTCGCCGGCCACACCGATCCCGCAGTCGAGCCACAGCGCGCTGCTCTCGCGGGCCGGGGTCACAGGTGATTCCGCAGCGCGATCCGGGCGGCGTGGACGGCGGCCCCGAAACCGTTGTCGATGTTGACCACCGCAACCCCCGGCGCGCACGAGTTGAGCATGGTCAGCAGTGCGGCGACGCCGCCGAACGACGCGCCGTAGCCTACCGACGTCGGTACCGCGACCACGGGAGCCGACGTCAGGCCGCCGACGACCGACGGCAGCGCGCCGTCCATCCCCGCGACGACCACGACAGCGTCCGGCGCCGTCAGCCTGTCGCGCGCGGCCAGCACCCGGTGGATGCCGGCCACCCCGACGTCGCGCACCAGGTCGACCCCGGCCCCGAAGGCCCGCAGGGTGGTCGCGACCTCGGCGCACACCGGGGCGTCCGCGGTGCCCGCCGACACGACGGCCACGAGCCCCGTCGGCGGCGGGAAGGGACCCAGCACGACCGTCCGGCCCACCTCGTCCACCTCCGCCGCGGGTAGGTCGGCCCGGACGGCGGCGCGACCGGCCGCGGACACCCTCGTGGCCAGCACCGCACGATCGGAGTGGGCCTGCCCCAGCAGCCGCAGCACACCCACGAGCTGCGGGGGCGTCTTGCCCTCGCCGAACACGACCTCGGGATGGCCGGTCCGATCCGCGCGGTCGTAGTCGAGCGTCGCCCAATCCGGATCTGGATCCGGGGGCGGGTGATGGGCGGCGTTCATGACGAGGCCCACCCTAGCCCTGGCTAGCCTGGTGGGATGCAGCTCTGGACCCTGATCGTGGCGCTGGCGGCGCTCATCGTCGCCGTGCTGGCGTTCGTTCGCTCCGGCACTGCGCTGCGCCGGCGAGGCCCTGGTGGTGCGGGCGCCGCCCGCGCCGGTGGGGGCGCGGGTGCTGCGGCGACAGGCGGGGCGCTGCAGCAGCCCGCGGCCAGCCCGCTCCCAGCGGATCTGCGGGAGGGCCTGGGCACCGCCCTGCGCCATGTGTCCGTTGTCCGCTACGACGCCTTCGACGACGTCAAGGGGCGCCAGTCCTTCACCGCCGCGATCCTGGATGACAACGGCGACGGCATCGTCATCACCAGCCTGCACTCGAGGTCCGAGGCGCGCACACTGCTGAAGGGCGTCACCGATGGGGCGGGCGACGGCCTGAGCCCGGAGGAACAGCAGGCCGTCGACGCGGCCAACGGCAAGCGGGGCTAAGCGGTGTCGCCGGCGCGGGCCGTAGCCGGGGACCGGGCTTAGCCGCGAGCGGTCAGTTGCAGGTGGAGCGACTCCAACAGCTCCGCGACACCGTCGTCGGTATTCGCGGGCAGGTGCTGGTCAACCTCCGCCAGCACCTGCGGGTGTGCGTTCGCGACCGCGTAGGACCGTCCGGCCCACCGCAGCATGGGCAGGTCGTTGGGCATGTCGCCCACGGCGTGGACGTCGCTGCGCGGGATGCCCCGCGCCGCCGCGAGCGCCCGCAGCGCGGTTCCCTTGTCGACCCCGTCCGGCCCGATCTCGACGACGGCATGGCCCGGCATCGAGTGGGTAACCGTTGCTGCGGCCCCCAGCTCAGCCTGCATGTGCGCCAGGTAGGCCGCCGGATCGGTGTCGGCATCCGGGCTGGCCACCAGCACCTTGTAGGGCAGCCACCCGGCACCCAGCGCCGCGTTCACCTGCGCGGTGAAGGCGCTGCCGCCGGCCCCCATCAGCCGCTGGGACTCCTTTGGTGAGCGCCAGAGCATCACCCGCACCTGGGTCGGCGCGCTCGCGGCTGCTGCATGGTCCAGGATCGTTCGCACAGTGGCGGGGGGCATCGCGTGCGCCTGCAGCACGTCGAGGGTTGCCAGGTCCACGACGATCGCGCCGTTTGCACACAAGGCCTCGCCGCCGACGCGCGCACCGGCGAGCAGCGAGCGCAGGAACATCGGTGGGCGGCCGGTGACGACGACCACCTCGACCGGCCCCTCGGCCGCCTCGGCCAACGCCCGGGTAGTCCGGGCGCTCAGCTGGCCGTCGGCGCCGAGCAGCGTGCCGTCCAAGTCAGTGGCGAGCAGCGCCCGCGGCGGCACGGCACCCGACGGGGCCATCAGGGACCGCTCGGACCGGCCGGCTCTATCGTGCTGACGCCGAGGTAGGGCTGTAGCGCGGCGGGCACGGCGACGCTGCCGTCGGCCTGCTGGTGGTTCTCGAGGATCGCCACGATCACCCTCGGCATGGCGCACAGGGTGCCGTTCAGGGTGGCGATGGGTCGGGGCCGGTCCGAGCCCGCGCGACCGCGGATACCCAGCCGCCGGGCCTGGAACTCGGTGCAGTTGGACGTCGAGGTGATCTCTCGGTAGCGCCCCTGGGTCGGGATCCAGGCCTCGATGTCGAACTTGCGGGCCGCAGAGGCGCCGAGGTCGCCGGAGGCCACATCGATGACGCGGTAGGGGACCTCGAGCGCGTCGACGAACTCGCGCTCCCAGGCCAGCAGGCGCTCGTGCTCGGCGGCGGCGTCCTGTGGCGTGGTGAAGGCGAACATCTCGACCTTGTCGAACTGGTGCACGCGGATGATGCCGCGGGTGTCCTTGCCGTAGGTCCCCGCCTCGCGGCGGAAGCAGGGCGAGAAGCCGACGTACCGCAGCGGCAGCTTGGCCTCATCCAGGATCTCGTCGGAGTGCATGGCCGCCAGCGGCACCTCGGCGGTGCCCACCAGGTACATGTCGTCGGCCTCGAGCCGATAGACGTTCTCGGCCGCCTGTCCCAGGAAACCCGTGCCGGCCATGGCGGCCGGCTGCACCAGGGCCGGTGGGATGACGGGGACGAAGCCGTTGGCGACAGCCTTGGCCATCGCGAGGTTGAGCAGCGCGAGCTCGAGCAGCGCGCCGGGACCGGTCAGGTAGAAGAAGCGGCTTCCGCTGACCTTGGCGGCGCGCTCGACGTCGATGGCTCCCAGCAGCATCCCCAGTTCGACGTGGTCGCGGGGCTCGAACCCGTCCGCGCCGAAGTCGCGCGGGGTGCCGACCTCGGCCACCACGGCGAAGTCCTCCTCGCCGCCCACCGGGGCGTCCGGCGAGATGAGGTTGCTGGGCACCAGCGCGGCGGCCGCCAGCGCCGCCTCAGCCTCGCGGGAGCGCGCCTCGGCCGACTTCGCGCGCTCAGCCAGGTCGGCGGCCTCGGCCATCAGGTCGGACAGCTCCGCCTGGGCCTGCTCGTCGCCGCGCTTCGCCGCACCCTGCAGCGGTCCGATCCGCTTGCCGAGCGCCTTCTGCTCGGCACGCAGGGCCTCGAACTCCACCAGCCCGGCTCGGTTGGCGGCATCGGCGGTCAGGACGGCGTCGACGGCCAGGGGGTCCTCGCCGCGGGCCTGCTGGCTGCGGCGGTAGCTATCCGGGTCGGCGCGCAGGGCCTTCAGATCGATCACGGTGCAAGGCTAGCTAGCGACGCGGTCCGCCGATCACAGGTACTGGCCGTGCCCATGGGTCTGCTCCGGGGCGGGACCGCGCCCGATCGCCTGGCGCCGCATCTGCTCCAGCTGCGCGCGGGCCGCCATCTGCTGGGCGAAGAGAGCGGTCTGGATGCCGTGGAAGAGGCCCTCGAGCCAGCCGACGAGCTGCGCCTGCGCGATGCGGAGCTCGGCCTCGGAGGGCACCGACTCGTCGTCGAACGGCAGCGAGAGCCGCTCGAGCTCCTCGATCAGCTCGGGGGCCAGGCCCTGTTCCAACTCGACGATCGAGCGGGAGTAGATCTCGCTGAGCCGACGCCTCGAGGCCTCGTCCAGGTCGGCGCCGCGCACCTCCTCCAGGAGCTGCTTGATCATGGACCCGATCCGCATGACCTTGGCCGGCTGCTCGACCAGGCGCGCGAGCTCTCCCTCGTCAGCGGCCTCGGCCTGGTCCAGCCCGGCCAGCGGGTCCGCGGACTCGGAGGCGCCATCGGGTCCGACGACGATGATCTGGGGTTCATCTGGGGAGGGGTCCATGGAGGCCCATCCTGCCAGCGCGGGCGCGGCCGTCAAGTGCGCGTGTGGATGACGCTCAGCGAGCGCCGGCGTCGCCAGCATCGCCGTGGGCGCCCTTGATCTTCTTGCCCATCTTGCTCGGCGCGATTGCTATGATCTCGTCGCCCTTCTGGAACACGCGGATGTCGTCGTCGTCGAAGCGGTGCAGCCGTCCGGCCCGCACGACGGCCAGGGCAATCTTGCCGGACTTGCGCAGGTCCGCCGGGGCCAGGCCGATCTCCTCCCTGGTCACCGGGTATTGGCGCACCTCCAGACCCTCGTTGGGGTCCAACAGGTCCTCCATGAACTCGCCCGCGTGCGGGTCGGTGCTGGCCAGTGCCAGCAGCCGCCCGGAGGACTCGGCGGTGGGGATCACCGTGTCGGCGCCGCTGGACTTGATCAACGCCGAGTTGAAGCCCTCCCGGGCCGCTGCGATGATCCGCGCCTTGGGGCTCAGTCGTCGCACGGCCAGGGTGATGAGCACGGTGGCGTCGTCCTCATCGACGGCGACGATCACCTTCTTTGCCTTGTCGATCATGGCCTGCTCCAGCACGTCGGTGCTGCGGGCGTCGCCGACGACTGTGACGACCCCCTGCTCGCTGGCCTCGCTGGCCGCCGCCGGGCTGCCCGTGATGACGACGATCGAGCGCCCGTCCTCCTCGGAGTCGAGCAGCGACTTGACAGCCGTGCGGCCCTTGACCCCGTACCCGATCACGACCGTGTGGTTCTTCACTTTGCGCTTCCAGTTCTGCTCGCGGATCGTGTCGGTGCCCCTGCGCGTCAGGATCTCGATGGTGGTGCCAACGAGCACGATGAGGAAGATCACGCGCAGCGGCGTGATGATGAGGATGTTGATGAGGCGCGCGGACTCGGTCACCGGCGTGATGTCGCCGTAGCCGGTGGTGGACAGCGACACGGTGGCGTAGTAGAGCGCATCCAGGATTGACAGCGGCTCGTCTGTGACGTCGCGGTAGCCGGCCCGGTCGAGATAGACCACTGCGGTCGTGATGATGATGCAGGAGGCCGCTATGGCTACTCGAAACGCAAGCTGCGCCCAGATTGAGCGCTGATGGGCAGGCAGAGTGAGGACTCCTCCTGCAGCGTCGGCCGCGGTCACGGGTCAAATCTATGCCGAAGCGAGGGCGGGCGGTGGCCGGTAGGCCGACACCGACGAATTCCCGTCTTCGGAACTTGACGCGACTGTCAAATTGACACTAGCGTCAACTCATGGCCTCAGTCCTGCCCACCACGGTGTCGACGACCGACCCGGCCTTCATAGCGAATGCCGAGGCGATGGCCGCCGCCCTCGATGAGCTGGACGGCTTGCTGGCCCAGGTCGTCGCCGGCGGCGGCTCGGCCGATCAGGCCAAGTCCGCGCGTACCGTCGCCCGCTTGCGGGACCGCGGCAAGCTGCTTCCGCGGGAGCGCATCGACCTTCTGCTCGATACCGGGACGCCTTTCCTGGAGCTCAGCCCGCTGGCGGGCTGGGGCTCCGATGATCCGCTGGGCGGCGGCCTGGTGACGGGGCTCGGCCAGGTCTGCGGCACTACCTGCGTCATCGTCGCCAATGACCCCACGGTCAAGGGCGGCAGCCAGGGGCCGACATCGGTGGCCAAAGGCCTGCGCGCCATGGACGTCAGCCGTCAGAACCGACTGCCGTTGATCAACCTGACCGAGTCCGGCGGGGCCGATCTGCCCAAACAGGCGGACATCTTCGTGCCCGGCGGCGCGAGCTTCCGGAACCTCACCCAGCTGAGCGCGCTGGGGATCCCGACCATCACCCTGGTCTTCGGCTCCAGCACCGCCGGCGGCGCCTATGTGCCGGGCATGAGCGACTACGTGGTGATGCAGCGCGACGCGGCCAAGGTCTTCCTCGGCGGCCCGCCGCTGGTGAAGATGGCGATCGACGAGGACGCCGACGAGGAGAGCCTGGGTGGGGCCGAGATGCACGCGCGGACCTCGGGGCTGGCGGACTACCTGGCCGAGGACGAGGCCGACGCGATCCGGATCGGACGCGAGATCGTGGCGCATCTGGGGCTGGCAGGCGCGGCTGGCCCGACAGCCTGCGCCGGGTATGCGGGCGGCGCCGTGCCGCAGCCGGAACCGCCGCGCTACGACGTCCGCGAGTTGCGCGGCATCGCCAGCGCCGACATCCGCGTCCCGTTCGAGGCCCGCGAGGTCATAGCCCGGATCGTCGACGGCAGCCGCTTCGAGGAGTTCAAGCCGCTGTACGGCACCACGCTGGTGACCGGCTGGGCCGAGCTCGCCGGACGCCGGATCGGGATCCTGGCCAACAACGGGATCCTGTTCGGCGAGGAGGCGCAGAAGGGCGCCCACTTCATCCAGCTGTGCAGCCGCGCCGACACTCCCCTGCTCTTCCTGCAGAACATCACCGGCTTCATGGTGGGTACCAAGTACGAGCAGGGCGGCATCATCAAGGACGGCGCCAAGCTCATCAACGCCGTCTCCAACAGCGGCCTGCCCCACGTGACGCTGATGATGGGAGCCTCCTACGGTGCCGGCAACTATGGGATGTCCGGGCGCGCCTACGACCCGCGCTTCGTCTTCACCTGGCCCAACCACCGGATCGCCGTGATGGGCCCCAAGCAGTTGGCTGGGGTGTTGACGATCGTCGCGCGGCAGAAGGCGGGCGACGCCTTCGACGAGGCTGCCGTCGCGCCCATCCGGGATGCGTTCGAGGCGCAGGTCGAGTCGCAGTCCACCGCGCTGTTCGCCACCGGCCGGCTGTGGGATGACGGCATCATCGACCCAGCCGACACCCGCACCGTGCTGGCGCTCGCCTTCGCCGCCTGCGGTGCGGCCGCCGACACCGTTTCCGCTGGACCCGACGCGGCGCCGTTCGGCGTCTTCCGGATGTGATGACAGTGCCCGAGAAACCCATGGCCGGGACTGAGCCGATCCGGCGGCTGCTCATCGCCAACCGGGGCGAGATCGCACGCCGCATCGCCCGGACCGCCCGCGCCCGCGGCATTGTGTGCGTCGCCGTGTACAGCGACCCGGATGCCGATGCCCCGTTCGTGCGCGAGGCCGACCTGGCTGTCGCGCTCGGCGGCAGGACGAGCGCCGAGAGCTACTTGGACGCGGGGAGGGTACTGGCGGCGGCCCGGCTGGCCGAGTGCGACGCGGTCCACCCGGGCTACGGCTTCCTCTCCGAGAGCGCGGCGTTCGCAGAGCAGGTGATCGCCGCCGGGCTCACCTGGGTCGGGCCGCCGCCCGCCGCGATCGCGGCGATGGCCGAGAAGGTGCCGGCCAAGCGCCTTGTGGCCGCCGCAGGCGTGCCGCTCGTGCCCGGAGCGGAGCTGGACGAGGGCACCGACGTGGCGGCGGCGGGCGCCGAGGTCGGGTACCCGCTCATGATCAAGGCCTCCGCCGGGGGCGGTGGCAAGGGGATGCGGGTGGTGACCGGGCCGGGGGACTTGGCCGACGCGGTCGCCGCCGCGCGGCGCGAGTCCGCGGCATCGTTCGGCGACGGCACGGTCTTTCTCGAGCGCTACCTGCCGGAGGCCAGGCATATCGAGGTGCAGGTCTTCGGCGACGCCCACGGCCGGGTGGAGCATCTGTTCGAGCGCGAATGCTCCATCCAGCGGCGCCATCAGAAGGTCGTCGAGGAAGCCCCCGCGCCCTTCTTGACGGCAGCCGTGCGTACCGGTCTGCACGACGCTGCCGTCGCTGCCGCCCGCGCGGTCGACTACGTGGGTGCGGGCACGGTGGAGTTCCTGGTTGCGGGCGATGACTACTACTTCCTCGAGATGAACACCCGGCTTCAGGTCGAGCACCCCGTCACCGAGGCCGTGACGGGGATCGACCTGGTCGCCTGGCAGCTGGACGTCGCTGAGGGCAAGCGGCTGCCGGATCCGCCCGCCGAGCCCGTGGGGCACGCGATCGAGGCGCGGCTGTACGCCGAGGATGCCCGGCATGACGACCTGCCCAGCACCGGCGTGGTCACCGCCTTCGGCTTCGACCCCGAGCTGCGGGTGGACACTGGCGTGGTCGCGGGCAGCGAGGTGACCCCGTTCTACGACCCCATGCTGGCCAAGGTGATCGCCCACGCCCCCGATCGGCGGGCCGCGGCGGCCGTGCTGGCCCGTGGGCTGCGGTCCGGGCAGATCCACGGGGTGCTCACCAACCGCGACCTGCTGGTGGCGGTGCTGGAGTCCCCGCAGTTCCGGGATGAGCCGACGACCACGGCCTTCCTGCAGCGCCACCGGCACCTGCGCGACGCCGCGCCGGGCGTCGAGGTGGCGGCCGCGCATGCGCTGGCTGCAGCTGCCGCGGTGCTGGCGCTGGGCGCGTCGGCGGACGCCGCCGGCGGTGCCTCGGCGTCCGTCCCCACCGCGTGGCGCAACGTCCAGCGCCCCGATGGCGTCGGGATCGAGCTCACCGGGGAGCAGGCGGCGGATCTGGCCGCGAACCTGGCGTTGGCCGTGGTCCCAGGCGGAGCCGAGGCGGCGCCATCCGCGACGGCGCGGATTCAGGTGCGCCGCCGGATCGGGCGCGACGGTGCGCCGCGGTGGGGGTTCGCGGCACCGTCCGGCGCGGTCGGCCGGGCGCCGGACTCGGTGTCATGGAGCGGCGACAGCGTCGTCTGCCGGGTCCGGCCGGGCCGTGACGCCAGCGGGGCGCGACGCGTCGAGGTCGTGGTGACTGATGTCGACGGCCTCACGCGGAGGACCGATGTGGCGCTCTATCGGGGGAGCGATCCCGGCAGCCTCGACGTCTACGTCGATGACGCCCTCGAGCACACGTTCTGGCAGGTGGCGCCCCAGACCGGCGCCGTCGCTGCCGCCGGCGGCGGGGACGGCGCCGCGGTCCCCGTACCGGGCACGGTGACCGCCGTCCTGGTCGAGCCGGGGGCCGCCGTGGTCAGCGGACAGCCGCTGGTGCTGATCGAGGCGATGAAGATGGAGCACAAGATCGTAGCGGGCGGCGACGGCGTCGTCGCCGAGGTGCTGGTGGTCCCGGGGCAGAGCGTCGAGGCCCACGAGGTCGTCGTGCGCATGGTGGAACAGGAGGGGCAGTGACCACAGTGGACGGTGCCGATGCACAGGTCGCGGACGGCGGTTCCCACAGCCGCGGCCCCCGTCGGCCGATTCGGATCGGCAACTGCTCCGGTTTCTATGGCGATCGGCTGGCAGCCGCGCGGGAACTCATCGACGGCGGTCCCCTGGACGTCTTGACCGGGGACTGGCTGGCCGAGCTGACCATGACGATCCTGGCCCGCTCGGCCATGAAGGGCGGCCCCGGCTACGCGCGCACCTTCGTCAAGCAGATGGCCGATGTTCTGGCTGACTGCCGGGAGCGGGGCATCAAGGTGGTCAGCAACGCCGGCGGGCTGGACCCGCAGGGCTGTGCCGACGCCGTGCGCGAGGTGGCGCCGCCGGGCACCAGGATCGCGGTTGTGACGGGTGACAACCTCTCCGCCGTCGTGGCCGATCTGCGTGCCGCCGGCGAGGGTTTCGCCAACCTCGACACCGGTGAGCCCTTCGACGCCGTCACCTGGCCGGTGCTGACGGCCAATGCCTACCTGGGCGGCGAGCCGGTTGCCGCGGCCCTAGCCGCGGGGGCGGACGTGGTCATCACCGGTCGCATCACCGACGCCGCCCTTGTGGTCGGCCCGGCCGCCTGGTGGCACGGCTGGAGCTTCGGCGACCCGGCCGACGCCGACGCGCTGGCAGGTGCCGTCGTCGCCGGCCATGTCATCGAGTGCGGCGCCCAGGCGACTGGCGGCAACTACCCCTTCTTCGCCGACGTTCCCGATCTGGAGCACCCCGGCTTCCCCATCGCGGAGGTCGCCGACGACGGAGCGAGCGTCATCACGAAGAACTGGGACACCGGCGGCCTGGTCAGTGTCGGGACCGTCACAGCGCAGCTGCTGTACGAGATCGGCTCGCCGACGTACCTGACACCAGACGTGACGGCCCTGTTCGACACCGTGCGCGCCGAGCTGGTCGGCTGCAACCGCGTGCGGCTGAGCGCGCCGCGAGGTGAGACGGCGCCGCCGCGGCTGAAGGTCGCGATGACGCGCCTGGGCGGATTCCGCAACACCCTCGAGCTGGTCCTCACCGGCCTGGAGATCGAGCAGAAGGCGGACCTGGCGCTGCGCGCCGCGGCCGGCATCACGCTCGCGCAGGCCCGGGAGCTGGCCCCGCGCGAGCTGGCCGCGGCGTCGCGGTGGGACGTCGCGGACTTGGTCGTGCAGCTCGTGCGGCGCGACGAACCCGATCCGCAGACGCTCGGGCGCGCGCAGGCTCTGCTTCGGATCATCGCCAAGGACCCCGCTTCCGCCAAGGTCGGCAAACCCTTGACGGCTCCGCTGATCGAGGCCGGGCTCAGCAGCTACCCGGGCTTCTACGCCACGACGCCACCCGGGCCGGGCACGCCCTTCGCGGTGCTGTGGCCCACGAGCGTCGCCCGCTCGGAGGTGGCACCGGTCGTCGAGCTCGACGGTTCCCCGGTCGATTTCCAGCCGAGCCGCCCGCCGGACGTCGCCCAGCCGGCGCCCGTGACGCCCCCGGAGCACGACTTCGCCGCCCTGGACGGCCCGACGGTCGCCGTGCCGCTGGGCCTGCTCGTCGGGGCGCGCTCCGGCGACAAGGGGGGATCGGCGAACATCGGCGTCTGGATCCCCGACCCCTCGGAGCCAGCAGCAGTCGTTCTCGCCGAGGGCGAGGCGTCCGCCTGGGCGCCCACCGTCGATGCCCAGCACGACACGGCCGCCACTTGGGACGCCGACGTCCCGATCGAGGTCGACGGCGTGGCGGCCGAGCGCGCGGACGCCGCCTACGACTGGCTGCGCAAGACGCTCACGGTGGATCGGCTGGGTGAGCTCCTCTCCGATGTCGCCGCCGATGGCGTCGAGGTGCACCGGCTGCCGAACCTGCGGGCCCTCAACATCGTGCTGCCCGGCGCCCTGGGACGAGGGGTGGCGGACTCCACCTCGTTGGACCCGCAGGGCAAGAGCCTGGGCGAGTACCTGCGGTCCAAGGTGCTTCAGATCCCGGTGGCGATCCTCGACCCCGATGGGCTGCAGGCATGGACGACGGCGAGCTGACCGGCGCGGGTCCCACGACGGACGGCGGTCCGGTGACCGACCGCGGTCGTCGGACGCGCGACCGCCTCGTGGTCGCGGCGAGGGCGGTCTTCGCCGAGCGGGGCTTCGCCGACACCCGGATGTCCGACGTGGCCGAGCGGGCTGGGGTCAGCCACGGGACGGTCTACGTCTACTTCGACTCCAAGGCGGCGTTGATGGCGGCCGTCGTCGAGGACCTGTTGGCCGAGATCGGCGACTACCTGCGCGGCGGCGAGGCGGACGAGGCCGCCGGTCGCATCGCCGAGGCCAACCTGCGCTACCTGCAGGTCTACACCGAGCACGCCCGGATGCTGCAGGTGGTCGAGGAGGCCGCAATCGCCGAGGTGGCGCTGGATCGGGCGCTGTCGGACTTCCGCGCTGGGCACGTCGCGCGGGTGGAGGCCGGCATCCGTCGGCTGCAGGGGGAGGGGCGTGCCGCCGCCGACCTCGACCCCGGCGTGGCCGCTGCGGCGCTGTCGGCCATGGTGGAGGGCTACGCCCGCCATGCCCCGGGCTATGCCGTCGATCTGGTCCACCCCACCCTGACCGCGCTCTGGCTGCGCGGTCTGGGGCTGACGCAGGATGCCGAGCCCAGCGAGTCCTCCCACCAAACCACCAATCCGTCCCCCGTCCCGGAGAAGGCGCCATGACCATCACGTTCACGCCCGAGCACGAGGCCTTCCGCCAGGTGGTGCGCGATTTCGTCACCACCGAGATCAACCCCTTCTGCGACGAGTGGGAGGCCGCCGGCATCTTCCCGGCACACGACTTGTTCCCCAAGCTGGCTGCGATCGGGGCGTTCGGCCTGGAGTACGCACCCGAGTACGGCGGTCAGGGCGCGGATGCCACCTACACGCTGGTGCTCGGCGAGGAGCTCGGGCGCGCGGACTGCGCCGGTGTGCCGCTGGCGGTCGCCGTCCAGGTGGGCATGGCGACGCCGGCGCTGCACCGGTTCGGCTCCGAGGAGCTCAAGCAGCGCTATCTGGTGCCGGCGATGGCGGGCCAGCACGTGACCAGCATCGCGGTCTCGGAGCCGGGAGCGGGCTCCGACGTGGCGGGTATCCGCACCAGGGCGGTCCGCGACGGCGACGACTGGGTGATCAACGGCCGCAAGATGTGGATCACCAGCGGCACCCAGGCCGACTGGCTGTGCCTGCTGGCCCGGACGTCGGACGAGGGCGGCTACAGCGGCATGTCCATGATCGTCGTTCCCACTGACAGCCCCGGGTTCTCGGTCGGGCGCAAGATCGAGAAGCTGGGCAACCGCTCATCCGACACTGCGGAGCTGGTGTTCGAGGACCTGCGGGTCCCGGTGGCCAACACCATCGGCGAGGCCGGACGCGGCTTCCAGCAGCAGATGGCCCAGTTCCAGGACGAGCGCCTGCTCGGGGCTTTCATGTCCGTGTCGTCGGCCCGCCATGCGCTGGACCGCACGAAGGACTACCTGCGACAGCGCGACGCCTTCGGCAAGCCGCTGCTGGCCAACCAGTACCTGCAGTACCGGCTGGCCGAGCTGTACGCCGAGGTGGACCTGGTGCAGACGTACTGCCGGGTCGCGGCGTTCCGGGCGGCCGCCGGCGAGGA
Organism: uncultured Actinomycetes bacterium; assembly: GCA_964474045.1. Classification (GTDB taxonomy): domain Bacteria; phylum Actinomycetota; class Actinomycetes; order S36-B12; family UBA10799; genus JACJWR01. Next base: position 17,307 of record CAYYRC010000023.1, read on the forward strand.
CGTCACCCGCGAGGCCACGATCGCCAAGCTGAAGTGCGGCCGCCTGCAGCGCGAGGTCGCCGACGCGTGCGTGCAGTTCCACGGCGGCATGGGCTACGCCGAGGAGATGTGGCCCGCACGCTACCTCCGCGACGCGCGCCTGACCTCCATCGGCGGCGGCGCCGACGAGGTGATGCTTCGCATCATCACCATGATGGAAGGGATGGGCCGACGCTGATGGCGCAGTGGCTGACCGAAGGGACGGACCAGACATGACCGAGGCAAGTGGGGGCGCCGACGCCACAGGGCAGGCCGAGCCGATCTGCTACGACGTGGCCGCTGGCATCGCGACCATCACGATCGACAACCCGACCCGGCGCAACGTCCTGGACGCGTCCTCGATCGCGGGCATGCGCGAGGCCCTCCGGCTCGCGGCCCAGGACGACGGTGTGCGCGTGGTGGTGCTCACCGGGACGGGCAACACCTTCTGCGCCGGGGCGGACCTCGCCGGCGCCACCGGTGGCGGCTCCGAGTCCTTCGCCGGCTCCGGGCCGCGCGCGCTGGCGGCCCTGCTGGAGGATCTGCTGGACCATCCCAAACCGACCATCGCCCGCGTGCAGGGTCATGTCGCTGGCGGCGGCAACGGGCTGGTGGCCGCGTGCGACCTGGCCATCGCCGCGGCGGGCGCGCGCTTCGCCTTCTCGGAGGTACGCGTCGGAGTCGCGCCCGCGGTGATCTCGGTCGTCTGCCTGGCGCGGCTGCACCGCGGCGACGCCTACGAGCTGCTCCTGACCGGCGAGCGGGTGTCGGCGGAGCGGGTGAGGACTGCCGGGATGCTCACCCAGGTGGTGCCAGCGGATGAGCTGGACGATGCAGTGGCCGCCCTTGTCGGCAAGCTCGCACTGGGCGGTCCGGGTGCGCTCGCAGCCACGAAGAAGCTGCTGCGCCAGGTCCCGACGATGGGCCGCTCAGACGCCTTCGCGTTCACCTCTGACCTGTCGGCGCAGCTGTTCGCCTCTGACGAGGCCAGGGCCGGCATGACCGCCTTCCTCGGCCGCACCGCGCCGCCGTGGGCGCCCGCGGCGCCGGCAGAAGAGCCCGGCTGAGGTTGTCCCCGACTCCCGGCGCGAGGTGGCGCCCGGAGCTCGCGACCTCCTAGGCTCGCAGCCATGGACGCCACAGACGCCGCCGACGCCGCGACCCCCGAGCAACTTCGCGCACGGGTGGCCGCGGACATGCCTCGGACGACTGCCGATCTGGCAGCCCTCGTGCAGATCCCGGGGTGCGCCTTCCCCAGCTTCCCCAGGTCCGAGGTGCTGCGTGCGGCGGACGCCGTAGTGGCGCTGTTGCGCGATGCGGGGTGCCCCGATGCCCGGCTGCTGGACCTCGGTGACAACCCGCCGGCGGTCTACGGCGAGGTCGCGGGCCCGCCGGGGTCCCCGACCGTGCTGCTCTACGCGCACTACGACGTGCAGCCACCAGGGAACCTCGATGCCTGGCAGTCCGAGCCGTTCCAGCCGGTGATCCGCGACGGCCGCATGTACGGCCGCGGCGCTGCCGACGACAAGTCCGGGGTGGTCGTGCACGCCGCGGTGCTGCGCGCCTTCGCCGGGAAGCCCCCGTGCACGCTGCGCGTCATCATCGAGGGCGACGAGGAGTTCGGCGGCTCCTTCGAGGAGTACCCGGCGCAGCATCCGGAACTGTTCGCCGCCGATGCGATCGTCATCGCCGACTCCGGCAACGTCAAGGTGGGGCAGCCGACCTTCACGACGTCCCTACGCGGGATGGCCAACGTCACCGTCAACGTCGAGACGATGGCCGGACCAGTGCACTCCGGCGTCTTCGGCGGCCCCGCGCCCGATGCGCTCATGGTCCTGATCAACCTGCTGGCGACGCTGCGCGACGCGTCCGGCGACACTGCGATCGCCGGCCTGACCGGTTCGCAGTGGGACGGCGTGGAGGTGAGTGAGGACAGCTACCGCGAGGACGCCGGGGTGCTGCCAGGCGTCCCGCTGGTCGGCACGGGCAGCATCGCCAGCCGGCTGTACTCGAAGCCCGCGGTGAGCGTGATCGGGATCGATGCGCCGCCGGTGGCGGGGGCGATCAACGCCGTCGTCCCCAAGGCGCGCGCGGTGGTGTCGCTGCGCATCGCCCCAGGCACCGACGCCGCCGAGGCGCAGCGACTCCTCGTCGACCACCTGCGGCGGCACGCGCCGTGGGGGGTCGAGGTGACGGTGGAGCCAGGTCCGATCGGCGACGGGTTCGCGGCACCCTCGGAGGGCCCGGCCTTGGCGGCAATGACGAAGGCGATGCTCGAGGTCTTCGGCGAGGAGCCGGTGAACACCGGGTCGGGTGGGAGCATCCCGCTCGTGTCGGTGCTCACGGCGGTGGCCCCGGAGGCCGCCATCCTGCTGGTCGGCGCCCAGGACGGCAAGGCCGCGATCCATGCCCCCAACGAGAGCGTGGACCTGGGGGAGCTGGAGCGCACTGCCTTGACCGAGGCCCTGTTCATCGCGTACTTGGCCGAGGGCGGCGCGCGGTGACAGCTGGCGGAGCGGGCCGGGACAGGCCTGCCGAGTCCAGCACCTCCAGCTTCGCCGGCTTCCCCGCGGAGGCCTTCGAGTTCTATGAGCAACTCGCGGCCGACCCGACCAAGTCCTGGTGGGAGGCGCACAAGGCGATCTATCTGCGAGCGGTCCGCGAGCCGCTCGCAGGGCTCGGCGCCGCCCTCGCCGACGAGTTCGGTCCGCCCAAGATCTTCCGGCCGTATCGGGACGTGCGCTTCAGCAAGGACAAGACGCCCTACAAGGACCACCAGGGGATGTACGTGGAGGCCTGCGGCGGCGATGCCGCCGAGGCCAGCGGGTTGGGGTGGTACGTCCAGGTGTCGGCGGGCGGGCTGATGGTGGCGGGCGGCTGGTACCAGTCGTCGCCGGATCAGGTCGCACGCTACCGCGCGGCCCTTGCGACCGCCGCTCCCGCCGAACGGCTGGCCGGGCTCGTGCAGGCTCTGACCGATGAGGGCCTGACCCTGGGCGGGGACCGACTCAAGTCGCGCCCCCGCGGTGTGCCCGCCGACCACCCCAATGTCGAGTGGCTGCGGTTCCGCACGATGTACGTCGAGCGTCGCTGGGAACCCGCGGCCTGGATGGGCACGCCTGATGCGTCGGACCAGGTCCGGCGTCAGTGGCGGGCCATGCGCCCGCTGATGGACTGGCTGGCCGAGGTCGTGGGACCGGGGGATCCGGCCCACGCCGGCAAGACCGGCGGGCAGGACGGCTTGTGACCGGCATCCGCACCCTCGCGATCGACTGCGGCGGATCTGGCATCAAGGGTGCGCTGCTCGACGAGCGCGGCGAGTTGACGTCGGCGCGCACCCGGGTGGCCGTGGAGTACCCCATGACCCCGCAGGCCTTCTTGCGTGTCCTCGATGACATCGCTGCCGAGTCCGGGACCTTCGACCGCGCCACGATCGGCATGCCGGGCATGATCCGGCACGGCGTCGTCATCAACACCCCGCACTACATCACCGACGCCGGGCCGCACACGGCGGTCAACCGGGAACTGGCCGGGCGGTGGCGGCGCTTCCCCATGCAAGAAGCGCTGGTGGAGCAGTGGGGACGGCCCGTTCGGGTGCTCAACGATGCCCAGGTGCACGGGGCTGCCGTCATCACCGGAGTGGGCTACGAGGTGATCTTCACCCTCGGCACCGGGCTGGGCTGCGCGATCTTCGACGAGGGTCAGGTCGTGCCCAAGATCGAGCTCTCCCGGGCGCCCGTGCGCAAGCACCAGATCTACGACACCTGGGTGGGCGCCGCCGCCCGCCGGCGGATCGGCCGCGCCAAGTGGGAGCGCCGGGTGCTGCGGGCGATCGCCGGCCTGCGCCCGATGTTCGAGTGGGACCGGCTGTACCTCGGCGGCGGCGAGGCCCGCAAGATCACCTGTAAGCTTCCCGACGATGTGACGAGGGTGCCGAACATCGTGGGCATCCAGGGTGGCGCCCGCATCTGGGAGCTGTCCCAGTAGCACCGCGCACCCTCCGCCGTGGATGCGCCGGTGGCAAGCACTATGGCGCCGATGGCGCAGTGCTCTTCCTCGGCCGTGGGTGTCCAGGGCACCACGGCGGCCCAGCAGGGGGACGCGTCACACGATGGTCGTCACTGCGCGTCGTCAACTTCGCACAGGGTCACGTGCCGCTTCCACTGCGAGTGTGCGCGCCATGGCGGGCGACGCCTCTTCCCGCCCTGGGCAAGCCCGACGCGCTAGCACTTTTCGCCGGAATCCCCCCGATCTTGCCCATTTCTTGGCATAGCCGGTGAGGTACGTCACAAAAGCACAAGTACCTAGGTCGGGCGGAACCGGCATGGTAACTGGGACGGCGGCCGACCGGATGCCGTCAGCACACCCTCGGAGGAGATCGACATGGCGCTGGTCCGTACCGCAGCAGTAGCCGCGGCCTCGGCTGCGCTCGCCGCTGCCGTCGTGGGATCGGCTGCGAGCGCGCAGGCCGCAAACTCGGCTGCTCCGGCCCAGCAGGTCGCCGTGACCGGGGTCCCGGCCGTCGCCCCCGCCGCGCCCGCGGTTGAGGTCGTCAGCGGTTACTTCGCCCCCGCCACCTTCCAGTCCAACTTGTACGCCGCCGCAGCCAAGCTGCAGTCTCAGTTGGCTTCCCGCAGCGCGACGACGGCGGCGCAGACCGCCAAGAACTGCCAGCCCTCCGCACCGGCACCCGCCGCTGTGGCCCCCTGGCGGACCGACTCCGCAGTGTGGCTGGCCTTCGGGGGCGGTGCCTACGCGGCGACCGCCGAGGACGCCCCCTCCTGGGCGCAGGACCAAGTGGCGCTCAACTACTACGCCGCCGCCGGCTGGGGCGCCTGGGCCTGCACCAAGTAGGTCGGCGCCAAGTTGGGTGCGGCCCCATGGGAGCCGCACCTTCAGCCCTCAGCCGGACGACGACGAGGCCGCTCGCTGCGAGAACGCGTCTGCGAACCAGCCGGCCGCCAGTTGTGACACCTTCTCCATCGCGCCTGGCTCGGCGAACAGATGGGTGGCTCCGGCGACCACCTCGAGCTTCACCCGACAGGTCATGACGGCCGCAGCGCGGCGGTTCAGCGCCAGCACATAGTCGTCCTTGCCGCCGACGATCAGCAGCGAGGGTGCGCGGACCCGGCGCAGCGCGTCGCCGGCCAGGTCCGGACGACCGCCGCGGCTGACGACGCCGGCAACCAACCCGGGATCTTCGGCAGCTGCCAGCAGGGCCGCCCCACCGCCCGTGCTGGCTCCGAAGTACCCCAACGGCAGGCGCTGCGTGTGCCCGTGGCGCACCACCTGGTCGTGCAGGCTCACCCAGCGCGCCGCAGCCAGCAGCCGCTGGGCCAGCAGCTCGATGTCGAACACGTTGTGGCGGTCGGTCTCCTCGGGCCCGGTGAGGAGGTCGAAGAGCAGCGTCCCCATCCCGTGATCGTGCAACTGGTCGGCCACCGCGACATTGCGTGGGCTGAAGCGGCTGCTGCCGCTCCCGTGCGCGAAGAGTACGACCCCCGTCGCGCCGACCGGGATCAGCAGGTGGCCGGGCAGCTCGATGCGGTCGACGGGGATGCGCACCTCGGCGTCGACCCCGTGCAGATGCTCCGCGGTGGGGGCCGAGGCGAGTGCCCCGATCACGTCGGCGTCCGGTACCTGTCCGAAGTTGCGGTAGTACTCACCCACCGCCCGGAATCCCGGCGGGGAGGACACCACCACCACGTCGTCTGCAATGCGACGCAGGTCGGCCACCGCGTGCGGCGAGGCCACGGGGGCGGCGACGACGATGCGACGGGCCCCGCGTTGACGGACGAGCTCCACCGCCGTGCGCACGGTCGATCCCGTTGCGATCCCATCGTCGACCAGGATCACCACGCGACCGCGTAGCAGGGCGCCCGAGCGCCCCAGGCGGTAGCTGCGCTCACGCCGCCGCACTTCGGCCTGCTCTGCTGCGCGGATGCGGTCGATCATCGCGTCGGTCACGCCCAGCCGATGCGCAAGGGGGTAGTCGATGACGGCCACGCCGCCCTCGCCCACCGACCCGAACCCGTACTCGGGGTTCCAGGGCGACCCCAACTTGCGGACCACCAGGACGTCGACCACGGCTCCCAGCGCCTTGGCCACCTCGACGGCCACGGGTACGCCGCCGCGGGCAAGCCCCAGCACCACCGGGTGCTGATCGGCGAGGGGCAGCAGCTCCTCGGCGAGCCTGCGGCCCGCCTCGTGTCGTGTTGTGAACATGATGCACCTCCCAGGTGCGACTCGTCGGCGCTACAGGCCGGTCGGATAGGTCTCGGGTGGCTCCCCGCGGTCCCAGCGGATCGTGCGGTCCAGCGGCTCCAGCGCGCTGGTGCGGTCGATGTGGATGACCGCGTCGAACTGCGCGTGCAGGTCGGCGGCGAACCAGTGGCTCACGTGCTCGGTCTCCGGGCGATAGATCACGCCGATGGCCCGCTCCAGCAGCACGTCGCTCGGTCGGACGACCAGCGTCGGTCGCCCGCCCGCGCCGGCACCCGACCCCTGCAGCCGGGCGCCGGTGCGGCACCAGAACGCCGCCGGGCCCCATGAGCTGAACGCCTGTTCGAAGGTGCCCGACCCGGCGGGCAGCACCGTGCGGCGCAGCATCGGCCCACCCCAGTCCGCGGCCGCGGTGACGGTGCCCCGGGTGGTGGTGAGGCCGACGATGAAGGACTCGCCGGGCCAGCGCTGGCGCACCAGCTGACCGAGGTTGAGCTGGCGCTCGCCACCGGGACGGTCGGGTCGCGACAGTGCCGTCGCCCGCGCGTCCCCGACGTGGGAGTTGTGCGCCCAGACCACGATCCTGGGCCGCTCGACGCGGGTGGCCAGATGCTCGCGCAGCGCGGCCAGGGTGTCGGCCATGTGCTGGTCGCGGATGTTCCACGACGATGCCCGGCCGCGGTACATCTCCCGGTAGTACAGCTCGGCGTTGTGCACCAGGGCGGCGTTGCGGGCCGCGGCGAAGAAGGCGTCCTCGGCGGCGATGCCGTCGGGGGCCAGCAGCTCTGCGCGGCGGCGCTGCAGATCCACGAGTTGCGCCACCACAGCGTCCTCGCAGGGGTCCAGCCGGCCGCGGGTGACGGCGAACCCGTACTCCTGCCCCAGGTCCTCACCGGCGGCGATGCCGACGCTGTCGAAGCACCCGTAGCGGTGCCGGGCCGCTGCTGCGGCCGCTGCGTCGGTGCGATCGAGATACGCGATGACGTCCGACATCGATGTGCGCATGCTGTAGAGGTCCAGCCCGTAGAAGCCCGCCCGCCGGACGCCGAAGCGCTGGGCGCCGTTGCGGGCGCGCAACCACTCCAGCCAGTCCGCCACCACCGTGTTCCGCCACATCCAGGAGGGGAAGCGGCGGAAGCCGCGGAGCGCGGCACGGGCCGAATCGTCCGGCGGCAGCCCCGCGAAACCAGGGGCGGCGGCGGCAGCGTAGTCGCCGCGAACGTAGTGGTCGACGCGCAGCGCGTCGGGCCAGTCGCCCTCGATGGCCACAGCGTCGAAGCCGGCGTCGATGAGGCGTGACGTCAGCCGGGCACGCTCACGATAGAACTCCTGGGTGCCGTGGCTGGCCTCGCCGATGAGCACCAGCGTGGCGTCGCCGATGGCATCGACCAGGCCGTCGTAGTCGTGCCCGGAACCGGTGACCTCGTGCAGCTCTCCCGCCGCGGTGCCGGCTCGGGGCGCCGTTGCGGGTCCCGACCCGCCCAGAACGATCATGGTGCATCACTTCCAGCTGCGAGTGGCGCGGACTTCGGGCAGGTGACCCTCAGCCCCACTTCCACCGTCGCCCCGGACGGCGTCTGCGCACAAGGGACTTTTGCCCCCAATCGCCACTCAATGTGACGCTACGAGCACTCCGGGTGCCGGCCGCTACAGGGTGGCCGAGTCGTCCGGCTGCATGATGCCGAACTTGTTGCCGTCCGGATCGATGATGTACGCCAACCAACCGATGCCGGGTATCGGTGACACCCCCATCGACTGGCTGCCGCCGAGCTCGACCGCCCGGGCCAGGGTTGCGGCGCAGTCGTCCACGCCGACGGTGATGGGCATCGCGTTGAGCGGCGCGCCGGCCGCCGGGGCCGGGCCCTCGCGCGGCAGGAGGCCGCCGTCGATGCCCACCTCCCCGGAGTCGTCGGGTCCGGTGCTGACGTTCCAATAGGGCATCTCACCCCAGCGCTCGATGCGCCAACCGAACAGCTCGGTGTAGAAGTTGATCAGCCGCTCGGGCTCGCTGGCGTGGATCTCGAAGTGGATGGGACGTGCCATGCGTGCCCTCGCTCTCGGCTAGCCGAAGCGGCCCGAGATGTAGTCCTCGGTCTGCTGCTCCTGGGGCGTGGAGAATATCGCCTCGGTGGGTCCGAACTCCACCAGCCGACCCGCCTGGCCGATGCCGGCGAGGTTGAAGAAGGCCGTGGTGTCGGACACGCGGGCGGCCTGCTGCATGTTGTGGGTGACGATGACGATCGTGAACCGGCTCTTCAGGTCGTGCACCAGGTCCTCGATGGCCAGGGTGGAGATCGGGTCGAGCGCCGACGCCGGCTCGTCCATGAGCAGCACCTCCGGCTCCACCGCGATGGCGCGGGCGATGCACAGGCGCTGCTGCTGACCTCCGGACAGCCCGGCACCGGGCTTCTTCAGCCGGTCCTTGACCTCGTTCCACAGGTTGGCCCCGCGCAGCGACTTCTCCACCACGTCGTCGAGCGCTGAGCCCTTCGGGCAGCGCTTGCGGTCGAGCTTCAGGCCCGCTACGACGTTGTCGTAGATCGACATCGTGGGGAAGGGGTTGGGCCGTTGGAACACCATCCCCACCACGCGGCGGACGTTGACCGGGTCGACATCGTCGGCGTAGATGTCCATGCCGTCGAGCAGGACAGATCCCTCAACCCGGGCACCGGGGATGACCTCGTGCATACGGTTCAGGGTGCGCAGCACGGTGGACTTGCCGCAGCCGGATGGCCCGATGAACGCGGTGACTGATCGCGGCGCGATGGGAAGGGTGACGTCGGCGACGGCCAGGAAGCTGCCGTAGTAGATGTTGACCGCCTCCAGGTCCATGCTCTTGGCGGGGGCGGAGGCGACGTTGTGCACGGTTTGGGGCTCCACTGCCGCTCCGGTGGCGGCGCTAGGGTTCCGGTAGCTGCCAGGGGGGTCTGCCGGGGCTGTGGCCTTGGCGGCGACAGGCGCGGGACGTGCAGGTGATTCCACGGTTACTCCTTTGTCCCGCCGACGAAGCGGGCGACGAGCCGCGCGCCGAGGTAGAGGATGACGACGAGCAGGATGAGCACGAGGGCCCCGGCCCAGGCGCGGTCGAGCGATGCGTTGGTGCCGCTGGCGATCTGGTCCCACACAAAAGTGGGCAGCGATGCCTGCGGGCCCTGGAAGGGGTTCCAGTTCATGGACTGCGACAGGAAGGTCGTCAGCAGCAGCGGCGCCGTCTCGCCCGCCACACGGGCGATCGCGAGCATGACACCGGTGATGATGCCGCCGAGGGCCGTGGGCAGCACGATGCGGAGGATGGTGATCCACTTCGGGATGCCCAGTGCCAGCGAGGCCTCGCGGAGGTCGATCGGGACGATGCGCAGCATCTCCTCGGTGGTGCGCACGATGACCGGCACCATCAGGATGGTGAGGGCCAGCGATGCCGCGAAGCCCGATCGCTCGAAGCCCAGCGTCAGCACCCAGAACGTGTAGATGAACAGACCGGCGATGATCGACGGGATGCCGGTCATCACGTCCACGAAGAAGCTGATCGCCTTGCCCAAGCGGTTGCCACGGGCGTATTCGACCAGATAGATCGCGGTCAGGATGGCGACCGGCACCGCGATCGCCGCGGCGATGGCGACCTGTTCGATGGTGCCCACCAGGGCGTGGAGGATGCCGCCGCCCTGCTTCTTGGCGCTCACGTTGCGCATGGTCGAGCCCAGGAAGTCCGCGCTGAGCGCTTGGATTCCCTTAGCCACCGTCACCGTCAGGATTGCTGCCAGGGCGACGAACGCGGCGAGCAGGGCGGCGTAGATGAGCGTGGTCGCCAAGCGGTCGACGGCATGCCGACGCCCCTCGACAGCGAAGGACCAACCGGTCTGGCCGACGATGAAGCACAGCGCTGCGACGACTGCGGTGCCGGCGACCCCGGCCACCCCGGTCGTCAGGTTGAGCACGACTGCCACCGCGACCGCGGCCAGGGCGGTGTAGAGCGAGGCCAACCGCGGCAGTCGCTTGCCGGTCAGGTGCGGCGACCCCGATGGCTCCCGGTTGGACACCGTGGCGTCGGTGGTAGTCGAGGTGCTCATATGCCGCTCCCGCTGAAGGCTGCCCGGCGGGCGATGATCGCGCGGGCGGCCATGTTGACGGCCATGGTGATGATGAAGAGCATCAAGCCGGAGGCGACCAGGGCGGACAGCCCCATCGGTCCAGCCTCGTTCCACTTCAGGGCGATGTTGGCGGCGAAGGTGTTGCCGCCGGGCTCGGTGATGTGCCAGTTGATGTCGAAGGCGGCGGACAGCATCAGCGCCACGGCGATCGTCTCGCCCAGGGCGCGACCGAGCGCCAGCATCGCGGCGCTGATGGTCCCGGGGCGGCTGAAGGGAAGGACGGCCATCCGCACCATCTCCCAGCGGGTCGCGCCGAGGGCCAGAGCCGCCTCGCGGTGCGAGCGGGGCACCTGGGTGAAGACCTCGCGGGTGATGGCCGACATCGTCGGCAGGATCATGATCGCCAGGATCACGCTAGCGATCAGGATCGACTTCGTGTAGATCCCTTGGGTGTTGTTGAACAACGGGATGAACCCGAGGTAGTCGTTGAGCCACTCGGTCAGGCCGAGCATGTGCGGCATGAGGAACTCCAGCCCCCAGAGGCCGAAGATGATGGAGGGCACCGCGGCCAGCACATCGACGATGAAGGCCATCGGACTGGCCAGCCGGCGGGGGATGTAGAACGCGATGCAGAGCGCCGTGCCCATGCCCAGCGGCACCGCGATGAGCATGGCGATGATCGCTGTCATGAACGTGCCGAACGCCAGCGCCGCGAAGCCGAACGCGGGCGGGTTGGCGTCGGGGGTCCACTTCTGGTAGGTCAGGAAGTTGACCGAGTCCGAGGTCAGCGCCGGGATGGAGCGCCAGATGAGGAAGATGGCGATGGCGGCCATGATGACCAGCACCGAGGCGCCGGAGATCCGGCTCAGGCTGGCGAAGTTGCGGTCGCCGCGGCGCACGGCACGGCCGCTGATCGCCGGCGCAGCCGTCCCCTGGCCCGACTCCTCGGGCGCAGGGGACGGCTTCGTCGTTGCAGACACGTCAGGCTCCTGATCAGGCCAGGGATCCGACGGCGGTCTGGACCTTGCCGATCAGGTCGCTCGGCAGCGGCACATACCCGAGGTCGGGCAGCATCTGCTGTGCCGGGGCGGAAGCGGTGTACTCCAGGAAGCCCTTCGTGAGCGCGGACTGGTCGGCCGGCAGCCCCTTGGAGCAGGTGATCTCGTAGGTCACCAGCACCACGGGGTAGGCGTTGGGGGACTTGGTCGTGTAGTCCAGCTTGAGCGTCAGGTTGTTGCCCTGGCCCGTCACCTGGGCGGTGCCCAGACCGTTGGTCGCGTTGGCCGTGGTGAGCTCAACGGCGCCGCCGCCGTTGTCGATCCAGGCGGCCTTCGCGTTTGCCTGCTCGAGGAAGGACTCCTCGACGTACCCGATGGAGTTCGGGGTGGACTTCAGCGACGCCGCGACGCCGTCGTTGCCCTTGGACCCCTGGCCGCCGGGGGCGGTCCAGTCCTTGCCGGAGCCATAGGTCCAGGCGCCGTTGGCGGCGGCCGTCAGCCAGGCGGTGAAGTTCGCCGTCGTGCCGGAGCCGTCTGAGCGGTGGAATGCCACGATGGGGTCCGCGGGCAGGGTCACGCCGGGGTTCAGGTTGGCGATCTGAGGATCGTTCCAGGTGGTGATCGTGCCGTTGAAGATGTTGGCCGTCACCTCGGGGGTCAGCACGAGCTTGTCCACGCCGGACACGTTGTAGGCCACGGCGATGGCGCCGCCGACCATCGGCAGGTTGAGGGCTTCGTTGTTCTGGCACCGTGCGGCCGCCTGGGTGGCCTGGTCGGTGTTCAGCGCGGAGTCCGAACCGGCGAAGGCGGTCTGGGCGTTGATGAAGTCCGTGACGCCCGCGCCGGAGCCCGACGGGGCGTACTCGATCGTCGCGCCCGAGCAGGCCTGCTGGTAGTTGTTGATCCACTCCGTGATGGCGTTCTTCTGCGCCGAGGAGCCGGAGGCCTTGATGGTGCCCTGTGCGCAGTTGATGGCGCTGCTGGCCGAGGCGCCGCCGCTCGCGGCGCCGGCGGAGGACTCCGACGAGCTGGAGGAGCCGCCGCAGGCGGTGAAGGCGAGGAGGCCGCCGAGGCCGACGACGGCGATGCGGGCGGTAGTGGTGAAGGTCACCGGGGTCCTTTCAATGGGTTATTCGGACGGGTCGTGGTGGTGCGCGGCCACGCTAGGTGGGCTCGGTGACGGCACCACCGCCACCCGCCAAACGCTCTATGAACCGTCGTGGAAGCATCTGCCGTGGGTGTCAACACGTGTGAACTGCCGTTAACCTCCGCGGCACCGGCCGTCGTCAGGCATCCAGGCGGAACCCCACCCCGCGCACCGTCTGGACGCAGCCGGCGCCCATCGGGCTGTCGGCGAGCAGGCGGCGCAGGCGGTGGATGTGAACGTCGAGGGTGCGTTCGTAGCCTCCGAAGTCAGGACCCCAGACGGCCCGTAGCAGCTCCTGGCGCGACATGGCGCGCCCCTGGTTGCGGCCGAGTTCGAGCGCGAGGTCGAAGACTTTGCCGACAAGGCGCAGCGGCTCCCCCGCGACAGTCGCGGTTCGGCTGGCGGGATCTAGCTTCAGCGGCCCGACGGTCACGATCGATGCGTCCTCAGCGGCGACCGGCCGGGTCAGGACCCGCAGCCGGGCGACGAGCTCGCCGGTGCCGAGCGGTTTGACCATGTAGTCGTCGGCGCCGAGCTCGAGGCCCACAACCACGTCCACCTCGTCGGCCTGCGCGCTCATCACCATGATGGGGATGCGGGATTCCCGCCGGACGGCCCGGCAGACGTCCAGCCCGGACATGTCCGGCAGCCGCAGGTCGAGCAGGATGGCGTCAAAGCCACCGCGGGCGAAGGCCGCTATCGCCGCCCCGCCGGTCTCGGCCACGGTGGTGTCGAAACCGCCTACGCGCTGCAGCACGAATTGCAGCGCCTCCCGCGTGGCCGGATCGTCCTCGACGACCAGCACCCTGGTCACTGCTGTCCCCATGTTGGGCAGCCCATCGCTTGCCATCGTCCTTCCGTCGACCCTGCAGATGGGGACTGACAGTAAGGCGGTTGTGACTCCGCAGCGTTGCGTCTGCGACGCGAGGGGGCGAACAGCAGGCGACGAGTGCATGAAGCCCGCTCCGAGTTGTTAACTCAGACGGAGTCCCCCGGGTAGCGGGGCAGCGAGGCCCTGGTCGCGGCCTCGAACTCGTAGGCCAGGCCCAGCAGCATGGCCTCTGACCCGTGCGCCCCGCCCAGGTGGACCCCGATCGGCGTGCCGTTGGTGCTGAGCTGCGCCGGCAGCGTGATGGCGGGCGCCCCCGCCACGTTCTGCGGGGCTGTGAACGAGGCGTAGCGCAGCAACCGCACCAGTTGTGTGCGCGGCTCGACCTCGGCGCCGATGTAGCCCAGGGGGACTGGGGGCGCGGCCAGCACCGGTGACATGAGCACGTCGTAGTCGGCGAAGAAGGCTTCGTAAGTGTCCCGGAAGCGGCGTAGCCGCGCGATGGTGGCAGGGACGCTGAGCGCCATGGTGCCGCAGAAGTCGGCCAGCTCGTTGGTCAGCGGCTCCAGGCCGTCTGGGTCCCAAGCGTCGCCGTAGATCCGCGGGCCGCCCAGGCGCAGCGCCGCCGCCAGGGTCGCCCAGTAGCGCAGGAAGTCCCGGGCGAACTGCTCGCCGAAGGGCAGCGTCGTGGGCTCCACGTGGTGGCCGAGATCCGCCAGCTGGCGCGCAGCGGCGTCCACCGCTGCCGTGACCTCGGGATCGACCGGCGTCCCCAGGACGCTGCCGGTGATCAGGGCGATGCGCAAGCGGCGGGGGCTCGGAACGGTGACGTGCCCGATGGGGGCTGCGCCACCGGGCATCGGGCGCTCCAGAAGGTTGTAGAGCAACGCGGCGTCCCGGACGGTCCGTGTGACCACGCCTTCGGCGGCGATGGACACCGGCAGGTACTTCTCGGACTCCGCGTCCGTGACGCGCCCGCGCGAGGGCTTGAGCCCGACCAGGCCGCAGCAGCTGGCCGGGATGCGGATCGAGCCGCCGCCGTCGTTGGCGTGGCCGATCGGCACGGCGCCTGCGGCCACGAGCGCTGCCGAGCCGCCGGAAGAGCCCCCGGTGGAATGGTCCAAGTTCCAGGGGTTGCGCGTCGGACCCGTCAACAGCGGCTCTGTGGTGGCGGTGAGGCCGAACTCCGGCAGCGTGGACTTGCCCAGGATGCCCAGCCCCAGCGCCTTGAGCTCGGCTGTCAGGGCGGAGTCGCTCGGCTTGGGTATGTCCGGCACGGCGCGGCTGCCCTCCCGCGTGGGGTAGCCGGCCAGGTCGAGGTTGTCCTTCAAGACGGTCGGTATGCCGTGTAACGGTCCAGGCGCCAGCTCCACCTCCGTGGTGCGAACGAGCGCGTTGAGGGCGCCGTCGGCGTCCGCCAAGCGATCCCGTGCTGCCGACATCAGCTCGTCCGGGCTGACCTCGCGCCGCTCCAGCGCCAACAGCAGGTCGGTCATGTCCCCTGATCCGAGGGCGTCGTCGCGGACTGCGCTATAGGTGGTCATGATCCAAGACTACGGATGCCGTCGCGTTGGTCTGACGACGAAGCCAGCGGCGCTGCTAGCCGAAGCGGGTGGTGACCCGGATCCGCACGATGCCGCGGCCGTCGCCGATGCCGTCGTCGTGGAAGTCCTCCCCCGCGACGAGCTCGATCACCTCGCCGTTGGCGACGGAGTCGGATTGGTCGGCGTCGAGCTCGATTGTGACGATCTGCCCGCTTGCGGTCTGCTCAATAACGACGTCAGTCATCACTCAACAGTAGTGGGCTGCGCTGCTGCGCCCGCCCACTCGGCGTAGGCTTCGGGCCGCGGGCTGATCCGGTTACCCGCGCGCCTGAGGAGGGATGGCTGAGCGGCCGAAGGCGACGGTCTTGAAAACCGTTGAGGCACTTTGTGTCTCCGTGGGTTCGAATCCCACTCCCTCCGCTCCGGGG
>CAYYRC010000024.1:0-14646 GCA_964474045.1 uncultured Actinomycetes bacterium
CACCCCCGCCGGCCTCACCCACACCCGCCACCCCCAACCACCCCTCGACCCCTGAGCCCATCAATCACGTCCGGAGCCGGGCGGACCTCAGGAAGGCGCCGACAAAGCCATGCCGGCGGCCAGGAGCAGGCTGAAGACCAGCTCCAAGCGGGCGGTCTCGCCAAGGACCGCGATCAACTGCGGGCCGCGGGCGCCGTTGCGGACCGCCCGCGCGGGTGCGGCCGCGAGCGGAATCGACACCAGGGCAAGGATGCCGAGCACCGGCCAGGCCGAGCTGAAGAGCCCCGCGACCGACATCGCCAGCACGATGAGGAACGGCACCCAGACCATGGCCAGGAACATCCTGCGGGTGCGCTCATCGCCCAGCCGCGCGGCCAGGGTGTGCTTGCCCGCGTCGATGTCGGTGGGGATGTCGCGCAGGTTGTTGGCGACCAGCAGAGCACACGCCAGCAGCCCGACGGGGATGGCGACCACGAAACTCAGCAGCGTCACCGAGCCATCCAGCAAGACGGCGGTGCCCATGACGGCCACCAGGCCGAAGAAGACGAAGACGAACACCTCGCCGAGCCCGGCGTAGCCATAGGGCCGTGGGCCGCCGGTGTAGAACCACGCGGCAGCGATCGCCGCCGCACCCACCACGATGAGCCAGTACAGCCCGGTGATGTAGACCAGCGCCAGTCCGGCGACCCCGGCCACGGCGAAGCTCATCAGCGCGGCCCGCTTGACTGCTCCGGGCGGGGCCAGTTCCTGGCCCACAAGCCGCACGGGACCGACACGTTGGACGTCGGTGCCCCGGATGCCGTCGCTGTAGTCGTTGGCGTAGTTGACGCCTACCTGGAGTGCTAGGGCCACGACCGCGCAGAGCGCGACGATGAGCAGATCGACGAGGTGGTAGCTCGCCTCGGCCGTGAACGTCGCTGATCCGGCACCGACTGCCACCGGGGCCAGCGACGCCGGCAGGGTGCGCGGACGCGCGCCTGCCCACCAGTCACGCACCGCGGTCATCGCGATTCCTCCTCCACCAGCCGCTGGTGGTCTACCTTCCCACCGGGCAGCAGCGGCAGCGCTGGCACCACGCGGACCACGGGTCGCGCGGCGCGCCCCAGCACGTCCCCAACAGCGGAGCGGAGGTCCGCAGCGAGGTCGTCGGCGTTGCGCATGGCGCCATCGCTTGCCGCGGGCACCGGCACCACGAACGCGACCAAACGGTGCCCGCCGTCCTGAGCGGCCACCGGCACGACGGCGCAATCGGCGATGCCGGGATGCTCGCCGACAGCCTGGGCCACCGCTGCCACGTCCACGTTGGCGCCGCCGACGGTGACCACGTCGTCACCGCGGCCGGACAGCTCCAATCGGAGCGGAGCGTCGGTGGCACCGTCGGTGGCGGCCGGCACCAGCCTGCCGCGGTCGCCCGTGGCGAGCAGCCCGTGGATCAACCGCAGCGGCCCGTCGGCATAGCCCCCGGCCAGCATCGGACCGCCCAACAGCACCTGACCCACCCCGTCGGGATCGGGCCGGTCGATCCGGATGCTGACCCCGGGCAGGCCGAGGCCGTCGTACACGCACCCCCCGAACGTCTCGGTCATGCCGTACGTCCGCACCAGCCGGACGCCCGCGGCGGCAGCCTGGGCCGCCAGGCTCGGACTGGTCGGGCCACCGCCCACGAGCACCGAGTCGAAGCGCGCCAGCGTGTCCGCAGCACCATCACCGGACAAGAGCAGCAGCCGCAGTTGGGCGGCCACGAGCGAGGTGCGCGCGCGAAGGCCGGCGCCCTCAGCCGCCGCCAGCAGCGCTCGGGCGTCGGCGATGAAGGACGCTGGATCGAAACCACCGACACCGGCGCCGCGCCACGACGCCACAGGGGCCTCAGCAGTGCGCGCGCGTGCGAGCGCGGCGAGCGCAGGTGCAGTGACGGGCGGGACCCCAAGCAACCAGGCGGAGGGACCGCCCTGGGCCTCGTCGCGGACACGGGCGGCACCGCGGATCTGCTCTGCGGTCAGCACCACCCCCCGCGGTCGCCCCGTGGATCCGCTGGTGGGGCAGATGATCGCGGCACCGGGCGGCAGCATCGACCCCTGGACCGGGGTTACTGCCTGCCGGATCGTGGCGCGGACGCCCGCCCCGGCGTAAGCGGGTACCAGGGCGACGACCCGCTCGCCGGCGAGTGCAGCTGGCAGCAGACCGGCCAACAGGGCCACGCCGTCACCCCCGCCAGGCACGGCGACGATCTCGACCGGCGGCCGTTCCGAGGTGCGCGGTTCGTCGGAGGCAGACATCCTGGCTAGCCTAGGAGCGCTTGCCGCGATCGCCCGCCGCGGCCCAACCAACACCGATCGAAGGTCCGCCGTGGATACCCGCAACCGCTACCCCCTGCCGCCGGTCGTCGCCGAGGACAGCCCGGCCTTCAGCGACCCAGGTCACTCGTCCATCACACCGGCGCTGGACTGGCAGCCCCAGGGTGAGTGGCGCGACATCAAGTACGAGGTCGCCGCCGGCATCGCGAAGATCACGATCAACCGGCCGGAGAAGCGCAACGCCTTCCGGCCGCAGACGCTGTTCGAGCTCGAGCGCGCCTTCGCGCTCGCCCGCGACGACGACGGTGTGGGGGTCATCATCCTGACCGGACAGGGGGATTGGGCCTTCTGTTCCGGCGGGGACCAGGTGATCCGCGGCAACGATGGGTACATCGGCGACGACGAGGTGGCGCAGAAGGGCATCGGCCGCCTCAACGTGCTGGATCTGCAGATCCAGATCCGCCGGCTGCCCAAGCCGGTGATTGCGATGGTGGCCGGCTACGCCATCGGCGGCGGCCACGTGCTGCACGTCGTTTGCGACCTGACGATCGCGGCGGACAACGCCCGGTTCGGGCAGACCGGTCCGAAGGTGGGCTCCTTCGACGGCGGCTACGGCTCCGGGTTGCTGGCGCGGATCGTCGGTCAGAAGCGGGCGCGCGAGGTCTGGTACCTGTGTCGGCAGTACGGCGCCGAACAGGCCTACGACTGGGGTCTGGTCAACGAGGTCGTGCCGCTGGCAGACCTGGAGCAGGCGACGGTGGCCTGGGCGCAGGAGATGCTGGCGCTGTCGCCGCTGGCGCTGCGACTCCTCAAGGCGTCGCACAACGCCGCGGACGACGGCCTGGCCGGAGTGCAGCAGCTGGCCGGCGACTCGACGCTGCTGTTCTACATGACCGAGGAGGCCCAGGAGGGCCGTAACGCCTATACCGAGCGTCGCGCCCCGGACTTCGACCAATTCCCCCGTCGCCCGTGATCGAGCTCGGCGACCTGCTGGCTGGTGCACGGGTGGTGCGGCTGCGGCTGGTCGTGCCCTTCCGCGGCGTGCGCGAGCGGGAGGGCGTCGTGCTGCAGGGGCCGGCCGGGTGGGGCGAGTTCGCGCCGTTCGCCGAGTACGGGGCCGCGGAGGCGTCGTGGTGGCTGGACTCGGCTATCGAGTCCGCCTTCGTGGGGTTGCCGCGGCCTGTGCGGCGCCGGGTGGGGGTCAACGCGATCGTGCCGGCGGTCACCCCGGAGCGGGCGGCGGCGATGGCCGCTGCCGCGGCGGACCGAGGGTGTCGGACCGTCAAGGTCAAGGTCGCAGAGCCCGGAGGTGACCCGGACGCCGACGCCGACCGCGTCGCCGCGGTGCGGGGCGCTTTCGACGGGCACGTGCGGATCGACGCCAACGGGGCGTGGGACGTCGAGCGGGCTGTGGCCCAGTTGCGGCGGCTGGACCGCATCGCCGGCGGCCTGCAGTACGCCGAGCAGCCGTGTTCCGACCTGGCAGGGCTCGCGGCTGTGCGCCGGGCGGTCGACGTCCCGGTTGCCGCCGACGAGTCGATCCGCCGCAGCGACGACCCGATCCGGGCCGCCCAGGCGCAGGCTGCCGACGTCGTCGTGCTCAAGGCACCGCCACTTGGGGGCGTCCGGCGCGCGCTGCGGGTGGCTGCGGCGGCGGGCCTGCCGGCAGTCGTGTCATCGGCGCTCGACCTGGGACCGGGGTTGGCCGCCGGGCTGGCACTGGCCGCTGCGCTGCCGGAGTTGGGCTTCGACTGCGGCCTGGGCACGCCGGAGCTGTTCGCCGATCATCTGGTCCCGCTGTCGGCAGGCGCCGCGCTGGACGTTGGCTCGCTCCCGGACCCGGACCACCTGCTGCTGGCCGAGGCCGAGAGTCGCGTTGACGCGGGCGTGCGAGCGGCGTGGCTGGCGCGGCTGGCCGAGGCTTGGCACGCGGGGTCTGCGGAACGCGTCCAGGATTTGGTGACCGGGGCGGTCGCGTGAACCCGGCCGAGGCCGCAGCGGCCGTGATCCTGGACGAGTTCCTGCGTGTGGGTGGCCGCGATGTCGTGCTGGCGCCGGGCCAGCGCTCGGCGCCACTGGCAGTGGCTGCGGCGGCCGCCGCAGCGGAAGGCGACTGTGTGCTGCACGTCCGGATAGACGAGCGCAGCGCGGCCTTCCTCGCCGTGGGTCTGACGCGGGCGGGGGGCGCCCCGGTGCTGCTCATCACAACCTCTGGATCGGCGGTGGCCAACCTCGCCCCCGCGGTCTGGGAGGCCGACGCCTCGGATCTGCCGCTCGTGGTGGTGACCGCCGACCGGCCGCCCGAGCTGCTCGGGGTGGGCGCCAACCAGGCCGCCGACCAAGTGCGCGTCTTCCAGGACCGCGTCCGCTGGGAGGGCCAGCTGGAGGCCCCCTCCTGGCGGCCAGGCGTGGTCCGCTACTGGCGCTCGATGGCCAGCCAGGCCCTGAACGCCGCCACCGACGCGGTGTCACCGGGGCCGGTGCACCTGAACGTGGCGCTGCGCGAGCCCTTGCTGGGCGGTGGTGCGGGTGACGTCGGCGACGTGGGTGACGCGATGGTGCCGGACGACCTCGGTGGGCGCCCCGGCGGCCTCCCGTGGACGCTGGACGCACGCATGACGTCGGTGGCCTCGGTCGCGATCGACTCCCTGCTGGAGGCGCTGGGACGTCCGGTCGAACCCACCCGTGGGGCCGTCGTCCTGGGCGACCTGGCTGCCGGCGAACCGTTCCCCTCGGAGGCCGCGATCCTGGCCGATAGCCTCAATTGGCCGCTGCTGAGCGAGCCGTCCGGCAACGCCCACGACGGCGGTACCGCGGTCGCGCACGGCCCGCTGCTCGCCGGCGTGGCGAGCTGGCGGGCGGCGCATCAGCCGGATGTCGTGGTCACCGTCGGGAGGGTCGGCCTGACGCGTTCGGTCAATGCCCTGATCGACGCCGCCGACCTGCACATCGCGGTGGACCCCCGGCCGGCACGGACGCCGCTGGATCCCCTGCGCAGCGCCGACCTGGTCGCCTCGGCCGTACCCGCCCCAGCCGAGCCCGTACGGGCTGCCGACGACTGGATTGACGGCTGGCTGGCCGCAGATGATGTGGCCGAGGAGGTAGTCCGGCGAGCGCTCGCTGCACCGCAGGCGC
Organism: uncultured Actinomycetes bacterium; assembly: GCA_964474045.1. Lineage (GTDB taxonomy): Bacteria > Actinomycetota > Actinomycetes > S36-B12 > UBA10799 > JACJWR01. The sequence goes on from CAYYRC010000024.1 coordinate 5,430, forward strand.
CGCCGTTGTCGGGGATCGGGGTGGCCCGGGCCGTGTGGCAGGCCATGGCCTCGGACGAGCTGCTCCTGGCCGGGGCCTCGTGGCCGGTCCGGTTCCTGGACGGCTACGCCCCGCTGCGCGCGCTCCCGCCCTGGGTGATCGGCAACCGCGGCCTGTCCGGCATCGACGGCCTGGTGTCGACGGCGTTGGGCGCCGCCCTCGCGTGGCAGCGGGTTGACGACGGCGCTGAGCGGGGAACGGCGGGCGGCAGGGCCGTGGCGCTGCTCGGCGACCTGGCGTTCCTGCACGACTCCAACGGGCTGCTCGTGCCGGCGGACGAACCTGCCCCGCGCCTGGACATCGTCGTGATCGACAACGACGGCGGCGGCATCTTCGCCGGGCTGGAGTCCTCCGCCGGGGACTACGCCCAGCACTTCGAGCGGGTGTTCGGGACCCCGCAGGGCCGCGACCTGGTGGCCGTGGCCGAGGCGATGGGGGTGCCTGCCACCAGGGTGTCCGACCTCGGCGGGCTGCTGGCCGCGCTGTCCGCGCCGTCCGCGCCGTCTGAGCGCCCGACCGGCTCAGAGGGGTTGCGCGTGATCGTGGCCCGGGTGGGCAGCAGGCCGCAGGAACAGGCGCTGGTGGCGGCGATCGCCGCGGACCTTGAGGCTGAGCTGGCCGGCTGACCGGCCTCAGCTGACAGCAACCCCGAGTGCCGTGCGCATGGCCATGAGCTTGGCCTCGGACTCGGCCCACTCGGCGTCGGGGGTCGAGGCGGCGACGATCCCGCACCCCGCCATCAGCCGGATGCCGTGCTGGTCCGGCGTCAGCGCGCCGCAGCGCAGGGCGATGCCGAACTCCCCATCGCCCTCGCCATCCACCCAGCCGACCGGTCCCGCGTAGCGGCCCCGGTCCATGCCCTCCAGCGAGCCGATCACCGACATGGCGCGCTCCGTGGGCGTGCCGCACACCGCTGCGGTCGGGTGCAGCGCCGCCGCCAGCGCAATCGCCGACGAGTCGTCCGCCAACAGCCCCGAGACGTCGGTGGTCAGGTGCTGCACGTTGGCCAGTTGCAGCAGGCTGGGCGAGGTGGGGACCTGCAGGTCGGTGCAGTGGCGCGCGAGCGCGGCGGCGACGGACTCTACTGCGTAGAGGTGCTCGACCAGGTCCTTGTCGGAGCTCATCAGGGCCGCGGCCAGCTCGCCGTCGGCGGCCGAGTCGCCGTCGCGGTGAACGGTCCCGGCCAGCACGCGCGACACCACCTGCGCCCCCGTGCGGCGTACGAGCAGCTCGGGAGTCGCCCCCACCAGGCCATCAACGCTGAACGTCCAGCACTCCGGGTAGGCCGTCTGCAGTTGGCGCAGCACGAAGCGGGGATCGATGCGCCGCTCGCTGCGCAGCAGTACATCGCGGGCCAGCACGACCTTGTCCAGGCCGCCGGCCCGGACTTTGGCGACTGCCTCCGCCACTGCGCGTCGCCAGGCCCGGGCGCGCGGCGCATCGGGCACCTCCGTGACGACACCGGGCGGCGCCGGGAGGTCCGGCAGGTGGAGCAGGTCCGGCCGGGGGACCGAGTCGCCGATCAGCGTCAGCCAGGCCTTGCCGTGGCGCCGGCCCACGATCACCCGCGGCACGATCAGCGCCGAGGTCTGCGGGCCGTCGGCGAAGGTGAAGGAGCCGAATGCCACGGCGCCGCTGCCCGGCACCCGCACGTCGTCCACGACCTCGGCCGCGTCGCAGATCTGCGTCCACCAACGGTGTGCCCGGCTGAAGCGCTCTTGACCCGTGACCTCGACCCGCGCCGCCTCGCCCCAGGCGATCAGGCCGTCGCCGTTGCGGACCCAACTCATCACCGGGCCCGCCGGCAGCAACTCGAGCAGATCGGCCGGCTCGTCCAGAGCCTCGGTGGTCACGCGCAGCCGCGGGGGGAGGTAGTCGCGCACGGCCGAAGCCTACGGGTCGGGCCCGGCTCCCGCAGCCGCACGGGCGTCGGCCCAGCAGGGCGCAACCGCGTATCGTCGTGCCATGACCCGCGCCACGCTGGAGAAGGACCCCGACGACGTCGCGGCCATGTTCGACGGCGTCGCCGCGCGCTATGACCTGACCAACGACGTGCTGTCCGCCGGGCAGACCCGGGCCTGGCGCCGAGCCGTGGTGGCCGCGGTCGCCCCGCAGCCCGGCGAGGTGGTGCTCGACTTGGCCGCCGGCACGGGCACCAGCACGCTGCCGCTGGCCCAGGCGGGCGCTTTCGCCGTGCCCTGCGACTTCTCGCTCGGCATGCTGGCCGTCGGGCGGCAGCGGCTGCCGCAGCTGCCCTTCACCGCCGGCGACGCCCTGGCCCTGCCCTTCGCCGCCGACACGTTCGACGCGGTGACGATCTCCTTCGGGCTGCGCAACGTGAACCAGACCGAAGCGGGCCTGCGCGAGCTGCTCCGCGTCACCCGACCCGGCGGGCGCCTGGTGGTCTGCGAGTTCAGCGCCCCCACCCAGCCAGCCCTGCGCACCGCGTACACCGAGTACCTCATGCGCGCGCTGCCCGCCGTGGCGCGGCGCGTGTCGAGCAACCCGGCCGCCTACGTGTACCTCGCCGAGTCCATCCGGGCGTGGCCGGACCAGCCCGGCCTGGCCGAGCTCATCGCCGCGGCCGGGTGGCAGTCGGTGGCTTGGCGCAACTTGACGGGCGGGATCGTGGCGCTGCACCGGGCGACCAAGCCGGGGCCGCCGGCGCCAACGTTCTGACAGCATCCGGCGGCCACGTCGGCCGCAGCATGGCTAGACTTGCTGGACGGGTTCCGCCGCGAAGTGTCACGCCCATGGCCGGGGCCCTAGGATCAAGGCGACGAAAGGGTGTGCAGCGTGAACAACGTCCCCCTCGGAATCCTCTTCCTCGGGATTCTGGCGGCGCTCTTCGCGGTGTTCTCCGTCAGCGTCGCCACGCTCACCGGGCCCAAGCGCTACAACCGCGCCAAGGTGTCCGAGTACGAGTGCGGCATCGAGCCCACCCCGCAGCCGACGGGCGGCGGACGCTTCCCGATCAAGTACTACCTGATCGCGATGCTCTTCATCGTCTTCGATATCGAGATCGTGTTCCTGTACCCGTGGGCGCTCACCTTCGACATGCTCGGCCTGTTCGGCTTGGTCGAGATGCTGCTCTTCATCGCGACGCTGCTGGTGGCCTACCTGTTCGTGTGGCGCCGCCGCGGCCTGGAATGGGACTAGGAGGACGCCGCTGATGGGTATCGAAGAGAAGCTGCCGAGCGGGTTCCTGCTCACCACCGTCGAGGGTCTCGCCGGCTACGCCCGCAAGAACTCGATGTGGACGGTCACCTTCGGACTCGCGTGCTGCGCGATCGAGATGATGTCCACCGGCGGAGCCAACTACGACCTGGGCCGCTTCGGCATGGAGGTGTTCCGCCCCTCGCCGCGGCAGGCTGACCTGATGGTCGTGGCCGGGCGCGTGAGCCAGAAGATGGCCCCGATCCTGCGGCAGGTCTACGACCAGATGCCCAACCCCAAGTGGGTCATCTCGATGGGCGCCTGCGCCTCCAGCGGCGGCATGTTCAACAACTACGCGATCGTCCAGGGCGTCGACCACGTCGTGCCGGTGGACATCTACCTGCCCGGCTGCCCGCCGCGGCCGGAGCAGCTGATGGACGCGATCATGAAGCTGCATACCAAGGTGCAGGACATCAAGATGGGCGCGAACCGGCAGGCCGAGGTGACCGAGCTGGAGCGGCAGGCGCTGGTCGCCACGCCGTCGGTCGAGATGAAGGGCCTGTTGCGGTGAACGAGGTTCCCGAGACCATCGTCACCGGCTCCGGTGCCGACCAGACCACCGAGGTGATCGAGCTCGACGTCGTCGCGACCCGCCAGGGCGCCTTCGGCGTGCAGGGCACCCCCGACGTTTCCGGCTTCGGCGGCCTGGTGTCGCCGGTGGTGCTCCCCGCCCCTGCCGAGCGGCCCTACGGCGGCTGGTTCGACGCCGCTGCCGACCGGCTGGAGGCGGTCCTGGGCGCCGACTACGGCGCGGCGGTGGAGAAGGTCGTGGTCGATCGCGGCGAGCTCACCTTCAGCGTCGCCCGCGACCGGCTGCCCGGCTTCGTCCGCGCGCTGCGCGACGACCCCGACCTGCGGTTCGAGACCTGCATGGGCGTCTCCGGCGTGCATTGGCCCGACGACGCGGGCCGCGAGCTGCACGCGGTCTACCACTTCCGGTCGATGACCCACGGCGGTCGCTACGTCCGCGTCGAGGTCACGTGCCCAGACACCGACCCGCACATCCCGAGCATCACCGCCACCTACCCGGCCAACGACTGGCACGAGCGCGAGACCTACGACATGTTCGGCATCATCTTCGACGGGCATCCCGCGCTCACCAGGATCCTCATGCCCGACGACTGGGTCGGGCACCCGGGGCGCAAGGACTACCCGCTCGGCGGCATCCCGGTGGAGTACAAGGGCGCCACCACGCCGCCCCCGAACGAGCGCAGGGAGTACTCCTGATGTCCGACGGCACCACCACCGAAGCCCCGTCGTACGACACGACCGAGGGCCGCATCTTCACCGTCAGCGGCGAGGACTGGGACTCCATCACCGCGCCGCCCGAGGGCGAGCAGGAGCGCCTGGTGGTCAACATGGGTCCCCAGCACCCGTCGACCCATGGCGTGCTGCGCCTGGTGCTGGAGCTCGACGGCGAGACCGTGACCGAGGCGCGCTGCGCGATCGGCTACCTGCACACGGGCATCGAGAAGAACCTGGAGTACCGCTCGTGGACCCAGGGCACGACGTTCGTGACCCGCATGGACTACCTGTCGCCGTTCTTCAACGAGGCCGCGTACTGCCTGGGCGTCGAGCGGCTGCTGGGGATCGAGGACCAGATTCCGGATCGGGCGAAGGTCATCCGGGTCATGATGATGGAGCTCTGCCGGATCTCGTCTCATGGCGTCGCGCTCGCCACCGGTGCGCTGGAGCTCGGCGCGCTCACCCCGATGATCTGGGGCTTCCGCGACCGCAACGTGGTGCTCGACCTCTTCGAGGAGATCACCGGCCTGCGCATGAACCACGCCTACATCCGCCCCGGTGGAGTGGCCGTCGACCTGCCCGAGGGCATGGAGGCTAAGATCCGCGCCGCCGTCAAGCAGCTGCGGTCCTACGGCAAAGAGACCACCGACATGCTCGTCGGCAACGGTGTCTGGACCCAGCGCACGGTCGGCGTCGGCTACCTGGACCTCACGGGCTGCACGGCGCTGGGCATCACCGGGCCCGTCCTCCGGTCCACCGGACTGCCGTGGGACCTGCGCAAGACGGCGCCCTACGCCGGCTACGAGACCTATGACTTCGACGTCGTCACCGCCGACAGCTCGGACTGTTACGGCCGCTGGCTCATCCGGCTGGGCGAGATCGAGCAGTCGCTCCGGATCATCGACCAGTGCCTGGACCGCCTCGAGCCGGGGCCGGTGATGGTGGCGGACAAGAACATCGCCTGGCCGGCCCAGCTGGCGCTCGGCGGCGACGGCCTGGGCAACTCCCTGGCCCACATCCAGCAGATCATGGGAACCTCGATGGAGGCCCTGATCCACCACTTCAAGCTGGTGACAGAGGGTTTCCGGGTGCCGGTCGGCCAGGTCTACTCGGCCGTGGAGTCGCCCCGCGGCGAGCTCGGCGCCCACATCGTCAGCGACGGCGGCACTCGGCCCTATCGGGTCCACTACCGCGACCCCTCGTTCACCAACCTGCAGGCCGTCTCGGCGATGGCCGAGGGCGGGATGCTGTCCGACATCATCGCGTCCGTGGCCAGCATCGACCCCGTCATGGGCGGGGTGGACCGCTGACGCGGTCGGAACAGGAGAAGACACCGATGCCCATCAGCCAAGCCGCGCGCGAGCAGATGCGCGAGCTCATCGGCCGCTACCCGGAGCCGCGGTCGGCGCTGCTGCCGATGCTGCACCTGGTGCAGGCCGAGGAGGGCCACATCACCCCGGACGGCATCGCCGCCTGCGCCGAGGAGGTCGGCCTGACCCCGGCCGAGGTGACCGCCGTGGCGACCTTCTACACGATGTACAAGCGCCACGACATGGGCGAGTACCACATCGGTGTGTGCGTCAACCCCGGCTGCGGGATGCTCGGCGGGGACGAGCTCTGGCGCATCGCCACCGAGGAGCTCGGCGTCGGGAACGACGAGGTCACCGCGGACGGCACGTTCTCGCTGGAGCGCATCGAGTGCCAGGCCGCCTGCACGCACGCTCCGGTCCTCACCATCAACTGGGAGTTCATGGACGACCAGACCCCGGAGTCGCTGCGCGAGCACATCGCGACGCTGCGGGCGGGTGGCGAGGTGCTGTCCACCCGCGGCCCAGTCATCCGGAGCTTCCGCGACACCGAGCGGACGCTGTCCGGCTACGACGACGGCCTGGCCGCAGCACCCGCCGTCGACGACAAGATGCTCGTCGGGCTGCGCACGGCCAAGGCCCGCGGGATGGCCGCACCGAAACCCGGCGACGGCGCTGCCCAGGACGGTGGTGCGTGATGCTGACGCCGGTGCTCTCGGAATTCTGGGACGTCGACCTGTTCTGGACCGTGGACGCCTACCGCGAACACGGCGGCTACACCGCGCTGCCCAAGGCGCTGGCGCAGGAGCCGGACCAGATCATCGCCACCATGAAGGACTCCGGCCTGCGCGGCCGCGGGGGAGCGGGCTTCCCGACCGGCCTGAAGTGGTCGTTCGTGCCGCAGGGCGACGGCAAGCCGCACTACCTGGTGGTGAACGCCGACGAGTCCGAGCCGGGCGCCTGCAAGGACATCCCGATGATGCTCGCCAACCCGCAGGCGCTCATCGAGGGCATCGCGATCTGCTGCTACGCGATCCGCTCCAGCCATGCCTTCATCTACATCCGCGGCGAGGTTCCGCACGTCATCCGGCGGATGCACGAGGCGGTCCGCCAGGCCTACGCCGCGGGGTTCCTGGGCAAGGACATCCTCGGCTCGGGCGTCGACGTCGACGTGGTGGTGCACTCCGGGGCCGGGGCCTACATCTGCGGCGAGGAGACGGCGCTGCTGGACTCCCTGGAGGGCCGGCGCGGCCAGCCCCGCCTTAAGCCGCCCTTCCCAGCCGTCGCCGGGCTGTACGCCTCGCCGACGGTGGTCAACAACGTCGAGACGATCTCGAACGTGCCCTACATCATCAACAACGGGGTGGAGTGGTTCCGCAAGTTCGGCACCGAGAAGTCGCCCGGCTTCAAGCTCTTCGCCGTCAGCGGCCACGTCGCCAACCCCGGCATCTACGAGGCTCCGCTGGGGATCACCATGCGCGAGCTGCTGGACTACGCCGGGGGCATGCGCGAGGGCCACTCGTTGAAGTTCTGGCTGCCTGGCGGCTCGTCGGTGCCGATGCTCACCGAGGAGCACCTGGACACGCCGCTGACGTACGAGGACATCGCCGCCGCGGGGTCCATGCTCGGCACCGGCACGCCGATGCTCTACGACGACACGACCTCGGTGGTGCGCGCCATCACGGGCTGGCTGGACTTCTACAAGCACGAGTCGTGCGGCAAGTGCACCCCGTGCCGCGAGGGAACGTACTTCATCAACCAGGTGCTCCACCGCTTCGACGCCGGCACGGCCGAGGCGGCGGACATGGACCTGCTCAAGGATCTGTGCGCGCAGATCATGGGTCGGTCCTTCTGCGCCCTGGGAGACGCGGCAGCCACCCCCTACCCGGCGGCGCTCAAGTACTTCGCCGACGAGTTTGCGGCGGGCACCCACACCCCGTCCGACCAACTGTTCGACCCCGTTCGCACCACGGTGTTCGCCCCTGTGGAGGCTCGATGACCGCCACCTCCGACGTCGGCGCCGACGTCGTACCCGCCGACCAGATCACCGCCACGATCGACGACATCGAGGTCGTCGTGCCCAAGGGCACCCTCGTCATCCGAGCCGCGGAGCAGATCGGCATCGAGATCCCGCGGTTCTGCGACCACCCGCTGCTCGACCCCGTCGCCGCCTGCCGCATGTGCCTGATCGAGATCAAGGGAATGCCCAAGCCGCAGCCGGCCTGCGCCATCCCGCTCACCGACGGCATGGAGGTCCACACCCAGCTGACCTCCACGGTCGCCGAGGTCGCGCAGAAGGGGGTGATGGAGTTCCTGCTGGTCAACCATCCGCTGGACTGCCCCATCTGCGACAAGGGGGGCGAGTGCCCGCTGCAGAACCAGGCGATGACGGCCGGTTCCGGGGTCTCCCGCTTCGACGGCACCAAGCGCACCTTCCCCAAGCCGATCAACGTCTCGGCGCAGATCCTGCTGGACCGCGAGCGCTGCGTGTCGTGTGCGCGCTGCACGCGGTTCGCCGACCAGATCGCCGGCGACGCCTTCATCGAGCTGCTGGAGCGGGGGGCGAAGCAGCAGGTGGGCATCGCCGAGGGCGAGCCGTTCGACTCGTACTTCTCGGGCAACACCGTCCAGATCTGCCCCGTCGGCGCGCTCACCAGCGCCGACTACCGCTTCCGCGCGCGTCCGTTCGACCTGGTCTCGACCCCCACGATCTGCGAGCACTGCGCCAGCGGCTGCGCGCTGCGCACCGACACCAGGCGTAACGTGATCATGCGGCGGCTGGCCGGCGAGGACCCCCAGGTCAACGAGGACTGGAACTGCGACAAGGGCCGCTTCGCCTTCCCGTATCTGGGGATCGATCGCCGGACCGTGCCGATGGTGCGTGAGAACGGCGAGCTGCGCTCCGCCTCGTGGCCCGAGGCCATCGGCGTGGCGGCGCAGGGGCTGGCGGCCGCCCGCTCACATGCTGCCGTGCTGCTCGGCGGCCGGCACACCCGTGAGGACGCCTACGCGTACGGGAAGTTCGCCCGGGTGGCGCTGCACAGCGACGACATCGACTTCCGCGCCCGGCCGCAGTCCGCCGAGGAGCGGGACTTCCTGGCGGCCAGGGTCGCTGGGAGCGGGCTGGGAATCACGTATGCCGACCTCTCGTCGGCGTCGACGGTCGTTCTTGTGGGCCTCGAGCCGGAGGAGGAGTCGCCGATCATCTTCCTGCGGCTGCGCAAGGCCGCTGCCGCCGGGACCAAGGTCATCGCGATCTCGGCCTGGAACTCGCCGGGCTTCGCCAAGGCCGGAGCCGAGGTCATCTTGACGGCGCCGGGCGACGAGCCCGCGGCGCTGGCGGCACTCAGCGACGGCGAGCATGGCGAGGCCCTGCGGGCCGACGGCGCCGTCGTCCTGGTCGGGGAGCG
>CAYYRC010000024.1:14746-32150 GCA_964474045.1 uncultured Actinomycetes bacterium
GCGCTCGTGGTCGCTGGGCTCGACTACCCGGACTTCACGAACCCCTGGGCGGCGCGCGAGGCGGTGGAGTCGGCCGGTTTCGTCGTGCAACTGGCCAGCCACGCCGACGTCGTGGCCGAGGCCGCCGACGTCGTGCTCCCGGTGCAGGTCGTCAGCGAGCGGGCTGGCTCGTTCACCGATTGGGAGGGCCGCGTCCGCGACTTCGGCGCGGCGCTGCGGGAGGCCCCCGGCTTCACCGACGCCCAGGTGCTGGCGCTGCTGGCCTATGAGATGGGGTCCCCGATCGGCGGCCGCGGCGACCTGCTCACGGCCGACGAGCTCGACCGCATCGGCGCCTGGGACGACGAGCGGCCGGCGTTCGCCGGACTGCGCGGCGCCCCACAGCACTCGCGGACTGCCGAAGGCACCGTCCGCCTGGCCACCTGGCACCACCTGCTCGACGACGGCAGCACCCAGGTCGGCGAACCGGCGCTGGCGGCCACCCGGCGGCCCAGCGTGGCCCGCTGCTCAGCCGCGACGGCCGCCCGGGTGGGCGCCGCCGACGGCGACGAGGTGACGGTGAGCGGCGAGCTGGGCTCGATCACCTTGCCGCTCGTGATCACGCCGATGCCCGACGAGGTCGTCTGGCTGCCCACGTACTCGCCCGGCTCCCATGTCCACGATGCGTTCGGCGCCGACGCCGGCGCCCAGGTGCGGCTCACCGCAGGAGGTCCGCAATGACCGACGTCGCGCAGCCGGAGGTGTTCGGCCCCATCCCGGTGTGGCTGACGCTGATCAAGGTGCTGGGCCTGTTCGTGCTGCTCGTCCTCATCGTGCTCATCACGATCTGGTTCGAGCGCCGCGTGGTGGCGCGGATGCAGCTGCGCTACGGCCCCAACCGGGCGGGGCCGTTCGGCTTGCTCGTCACCCTCATGGACGGCATCAAGCTGGCGTTCAAGGAGGAGATCTTCCCCAAGTCGGTGGACCGTGCGGTGTACATCGTGGCGCCGCTGATCTCGGCTATCTGCGCCTTCATAGCCTTCGCCGTCATCCCGATCGGCCCGGAAGTGTCGATGTTCGGCTACCGCACGCCGCTGCAGCTGGCGGATTTCCCGGTGGCGGTGCTGTACATCGTCGCCATCGCCTCGATCGGCGTCTATGGCATCGTCCTGTCGGGCTGGTCGTCGGGTTCCACCTACTCGCTGCTCGGCGGCCTTCGGTCCAGCGCCCAGGTGATCTCCTATGAGATCGCCATGAGCCTGTCCTTCGTGGCGGTCTTCCTCTTCGCCGGGGCCATGAGCACCTCGGCGATCGTCAACGCCCAGACCAAGCTGTGGTTCATCATCCTGCTGCTGCCGTCGTTCATGATCTACGCGGTGTCGATGGTGGGCGAGACCAACCGCGCGCCCTTCGACTTGCCGGAGGCGGAGTCCGAGCTCACCGGCGGCTTCCACACCGAGTACTCGTCGCTGAAGTTCGCCATGTTCTTCCTGGCCGAGTACATCAACATGGTGACCGTGTCGGCGCTGGCCACGACCCTCTTCCTGGGTGGGTGGCGGGCTCCCTGGCCGCTGTCGATCTGGTCCGGTGCCAACGAGGGCTGGTGGCCGATGTTGTGGTGGCTGCTTAAGGTCTTCGCCTTCCTGTTCGTCTTCGTGTGGTTGCGCGGGACGATGCCGCGCATGCGCTACGACCAGTTCATGAAGTTCGGCTGGAAGTTCCTGATCCCGGCGGCGATCCTGTGGATCGTCGTGGTGGCGATCGGTCGCTACGTGGCGATCAACAACGACCTGCCGGAGTGGTCGCTGGCGGTCGCGTTCATCGTGCTGCTCGCCATCTTCGGGATCATCGCCAGCGCCGTCGCCAAGAAGCGCCGCGCCGCCGACGAGCACGTACCCCCGCCGCCGGAGACTGTGGACCCGTTCGCCGGCGGCTATCCCGTGCCGCCGCTGCCGGGTCAGCGACTGGTGGAGCCGGCGCCCGTGCCGGTGGCCGTGACGGCCGGTCCCGAGGGCAAGGAGGCGCCCGATGCCTGACATCCCCCAGGCCGCCAAGGCTTTCGGAGTCACCTTCAAGGCGATGTTCCGCAAGCCTGCGACGGTCCAGTATCCGGAGCAGCCGGCGGAGATCGCCCCGCGCTTCCACGGCCGCCACCAACTCAACCGGCACCCGGACGGGCTCGAGAAGTGCGTCGGCTGCGAGCTCTGCGCGTGGGCCTGCCCGGCAGATGCGATCTACGTGGAAGGGGCTCCGAACACCGACGAGGAGCGCTTCTCACCCGGCGAGCGCTACGGGCGCGTGTACCAGATCAACTACCTGCGCTGCATTTTCTGCGGCCTGTGCATCGAGGCCTGCCCCACCCGGGCGCTGACGATGACTCATGAGTTCGAGCTGGCCGACGACAGCCGCACCGAGCTCATCTACGAGAAGGCCGACCTGTTGGCGCCGCTGCTCCCCGGCATGGTCAGCCCGCCGCATCCAATGGTCGAAGGCGCCGACGAGCGCGACTACTACGACGGTAGGGTGACAGGGGCGAGTGCCGAGCAGATGGCCGCCGCCAAGGTGACACAGCAGGAGGAGAGCACCGCATGACGACCGCGCTGCTCGCCGCCAGCTCTCCCTACAGCACCGGGCAGGCCTGGGTCTTCTGGGTCTGCGGCTTCCTGGCGGTCCTGGGCGCGCTCGGCATGATCCTGTCGCGCAAGGCGGTGCACAGCGCCCTCTGGGTGGCCATGACGATGATCAACCTGGCGATCCTCTACGTGTCGCTGCAGGCGCCCTTCCTGGGCATGGTGCAGATCATCGTCTACACCGGCGCGGTCATGATGCTCTTCCTGTTCGTGCTCATGCTCGTGGGCGTGGACTCGTCGGACTCGCTGGTCGAGACGATCAAGGGGCAGCGGGTCGCCGCGATCCTGTTCGGCTTCGGGTTCGCGGCCCTGCTCGTGGGTGCCATCGTGAAGGGCGCCGGCGTGCTGCCGGAGGCCGGGCTGGCCGTACCGAACGAGGTCGCCGGCGGCAACGTGCAGGGGATCGGCGCGCTGGTGTTCAGCAAGTATGTGTTCGCCTTTGAGCTCACCTCCGCGCTGCTCATCTCGGCCGCCCTGGGAGCCATGCTGCTCGCCCACAGGGAGCGGGTCGAGGCACGCAAGAGCCAGCGCGAGCTCAGCACCGAGCGCTTCGAGCTGCCCGGCTACCCCGGGCCGAAGCCCCCGCCCGGCGTCTACGCCCGCCACAACGCCGTGGACACGCCGGCGCTGCTGCCCGACGGCACCACCGCTGCCGACTCTGTCCCGGGGCCCCTGCGCGCCCGCGGTTCAGTGCGCTTCGTGGACCCGGCCGATGTGCAGGAGGTCGCCGACCTGACCGAGGGCCACGCAGCGATCCCGCACGGCGACGACGATGAGGAGGTGAGCGGCCGATGAGCTCGACGCACTACCTGGTCCTGTCGGCCATCCTGTTCAGCCTTGGCGCCATCGGCGTGCTCGTGCGACGCAACGCGATCGTGGTGTTCATGTGCATCGAGATGATGCTCAACGCCTCCAACCTCGCCTTCGTCACTTTCGCGCACGCCAACGGCACGCTGGATGGACAGGTGGTGGCCTTCTTCGTGATGGTCGTCGCTGCCGCCGAGGTTGTCGTGGGCCTGGCCATCATCGTGACGATCTTCCGCACCCGTCGCTCGGCGTCGGTGGATGAGCCAAGTCTGCTGAGGTACTGACGCCGATGCTCACACCCATGGAGTCCGGCGCCGCCGAGCTGCAGCAGCTCACGGCGGCCTCCGGGATCTTCTCCTACATCTGGATCATCATCGCGCTGCCGCTCGCCGGCGCCGCCTTCCTGCTGCTGGCCGGTCGACGGACCAACAAGTGGGGTCACTACGTCGCCATCGCGATGGTGTGGGCGTCGTTCGCGCTTGGCCTGGCGATGTTCTTCACCATGCTCGGCGAGCCCGCCGAGGATCGCGGCGTCACCCAGCACCTCTACACCTGGTTCAACGTGGGCGGCTTCACCGCCGACGTCGGGTTCCAGCTCGACCAGCTGTCCATGATCTTCGTGCTGCTCATCACCGGGGTCGGCGGCCTCATCCACATCTACTCGGTCGGCTACATGGCCGACGACCCGGATCGGCGCAAGTTCTTCGCCTACCTCAACCTCTTCGTCGCGGCCATGCTGCTGCTGGTGCTCGCGGACAACTTCGCGCTGCTGTACTTCGGCTGGGAGGGCGTGGGTCTTGCGTCCTACCTGCTCGTCGGCTTCTGGCAGTACAAGCCCAGCGCCGCGGCGGCGGCGAAGAAGGCCTTCGTCATGAACCGCGTCGGCGACTTCGGGCTCGCCCTGGGCGTGTTCCTCATCTTTGCCACCTTCGGCACCGTGGCCTACCCGCAGGTCTTCGCCGCGGCCCCCGAGGCCAGCACGACGGTGATCAACATCATCGGGGTGCTATTGCTGGTCGGGGCCTGCGCCAAGTCGGCCCAGTTCCCGCTGCACGCGTGGCTGTTCGACGCCATGGAGGGCCCGACTCCCGTGTCGGCGCTCATCCACGCCGCCACCATGGTCACCGCCGGCGTCTACCTCATCGCCCGCGCCAACCCGATCTTCAACCTGGCACATGTGGCCTCGACGGTGGTGATCATCGTCGGCTGCATCAGCCTGCTGGCGGGTGCCATCATCGGAATGGCCCGCGACGAGATCAAGAAGGCGCTGGCCGGCTCCACCATGAGCCAGATCGGCTACATGATCGTGGCCGTTGGCCTCGGCCCCGCGGGCTACATCTTCGGGATCTTCCACCTGTTGCTGCACGGCTTCTTCAAGGCCGACCTGTTCCTCGGCGCCGGCTCGGTCATGCATGCCATGAACAACGAGGAGGACATGCGCCGCTACGGCGCCCTGCGCAAGGTCATGATGGTCACCTTCATCACCTTCGGCGCGGGCTACCTGGCGATCATGGGGATCCCGCCCTTCGACGGCTTCTACTCCAAGGACAAGATCATCGAGGCCGCCTTCGGGACCAACTTCTGGGTGGGGATGGTCACCCTAATCGGGGCGATGCTGACCGGCTTCTACATGACGCGGATCTTCGTGATGACGTTCCTGGGCAAGGCCCGCTGGAACGACGACGCGCACCCACACGAGTCGCCCAAGTCGATGATCATCCCGATGTCCATCCTGGCCCTGCTGAGCACCGTCGCGGGCTTCCTGCTGGCTTTCAACGGCAGCTTCGAACACTGGCTGGAACCGGTTCTGGGCTTCACCGAGCATGAGCTGCCCTTCCCCGCATGGATCATGTCGGCGCTGATCCTGGTGCTCGTCCTCATCGCGGTGTTCATCACGGCCAAGCAGTACGGGCGAGACGTGCCGCTGACGCCGCCGCAGCACGTGTCTTTCCTGACTCGGGCAGCACGCGCAAACCTGTACAGCGACGCCTTCAACGAGGCCGTCTTCATGCGCCCCGGGCAGTACGCCACCCGGTCGCTGGTGTGGTTCGACCACACCTGGGTGGACGGCTTCGTCAACGGGTCCGCCGCGACGATCGGCGGCGTCTCCAGCCGGCTGCGGCGCTGGCAGACCGGCTACGCGCGTACCTATGCGCTGTCCATGCTTGCCGGCGCGTTCATCGTGGTCGGTTTCCTCTTCCTGGTGAGGTTGTGACGTGGACACCATCCCCTGGCTGACCCTGCTGGCGCTGGTGCCGCTCATCGGCTCGCTGGTCGTGGCGCTCATGCCCGAGCGCAGCGACCTCGTCGCTCGCAAGGTGGCGCTGATCTTCGCGATCATCCCGGTTGCCATCGTCATCGTGATGGGCCTGCTGTTCAAGCCGGACGCCGCGGAGCCGTTCCAGTTCACCGAGAAGGTGTCGTGGATGCCCACGCTGGGCGTCAACTACTCCCTCGGCGTGGATGGCATCGCCCTGGTGCTGCTGGCGATGACGGCGGTTCTGGTTCCGATCGTGATGATCGCCGGCTGGAACGAGGCCGACGAATCGCCGACCGGTGCGAGCCCCAAGGGCTATTTCGCGCTCATCCTGGCTCTCGAGGCCTGCCTCTTCATGGTCTTCTCGGCCACGGACGTGTTCCTGTTCTACGTGTTCTTCGAGGTCATGCTCATCCCGATGTTCTACCTGATCGGGCGCTACGGCGGACCGCAGCGGCAGTACGCGGCGATGAAGTTCCTGATCTACAGCCTGCTGGGCGGCCTGCTCATGCTGGCAGCGCTGATCGGCCTCTACGTCGCATCGGCGCGCCAGACCGGCGCCGCCACTTTCGACTTCCTCAGCCTGGTGAACGTCAACCTGGACCCGGCGACGCAGAAGATGCTGTTCCTGGGCTTCTTCTTCGCCTTCGCCGTCAAGGCGCCCATGGTGCCCTTCCACACCTGGCTGCCGGATGCGGCGGCGGAGTCCAAGCCGGGCACCACGATCCTGATGGTCGGCGTCATGGACAAGGTCGGCACCTTCGGGATGCTGCGGCTGTGCCTGCCGCTGTTCCCGGAGGCCAGCAAGTACTTCGCCCCCGTCATCATCATCCTGGCGGTGATCGGCATCATCTACGGTGCGCTGCTGGCCATCGGGCAGTCGAACATGCTGCGGCTGGTGTCGTACACCTCGATCTCTCACTTCGGCTTCATCGTGCTGGGCATCTTCGCCTTCACCACGCAGTCGCAGTCCGGCTCCACGCTCTACATGGTCAACCACGGGCTGACGACCGCCGCGCTGCTGGCGCTGGTGGGGTATCTGATAGCGCGCAGAGGTTCCACGCAGATAGCCGACTACGGCGGCGTGAGCAAGGTCGCGCCCGTGCTCGCCGGGCTGTTCCTCATCGCCGGTCTGTCGTCGGTGGCGCTGCCCGGTCTGGCGAGCTTCGTCAGCGAGTTCCTGGTGCTGCTCGGCACGTTCACGACCTACCCCTGGGCGGCGGCCGTGGCAACCCTCGGCGTGATCCTGGCGGCGATCTACATCCTCTGGTGGTACCAGCGGGTGATGACCGGGCCGGTCAAGCCCGCCTGCGAGGGCATGACCGACCTGACCGGGCGTGAGAAGGCAGGGGTGGCCCCGGTGATCGCACTGCTCATCGTCCTCGGGTTCTTCCCGCAGCTGCTGCTCAACGACATCAACCCGGCCGTCGACCGTGTGATGGCCAGCACCGGCCAGACCGACCCACCACCGGCGGTGCCGATCGCGGGGGAGGCGAAATGACCGACGTGCTGGAGTCCATCCCAGGACCCGACTTCGACTACGCAGCGCTCGCCCCGATCCTGATCGTGCTCGGCGCGGCGCTGGTGAGCGTCGTGCTGGAGGCCCTGCTGCCGCGCCAGAAGCGGCGCAACGCCCAGCTGGCGGTGGTCGTCATCGCCCTGGCCGTGGCCCTCGTCCTCGTGTTCGCGCTGGCCGGCACCAACATCACCACCGCCCGCGGCGCGCTGGCCATCGACTCGCCGGGCCTGTTCCTGCAGGGGGCAACCCTGCTGCTGGCCCTGTTGGCTGCCTTCGTCATGTTCGAACGCGAGGCCGACCCGGCCGGCGATGCCTTCGCCCCCCGAGCCTCGGCGCTGCCGGGCAGCACCGAGGAGCGCGACTTCGCGGCCGAGGGCTACCTGCAGACCGAGATCTGGCCACTCTTCCTGTTCAGCGTCGGCGGCATGCTGGTGTTTGTCGTGTCGAACGACCTGCTGACGATGTTCGTCGCCCTCGAGGTCATGTCGCTCCCGCTCTACCTGATGACGGGCATGGCCCGCCGTCGGCGCCTCCTCAGCCAGGAGGCCGCGATCAAGTACTTCCTGTTGGGGTCCTTCGGCTCCGCGTTCTTCCTCTACGGCGCAGCCCTGGTCTTCGGCTTCTCGGGCACCCTCGGCTTTGCCGGCATTGCCGACGCGATGGCCGCGGTGGCCGGTCCGAACGGTCTGATCATCGCCGGCATAGCGCTGATCGCTGTCGGGATGCTGTTCAAGGTCGGCGCGGTTCCGTTCCAGCAATGGGTGCCGGATGTTTACCAGGGGGCGCCGACCCCGCTCACCGGCTTCATGGCCGCCGCCGTCAAGCTCGCCGGCTTCGGCGCCCTGCTGCGACTCTTCTACGTCGCCTTCGGTGCCTCCAAGTGGGACTGGCGCCCGGCGTTCTGGCTCATCGCGATCCTGACGATGTTCGTCGGCGTCATCTTCGCGTTGACCCAGACCGATGTGAAACGGATGCTGGCCTACTCCTCGATCGCCCACGCGGGGTTCCTGCTCGTCGGCGTGATCGCGACCAACCCGGCCGGCCTGGGGGGCTCGCTGTTCTACCTGTTCGCCTACGGCGTCAGCACGGTCGGGGCCTTCGCGGTGGTGACGCTCGTGCGCAACCCGGCCGGTGAGGCCACCGGGCTGAGCAACTGGGTGGGCCTGGGCAAGCGCTCGCCGCTGGTGGCCGGCGCTTTCGCGTTCTTCCTGCTCGCCTTCGCCGGTATCCCCCTGACCAGCGGCTTCACCGGCAAGTTCTTCGTGTTCACGGCCGGTATCGCCGGCGGCGCCACGCCGGTGGTGATCTGCGCCGTGATTGCGAGCGCCATCAGCGCCTTCTTCTACGCCCGGGTCATCGTGCTGATGTTCTTCACGAACCCGACGCACGATGATGTCTCGGTGGTGGTGCCGAGTTGGCTGACCTCGGTGGCCATCGGGGTGGCGGCGGCGATCACGCTGCTGCTGGGGATCGTCCCGCAGCCGATGCTCGAGCTGGCCGAACGCGCCAGCACCTTCGTGCGCTGACGGTTGCCGGTCCGCGGACGACCATCGTCGCGTAGGGTCTGCACTAGGTGCCCCGAGCCGCGTGGGCACGTCAGGTGAGGAGTGTGGTGGTGACGGTCGCGTTCCCGCTCGGCGACGCCGAACTCGATGCGCGCCTGTCCGGGCGGCTCGGGCTCGTCGAGCAGATGCTGCGCGAGTCGATCAAGAGCGACTACCCGTTCGTCACCGAGACGTCCCGACACTTGGTGGAGGCCGGCGGCAAGCGCTTCCGGCCGTTGCTCGTGCTGCTCGCCGCCGAGTTCGGCGACTGGGAGTCGGCCGAGGTGCTGCAGGCCGCGGTCGTGGTGGAGTTGACCCACCTGGCGACCCTGTACCACGACGATGTGATGGACGAGGCCACGCGCCGACGCGGTGTCGACTCGGCAAACGCCCGCTGGGACAACATCGTGGCCATCCTGAGCGGCGACTTCCTGTTCTCGCGGGCCTCCGACATCCTCGCGGACCTGGGCCCGGAGGCCGTGCGCATCCAGGCGCGGACGTTCGAGCGGCTGGTCGTGGGGCAGATCAAGGAGACGGTCGGCCCCCTGGACGGTGCCGCCCCGGTGACGCACCACATCGAGGTGCTGGCAGACAAGACGGGCTCGCTCATTGCGACGTCTGGACGCTTCGGCGCGATGTTCGCAGGCTGCGACGACTCAGTGGTCGAGACGCTCACGCTGTTCGGCGAGCGGATCGGCGTGGCGTTCCAGCTGGCCGATGATCTGGTGGATCTGACTGTCGCCGACGGTGAGTCTGGCAAGACGCAGGGCCGAGACCTGCGGGAAGGTGTCCAGACGCTGCCCATGCTGCTGGCGCTGTCCTCGGAGGACCCCGACGACGCCAGGCTGCAGAGCCTGCTCGGCGGCCCGCTGCCCGACGACGGCGAGCACGCCGAGGCGCTGGGCCTGCTGCTCGCCCACGACGCCGTGGAGCAGGCCCGCGCCGAAGCCCGCCGCTGGGCCGATGATGCGCGTGCGACGCTGGCAGTTCTGCCGGACATCCCGGCTCGGCGCGCCCTCGAGCAGCTGTGCGACTTCGTGGTGGAGCGAACGGCCTAAGGCCCTGGGGCTAGTCTCCTTCGTCCCGTTTGACCAGCGATTTCGCATGACGCAGCGGCGCCGTTGCGCGCCACGACGCCGACGATGTCACCTCCGCCAGTTGCTCGGATAGTTCGGCGTTGGCGCTGCGCAGCGCATCCCGCTCCTCGATGGCAGCGCGGAACGCGACTGTGACGTCCTCGAGGTGTGCGGCGAGCTCGTCGCGAGCGGCGGCCGCCGCCACCTCCGCCGCCAGTGCGACGGCGGCCTGCTCTCGCTCGATCTGCTGCAGCAGCTGCCAGCGCTCGGGAGAGTTCACCGCGTCCTCGCGCTCGGTCGCCTCGGTCCGGGGCCGCACTGCCAGCCGGGCGAAGAACTCGTAGGAATCCGTCGGGGTTATCTCGACGATTTCCATATCGGTGTAGCCGAGCGCGCGCAGGTCCCGGATGAGGAGTTCCAGAGAGGCGGGCGTGAAGACCCAGCGGTGGATGTCGATGTACTCGTCGGCCTGGTGCACCCGGTTGATCGTGTCGCGGACCGTGGCCCACTCGCACGGGGGGATGGCCAGGTCGGTTCCGCTGTGGGCGTCCCAGGTGTTCCCCGTCGCGAAGCGCCGGACGGTGTAGAGGTGGGTATCGATGAAAGGCGCCGGGCCGTGGAACAGATCGGGGTCCAGGTGAGCCTCCACCACCTGCCCGACCGTCGTCACCGGCCGCATCCGGTCGAAGCAGTATCGCTTGTCGGGCACGATGAGCGACAGCTGGCCACCGGGCTCCAGCAGCCGCTGCGCCGTGTCGAGCAGCGCCACGATGTCTGTGACGTGCTCGAT
This sequence comes from uncultured Actinomycetes bacterium, assembly GCA_964474045.1. Lineage (GTDB taxonomy): Bacteria > Actinomycetota > Actinomycetes > S36-B12 > UBA10799 > JACJWR01. The sequence goes on from CAYYRC010000024.1 coordinate 25,349, forward strand.
GACGTGGGCGGCGACGATGTAGTTGAAGCGCTCTCCGCTGGTGACCGCCTCGTGCACCGGACCAGAGCGCCAGACGAAGTCGACCTCTTCGATGCGGTCGAGCTCGGCGGGGCTCAGACCCACCTCGCGGTACTTGCCGATGAGGTCGGCACGGTCGGCGTGGTCCAGGATTCGCACGTCGAACCCAGCCGACCGAGGAGCGATCGGGTTGAACGACGGGCCGATCTCCAGGCCTACGCCGGCGAGGTCTAGCCCTGCGAGGGCTCGCTGTGCCCGCTCGGGCAGCGCCGCGAGGTCGATGTCCGTCCGCTCCTGGTCCAACTATCCGACCTGCCTTCCGGGTCCGGGTTGATCATGCTCGTGGACCGATAGTAGTTGCGGGCCTTGAGTTTGACTGTCCGCAACGTATGCGCCGTCGGAACTCAGTAGCCGAGCAGGCGGGCGGCCAGGTCCGTCATGACTTCGGTCGCCCCGCCGCCGATTCCCAGAACCTTTGCGTCGCGATAGTGCCGCTCGACCTCGGCATCCTGCAGGAAGCCGTAGCCGCCGTGAAGCTGCACGGCGTCGGCCACCACAGCATCGCACGCGGCCACGGCGGTGTTCTTCGCCAGCACCGCGCGCAGCATCAGGCTGGTGTCGGGCAACGCTTCGGACTGGGGAGCGCCGTCCTCGGCGACGAGGTCCGCCACCAGCGCGCGGGTGTACTGGCGTGCGGTGTCGGTCAGCCGGTGCATCTCCACCAACCGGTGCCGCACCACCTGCCGGTCGACCAGCGGCCTGCCGAAGGTCTCCCGCTGGCGCACCCAGGCAACCGTGAGGTCCAGGCAGCGCTGTGCCGTGGCATAGGCGGTGACGGCCAGCGAGACCCGCTCCACAGCGAAGTGACGGGCGAGCGATGCGAAACCCAGACCGGGACCGGACGTCAGCAGGTGCGTCGCCGGCACCTCGACGTCCACCAGCGACAACTCGGCCGTGTCAGAGCAGTGCCAGCCCATCTTGGCCATCCGGCGCACCACGCTGAAGCCCGGGCTGTCGGTGGGGACTGCGAACAGGGCCACTCCGGCGGCTCCCTCCCCGAAGGCCCGGGCGGCGACCACCACGAAGTCGGCGCGGGCCCCGGAGGTGATGTACGCCTTCGACCCGTTGATCCGCCAGGCGTCGTCCCCGATGGGTTCGGCCACCGTGCGCAGGGAAGCCACGTCCGAGCCACCGTCCGGCTCGGTCACCCCCAGGGCGGTCATGGCCTCGCCGGCCAGGGTGGGGCGGACCACCTCGTCGATGAGCACCCCTGCACCGGCATCGTCACCCGCGGCACGGCGTCGGACGGCGGCGTCGAAGACGTGGGGAATGGAGATGCCGTGGGTGAACAGGCCCGCGATCAGACCGCCTGAGCCGCCCGCCGCCAGCACCGACTCAGTCATCACCACCACGTCGCGCAGGTCCCCGCCAGATCCGCCGACCCAATCCGGGTAGGTCAACCCCAGCAGGCCCAGTTCGCCGGCGGCGCGTTGCAGCGAGCGGGGGATTTCCCCGGCGGTCTCCCAGTCGCGCAGGTTGGGGACGATCTGCGCTGAGGTGAACTCGCTCACCAACGCTGCGAGCGCCTGCCGCTCGGGACTGCCCCACGTGGATTTGACGCCGGCGTCAACTTTGCTCATGCAGAGACTCTAGGACGTCAACCCACGATCTCGTCGCCGGGGGCGCGACGCAGGCCGGCTCGGCCCCGCGGGGTCACTGGCCGCGGCAGGCCAGGGCCTGGTTTCCGGTCAGGACGAGGCCGCCGCCGGCGCTGCTGGAGTTGCGCACCTCGCCGGTGTCGACGTTCTGCCAGGTGTCGTTCCCGAGCGGGGCGTAGGTGCCGCCGCCGGGGCCGTTGGTGGTCAAGGTGCCCGCGGCGCAGTCCGCAGTCGCCTGATGAACCAGCGTCCCCTGCTCGGACACCACCTTGGCGATGCAGGTCTGGAGTTCGGCGCCGGCGGCACGCTCGTAGCGCTGGCAGTACTCGCCAGCTCCGGACTCATCGATGACGCCGGTGATCGTCACGGTGCCGTCGGCGTTGCGTGTGCGCGAGGTGAGGGTGGCTGCGGGCCCGTGGGCGCTCAGCACGAAGGTGAGGCTGCCGATGTCGTCCTGCGGTGCCGCTGGGATCGATGGGGCGGGCCGTTGTTCGATGATGGTCACGGTAGGCGTCGGCGCCGGGACCGTGACGGTCACCGTGGGAGTCGGCGGCGCGGGAGTTGCCGCCGAGGTGGCCGATGTGGGTGGGCCTGACGTGGGTGGCGCAGAGGAGGAGGAGGCGCCGGACCCGGCGCTGCCGGCTCCGCATGCCGTCACGGTGCCTGCCGCCACGGCCACGGCAGCCAAGAGCAGAGGCCGCATCTTGCCGTCCCACCCCGACATGGCATCCCCTCTCCCAGCTGCCTGCGTCGATCCCAGCCTAGCAATGTGATCGCTATCGGCGCGATCCCCGGGCGGACCGCACCGCATCGATCGAGAACACCGCGAGCGCCAGCCAAATCAGCCCGAAACCGAGCCATCCGACGGCGCTGAGGGTCTCGCCGAACATCAGGACGCCGAGCAGGAACTGCAGGATCGGCGTCAGGTACTGCAACAGCCCCAGACTCGACAGCGGGATCCGGATCGCTGCGGCGCCGAAGGCGAGCAGGGGCAGCGCCGTCACCACCCCGGCCCCGGCGAACAGCGCGGTCTGCAGCGGGTCCGTGCCGAAGTGCCCCTGCCCGGTCGAGTGCCACACCGCCAGCACCGCCAGGGCCACTGGCGCCATGAAGATCGTCTCCACCGTCAGGCTCGGCACGGCTGGTACGTCGGCGAGCTTCTTGGCCAGGCCGTAGAGGGCGAACGTCGACGCCAGCAGCAGCGCTACCCACGGCGGCCGGCCGTAGGCCACCGTCAGCACCGCCACCGCCACGGTCCCCAACCCCACCGCCACCCACTGCGCCGCCCGCAGCCGCTCGGACAGCACCACGACCCCGATCAGGACGCTGACCAGCGGGTTGATGAAGTACCCCAGGGACGCCTCCACCACATGCTCGGCGTTCACGGCCCAGATGTAGCCGGTCCAGTTGATGCTCACCAGCGCCGCGGCCGCCAGCAGCAGCCACCGCGTCCGAGGGGTCGCCAACGTCTGGCGCACCACCGGCCAGCCACGCGTGACGGCGACCACGACCGCCAGGAACACCAGCGACCAGAGGCTGCGGTGAGCCACGATCTCGACCGCGTCTGCTGGCTCCAGCAGCGGCCAGTACAGCGGGAACAGGCCCCAGATGCCGTAGGCCAGCAGGCCGAAGAGCAGCCCCGAGAGCTGCCTGTTGCCCTTTGCGGGCGGCGGTGCGCTCAGTCGACGGTCCAGGTGTCCGAGCCTGCGAACAGGTCGTGCAGGTCGGCGGCGGGCTGCTCGGCCTGCGCGAGCTGCGCCGAGAAGCCCTCGTTGTAGGTGGGGGCCTCGACGCTGCGATAGACGCCGATCGCGGTGTGGCGGTTGGTCGGCTGGTCGGCCATCTGGGCCAGGGCGAGTGCGGTCAGGGGCGACTCCCTGGTGGGATCGTGGACCACGATGTCGCCTGGGTCGATCTTGGCGGTGTCGGCCGTGCGCAGCCCGCAGTAGCCGTCGCGGACGACGGCCCGGGTACCGCCGGCGAAGGTGATGGGCTCGCCGGGCTCCAGCCGGATCAGGGCCTCGTCGCGGGTTTCGGGGTTCTTCAGCAGGTCGAACGCGCCGTCGTTGAAGATGTTGCAGTTCTGGTAGATCTCCACCAGCGAGGCGCCCTTGTGCTGGGCGGCCGCGCGCAGCACCGAGGTCAGGTGTTGGCGGTCGGAGTCCAGGGTCCGCGCAACGAACGTGGCCCCCGCGCCGAGGGCCAGCTGCACCGGGTTGAACGGCCGGTCCACGCTCCCGGCGGGAGTGGACTTGGTGACCTTGCCGAGCTCCGAGGTGGGGGAGTACTGCCCCTTGGTCAGGCCGTAGATGCGGTTGTTGAAGAGCAGGATTGTCAGGTCGACATTCCGGCGCAGCGCGTGGATCAGGTGGTTGCCGCCGATGCTCAGCGCGTCGCCGTCGCCGGTCACCACCCACACGTCCAGGTCCGGCCGCGACACCGAGAGCCCGGTCGCGATCGCCGGCGCGCGGCCGTGGATGGAGTGCATCCCGTAGGTGGTCAGGTAGTACGGGAACCGCGAGGAGCAGCCGATGCCCGACACGAACGCGATGTCCTCGCGGCGCTTGCCGAGCTCGGGCAGGAAGCTCTGCACGGTCGCGAGGATCGCGTAGTCGCCGCAGCCCGGGCACCAGCGGACCTCCTGGTCGGACTTGAAGTCCTTGGCCTTGAGGGCGAGGGGCACCGGGGTCGTCGTGGTCTCAGCCATGGGCGATCGCCTCCTCGATGGCGTTCTGCAGTTCTGCGGCGGTGAAGGGCTGGCCCTGAACCTTCGTGATTCGCTGCGCGTCCACCAGGAAGGTGCCGCGCAGCAGCAGGGCGAGCTGGCCGGTGTTCATCTCCGGGACCAGTACTTTGGGATAGGCCCGCAGGACCTCACCCAGGTTGGCCGGGAACGGGTTGAGGTGGCGCAGATGCGCGTGGGCGACCCTGCCGCCAGCCTCGCGCACCAGCTGCACCGCGGTGCTGATCGGCCCGAAGGTCGAGCCCCAGCCGACCACCAGCACCTCGGCGCCGTCCTGGCCATCGACCTGCAGGTCGGGCACGTCGATGCCGGCCACCTTGGCTGCGCGTAGCTGAACCATGCGCTCGTGGTTGGCCGAGTCATAGGAGATGTTGCCCGAGCCATCGGCCTTCTCGATGCCCCCGATGCGGTGCTCCAGACCGGGCGTGCCTGGGACGGCCCAGGGCCGCGCCAATGTCTGCGGATCGCGCTTGTACGGCCAGAAGACCTCGGTGCCGTCGGCTTCCACGTGGTTGGTGGTGGTGGCGAACTCCACGGCCAGGTCGGGCAGCTCGGACATGTCCGGCACCCGCCACGGCTCGGAGCCGTTGGCCAGGTAGCCGTCGGACAACAGGATCACCGGCGTGCGGTAGGTGGTCGCTATCCGCGCGGCCTCGATGGCAGCGTCGAAACAGTCGGCTGGGGACGACGGCGCCACGATCGGCACGGGCGACTCGCCGTTGCGTCCGAACATGGCCTGCAGCAGGTCGGACTGCTCGGTCTTGGTGGGAAGGCCTGTTGACGGGCCGCCGCGCTGCACGTCGATGATGACGAGCGGCAGCTCGAGGGACACCGCTAGGCCGATGGTCTCGCTCTTGAGCGCCATGCCGGGCCCAGAGGTGGTGGTCACGCCCAGGGCCCCACCGTAGGCGGCGCCCAGCGCTGCGCCGATGCCCGCGATCTCGTCCTCGGCCTGGAAGGTCTCGACGCCGAAGCGCTTGTGCTTGCTCAGCTCGTGCAGGATGTCGCTGGCCGGCGTGATCGGGTAGCTGCCCAGGAAGAGCGGCAGCTTGGTGCAGTGCGCGGCGGCCACCAAGCCGTAGGACAACGCCAGGTTGCCCGAGACGTTGCGGTAGGTGCCGGTCTTCTGCGGCGCGGGGGCCACTTCGTACTTGATCGCGAACGCGTCCGTAGTGTCGCCGTAGTTCCAGCCGGCGTGCAGGGCGGCGATGTTGGCCTTGAGAATCTCGGGCTTGCGGGCGAACTTGCTGTGCAGGAAGGACTCGGTGTGCTCCAGCGGGCGGCTGTAGAGCCACAGCAGCAGGCCGAGGGCGAACATGTTCTTGGCCCGCTCGGCGTCCTTCTTGGAGATGTCGAAGTCCGTCAGGGCCGCGACCGTCATGGAGGTCAGGGGCACCGGATGGATCAGGTAGCCGTCCAGGCTGCCGTCCTCCAACGGGTTGGCGTCGTAGCCCACCTTGGTCAGCGCGCGCTTGGTGAACTCGTCGGTGTTGGCGATGATCTGCGACCCGCGCGGCATCAAGTCCAGGTTCGCCTTGAGCGCGGCGGGGTTCATCGCGACCAGCACGTCCGGAGTGTCGCCGGGGGTCAGGATGTCGTGGTCGGCGAAGTGGAGCTGGAACGCGCTGACGCCGGGCAGCGTGCCGGCTGGGGCGCGGATCTCGGCCGGGAAGTCGGGAAGCGTGGACAGGTCGTTGCCGAACACCGCCGTGGTAGAGGTGAACTGGTCGCCGGTCAGCTGCATCCCGTCGCCGGAGTCGCCCGCGAAGCGGATGATGACGCGCTTGACCTTGGTGACCTTCTTCTTGGACATTCGACCTCGTGCGAATCGGGCGCGGGCCGGCCGCCCGCGCGGATCGCGGCCCAGACCGCCGCTGGCACAAGTGTAGGCGCGTCGATCCAACTCGCTCGGGGGCCTACCCTGGTCGCGTGGACGTGGGCGTCGATGGCCGAACCGTGCGGATCGTGCCGCACCGGCTCGCCTGCTGCGCGGTGGAGCTGGACGAGGCGCTGCGGCGGATGGGTTCCGACGCGGCCGTGGCGCCGGGGCCGCAGGCCGCCGGCGAACCGGACGTCCATGTCTTGGTCGTCGCCGGCACCGTCACGCGGGTTGGGCTGCCGACGGTGTTGGCTGCCTTCGAGGCGCTGCCGGAGCCTCGTGCGGTGGTCGCCTTCGGCGCCTGCACCCTCACCGGCGGGCCATATTGGGATTCCTACTCGGTTGTGCCGGGGCTCCGCTCGTTGCTGCCGGGTGCGGTCGAGGTGGCGGGCTGCCCGCCCCGTCCGGACGCCGTTCCGGACGCTGTTCGTGTTGCCGCGCTGCACGCTCTGGGGGAGGGGTCGTGAGGCCGTCGATGCTGCTCGACGTCGTGGTGCTGGCGGG
>CAYYRC010000025.1:0-27998 GCA_964474045.1 uncultured Actinomycetes bacterium
GCCAGCAGCCGCGCCCGGGCCGCGGTCTGCATCGCCTCGACCTCGGCGTCGGTGATGAGCGACAGGTCGAACGGCGCAGGCAGCAGCAGCTCGGTGTTGCGCCCCTCCGGCGAGCCGCGGCGCATCATCGGGTTCTCGGTGAAGTCGTTGCTGGCCAGCTCGCGGCTGAGCGAGGCCAGGCCCACCTGGCTGAAGTCGCCGGGGGTCCACTGCGGCGACGACGCGTGGTCGACCACGGTGGTGAACAGCGACATCGTGCCGTCGCGGTTGTCCACGACCTCGATCATCTGCTGCTGCTGCGGGAAGTCGATGCACGAGGCGGTCGTGATCTCCCAGAAGCCGCCGCCCGCGCCGCCCGCACCGCCCGCGGCTCCCGTCGCGCTTCCGCCCGCTGGCGCCGGATGGGCCTGGATCGTGTTGTTGTGCGTATGCCCGTTGATCCACGCGATCATGTTGGGGAACTCGTGCAGCATCGCGATGAACTCGTCGGCGTGGATGAGCGGCTGCGTCGGCCCGAAGGCGGGCTGGGCGCCGTTCTCCAGCGTCAGGCTGTTGTGGTGGCTCATGACGATCGCCAGCTGGTTGTTGGCCCGCGCCTCGGCCAGGCCGGCGCGCAGCCAGTCGAACTGGTCCTGCGGCACGGCGCCGTCCGCGCCCAGGGTGGTGTTGCACGTGTCCAGGCCGAACACCTGCAGCCGTGATCCCACCGATGCGCGCCACCACGTCTGGCCGCTGGCAAGGTTGGCGTCGGTGAAACCGTGCCCCACCGGCCCTGGCGTCGCCGGGGAGGCCAGGTGCGCGGACATGAAGTCCTGCCTGGTCAGCATCGCGCGGCGGGGGTCGGCGGTGACGGTGCGCATGCCGTCGGCCCAGCCGAGCTGGGTGAGCAGGTTGTGCCCCAGCTGCGTGGCCGGCGCGATGTCGGTGGCCCAGCCGCGCAGGTAGTTGGCCATCAGCGCCTGCCACTGCCAGGGCTTGCGCTGCCCCACCGCCAGGGCCCGCAGCGCAGGCTCCACGGCGAAGAAGCCGAAGAACAGCGCGTCGTGGTTGCCGAACACCGTGTACCAGGGCGCTACCAGGCCCGGCGAGGTGACGGTCTGGGACACCGCCGCGTCCAGCAGCCCCGGGATCCGCGGGAAGCCGTACGCCCCGAAGGCGTCGCCGGCGGGATCCTCGGGGTGGTAGATCATCTGCGTGTCCAGCCATGCCTGCATGCCCTCGTAGACCCCGGGCGCGCCGGAGTTGGGCGTCACGGTGCCCCCGTCCAGCACCCGGATGTACCAGTCGAGCTCCAGCTGCGAGTAGCTGTCGGAGCTGTCGCCGGTGTTGAGGAACGCCGCCACCGGCGCTCCCGTGAGCGGGCTGGTCTGCAGGGCGTTCAGGGCGGTGACCATCTGCGCCAGCACGTTGACCGTGAGGGTGTCTTGTGGCCGCGCCGAGCCGCTCCAGGTGCTCACGCTCTGGGCCAGCAGCGGCTCCACCCGGGCGGGCGCCTGGGCGTCGATGACATGGATGTCCGACAGGTGGCCCAGGTAGTACAGCGAGCGACGCGTCGTCGCCCGGGCCGGGTTGGGGCGCGCCTTGAGGATGTCCAGGCGCGGCAGGTACGGCTCGCCGTCGTGGGGCACCAGCGTGCGGTAGGCGCGGTTGCCACTGGACAGCTGGCGGATGGTCTGCAGCAGGGTGGAGGGCGCATCGGTGGCGGGCGCCGCAGCAGTGGCCAGCGCCCGCCCAGCGCCGACGAGCGGCAACCCGGTCGCCGCGGCCGCCAGCGACGCCGCCTGCAGGAAACGCCGCCTGCTCAGACCCGCCACGGCCACCGCCGCCTAGCCGCGCTGCGCATTCGGATCGAGGCCATGGCCGCAGTCAAGCACGCGGACTAGGGTCGGACACATGAAGATCGCAGTGTTGGGCTCCGGCAACGGCGCATGCGCCATCGCGTTCGAGTGGGCCCAGGCGGGCCACACGGTGTCGATGTTCGACTTCGAGGAGTATCCGCAGGTCATCGCCGACATCGCCGCCGCCGGCGGGATCAGCTCCGAGGGCAGGCTCGCCGGCTTCCAGCCGATCGCCTACGCCGGCCATGACGCGGGCGCGGCGCTGGACGGCGCGGAGCTGGTGTTCGCCGTCGGCCCCGCCTACAGCAACGCGCCCTTCGGCGCGGCCTGCGCGCCGTACGTGCGGCCAGGGGCCACCTACATCGTCTGCCCGGGTTCGTGCGCCGGGGCACTCGTGTTCAAGGACGCCCTCGGCCTGGCGCCCGAGGACGACTCGGTGACCGTGGCCGAGACCTCGACGCTGCCCTATGCGGTGCGCATCACGGGTCCGGCCACCATCACCGTGTACCACCGGCTGGCCGACGGCTACTACCTGGCGGCGATCCCGGCCCGGCGCACCGACGAGGTGCTCGCAGTCGTGCGCACCGTGTACCCGGAGGTGCAGCGGGCCGACAGCGTCTGGCAGACGACCCTGCAGAACGGCAACCCCGTGCTGCACCCCGCCATCACACTGTGCAACGCCGCGCAGATCGAGCGCACCGGCGGGGACTTCCTGTTCTACGAGGAGGGCGTGACGCCGGCCGTGGGCCGCCTGGTGGAGGCCGTGGACCGGGAGCGGGTGGCGCTGGGCACGGCGCTGGGCGTGACGGTGCTGCGCGACCCCGAGCTGGGGATCCTGCAGGGCTACCAGGCCGAGGACAACTACTCCAGCAGCTACTCGGAGGCCCCCGGCTTCCGCGGCATCCGCGCGCAGCCGCAGCTGGACTACCGCTACTTCAACGAGGACGCCGGGTTCGGGCTGGTGTTCCTGACCGACCTGGGCCGCCAGATCGGCGTCCCGACGCCCACGATGGACGCGGTGCTGCAGGTCTGCTCGGTGCTCATGGGCCGCGACTATGCCGCCGAGGCGGCCCGGACCATGGCCGGTCTGGGGCTGTCGGGCCGCAGCGCGGCGGAGCTGAGGGGGCTGCTGTGACGCCGGTCCGGCCCCACGAGGGCGACGAGGGGCGCGGGAGCCTGGCCGAGCGGTCGCGCGGCTTCCTGGAGTACCTGGACCGCTGGTACTCCGAGCTGCCCATGCTCGATGTCGCCGCTGCGGTGGGCGACGACCCGGACGCTGCCGCGGTTTTCTGCATCGACATGATCCGCGCCTTCACCACCGAGGGCGCGCTGTCGTGCTCGCGCAACAAGGCGCTGGCCGAGCCCATCGCGGAACTCCTCACCGACGCGTACGCCGCGGGCGTGCGCAACTTCGTGCTGCCGCAGGACTGCCACAGCCACGACGCGGAGGAGTTCAAGGTCTATCCCCCGCATGCGGTGGCCGGCAGCAGCGAGTCGGCCACCGTGCCGGAGTTGGCCTCGCTGCCCTTCGCCTCGACTTTCACCGTCATGGCCAAGAACTCGCTCAACCCGGCTATCGGCACCGACCTGGAGCCGTGGTTGGAGGCCCACCCGCAGGTTCGGACGGCCATCGTGGTGGGCGACTGCACGGACCTGTGCCTCTACCAGCTGGCGATGTACCTGCGGCTGCGCGCCAACCAGTACGACATGCGCGGCTATCGCGTGCTGGTGGTGGCGTCGTGCGTCAACACGTACTCCACCGGCGTGCACCATGCGCAGCAGCTCCACGTCGACCCGCACCCCGGGGACTTCTACCACTACGTGTTCCTCAACCACCTGCACTGCAACGGGGTCGAGGTGTACGCGGCGGCCTGCTGAGGATCTGGCCGCCGCGGTTTAGCCCTGCTCTTCCTCGCGGCGGTTGCGCCAGCGGTCTTCCATCCGGTCCATGAAGCCGCCGCCGCTGCCGCCCGAGTGGCGGTCGTGGGTCGAGCCGCCGGAGTTGCCGGACCCGCTGCCCGCGTTCGTGGGCTTGGCAGGTGCCTCAGCGGTCCCGGACTCGTCGTCCGAGGCGCGCGCGCGGCCGCCGGTGAGAGCGATGACCACCCCGGCGAGCATCACGATGAAGCCGACCACGCCCAGCGGAGCCAACTTGGTCGCGACACCCGTCACGAGCAGGGCCATGCCGGCCAGGCCGAGGAGGAAGCCGACGATCAGGCGTCGGCGGGACCCGGAGCGCTGGGTTGGGTGCTGCAGGGACGAGACGAACTTGGGATCCTCCGCGTACAGCGCACGCTCCATCTGCTCCAGCAGACGCTGTTCGTGCTCCGAGAGTGGCACGGCCCACCTCCTCGATGTCACCTCGTCTCCCCACGCCGGGGATACCAGGATAGGCAGCATACGTCGTGCTGCGAAAGCCGGAGGCCAGAATGCCATCCGAATGGCCATGCGGGCCAGTCGTGGGGGCGCCGACGGTCAAGGGGCCCGCGGCGGGGCATCCTCGTCCCACGGTCGCGGCGTGACCAGTCGGGCGGGCCGGACCGAGTCCCGGCCGTAGCGCCGCGCGGCGCGGTCCATGGCCTGCTCGGCCTCCCGCCAGCCCTGCTCCCGCTCGCCGAGGGCCAGCTGGCGGGGCGCTCCGCGGGCGTCCTGCAGGCCTTCGACCCGCACGCCGACCAGCCGGACACGGGCGCGCTGCAGGGCCAGCGCGTCCAGCAGCCCGCGGGCGGTGGCATAGATGTCGCGGGCGACATCCAGGGGCTGGTCCACCGTGCGGCTGCGGGTGATGGTGGTGAAGTCCGCGAACCGGACCTTCAGCACCACCGTGCGTCCCACCAGGCCGGCATCGCGGAGCCGCCCGGCGACGCGCTCGCTGAGGCGCAGCACCTCGGCGGCCACGACCTCGGGATCGTCGACGTCGACGGGGAAGGTCTCCTCGTTGCCGATGCTGCGCTCCGGCTCGTCGCGCACGACGCGACGCTCGTCTCGGCCCCAGGCGAGGGCCGCCAGGTGCCGGCCGGACGCCTCGCCGAGCGCTCGGCGGAGGGTGGCCTCGGGTGTGCGGGCGATGTCGCCGACGGTGCGCAGGCCGAGCCGGTGCAACTGCTCCTCGGTCCGCTCCCCGACCCCCCACAGCGCCCCCACCGGCAACGGGTGCAGGAACGCCACGACGTCTGCCACCGGCACCACCAGCAGCCCGTCGGGCTTGGCTCGGGTGGATGCGAGCTTGGCCACGAACTTGGTGCTCGCCACGCCCACCGAGGCCACTAGGCCCTGCTCGTCGTGGATGCGCGCGCGGATCAGCTCGGCGATCTGGGCCGGTCGGCCCAGCCTGCGCTCCGCCGGGCGCACATCCAGGAACGCCTCGTCGAGGGCGAGCGGCTCGACGAACTCCGTGATCGACCGGAAGACCTCCATGATCCCCGCGCTGGCGCGGGCGTAGCGGCGGTGGTCCGGGGTGATGACGACCGCCTGCGGGCATGTGCGCCGAGCCCGCCCCATCGGCATGGCGGAGTGGACCCCGAACTCGCGCGCCTCGTAGGTGGCGGACAGCACGACGCCGCGGTTGCCGGAGCCGCCGACGATCACGGGCTGACCGCGCAGGTGGGGCCGGCTGAGGAGCTCGACCGAGGCGTAGAAGGCGTCCATGTCGACGTGCAAGACGTGGCAGCCCGCGTCGTCTCCGGCCGCGGACGAGAGCCGCTCGGGGCGGTTCAGCTGTGATCTGCTCATCGCGGCGGCGCACCTCCCATGCCCTGATCCTCGCGCATGGAATCCGAATCCGACGGCGCGCTGTCGGCAGCCGTCTGGAGGGCAGCCGTCTGGAGGGCAGCGGCTGGCGCTACCACCCGGAGCTCCCGGGACTGCTATGCCACAGCTTGCCGGGCGCCTTGCCGACGGCCCCAGCCCCAGACCCGGCGGCCTGTCCTGCGGCCTCCCGAACGATCCCGCGCCCATCGGCGGCGTCCGTCCCTGCCGGCTTGATGTCGGCGTAGGGCGACTTGCGGAAACCGCTGGCGTACAACCACACCCGCCCTGGATCGCTCCCGGCACGGCCCTGCCCCGCCGCCCCCTGCCCCGGCGTGCCCTGCCCCGCCATGCCGGGCCCAGGCGAGCTAGCCAGCAGGTCGCGCACGGCCGCGACCCCGGCACCGGCCTCGGCGCCGCCGGCGTCGACCCACAGCCGCTGCACCTGGGCAAGGTCCCAGACCCCCGTCGCCCGCAGCGAAACCCCGCGCGGGCCCGTCCGGCGAACCCTGCCCCGCACGAGCAGCAGCCAGGAGTGGAAGACCACCTGGGCGTAGGGGTCCTGCGCATCCGGGAAGAGCGTCGCGTCGACGGGGCCGGCCCCGTCGTCGACGGTCAGGAAGACCACCCGATGCCCGGTCCGGATGGGCGGGGTCTGCGTCGCCACCTTCACCCCGGCCACCAGGACTTCCTGCTGCGACCGGCAGCCGAGCAGGTTGGTCGAGCGGACGGCGCCCAACTCGCGCAGCATCGGCACGTAGAAGCCGATCAGGTGCGAGGTCACATCCAGGCCCAGCACCGAGAGCTCCGCCTGCACCCGGTCGCCGACCGACATGTCCGGCAGCCCGCTCGGCTGCTCGGCCGCCGGGTCCACGAGCTCGAGTGCCAGCTGCACGTCCGGCGCGCCGGCCTGGGACTGCGCGCCGGCCTGGGACTGCGCGCGGGCCGCCGCCACCGTGTCGAGCGCGGCGGCCGTCCCGGCCCCCTGGCGACGGCGTCGCCCTCCCGAGCGTCGCCCGAGGCGGGCGGTCCGGTCGAGGTCCGCCGCCTGGAGCAGCAGGTCGCGTCGCGTGAGCTGACCGGTCACCGCCCCGGCCGCGAGCCCGCAGACGGAGTCGAAACCTCCCGTCACGATCAACCCCTCGACCGTCGGGCGGCTCGCCCCGGACCGCGCCCAGAAGTCAGCCAGCCCCGCGTAGGGCTGGCCCGCCACTATCGAGGAGACCTCCCCCTCGCCGATGCCCTTCACCTCCGAGAGCGCCAGCCTGATGCCGTAGCCGGCTCCACGGCCTGCTTGCTGGACCTGCTCGGCGCCCCCGATCCGCTCGACGCGGTAGTCGGCGCCGGATCGGTTGACGTCCAGCGGCAGCACCTCGATACCCAGCTGCCTGGCGTCGGCCAGGATCAGGCGCTTCGGGTACATACCCGGGTCGTGGGTCAGGACACCGGCCAGGAACGCCGCCGGGTGATGGGTCTTCAGCCATGCGGACTGGTAGGTGGGCAGGGCGAAGGCCGCCGCGTGGGCCTTGCAGAAGCCGAAGGAGGCGAAGGCTCGCAGCACCTCCCAGACCCGCTCGATCGTGGCCAGCTCGTAGCCGCCCTCGTGCGCCAGCCGGTAGAACCAGCCGCGCACCTGCTGCTGGCCCTCCGGGCTGCCCATGGAGCGCCGGACCTCGTCGGCCTCGGCGTGCGAGCAGCCGGTCATGACTGACACCACCCGCAGCACCTGCTCGTGGTAGACGACCACGCCACAGGTCTCCGCGAGCGCCGGGCGCAGATCCTCGTGGATGAACTCCGGCTCCCGCCAGCCGTGGCGGGCCGCCAGGAAAGGCGTGATCATGTCGCTCTTGACGGGTCCCGGCCGGAACAGCGAGATGTCGATGATGATGTCGTCGAACGTCTGCGGCGCCAGCTTGCCGATGAGTTCGCGCTGCCCGGGCGACTCGATCTGGAAGCACCCCAGGGTGCGGGTGGTGCGGATCATGTCGAAGGTGGGCTGGTCGTCCAGCGGCACCTCGTCGAGGTCCACGGTCACGCGGTCCACCCGGCCGACCTCGGCCACGGCGTGCTGCATGGCCGACTGCATCCTGATGCCGAGCACGTCGAGTTTGAGGAACCCGAGGGCCTCGACCTCGTCCTTGTCGAACTGGCTCATCGGGAAGCCCATCCAGCTGGCCTCCACGGGTGTGCGGTCGAGCATGGTGGCGTCCGAGAGGAGCACCCCGCACGGGTGGACCGCGATATGGCGCGGCAGGCCGTCGAGCGACTCCACCAGGTCGAGGAAAACGTCGAGCTCGCCCCGCGCCGCCATCACCCCCATGCCGGACTCCCGCAGCTCGGGCAGGTCCACCAGAGCGGAGCGGACCTCCTTGGCCCGGATGTGGGGGAAGGCCTTCGCGAAGGCATCGACCTCGCCGGGAGGCATCCCCAAGGCACCTCCCACATCCCGGATGGCGTGCCGGACCCGATAGGTGTCGCGCATGGACACGCACGCGCAGCGATCACCGCCGAAGCGGTCCAGGATCCGCTCGTAGACCTCCGTTCGCCGTGCCGACTCCACGTCCACGTCGATGTCGGGCAGCGAGCGCCGCAGCGGCGACAGAAACCGCTCCATCAGCAGGTCGTGGCGCAGGGGATCGACCCCGGAGATCCCCAGCAGGTGGTTGACCAGGCTGCCCGCGCCCGAGCCGCGCGCGGCGACCCGCACCCCCATGCCGCGGATGAGGTCCACCACCTCGGCCACGGTGAGGAAGTAGCCGGCGAAGCCGAGCTCGGCGATGGTGGCGAGCTCGGCGCCCAGCCGCTCCGACGCCGCCGTGGACGCAGCGGCGCTGGCCATGCCGCGGCTGCGCGCCAGGTAGCCGTCGAGGGCGCCCTCGCACCTGGCGCGCAACCGCCCGAGCGCCTCCCTGGCCTCCGCATCAACCTCGGCGTGGCTGCGCCGGCGACCGGCGTAGCCGGCCAGTGTCGCCGCCACGGCGCCGCGCGCACCGGTAGGCCGCGATCCCCTGCCGTCGAGCACCGACAGCTCCGGCACGTGGATGTCGCCGAGCCCGACGTCGCCCAGCGGGTCGAGGACGCACTCCTGCGCCAGCTCGCGGGTGCCCGCGAGCAACTCGGAGACATCGCCGCGGGTCTGCCTGCCCGCGAGCGCAAGCACCTCGTGCGCGACCGGATGCAGCTCCGGCCAACCCTTGAGGTATCCCTGGGCGTTCGCCCGGTCCAGATGGCGCAGGTCGAGCGGGACGAGCCGGCGGATGGCGTCGAGCACATCCGCCACCGGCGCCGCCGAGGCCTCGGCGTAGCGCACCGCGTTGGTCAGCACGACGCCCACCCCGACCTCCGCAGCCAGACCCAGCAGACGGGCTGCGGCCGCGCTGGAGCGCAGGACGGTGCGTTGCTGCGGACCGCCGGCGGCACCCGGGGAGGTCCCGCTCGAACGCGACCGGTGGGAAGCCACATCCACCCGCAGCGCCCCCACCCCCACGGCTGCCAGCCACCAGCGGAGCTCTGCGGCGGCCACATCGGCGCGGCGCCGCTCGAGCGCCCGGCCCACCCCGGAGTCGGCGCCGAGCATGACCACGAGATCGCCTGGGCGGGCGTACTCGGCGACCAGCTCGCGGGTGACCGCCGGCTTGCCCCGCTCGCCGTGCAGATGGGCGGCGGAGACGAGTCGGCACAGCGCCGCCCAGCCGCGCCCGCCCCGCGCAAGCACGACGAGCCTGGAGCCGGGTTCCCAGACCTGCTCGCCGCCCCTGGCAGGAGCCCGGCGAGCGGGCTGGGCCGCAGACCGGCGGCCGCTGGCCGGGGCCCCGGCTGCGGCGTCGCCCACCAGCGCCAGATCCGCGCCGAGGATCGGGGCGACGCCCGCGTCCCGGCATGCCTGGACGAACCTGACCGCCCCGTACAGCCCATCGCGATCGGTCAGCGCGAGCGCGGACTGGCCGAGCTCCGCCGCCCGCGCCACGAGGTCCTCCGGGGTGGAGACGCCGTGCCGCAGCGAGAAGCTCGACACTGTCCGCAGATGGACGAACGGATCAGACATGGCCCGGCCCTCCCCCTCACCCTGCGCGGCGGTCGGGCTGCGCGAGGCCCAGGCGCTCGCACACGAGACGGAAGAATGCGCTGGAGTCCCGCACGAGATCGGCCGCCTCCCGGGCGGAGACCACGTCCAACCCGGCTTCGCAGCCGGCCCGCTTGCGCGCACCTGCCGCGAAGAAGGCCGCCCACTCGGAGAACTCCGGCGCGACTCCTTCGAGCAACTCCCAGGCGCTGCGCGGACGCCGGGCCCGGTTCGGCCGGCTGCAGCACGCCAGCACCGCCGCGGCCGTGCGCAGTGCCGCGAGGTGGGCCAGGGCGTACTGCTCGCGCGGCAGCGCCGCCGCCTCGGCCGCCACCAGCCCGCGCGCCGCCGAGGACAGCAGGTCCCGAGCCGCTCCCGGAACCCTGGGGGGACCCGCAGGGGTCCGGCTGAGCGGGAGCGCCGGCTGATCGGCCAGCGAAGTCAACTGTGACATGTGATCGTCCTTTCGATTCGTACGTATTCGTAGTCGTCTGCGTCGGATAGCCGGCCTAGTCCCATACGCGCGCCACCCACCAGCGGCCGCTGTCCGGCTCGTGCACGAGGTCGTAGACGCCGGGCAGGCCGTCGAAGCCGGTGCGCGCCTCAACCCTCCAGACCTGACGCTCCACGGCCCGCACCCCCACGCTCGGCCCCGGCATGTCAGCCGCTGCCGGCAGCCGCGCGCCATCGGCCCGCGACTCATCCCCCGCGAACCACGTCCGGCTCCACCACTGCCCCGACTCCACCCAGTGACACAGCACGTCGCTGACCCGATACGGCCGTCCACGCCAGCGGAACCTCGCGGGGGCGCCGGGAGCGCCGGGAACACCGGGAAGGCCGTCGCGGGTGCCCCCAACCGAACATGGGCTGCGGTGAATCCTGGCCATGGCCTATCCTTTCGAACGGATTTGCTAATAATAGTTCAGCAGGGGCCGGGCCTGGGGTCAATGCCTCAAGGGTAAAGATTCGGACATATTTCGGAATACCCGCTGGTACGCTCCTGCGCATGCCCACTGCCATCGACCATCCCTCGGTGCGCCGCGTCCGCGCCGCCCTCACCGGCCTGGGCTGCGCCGACACCATCAGGCTGCTGCCCGACAGCGCCCGGACAGCCGCCGCGGCCGCGGCCGCGCTGGACACCACGCCGGCAGCGATCGCCAGCTCGATCGTCTTCGGAGTCGATCCGATCGAGCTCGCGGCGGCGGACCTGGGCGTCATGCCGAGCAGCCTCACCGGCACCTCCGACACATCCCCGCCAGGCGCGCAGCGCCCGCTCGAGCCGGTCCTGGTCGTCACCTCCGGCGCGCACCGCGTCGACACCGCCATGGCGGCCCAGTTGCTGGAGGGCTCCCGCCTGCACCGGGTGGACGCCGATTTCGTCCGGCAGATGTCCGGCTTCGCCATCGGCGGCGTGGCGCCGGTCGGCTGGGAGCGCGACGGCGAGCCCTGGCAGCCGGTGACGCTGGTGGACGTGGCGCTGGCCGCGCAGCCCCACGTCTGGGCCGCCGCCGGCCATCCACACAGCATCTTCGAGACGTCCTATGCGGCCCTCCTGCGCATCACCGGCGGTCAACCCGGCGAGGTCGGCTGAACGCCGAGCCGCACACGCCGCGCGACGCCGGGCGAGGGACGCCGGGCGCCCGCGAGCCGCCCGCAGGAGAGCGGGAACCCGAAGTGCCTGCGGCGCAACGACTCCGGGATTGAGTCGAACGTCACGCCCGTATGGGCGGGCAACTCCTCCCGGCCCCGCCGCCGCTGCCTTACCGTTGATACATGGTCACGACATCGCACTGCGCCGAGCCGCGGGACCTGCCCACGCCGGCCGGGCCGATCACGCCCGCCGGTTCTTCGGGCAGCGGCATCAGCCTGCGCGCGGACGCACTGGCTGTGCGACGGGGCCATGAGCAGATCCTGGGCCCTGAGACCTTCGCCCTGACCGGTCCAGCAGTGGCCCTGCTGACCGGCCCCGACCCGGCCGCCCGCATGGCGCTGGCGGCCGCGCTGACCGGCTCCCTGCCGCCGGATCGCTTCACCGTCACCGGCACCGTCGCCGCGAACGGGCGCACCTCGCCCCCGCTCGTGCGCGCCGCAACCGCACTGGCCCAGTCCTGGCGCGTGCGCTCGGCCCCAGACGAGCTCGGGCGGCGACTCGCGGCGCTCGACTGGGCTGCGCGCGACGGTGCGGGCATCGTCGTCGCCTGCCCAGGCCTGGACGGCCTGACCGCCGGGGAGCAGCTCGACGTACTGGCCGCCGCCCGCGGTCTGGCCCGCCAGGGCCGGCTGGTGGTGCTCACGTCCGGCGCCGCGGGGATCGCCGCTGAAGCGCTGGCGGAGGCTGACGTTACGATCCTGCTGACGGCCGCAGCGCCGCGCTGACGGCGGCAGCACCACGCATGCCCCGCAAGGAGGCCCACAGGACGATGGACACCCGCGACGCCCTCACGCCAGCCAGCGTGTTCCTCGCCCCCGCGGCGGCGCTGCTCGACCGCCTCACGCCGCTGCCGACGGGCTCCAGGATTCCGGCCACGCCGGCCCCCGACTACGCCGCCGGGCTGGCCTTCCACAGCCTGGGCCACGGCACTCCGATCGTGTTCCTGCACGGGCTGGCGTCCAGCCGGGCGGCGTTCACCCCCATCTTCACCGAGCTCGCCCAGCACCATCGCGTGATCGCGGTCGACCTGCCCGGGCACGGCGACTCCGCGCCGCAGGGGCAGGGGGAGCCGCTGACCCCGCGCGCGCAGGCCTACGCGGTGGGCGAGTTCCTGGATGCCCTCGGCATCCAGCGCGCGCACGTCGTCGGCAACTCCATGGGCGGCTGGGTGGCCCTGGAGCTCGCCGCCGACGGCCGGGCGCTGTCCGTCACGGCTCTGTGCCCCGCGGGTCTGTGGCAGCCGTTCCACGAGCGCAACATGCTGCTGGAGTTCAACCGGCTCGCCGCGCAGTCCACCGGCCTGGTCGGCGAGCTGCTGCTGCTCATCCCGCCGCTGCGCGAGCTGCTGTTCTCGTCCGCGCTGGAGCGGCCCTACCGGCTGGCGTACAGCACTGCGCGCTCGGCCGCCGCCGCGCAGCGACACGCCCGCGGCTACGACGAGGCCCACGACGGCATGCTGGGAATCCGGTTCGACCGGGCCGACAGCATCGACGCCTCGGTCCCGGTCACGATCGCGTTCGGCGACCATGACCAACTGCTGCCCGCGGACACCAGCCAGGATCGGTCGCTGGCGCCCGCGCACAGCTCCTGGGTGGTGATGAACCGGGTGGGACACGCGCCCATGTGGGACGACCCCGAGGGCACGGTGGCCATCGTCCGCTCCACCGTCACCGGCCTGCCCCACAGCTGACCCGCACCCAGCCGGACTTCGCGACATGACAGGCGCCAGCACGGTGACGATGCGGATCTGGCGGGTGCCCGCGACCGCGGTTCCGGGCGCCATCGCCCGGGTCGGCGCCCAGCGCCGCGGACTGCGCAACGTCCCGGGCCTGACGTTCGCCAAGCAGCTCGGCACCGGGTCCGGCCAGTCGTTCACCCTGCGCGACGCCGAGCTGCGCCGCTGGGCGCTGCTGACCGTCTTCGCCGACGCGGCGGCCGCCGGTCGCTTCGACGACTCCGAGATCATCCACGCCTGGCGGCAGGCCGCGGAGGAGGAGCTGCGGCTGGAGCTGGCGCCGCTGTCCAGCCGGGGCAGCTGGGCGGGCCAGGACCCCTTTGCGGCACCGCCGCCGAAGCACCGTTGGGAGGGGCCGACGGCGGCCCTGACCAGGGCTCGGATCCGGCCCGGCCAGTGGCGCCGCTTCTGGGCCAGCGTCCCGCCCGTCGCCGCCGACCTGCGCGAACGCGCCGGCTTGGAGGTCAGCCTGGGCATCGGGGAGGCACCTGTCGGACTGCAGGGAACCTTCAGCGTGTGGCGCTCCAACCGGGAGCTGACCGAGTTCGCCCAGCGCGGCGCAGCGCATCGCGCGGTGGTCGACGAGACTGCCCGCCGGCAGTGGTACGCCGAGGAGCTCTTCGCCCGGTTCGCCGTGCTGGGCGTTGCAGGCACGTTCGACGGGCGCACCATCGGCGGCACGCCCCGCCACGGATCGTGAGCGCGCCGGTGAGGATGTCGGCACGCACCATCCCGTGGCTGTTGGCGGGATCGGCGATCCTGGCCCAGATCGCGTGGCCGCTGACCGCCGGGCAGGCCCGCGTGGCGACCACGCAGGCAGTGGTCTGCCTGTTCGCGGCCGCGTCGGTGACGCACGCCGGCATCTGGCGCGGATGGGCATGGGCCGGGAGGTACACAGCGGTGGTGCTGGCGTTCGGCTTCGCCGTGGAGCTGCTCGGCACGACGACCGGCTTCCCGTTCTCGCCCTATGAGTACACGACCGTGCTGCAGCCGCAGTTGCTGGGAGTTCCGCTGCTCATCCCCGCGGCCTGGACCATGATGGCCTACCCCGCGCTACTAGTCGGACGCACGCTCGGCACCCGCATCCGCGGCGCCGGCCGCACCGGCGCACGTCGTCGGGCGATTGGCCAAGTCGCCCTGGGGGCCTGGGCCCTGGCCTCGTGGGACCTCTTCCTGGACCCCCAGATGGTCGCGGAGGGCTACTGGCGCTGGCCGACCGCCGCCGTCGCCCTTCCCGGCGTCCCCGGGATTCCCGTGATCAACTACCTTGGCTGGCTGCTGGTCTCGGCGATCCTCATGGCGATGCTCACGCGGGTGCTCCCGGCAGCGTCGGACAGCGACCCGGCGGACCAGGGTGTGCCGGCGCTGCTGTACGGGTGGACGTGGATCGGCGGGATC
This sequence comes from uncultured Actinomycetes bacterium, assembly GCA_964474045.1. Classification (GTDB taxonomy): domain Bacteria; phylum Actinomycetota; class Actinomycetes; order S36-B12; family UBA10799; genus JACJWR01. The sequence goes on from CAYYRC010000025.1 coordinate 14,433, forward strand.
GTCGCCAACGCGGTGTTCCTCGGCCGACCGGCCGTCGCGCTGTGGGGCGGGATCGGCATGGGGCTGGTGGCGGTCCCCTATCTGTCAGCGGTCGTCGGAAGGAGGCGGGCATGAGGCGCAGAGGCATGGCGCTCGCCGTGACGGCGGCGGGTTCGGCCCTGGCGGCGGCGGGTCTGGCCAACACGCTGCGCAACCTGGGGCGGCTGCGCTCCCCTGAGCCCGCCGACGCACCCTGGTGGCCGCGCTTCCCCGGCGACTCCCGTCCGCAGCACCGCGTGTCCGTGCTGGTCCCCATGCGCGACGAGGAGCTCCGCGCTCGGGACTGTCTGGAGGCACTCGGCCGCCAGCGGATGGACGAGGTCATCGTGCTGGACGACGACTCCTCCGACGGCACCAGGGATCTGGCACAAGACATCCTGGGCCACGACCCGCGGTTCACGCTGCTCACCGAGCAGGGCGACCCGCCGCCGGGCTGGCTCGGCAAGCCGCGCGCCTGCCAGGTGTTGGCCGACGCCGCCGACGGCGACGTGCTCGTCTTCGTCGACGCCGACGTGGTGCTGGCGCCCGGCGCCATCGTGCGGGCCGTTCGGATGCTCGACCGCCACGACCTGGACATCGTCTGCCCCTACCCGCGGCAGCGCACGGCCGGGCCGCTGGGGCGGCTGGTGCAGCCGCTGCTGCAGTGGTCCTGGCTGACGACGCTGCCGCTGGACCTGGCCGAGCACAGCCCCCGACCGACCCTGACGGCAGGCAACGGGCAGTTCCTGGCCTTGCGCGCGGATGCCTACCGCGCCGCGGGCGGCCACGCCGCGGTGGCCGGCGAGGTGCTCGAGGACATAGCGCTCGTCCGGGCCGTGAAGGCGGTCGGCGGCCGGGGCGGCATGGCTGACGGCACGGAGCTGGCGACGTGCCTGATGTACGACTCCGACGGCGAACTCGTGGAGGGGTACACGAAGAGCCTGTGGTCGGCCTTCGGCTCTGGGGCCGGGGCGGCGGCAGCCTGCGCGGGGATGGCGCTGGCCTATGTGCTGCCGCCGGTCGCGATGGTGCTGGGCCCGGGTCGCGCGGTGCGGACCGTCGGAGCCGCCGGTTATGCGGCGGCCACCGTCGGCCGGCTGTTGGTCGCGGTGCGGACGGGCCAGCGGACGCTGCCTGACGCGCTCCTGCAGCCGGCCAGCATCCTGGCCCTCATTGGCCTGGTCGGCGAATCCTTCCGGCGCCGACGCGCCGGGCGGTTGACCTGGCGCGGGCGACCGCTGCTGCTCAGCTCGGACGACCAGCGGCGGGGTACAGCGCCGGGCGCCGGGTGACGGCGGCCCACAGCCGGGTGCCGTACTCGAAGTGCCACCACTCGCGGGCCAGCACGACGAACCCCTGCGCGGCCATCGTGCGGTAGAGCACCCTGCGCAGATCGCGCGCCGGGCCGGGCACACCCTCCAGCGCCGCGGTGAAGGCGTCCACGGTGAACTCGTCGAAGTCCGTCCCCAGCGCCAGCGGCGACCCCTCGAAACTCAACGTCAGGTCGACGGTGCCGCCGGTCGCGTGCGGCGGCGGCGTGCGCGGGTCCGGCGACGGCGGCGACACGAAGCCCGGCGGCAGGCCAGGCTCGTCGTAGGCGCGGTGATAGAGGAACGACTGCAGACCTGGGTCGCGCCAGGCGTCGAACACCGCCAGCCCCCACGGCTCGGGAAGCGCCGCCGCTGCGGCCGCCAGCCGCAGCGCCACCTCCTGGCGCAGATAGGCGCCGGGAGCCACATGCGGGAAGCTCGACCTCTGGTAGACATCGAGGTTCTGGATCAGAGAGGCATCAACCTCGACTAGAGGCTCAGCCCCGGCGCTTGGGGAGTCAGGGACCTCCGGCAGGGCCGCGGAACCTGGCTCATCGGCGTCGTACAACTCGGGCAGCGGACTCTCCGCGAGCGCGGACAGCGAGGGCTGCAGCGCGGCGACCGCGGCCTGCGGCGGGGGCACGGCGGCCCAGGCGAACTCGGACATCCCCACATCCTCCCCCACGGCCGCCAGGGTGCTCTGGCAGGCTGTCGCCGTGGCGCGCATCGTGGTTATCGGGGCCGGAGTCGGCGGTATGGCCGCCGCCGCGCGGCTCTCCGTCAAGGGACATGACGTGCGCATTTTGGAGCGCAGCGCCGGCTACGGCGGCAAGCTGGGCCGGTACCGCCGCGACGGCTTCGTCTTCGACACCGGGCCGAGTCTGCTCACGCTGCCGGCGGTGTACCGCGATCTGTTCATCAAGACCGGCCGGACGGAGTTCGACGACGAGGTCGACCTGCAGGAGGTCGAGCCGGCCTTCGCCTACACCTGGCCCGACGGCACCCGGGCTGAGCTGCCCGGCTGCGGGACGGGGCTGGCCGCGACGGCGCTGGGGGACGCACTGGGCGGGCGCAGCGCGGACGACTGGCGCAACCTGATGCGCCGGGGCTCGGACGTCTGGCGACTGACCCGCCGCCCCGTGCTGGAGGCCCCCCTGGCCGGCTACCGGGACCTGGCACCGTTGGCCCGCAGCCTCAGCGACCTGCGCACAGTCGCCCCCTGGCAGAGCCTGCGCGGCCTGGGCAGGTCCATGCTGCGCGACGAGCGGGCCGTCACCCTGCTCGACCGCTACGCCACCTACACCGGGTCGGACCCCCGGCGCGCTCCGGCAGCGCTCGTGACGGTGCCCTACGTGGAACAGACCTTCGGGGCATGGCACCTGGGCGGCGGGGTGCACACGCTGGCCGACGCCCTGGCGCGTCGCTGCGCCGAGCGCGGGATCGACATCCGACTCGGCTCCGCGGTGACGGGCGTCGACACCGATGGCGGCAGGGTCACCGGCGTCACCACCGCCGACGGCGCCCACCCGGCGGACATAGTGGTGGCCAACGCCGACGCCACTGCCCTGTATGAGCACCTGGTCCACGACCGGGCGGCCCGACCTGCGCGGCGTGCGCTGGAGCGTGCCACGCCGTCGTTCGGCGGCTTCGTGCTGCTGCTCGCCGTGCGCGGTCGCACACCCGGCATCCAGCACCACAACGTGTGGTTCCCGGCGGAGTACGACGCCGAGTTCGACTCCCTCTTCGGAAGGGACGCCGCCCCGGTGGCCGACCCGACGATCTACGCGTGCGTCCCGGACGACCCGGCGATGCGCCCCGACGAGGACCACGAGTCCTGGTTCGTGCTGGTCAACGCACCCCGCGACGGTGCCGGGCCCGGAACCGTCGACTGGCGCGCCCAGGGCATGGCCGAGGCCTACGCCGACCATGTCCTGGCGGTCCTCGCCCGCCGCGGCGTGGACCTGCGCGAGCGGATCCTGTGGCGCGTCGTGCGCACGCCGGCGGACCTCGCCGACGAGACGGCCGCCCCCGGCGGGGCGATCTACGGGACGTCGTCCAACGGCGCCCGGTCGGCCTTCCTACGACCCGCCAACGCCTCCCCGGTCAAGGGCCTGTATCTGGTCGGCGGCTCGGCGCACCCCGGCGGCGGCCTGCCGCTGGTCGGCATGTCCGCCGAGATCGTGGCCAACCTCATCGGGCGCGACTAGCGCAACCGTCGGCGCACGGTGGCGCCGACCTGGACGAGACCCACCACCGCCAGCCCCAGGGCGGCCCAGGACCCGACGGCGAGCAGCCACCCGCCCCAGGCCGGATGCAGCCCGGCGGCCAGCAGGAACATCCCCACCACCAGCACCCGCGAGGGCCGCTCCCAAACGCTGACCACGCCCACCTCGCTCATGCCACCCGCCACGGCCCGGGCACGCACGTACTCCTGCAGGAAGGTCACGCCCCCCGCGGCTACGCACACACCGGCCGGCGCCCCCGCCAGCCACAGCGCCGCGAGGAAGGCCATGTCCCCGACGCGGTCGCAGGCCGAATCGAGCACGGCCCCCCACTTGGTGGCCCGGCCGGTCATGACCGCCACCGCTCCGTCGAGGTTGTCCGTGATGCCGGAGGCGAACACCGCCAACGCCGAGGCCAGCAGCCAGCGCCCGCCGAGCCAGGCGAGCGGCAGCGCGAGCAGCGACACCGCGAGTCCCACCAGCGTCACCGCATCCGGCGAGGCCCCCAGGCGCACGAACGGTCGGGCGAGGCCGTGGACGAGCCCCAGCCACCAGCAGACGAGCCGGTTGTCCCGCGGGTCCATGCCGTGCAGCTCACCCCAGCGGGCGAGGTACTCATCGCGCTCCACGGCTCACCATCGAATCCGGCTCGTCGGCAGTCGTCCGCCGGCAGGCGCCCGTACGGCCCCGCCACGCAGGCGTCAGCGCTGCTCGAGCCCCAGCTCGTGGAACACCCGCAGCGTCGAGGTCGAGCGGTTGAGGGTGTACAAGTGCAGCCCGGGCGCGCCGCCGTCGAGCAGTTCCTGGCACATCTGGGCGGCGACCTCCACCCCCAGGTCGATGACCGCCTGCGGGTCATCTGCCACCTCGTGGAAGCGTGCCGCCAGCTCCGGCGGGAACGCTGCCCCGGACAGGTCGGCGAAGCGCTCGATCTGACGGACGCTGGTCACCGGCATGATGCCCGGGATGATCGGCAGCTCCGCGCCCATCTGACGGGCCCGTCCGACCAGGTCGAAGTAGTCCGACGTGCTGAAGAAGAACTGCGTCACGGCGAAGTCCGCCCCGGCGTCCTGCTTGGTCCGCAGCACCTTGGCGTCGTCGTCCAGCGTCGCGGCCTCCGGGTGGCCCTCCGGGAACGCGGCCACGCCGACGGTGAAGTCGCCGCGGCTGTTGACCAGCGAGACCAGCTCGTCGGCGTGCTCGAGGCCCTCCGGGTGCGACTCCCAGCGATCCCCCGGGCCGCCGGGCGGGTCCCCGCGCAACGCCAGGATGTGGTGCACGCCCGCGTCTGCGTACTGGTCGACGATCTCGGCGAGCTCGTCGCGGCTGGAGCCCACACACGTCAGGTGGCCCACCGGGAGCAGGTCCGTCTCGGCTGCGATCCGGCCCGTCAGCCGAATGGTGCGGTCACGGGTGGAGCCCCCGGCGCCGTAGGTGACCGAGACGAAGTCCGGCCGCAGCGGGTCGAGGGCGCTGATCGCATCCCACAGGTTCGCCTCGCCGACGTCGGTCTTGGGCGGAAAGAACTCGAAGGAGTACGACCGGCCCCCTTCAGCCACGTGCTCCGCGATGGATCTGGACATGCGGCACAGGATACGGCTCGCGACGGCGCGGATCGTGCAGCCGCCGCCCGGAAGGTCATCGCCCAGGCCCGGATGGCGCCGGCCCGACGCCGACGTAGGGTTGGCCCATGGCTGAGGACGGCACCATTCCCGCGGGTTCCCCGCTCGATGCTGCCGATCTGCGGGCCCGGGTGGGGGCGGCGCTGGACTCCTTCGTCGCAGCCAGGCTCGCCGAGCTCGCCGAGCTCGGCGAGGACCTGTCCCCCCTGTCCGCGGCGGCGACCGACCTGCTCGCCGGGGGAAAGCGCCTGCGCCCGGCCTTCTGCTACTGGGCCTGGCGCGGCGCCGGCGGGGACGACAGCCCAGAGGCCATCGCGGCAGCCACCTCGCTGGAGTTGCTGCAGGCATGCGCCCTGGTCCACGACGATGTCATGGACGGCTCCGACACCCGTCGCGGCCTGCCCGCCGCGCACCGACGGTTCGCGGCGCTGCACCGGGAGTCAGGCTGGCTGGGCTCGCCGGAGGACTTCGGGGTGGGGTCGGCCATCCTGCTCGGCGACCTGTGCCTGTCCTGGGCCGACCAGATGCTGCTGTCCTCCGGCCTGCCCGCAGCCGCCCTGGAGCGGGCCAAGCCGGTGTACGACGACATGCGCACCGAGCTGATGGCCGGGCAGTATATGGACCTGCTCGAGCAGGCGCGCGGCGGCGGCTCGGTGGAGCGGGCGCTGCGGGTGGTGCGCTACAAGTCCGCCAAGTACACGATCGAGCGGCCGCTGGAACTGGGGGCGACGCTGGCGGGCGCCGACCAGGCGCTGGTGGCCGGCTACGCGGCCTACGGCCTGCCGCTCGGCGAGGCCTTCCAGTTGCGCGACGATGTCCTGGGCGTCTTCGGCGACCCCGCCGTCACCGGCAAGCCGGCAGGCGACGACCTGCGCGAGGGCAAGCGCACCGTCCTCATCGCGAAGGCGCTGGAGGCTGCGGACTCCGCGCAGGCGCAGGTGCTGGGCGACGGTCTGGGCGATCCCGACCTCGACCCCGCCCGGGTCGCGGACCTGCGGCAGGTGATCGTCGACACGGGAGCCCTGGCAGCCGTGGAAGACCTCATCGAAGCCCTGCGCGAGGAGTCCATCGCGGCGCTGGACGCGCTGGGCCTGGCCGACCCCACAGACGCCGTGCTGCGCCAGCTGATCGTCGCGGCAACGAAGAGGAAGGGCTGAGCCATGGCACCGTCGATCCGCCGCTGGCTTCCCGGCGCCCCGCGCACCGTGAGCGGCCCGACCGACCACGTGGTGGTCGTCGGCGCGGGCCTGGCCGGGCTGTCCGCCGCACTGCGGCTGGCTGGCGCTGGCCGGAAGGTCACGGTGGTGGAGCGGGAAGCCGTGCCCGGCGGCCGAGCTGGCCTGATCGCCGATCACGGCTACGCCTTCGACACCGGCCCGACGGTGCTGACGATGCCCGGCCTCATCGCCGACGCCTTCGCCGCCGTGGGCGAGGAGATGACCGACTGGCTCACCCTGAACCCGGTGGAGCCGCTCTACCGCGCCTACTACCCCGACGGGTCCCGGCTGGACGTGCACTCCGAGCCGGCGCGGATGGCGGCCGAGATCGAGCGTGTGATCGGCCCGGGTGAGGCGGCTGGCTACCTGCGCTACGTCGACTTCGTGTCGGACCTGTACCGCTACGAGCTGAACGACTTCATCGATCGCAACATCGACTCGCCGCTGGACCTGCTGACCCCCGACCTCGCCAGGCTGGTGGCCATCGGCGGCTTCCGGCGGCTGGCGCCCAAGGTCGAGCAGTTCCTGAACGACCCGCGCACCCAACGGGTCTACTCCTTCCAGGCTATGTACGCGGGCCTGTCGCCTTATGACGCGCTGGCCATCTACGCCGTCATCGCCTACATGGACTCCGTGGCCGGGGTGTACTTCCCGGAGGGCGGGATGCACGCGGTGCCCCGCGCCATGGCGGCCGCGGCGGCGGCGCACGGGGTCGACTTCCGCTACTCCACCGAGGTCGCCCGCGTGGACCTGGCCGGTCACCGCGCGACCGGCGTCATCACGACCGACGGCGAGCGCATCGCCGCAGACGCCGTCGTGCTCAACCCGGACCTGCCGGTGGCGTATCGCGATCTGCTCGGCCGCGAGCCCTGGTCGGTGCGCCGGCTGAGCTACTCGCCGTCGTGCTACCTGCTGTTGGCCGGGTCGTCGGCGCAGTACTCGCAGATAGCCCACCACAACATCCACTTCGGCCGCTCGTGGCGCAACGTGTTCACCGAGCTGATCGACCAGGGTCGGCTCATGTCCGACCCGAGCCTGCTGGTGACGAACCCGACCCGCAGCGACCCGTCGCTTGCCCCGGACGGCCGGCAGATCTACTACGTGCTCTTCCCCACCCCCAACCTCGACGCCGGCATCGACTGGGACCAGGTGGGCCCGCGCTATCGCGACCAGGTGCTGCGCACGCTGGAGGACCGCGGCTACGTCGGGTTCGCCGACGGCATCGAGGTCGAGCACATCACGACCCCCGCCGACTGGGCGGCCCGCGGCATGGAGCGCGGGGCGCCGTTCGCGGCCGCGCACTCCTTCGGCCAGACCGGGCCGTTCCGGCCCGGAAACCTGTGGGGCGAGAACGTCGTCTTCACCGGGTCCGGCACACAGCCGGGCGTCGGGGTGCCGATGGTGCTGATCTCGGGCCGGCTGGCCGCCGAGCGCATCACCGGATAGCGCCGACGCCGACGCCGACGAGCGACATCGCCGTCAGGCTGCCGGCACGCGCCGGGGGCCGGTGATGATGCGCGAGGCCGCCACACCTGCGGCCACCGGATTGTCGGGCAGCAGGCCCGGGTCGCCGGGCGCCCCGAGCAACAGTCGGCGCTCCCTGGGGCTGGTGAACATCACCAGCGTGATGATCGCTGCCACCAGCAGGATTCCGAGGCCCTCGGACACCTCCAGGAAGGTGTCCTGGGTGGAGCTCGAGGTGGCTAGCGCATGCAGCGTCAGCAACGACGTTCCCAGCAACACGATCCGGAACTCATTACGGCGCAGCCCGGCCGCCACCAGCAGGGGCAGACCCCACAGCACGTACCAGGGCTGCACGACCGGCCCGAGGAACACTGTGGCCATGAGCGCCAGGCCCGCCGCCCGCGTGGCCGATCGGCCCTCCGGCTTGAGGACGAGCCAGGCGATGAACGCCAGCGCGATGAGCTGTCCGACCATCCGCATAGCTGCCACCGCGGCGTCAACGTCGAACAGGCCCGTCCAGCGGCCGACCTGGCCCACGACCATGCCCACCGCGGTGGGCGGGGACAGCCAGGTACGCACCTTGCCGGGCGTGGCGAGCGCGTCCAGCCAGCCCAGGCCGGTGCGGGTGATGAGGCTGAGCCCGGCGAACACGGCGATGACGATCAGGGCGCACCAGACCCACTTGACCACCCGGGACCAGAACCCGGCCCGTTGGCCCGCCCAGATGATGCCGATGAAGGGCAGCACGAGCAGCCCGATGGGCTTGACCGCGCCCGCCATCCCGATCAGCACCGCCGCCGCTGCGGGCTTGCGCTCCAGCGCCAGCACGAAAGCGACCGTGATGAGTCCCACCATCAGCGCGTCGTTGTGCACGCCGACGATGAAGTGCATGAGCACCAGCGGGTTGAGCGCCACCAGCCAGAGCGCCTTGGACCGTGAGATCCCGTGCAGCTGCGCCAACCGTGCCACACCCCAGGCCATCAACAGCACCCCCGCTACCGCGATGACGCGGAACACATAGGCGCCCAGCAGCGGGTTGCCTTGGGCGAAGTTGGCCACACCGCGCTCCAGCACCAGGAACAAGGGTCCGTAGGGGGCCGGCGACTCGCCCCACAACGGGTCGGCGCCGGTGCCGAACCAGCCCGGGACGGCCACGACCCCGGACGTATAGGGGTCCTTGCCGTCGACCAGCAGCACGCCCTGGGCGAAGTAGGAGTACACATCGCGCGAGAAGAGCGGGAAGCTCGCCAGCAGCGGCAGCGACCAGGCCACCAGCGTCCCCCACATGCGGCGGGTGTCGCGCAGGTTGGAGTGCATCACGCCGAAGCCCAGCGCCAGCCACGACTGCAGCAACAGCGCGACGCCCAAGAACACCGCGATCTTCGAGATCGCCGTGCCGGCCGTGCTGTCGCGCAGCGCCGCCACCAGCGGCCAGTTGTTGACCTCGGAGTTCAGCGGCAGCCAACCCACACCCAACGAGCCCAGGGTGATGAGCAACGAGCCGACCACCCCGGGCACCACGTAGCGCAGGGCGAAGGCGGAGGTCGACTCCACCCCGATTCGCCCGGTGTTCTGCTCGGTCAGCGACACTGCCCCAGAGTACTCGCGGACCTCGGTGCCACTATGTGCCCCATGAAGGCCGATAGCCGTTGGTCGCGCGGGGAGCTGGACGCTGCCGGCGTCACGGATCCCCAGCTGCGCGCGTCCTACCAGCGCTGCCGCCTGCTGAACGCCGAGCACGGCAAGACCTACTACTTGGCCACGCTGCTGCTGCCGCCGGGCAAGCGCCCCTTCGTGCATGCGCTGTACGGCTTCGCGCGCTACGCCGACGAGGTCGTCGACGACCTGGGCTCCACGCTGACGGTCCAGCAGAAGGCGGACGAGCTGCAGCGACTGGGCGATCAGCTGTACGCCGACCTGGAACGCGGGCGCTCGGATCATCCGATAGCGGCTGCGACCGTGGACACCATGCTGCGCTGGAACATCCCCCGCGAGCACGTCGAGGCCTTCCTGCACTCCATGCGGATGGACCTGTCCATCGGCGAGTACGCGACGTACGACGACCTGTACGAGTACGTCTACGGCTCGGCGGCCGTGATCGGGCTGCAGATGGTGCCGATCCTGGAGCCGAGCGACCCCGCGGCGGCGGTGGCGGCCGAGCAGCTGGGCGTGGCCTTCCAGCTCGCCAACTTCATCCGCGACGTCGACGAGGACCTGCTGCGCGGGCGCATCTACCTGCCGCTGGACGAGCTGGCGGCCCACGGCGTGACGCCCGACGTGCTCCGCCAACGCCGGGCGACACCCGCGGTCAAGTCAGCGCTGGCCGAGCAGGTGGAGCGGGTGCGGCGCCTGGAGCAGGCCGCGCGCCCGGGCATCGCGATGCTGCATCCCGCCGTGCGGCCGTGCATCGATGCGGCGCGGGAGCTCTACTGCGGGATCGTCGACGAGGTCGAGGCCAACGACTACGAGGTCTTCGACCGACGTGCCACCGTGCCGATGGGCAGGCGGCTGGCGGTGGCCCTGCCGGCGTGGCGGACAGCCCGGGTGGCGCGGCGACGCTTCGGTCCAGGCCGCGTCCGGCTGGATGCCTAGCGGCCAGGTGTGCCTCGGCGCCAGCGAGCCGGCAGCACGCGCTGCATCCAGGGCGCAGGCGGGCCGGCCACCGGCGTCTGCTGGAGGCCGCGGCGCCCCCACCAAACCCATCCCACCAAGGTGAGCAGCACCAGGGCGAACCCGAACATCAGGTCCTCGACGGGGGCGAAGGCGAGTCGCCCCTGGCCGAAGAACGGCGGCGGGCCGTCAGCCGGACTGGACTCGCCCATGATCGCGGCGCCGCTGTAACGGACGATGCCGAAGCCTGTGAGCACGCCGTTGGTCAACAGCTGGAAGAACACGATGATCGCGTAGGACACCCAGAACACCCGGCGGCCCAACAGCCGCGTGCGCGCCACGAGCAGGTCGAGCACGATGACGACCGCGATGCCCACAAGCGCCAGGGCGGTATAGGTCACGCCGACTGCCCCGGTCCCCGCGCCGGGTCCCCCGGCTGCCCAGTTCCCCCCGCCGGGTCCCCCGGCGGCTCGTCGCCGACGCGCCAACCCGTGGCCGAGCGCACGGCCTCCAGGGTCAGGATCCCGGCGACGGGGATGACCAGGAAGAACAGCAGCTCCTCCAACGGCAGGCCACCGGCGAACACCACCCCGAGCATCCGCCGGGCGTCGAAGTACCAGTGGCCGGCGCCGATGGCGTAGAGGTCCCAGATGACGAACAGCACCACCGCCGGGAGCACGGCCAGCGCCAGCCGGCGCCACCTACGGTAGACGCGCGTGCGCAGCGCCACCTCCAGCCACAGCGTGCCCAGGAAGACGAACACCAGCACGCCAAGGTAGGCCAGGCGCGCCATCACCGGGCCCCAGCCGCGGCCGGGCCCGCCGCCGGCGCCGCGAAGACTTGCTTGAGCGGAACCCCCGGGTCCACGAACAGCTCCGCCGACACCGGCGGCACCCCGCCGGGATCGGCAGCCTGCGCTCTGCGCGCTGCCACCGCGTCGCGCGGGCGGTCGCAGGCCAGCAGCGCTGCCAGCCCAGCTCCAGGACCCGGGGTCAGCCATCCGAAGGTCCAGTCGGCGGCGACGCCGCGGCGCAGCATCGTCGACTGCCGGTAGTCGGGCAGCCAGCCGGTCCACTGAAGCATGTGTCCGAACATCTCCGACCAGAAGTACGGCACCGCGTCATAGGCGCCGGTGGCGCGCCGACCGGCCAGGCCGGCGATGACGGACGCGGCGGCCACGACGGGTGCGTCGAAGGCGTCCTGCCAGTGCCCGCCGGGCAACCAGGCCGCATAGCGCGGGGACCATCGCTCTGCCGCATCGCCCACCGCCACGACGCGGTGGTCGGCTGTCCGCAGGCTGGCGTCGGTGCGCACGGCCCCGCTGCGTGGGGAGCGGCGCAGGCCAGAGGTCAGCAGCCAGCCAGTGTCCGGTGCAGCACCCAGGGCGACCAGGACCAGCTCGGCCCGCAACTCCCTGGTGGCGGTCGTGACCATGACCCCGGTGTCGGCGTCGGCGAGGACGCCGGTCGCAGGTGCGCCCAGCAGCACCTGGACACCGGCGGCCTCGGCCCACTCCCGCACCTGGCGTCCCACCTCCGGCGGCAGCCCTGGCAGCAGCCACGCACCCTGCTCCATCATCGACACGGCCATCCCGGCGGAGCCGAGGGATGACGCCGCCTCCAAGCCGATCCAGGAGCCCCCCAGAACGAGCACGTCCGCCCCCGGCGCCAGTCCGCCGACAGCCGTCGACCACCGCACCGCGTCGTCGCGGCTGCGCAGCACCTGCACCCGCGGGCCGAGCTGCCAACCCGGCGGCACGATGGCGACCGCCCCAGTCGCGATGACGACTGCCGAGGCGTCAAGGCGCCCCGCACGGCCATCCTCGCCGCATGTGCCGACCGCCAGCTGCTGGTCGGCCGCAACCGTGGCCCCTTCCAGGCTCGTCGCACGGGTCAGCGGGCGGAAATCCACGCCGAGATCGGCGAGGTCGAGGCCCAGGTGGTCGGGCTCGGCGATCTGGCCCCCCACTGGTTGCTTGGACAGCGGCGGGCGGTCATAGGGAGGCAGCGCCTCGGCGCCCAGGAGCACGAGGTCGCCGTCGTAGCCCTGCGCCCGCAACTCGGCGCAGGTACGCCCGCCGGCCAGTCCCGCCCCTGCCACCACGACGGGTCCTCGGCGGCGCGCTGGCTCGGTCGTCACGGTGCAAGCGTAGGGCCAGGCGCCTCGGGGCGCGCCTACACTTGGTGCCCGTGAGCGTGGCTGATCCGACTGGGCGACTGCTGGGCGGCAGGTACCGGGTGACCGGCCTGATCGCCCGCGGCGGCATGTCAGCCGTCTACGACGCCCAGGACGAGCGGTTGGAGCGCCCGGTTGCGGTCAAGGTGTTGGACGCCAACCTGGCCGAGGACCCTGCCTTCGTGCGCAGGTTCCAACGCGAGGCGAAGGCTGCCGCCAAGCTCAGCGACCCGCACGTGGTCTCCGTTTTCGACGAAGGCGAGGACGGCGGCCTGCTGTACCTCGTGATGGAACTCGTGCCCGGCCGGACGCTGCGCTCGGTCATCGATGCTGGCGGCCCGATGGCGCCGGCCGATGCCCTGGCGCTGCTGGACCAGATCCTGGCTGCTCTGGCGGCCGCCCACGCCGCCGGGCTCGCCCACCGCGACGTCAAACCGGAGAATGTCCTCATCACACCCGCCGGACTGGCCAAGGTGACCGACTTCGGCCTGGCGCGGGCCTTGGCCGACCCGCAGGCCAGCGGCGGTGGCGCGGGGACGTTCGTCGGGACCGCGGCCTATCTGGCGCCGGAGCAGGCGCAGACCGGCAGCGGCGACGAGCGAAGTGATGTCTACAGCGCGGGCGTGCTGCTGTTCGAGCTGGTCACCGGCCAGTTGCCGTTCACGGCGGACACGCCCTACGCGATGGCGCATCGCCATGTACAGGACTCCGTCCCAGCACCGAGCTCGATCGTGCCCACGGTGCCCGCTGCGGTGGATGCCCTGGTCTCGACGGCAACCGCCAAGGATCCCGAGGACCGCTATCCCGACGCGGCCACATTCGCGACCGCCGTGCACGGGGTTCAGCGAACGCTCCGATCCGGCACACCCGGGTTGGCGACACGGCTGGCGGCACCCGATCCGGGCGAGGCGGACACCACCGTGGTGCC
>CAYYRC010000025.1:28098-29997 GCA_964474045.1 uncultured Actinomycetes bacterium
TCCGCCCCGGCATCAAACCGGCGCGGCGCGGCGGCAGGTCGATCGTCATCGCCGTCGTGCTCGTGCTCGCCGCGGTCGTCGGCGGCCTCGCGTGGTGGGCCGGCAGCGACGAACTGGTCACCGTGCCGGACCTGAGCGGCCAGTCCCTGGAGCAGGCTGGGACAACCCTGAGCAGCTACGGCCTGACCGTGGAATCCGGGGAACAGGTCTTCGACGAGCTTGTGCCGGCCGGTCAGATCGTGACCACCGACCCACCGCGCGGTCAGCGCGTCGTGCGTGGCAGCGCGATCACCGCGTCGATCTCCAAAGGCCCCGCCCCCATCGAGGTGCCCAGCGTCGTCGGGCAGGGCACCACCGAGGCACGCAAGTCGCTGGAGCAGGCGGGGTTCGCCGTGGAGGTTAAGAAGCAGTTCGGCTTCGTCATGCTCGACCGCGTGATAGCGCAGTCGCCGGGCGGCGGCGGCACGCTGCCCAAGGGCTCGACCGTCACCATTACGATCACCTGATGACCGAGGCGAGCCCGACCGCTGCCGCGCCGGGGCGCCAACGGACAGCACTGCTCCCCACGATCGCGCTGGTGGGGGTCACGGCGATCTGGGGCTCGACGTTCGTCGTCGTGTCGCGCGCCATCGAACAGATGCCGGCGGTCACGTTCCTGGCCTGGCGGTTCGGGCTGGCCACGCTCGTCCTGATCCTCCTGCGGCCGCGCTCGCTGCGTCTGCTCGACCGTCGGGACCTGGTGCGAGGGCTGTGGATGGGCATGGCGCTTGGCTTGGGCTACATCCTGCAGACGGTGGGGCTCTACACCACGCCGGTGACGGTGTCGGGGTTCATCACCGGCATGTTCCTGGTGTTCACCCCCATCGTGGCGTGGGTCCTCCTGCGCGAACCCATCCCAAGCTCGGCCTGGTGGGCGGTCGGCATCGCCACCGTGGGCTTGGCGGTGATGTCGCTCAACGGCTTCTCGATGGGCCTCGGCGAGTTGCTCACGCTTGGTGGGGCGCTGGCGTTCGCCGTCCAGATCGTGGGGCTCTCGGCGTTCTCGACGCCGGCGAAGGCCTACCCCCTGGCAATCGTGCAACTAGGGGTGACCGCGCTGATGTGCACAATCGGCTCCACGCTGGAGTCGGGGCCGAAAGTGCCGCCGACGCGGGATGTGTGGGTATCGCTGCTCTTCCTGGCCCTGGCCGCAACGGCGCTGTCGTTCGTCGTGCAGTCCTGGGGGCAGGCGCACCTGCCGCCGACGACGGCTGCTGTGGTGCTGACGCTGGAGCCGGTGTTCGCCGGGATCTTCGGCTTCCTGGTGGGCGAGGACATCACCGCCCGCATGGTGATCGGCGGAGCCCTGGTGTTGGTGGCGATGTACGTCGTGGAACTTGGACCGCGTCGAGCTCGCGAGGCGCAGCTGGCGCATCTGGAGCCGTAGTGGGGTGCCCGCCTGGATGGCCGGGCGGGATGAGTTCGCCGCCCATACACGATTTATAAATTCTTTGTTCTATTGCGGCCTTGTGCGGGAACCCTACGGGTGCTAATCTCGTATTAGCAAGCCTGTTCGACCTAGTGCTGGATGCCAGGTCGAGCCGGGGGCAGGGATCTTCGGGGATGTTGCGTGGGGGTTGGGGCCGGCGTGTGGCCGGTTGTCGCAGTTCGCATCGTTCGTCCATCCGGAGGGGGGTGGTCCTCATGCGCGGTCAGGATCGCCGTTCGCGCGGCGCGGGACGCCGGGCCGCCAGGCCTGGCTCCGCTGCGTCGTCGGCGGGTTCCGCGGCGGGTGCGACGGCCTCGGCGTCCTCGCGGGAAGGATCGCCGCCGGTGGCGGGGTGGGTGGAGCCGGAGTGGGCGGAGGCGCCGCTGTGCGCGGAGGTGCGCGGGTTGATCGGTTTGGCGCCGGGCCCGGAG
>CAYYRC010000026.1:0-29280 GCA_964474045.1 uncultured Actinomycetes bacterium
TCTTTGAACAGACCTTGCGCCTTGGCCGCGTCCACCTTCTGGTAGTCAATGGCGATGTTCGGGTACTGCTGCTCGAAGGCCGCCACGATCGACTTCATGGCCGTGGTCTCGGTGGCGTCAGAGGTATCCCAGAAAGTGACGGTTCCGCTCAGGCTCGAGGGGTCCGCCGATGCCGAGGTGGCGCCGGCACCGCCCGAGCTGCTGCCGGCGGAGCAGGCCGTGAGCACCAGCGCTGCGGCGGCCAGCGTCGCTGCCGACGCGCGTGCGGAGGTCCGCCAAGCCCACGCCGCGCGCCACCGCTTGACCTGCATCGGGACTCCCATCGACGCATCCGGCACCGGCGCCGGGCGCTCCTCACGAGGCTACCAATCGGGCATCGGCGGCGCCTCGCGCGAGTGATCCGGCGCAGCTGCGGCGGCGCGCGGCGTGGCCGCACACGCGCCCGGCGATCACAGGCAGGCGGGGACCGGTTTGAGCTGATAGCCCTGGGACTTCCAGTACGGCAGCAGCTCCCGGAGCGCCTCGACGGTCTTGGACCGATCGCCGCCGCCGTCGTGCAGCAGCACTACCGCTCCCGGTGCCGTGCGCGCCTTTATGTCCGACACGATCTGCGCCGTGGTCGCTGACTGCTTCCAGTCATACGCCTGCGCCGTCCACAGGATGGGCTGCAGTCGCAGGTCCACCGACTCCGACCCCGAGGCCGCGTCGATGTTGCCGTAGGGCGGGCGCATGCAGGGCCCGGAACCTGCCGCCTGCGCGGTTGTCTCCAGCTCCTGCCGCACGTCCGGGGCGGACAGCGTGGTGAGGTCCGCGTGGTCCCATGTGTGGGTGCCGACCGCATGGCCGGCCGCCTTGATCGCCGCGATCGTGTCCGGGGACGCGGCAGCTTGGGTGCCGACGACGAAGAATGTCGCCTTGGCGTCATGGGCGCCGAGCACGTCCAGGGTGTCCCGAGTCGAGATGCCGGGACCATCGTCGAGCGTCAGGTAGAGCACCTTGCCCTGGCCGTCGGGCGGCGAACCGAAGGCGGCCGCGTACCAGCCGCTCGGTGAAGGATCGGGGGCTTGGCTCTCGGGAGTGCCCCTGCCGGAATCCCAGTCCACGACGACCGCCGACGCAGGTGCGGTGGGCGTTGGCGTGGGGGTGGCCATGGGGGATGCCGTGACCGTGACTGTGACCAGCGTGTCACCACCGACCGGGGCGGAGGTCGCAGACGGCGAGGCGGCGTTGGCTGCGCACCCCGCCATGGTCACGAGACCGATGACCGCGGCCGTGAGGGCCCCCCGCTGACTCATTCAACTAGCATAGATTGGGCTTGCCATCGCGTCGATAAGGCGGCCTGCCAGCGCCGCCGAACAAGGGGGGATGATGGGCTACTGCACGAGTTGCGGCGCTCAACTCCAGGACGAGGACTACTGCACGAGCTGCGGAGCGCGCGTCACGCCGACAGTCGTATCGAACCCAGCAGGCTTGCCGCCGGACGGATGGCAGACAGCCCCCCAGGCCCTCGGCAGTGCCAGCAACGGTGGCGGCGGTGGACTACGGCCCTGGATGCTCATCGCCGCGATCGCCTGCGCGGCGCTCCTCGCGGTCGCAGGGCTGGTGATGATGACGCGGGGCGGGGGTGGCGCTGCCAGCGCACCGGCAGCGAACTCGACCTCCGGCGCACCTGTGACGGAGCCGAGCCCGTCGGTGAAGACAGTGACCGAGACCGCCACCCCCTCGTCGGCCTCCACAGCTCCGACGGCCAGGAAGCCGTCTGGGACGGCATCGTCGTTCGTCGAGGGCCTGTATCGAGACTGGTCCGCCCGCGACGAGGCCAACATCGCGGCCAAGGTGAGCCCGGCGTACGTGTCCGCCTTCCCCTCCTCGCTGCTCGACGGCCAGGGCATCACCGGAGTCGACTCCTACAACAACGTCGAGTCGTACCAGAGCGGCAACACCCGGGTGTGCGGCAACCAGCGGTTCGTCAAGTCCAACGGCCTGTCGCAGGTGGAGTACCGGTGCTTCCTCGTGACGGACTCGAACGGCGCCTGGCGGATCATCTGGACCGGCGACAGCGAGACCCTGCAGCGCTGGTCCTGAGGTGCGCCACCTTCGCGCGGGGAGCAGCCGGGCCGTGGCCCTAGACTGAGCGCGCACAAGATCACGAACGCCGCGTTAGCTCAGTCGGTAGAGCTCCCGCCTTGTAAGCGGACGGTCGTCGGTTCGATTCCGACACGCGGCTCTGTTGAACCAGGCCATCTGAGCCGCGCCGGCATCGAACTGGCCGGCGCCGCAGAGCAAGCGGCCGAACCGGCACGCGTCCTGGCGGTCATCCTCGATGTGATCACCGTGCTCGACTACACCGAACGAACGGCTGCCGAACATGCCTTGCGGGCCGGCCCGCGGGCCAAGCGGGCTACCGCCTGAGAGCCTCACCAACACCCGAGGCGGCGCGCCTCAGGCACCCGATCTCCGCGCTGCCCCCGCACTCCGCGCCTGGCCGCCCGCCAGCCGCCAGTAGCGCACGAACAGCACCACCCCGACCAGCGCGATCACGAACTGCACGGCCGCGCTGATGACCTCGATGGTCTGCCCATGGACAGCGACCATCGACTGGTAGCCGGTACCCAGCAGCAGATCCCGGTTGACGCGCGTGCCCTCGCCCAGAGCGATAGCCGTCGCCGCCACGCCCCGGGAGACGTCCCAGAGGGCGTGCAGCGCGCAGACCAGCGCCAGCCAGCCGACGACCGACCAGGTCAGGCGGAGCCGCCGGCCGTTGCGCGCGGCCGCGAACAACGCACCGGCCAGGAGCGCCGTCCACAGCGCATGCCCCACCGGCGTCAGCAGCCCACGCACCGCCTGCACAGCCAGCACATCGGCGCCGATGTGGCGCCCGCCCACCAGCGCGTTGAACGCGTAGCCGGTGGACTCGAAGGCTGAGAAGCCCAGACCCACCGCGCCCCCGAGCAGCATGCCGTCCCGGCGCAGGTAGACCGCCAGCGGCAGCGCGAGCAGCCACACCGCGGCAAGCTTCACGACCTCCTCGGTCACGGCCACATCGAAGAAGAACACCCGCGGCCAGGCAGCCGTCCAGAAGTCCTCGATCAGGGCCGATCCCAGCAGCCCCAATCCGCCGCCCAGAGCGAAGGCGGTCAGCACGCGGATCGGGTCGAGCTCGGTGGCTGGCACGGCGGCGCGCCGCCCACCACGATCGCCACCCAGCTCGCCGAGGATCCAGAAGAGCAGCGCCGTGGGCACCACGAAGCCGCCGAGCAGCAGCGTCTCCGGGACGATGATCTGGTTGTGGGTCCCGATGGCCACCGCGGCCGTCACCAGCCACATGGCGACGCCGATGATCAGCACCCACGCCCAGCGCGGGAGCCGTGGCAACCTCATCCCCCGCACGTCCCCAGCGACCAGACCGCGACGTAGCCAAGGCCCTTGAACCCGTACTTCGACTGCTTCGGCAGATGCCCCTCCCCCACCGCCACGGAGCCGCCACCGGCGATCAGGGACTTGACCGCGGCCCCCCGCGCTGCCGTGCAGCCGACGTTCCACGCCGCGTTCTTGATCCCCGACGTGCCGAACCAGCTGACGTCCAGGGCCATGGCCTGCACCGGCGTCGTCAGATAGCGCTCGACGCTGGACTTGACCGCCGACACCAACCCGGAAGCGCGGGCCTGGCTCCAGAAGCTCTTCGCGAAGCCGCCCAGGCCAACCTCGCCGGACTGCTTGGCTGCCTTAAGACTGCCCGCGGCGACGGACTTGCCGACGGCGTTCATTCCCGCCAGACCGGAATAGGCACCTGACAGCACTCCGATGGTCCCGGCTATCGCGAAGTCGGTCCACGACCACGCATTGCCCAGGATCGCTGTCTGCGCGGCGTACGACCCGATCGCCCCCGCTGCCCCGATGACAGCTCCCGCCGCCAGGCTGGCCGTCGTCGCGCCGACGGTCGACCACGCCGCCGCCAGGATCGCGCCGTTGGCCCAGGCGGTGGCGCCACCAGTCAGCACCGACACCACCACCCCGGCCGTAACCGCCAGCACCCACTTCCACCAGGCGGCCGCGCCGGTGCTGTCAGTGGCGTTGATGGGGTCCTGGCTGGCGTAGTCATAGTTGTTGGCCGAGCCGCCGGCCTGTGGGTCCACCTGCAGGAAGCGGCCCAGCGCGGCGACGTACATGCGCGCGCCCATGAGCGTGACGTCGATGCTCAGCGCCTCGGTCTGGTAGCCGCCGGTGGCCTGGAAGCCGGTCTGCAGCCCGACCGGGGCCGCCGCCGCGCCACCTGTGCTCAGCCGTTGCCCGAACGGGTCGAACAGGGTCGGCGCCTTGCTGCTGGGTACCCCGGCGCCGTCTGCGACGAGCATGAGGTTGTTGTTGATCGACGGATAGCTCCACGACTGCGCAGCCGCGGCGCCCGGCGCGATGGTGCGGAGCACCGACACGCCGCCGGGCAGCTGCACCTGCTGGTACAGCGGGGCGTTGGTCCGGCCGTCGAGCAGTAGCCCGTTCGCGCTGTAGTGGATGCTCGACTCCGTGCCGTCGGGCAACGTGGTGGTCTTGCCGATGACGATCGCGCTGCTGTCGCGCTGATAGCGCACGGACGACTTGGCCGCTGAGTCGGCGACCTGGGCCACGTTGCCGGCGGCGTCATAGGTCAGGGTCAACGGGCCCAAGGTGGTGACCGCACCCGTGCCTGGGTCGTAGCCCACCTGCCCGCTCAGCGCGGGATCCCCGGCAATCGTCGTCAGCTGGTCGGCCTTGTTGTAGGTGTAGTCGATTGCCCGGCCGTCGACCGTCTGCCGGGTGCGGTTGGAGTTGGCGTCGTAGGCGTACTCCCAGGCTTTGGCGGCGACCTGCTGATCGGTGGTCAGCGTGGCGCCGGCCAGACGGGTCGCGGCGTCGTAGCGATAGGCGTACGACGACGTCGAGCCGCCGCCGCTCAGGGTGCTGCCCAGGATCCGCCCGGCAGGGCTGTAGGTGTTGCCGCTGGTCCAGGCTCCCCCCGCGCCCGCGGTCGTCCAGGTGGACTGCGACGGCAGCTCGTTGGCCCCGTACTGCACCTGTCCGGCGGTGCCGTTGCTGTAGCGGACGGCGGTGATCCGGCCGGCCGGGTCGTACGTGGCGTCCGCGGTGACCAGCGGCTTGGTGCCGTTGAGCGAATCCGTCAGCACCGTCCCCGCGACCACCCCGCGCTCGTAGCGGAAGGTCTGGGTGGTCGAGTAGGCGTTGTTGGCCGTCGTCGTCGTGATGCTGGCGACCTGCCCGGCGTCGCCGTAGGTGGTCCGGGACACGGTGCCCCAGGCATCCACGGCCTCCACCGGGCGCCCCAGCAGGTCGATGGTCGTCCGCGTCGTGGTGACCAGGGGCTGGGCGGACCCAGGCGCGCTGACTGTGCTGGTGGAGGCTGCGACCAGAGGGTTGCCCCCGACCGCGTAGTCGGTGACCGCCTCACTCTTCCCCGAGTTACCGCCGCTGACGGTGGAGCGCACCAGGCGCATGGTGTCGTCGTAGTACATGCAGGTGCGGCCGCCGGCGGTCGCGGACGAGGTGATGCTGCCGTCTGCCGCGAACCAAAGCGAGGTGGTGACGCCGTTGCCCTGACCCGTCTGCGGATCGGGCGCGGAGTAGCTGCGCGGCATGCCGGCCTGGAGCGTCGCATCCTGGCCGTCGCAGCCCGAGCTCGCCCGCTCGTCCGCTCCCCAGTAGTCCATCGCGGTGGCCGACCCGGACGGCATGACGGTGCCGGTGAGGCGCGCCTGGTTGGCGCCGCCGGCGGCGGCCGCCTGCGGGCGGGTGCCGGAGCTGCCCTGCTCGTAGGTGGTCGTGGTGGTCAGTCCGGCGTTGTTCCACATGGCGGTGACTTGGCCGACCTGCGGCTGCGCGTACGCCGTGCGGTTCCCGACCACCGTCTGGGTACCCGCCGCAAGGGAGTCAACGGAACCCTTGAAGGTTGACAGGTTGTAAGCCGGGGTGAGGGCGCTCATGGGCACGTTCGTCAGCGGCTCCCCGTTGCGACCCATCTGCAGCTGCAGCGCCCCGGCGGCGCCGGGGGCCACCCACATGTCGATGCGGAGGCGGTGCGCGCCACCTGTCAGCCCGATGCCCTTGGCGCAGGTATCGGCGGTGCAGCGGATCTCGTCCACCCAGAGCGTGGGCTGGTTGGAGCCGTTCACGACGATCCGGTAGGTGTCCGGCTTGGCGGGGTCGAGTTGCGCCGGCAGGGTGAGTCGACCGGTCAGACGGGCGGACCAGCCGTCGGCTCCGGTGGCCGGCGCGGTGGTCCAGTTGACGCTGAGGTTGCCCGGCAGCGGCGCCCCCGGCGCCGGCAGCGGGCCGAGCTCACTAGCGGCCGGCATCCCCGACCAGCCCCGGTTGGCCCAGTACTGCACGTCGAGTCCGAGCATCGGCTTGCCGGCGTCGTCCGGGCTGTTGGACGAGTAGTAGCGGTCGTAGGCGTAGGTGGTGCGGGCGCCGCCCGGGGCGTTGGTGGCCACCACGACGCCGTCGGCGTTGTACTCGGCCGCCGTCACACCGCCCACGGCGTCGATGGACTTGACCGGGTTGCCGCCGGCGTCGTACTCGGTGCGGGTGGTCGCGCCGTCGGAGGTCCGCGAGGTGGTGCGGAAACTCGCCGGGTCGTAGGTGATGGACGAGGTCGAGCCCCCGGGGCTGACGGTGGCGGTCGTGGTGTTGTTGTTGGCGTAGGCGTAGGCGGTGCTGACCCGCGGCGCCCCCAGGCTGCCCGCCGGGTTGGTGACGCTGGCGACCCGCCCGGCGCCGTCGTAGGCCACCTGCGCGAGCAGCTGCGGATCCGCCGGGTTGGACCCCACCGCCGAGGCCGCCGCCGGGCTCGCCGCTGCCGCTGCCACCAGGGGGCTCCGCAGCGCCGCCAGCCGCCCCGAACCGTCGTACGAGAGGTCGGTGACCATCGCCCCGGTAGCGGACTGCGACTGGTCCGCCAGCCGGGCCAGCTGCTTGCCGACTGGGGTGTCGATGTAGCCGAAACCCGCCGTGGAGCCATCCCAGAAGCTCACCTGGCAGAGCATGTCCGCCGGCGTGGCGGCGAAGCCGTCGAATGTGGGGCAGCCCCAGCCACCGTACTTGAGCTCCACCTTGCGACCAGTGGCCTCATCCAGCAGGGCGGTCAGCCTGCCGGAGCCGGCGTCGTACAACTGCGTCATCCCCTGCTGACCGCCCTCGGACACGCTCGTGACGACGCTCTTGCCGTTGCCATCCGGAACCCCGAAGGTAGTGACGGTCTTGGCGGTGTCGGTGAGCGTGAAGCTGCCGTCGGCGTTGCGGGCCAGGGTGCCGAACATGCCGGTGGGCGCGGGCGCGCCGTTGGCCGCGTACACAGGTTGGTAGCTGCCGTTGGCGGCAGGCTTGTAGTTGACCCAGGAGTTGTTCTTGGCGTGGATCCCCACCACGGAGCCGGCACCGAGGCGCAGCTGGTCCCAGCCGGCCGCCCCCGGCACCACCAGCCGCCAGCTCGCCGGGACCCCGGGCGTCCCGACGCCCGCGGCGTTGGCCGGCGTGTAATCCAGGCCGATCGCGTAGGTGCCCGACGCGGCCTCCATGGCGTGCGTCTGCCAGGTGTAGTGGGCGAAACCGGACGCCAGCGCGACGCCGACGGGGCCCGAGCTGTCGCCGTCCTGGGAGTTGGTGGCGGACAGGTCGACGGTGAAGCTGTACGGGCCGAGGGTCTTGCCGTCCGGGCCCGTCACCCGCCACTGGTAGGCGGCGCCGTCGGCCAGCTTGGCGCTGGCGGGGATGCGCCAGCGCGGGTCGCCGGTTCCCCAGGTCTGCCACTTCACGTTCGGGTCCGGCGTCAGGGGTGCCAGGGCGAACGTGTACTGGCCCTGCAGGGACAGCCCCGACTCCAGCGTGGGCTCGCTGGAGACCGCCGTGGCGTTGGTCGCCGACACCACGGCCCGCGGGAACACCGGCAGCACGGGTCCGCTGCCGGCCGCGGCTGGCAGCGGCGGCAGCTTCATGGCATTGCCGGCATCGGCTCGGTCGCTGCCTTGGCCGCCATCCGGACCCGCGGCGGAGTTGACATCGCCGCAAGCCGTCGCCAGCAAGGCCGTGACCACGAGGATCGCCGTGAGCATGAGCAAGCGTCCGAAGCGGAAGTCGGACCGCAGCCGGATGGCAATGGCGTTCATGGGCAGGAGCGCTCCTGGTATGAAGTGCGGCGGACGTGGGCGCCGGGGGTCGGCTGGGGAGCAAGCGTCGGCGCTGGGCGCAGCCTAACGGAGTGCGATCGATCGGTTATCCTCCGCAATACCCGCGCAACCAGCGGCACGCCAACGGACGGACCCAGCCATGACCGCACGTAGCGATCGACGTCGCCGCCGAACTGCCGTGCCCGGCCGGGTGACCACCGGGTCGGCGTTGGCCTGCGGCGCATCCGCCGCCGTCGCGGCGCTCCTGCTGGGCGCCTGTGGCGCCGACGCGCAGTCGGCCACAGATGCTCCCTCTGCCGGAGCCAGTGCCCAGTCGAGCCCGGGCTCGTCGGGCGACCTGCTCACGGTGAACAAGCCGGCGCCGGAGCAGTCACCGCCGGCCGAGCTGGTCGCCGATGTCACGACCCCGCCCCCCGTGTTGGCGGCCCCAACCGAGTCCGCACTCGGCCTCGGGCCGGTGGATTGCGCCGCCGCGGTGCGCGTCCACGACAACAAGCACAACATCTGCGCCACCTGGACCAACGACGCCCCCAACTTCTATGCGCCCAAGTCCCTGTTCACCGGTCCGGTCAACTTCAGCGCCGACAGCATCGACGCCAACGGCGACACCGCGCACCACATCAACAAATATCCGGACCCCTGGTTCGGCGCCTCTACGTGGGCCGCGACCAGCGCCGCGACCGGCTACGGCGCTTCCATGAACTGGGTGTTCAGCTCCAACGAGCCCGGCGACACCATCACCGGCGCCGCCACCCAGGACGGCAGCGACAAGAAGAACTACTCGTGCAGCAGCGTGCAGCAGTACGTCGGCTGCTTCGTGACGCGTTCGGACCTGACCAACGTCAACGGCGACGTCGTCCACAACGTCACCTACGACCTGGTGAACGCCCCGCTGACGGCAGAGATCCTCAACCGCACGGGCCAGACGATGACGCTCGTCGGCACGCCCTCGCTGAGCAACGCGGCAGCCAGCGCCAAGGGCACATCCGGCACGGCGGCGATCGCGCCGAGCCCCGAGGGCGGCGCGGCCAAGTCCGCGGTCTTCGGCGCCTACCGGCGCACCGGCGGGCAGGCGGCGTCACTCAAGGCCGTGTACTCGTTCCCGGACAAGGCCCTGGATGGCGTCACTCACAGGGTGACCGTCGATATCGAGATGATCCCCACCCCGGCGACGGACTTCCGCAACTGGACCGTGGACACCTCGCGCAGCAGCTGCACCGACAACCCGGTGGGCGGGTCGTCGCCGCCCATGGCCCAGTGCAGGATCACCGGGTGGACCGGCAACCTCACTTGGTTCGCCAGCGCCGCCGTCACCGTCAACGTCTACAACAGCTAGGACGGCCAGCGATGACGACTCCCGAGAAGTCCAGCCCGCGCCCCGGGCGCCGAGCCGCGAACACAGCCGTCGGCGTGGCCGGGCTGGCCGCCTTGACGCTGGTCCTGAGCGGCTGCGGCAACGACCAGCAGGCGGCCACCACGTCGGATTCTTCCGCGCAGGGGCAGCCGTCCGCGGCGGCGGAGGGCAGCCCCGGGGCCACTGCCGCTGCGGGCCCGCTGCTGACGGTGGACAAGCCGGCGCCGGCGGCGCCGGACCTGACCGGCGCCGCCAACTGCCCGGGCGCGGTGCGCATCAACGACAACAAGCACAACATCTGCGCGACCTGGGTCAACGATGCGCCGGTGTTCACCGGGCCGGGGGTGCTGTCGAACGCCACGGCCAACTTCGACGTCAGGCGATTCGATGCCAACGGCACCTCGACCCATCACGTCAGCCACAAACCTGACCCGTTCGGACCCTCGACCTGGGGTGCCACCAGCGCCGCGACTGGATACGGCGCCTCGATGGACTGGACCTTCGGCAGCGCGCAGCCGCAGGACACGATCAACGGCTCTGCCACGCAGGACTCTGACGACGGCCACACGGCCACCTGCGGCGCCTCGACCGGGCAGTACCTGTTGTGCGCGGCGACGTCCACCACGATGACTCAGATCGACGGCAACCGGGTGAACGTGGTGGCCTACGACATCGTGAACGCCCCTCTCACCGTCCAGGTCGTCAACAACACCGGCAAGCCCATGGCCGCGACCGGCAAGCCCACTCTTGACCGCCTGCAGGCCAGCACTGCCGGCTCGGCGAGCACCGCCAGCATCAGTCCCGCGCAGTCGGCCACCTTCGGCCTTTTTCGCGCCAGCGGGCAGTCAGCGAGCTTCCGCGTGACTTTCGCCTTCGACGACGCGAGCGACACCCAGATCAAGCACAACGTCACCGTCACGGCCCAGGCCAAGCTGGTCAACGCGGGTCAGCCGGACTACCGGCTGTGGGGCATGGACACCGCCGGCAGCTCCTGCGTGGACAACCCGTCGTCTGGCTCGGCGGCGCCGGCCACATGCTCCCTGGGCTGGAGCGGCAACACCAGCTGGTTCGGCAGCGCCGCGATGACGGTCTACGTGTCCAACAGCTAGCGGAGCAGCGCGGCCCGCAGCCGCTGCGCCGAAACCCGGAAGAAGTCGTGCTGCTCACCGTCGATGAGCACCACCGGGATGTACTCGCCGTAGCGGTCCATCAGCTCCGGGTCGTCGAGCACCGAAACCTCGACGAAGTCAGCGCCGCACTCGGCGCACACCTCTACGACGATCGGACGCGCCTCATCGCACAGGTGGCACCCGGGCTTGCCCACGAGTGTGACCTGGTGACCCGGCGCGCCCCCGGTGCCCTGCTCGGCGGTCACTCCCGGACCCCGGCGATGCGCTCGCGCAGCGCTCCCTTGGAGATCTTGCCGGTCCCCGAGTGTGGCAGCTCGTCCACGAACTCCACCACGGTCGGGCACTTGAAGCGGGCCAGCCGGGTGCGCGCGAACTCGATCACGGCCTCGGCGTCAAGGGTGTCGTCGCTGGCCACCACCAGCGCCTTCACCGACTCCCCGGTGACGGGGTCCGGAATACCCATCACGGCCGCCTCGACGATGCCGGGCAGCGTCATGAGCGCCTCCTCAACCTCGCGCGGGTAGACGTTGAAACCGCTGATGATGATCAGGTCGTTGCGCCGGTCCACCAGCCGCAGGTTGCCGCCCTCGTCCAGGATGCCGACATCCGACGTGGCCCACCAGCCGTCCGGGCCAGGCCCGTCGTGGCCGTCGGGCCAGTAGCCCGAGAACAGGTTCTCGCCGCGGACGATGACCTCCCCGGGGTCGCCGTCGTCCACCGGCTCGCCCTGGGCGTCGCGCAACTCGAGCTCGACCCCAGGCAGCGGCTTGCCGACCGAGCCGGGCAGCGGCTCGCCGGACACCAGCGTGGAGGTGATCACGGGGCTCGCCTCGGTCATGCCGTACCCCTCCCACACCGGCTGGCCGATACGCTCGACGAAGGCGGCGAACACGGAGCGGGCCAGCGGCGCGGCGCCGGAGATGAGCAGCCGCACGCTCGTCAGAGCCTCGCCGGCGCGGCGGGTCTCGCTCCACGCCGCGTAGACCGGCGGCGCGGTGACCACGACCGTCGCCCGGTGCACGTGGATCGAGCGCAACGAGGCCAGCGGGTCGAAGCGTTCGCTCAGGATCGCGGTCGCCCCGGTGTAGGCAACCATGCCCAGGGCGCTGTTGAGCGCGTAGGCGTGGAACAGCGGCAGGATGATCATCACGATGTCATCGGGCAGCGTCGCGGCCGGGTCCTGCAACGCGGCGAGTTGCTCCAGGTTGGCCATCAGCGCCCGATGGGTGATCATCGCGCCCTTGGGCCGGCCCGAGGTGCCCGAGGTGAACATCAACAGGGCCAGGTCCTCAGCGCCGACCTCGACCCTGGGCGGCGGCGTGGAGCCGACGGTGAACGCGCGCCACGCGTCGCTGCCGACCCGCACCAGCGGCACCGGCCCAGCGCTGTCGATGGCCACCTGCTCGGAGTCGGCGTCACAGATGAACAGCGCGGCGCCGGACTGCTCGACCAGGTAGGAGACCTCGTAGGCGGTGTAGCCCGTGTTGATCGGGACCGCCACCATGCCGGCGCGCAGGACCCCGAAGTACGTTGAGACGAACTCCGGGGTGTTGCCAATCATCATGGCCACGCGGTCGCCCTTGCCCAGACCCCGGGCGGCCAGGCCGCCGGCGACGGCGCGCACCAGGCGCTCCAACTCGGACCAGGCGACAGTGCGGTCGGCGCAGATGAGGGCGGGCTTGTTCGGCGTGCGGTCCGCGGACTGGGTGACCAGGTCGGCGATGTTGGCTCCCACGCGCCCGAGTTTGGCACAGCACGCGGGGCGCGCGGGTGATTACCTCAGCGGAACACCGACCGCCGCTGCACCAGCAGGCGGTAGAGGGACTGCTGGATGTTCTCGCGTACCTGGTCGGTCAGGTTGAACACGAGCATGGGGTCGTCGGCCGCCTCGGGTCCGTACTCGGCGGTGCTGATGGGCTCTCCGAACTCGATGATCCATTTGCTCGGCAGCGGGACCATCCCCAGCGGGCCGAGCCAGGGGAAGGTGGGGGTGATGGGGAAGTACGGCAGGCCCAGGATGCGGGCGACGAACTTGGCGTTGCCGATGATCGGGTAGATCTCCTCGGCACCGACGATCGCGCACGGCACGATCGGGGTCCCGGTGCGAAGCGCGGCCGCCACGAAACCGCCGCGGCCGAACCGCTGCAGCTTGTAGCGCTCGCTGAACGGTTTGCCGATGCCCTTGAACCCCTCCGGCCACACGCCGACCAGCTCGCCGCTGCGCAGCAGCCGCTCGGCGTCGGGGGCGCAGGCCAGCGTGCTGCCGCCCTTGCGCACGAGCTCACCCAGGAAGGGCGTCGAGAACAGCAGGTTGGCGCCGAGCATCCGCAGGTGCCGGTGCGCCGGGTGGTGGTCGAGCAGGGCGAGCTGGGTCATCGTGCCATCCAGCGCGATGGTGCCCGAGTGGTTGCCGACGACCAGCGCGCCGCCGGTGTCCGGCACGTTCTCCAGCCCGCGGGTCTCCACCCGGAAGTAGGACGAGTAGAGCGGCCGCAGCGGCGCGAGCAGCACGCGGTCGGTGAGCTCGGGATCGAAGCCGAAGTCGTCGACGGCGTACTCGCCGGTGATGCGCCGGCGCAGGAAGTCCAGCGCGCTGACAGCACGCTCGGACAGCGACGGCGGCTCCTCCGCGTACTCCTCGAAGTCGAAGACCTCGGCGTCCAACGGGACCGGGCCGGCCTGGCCCGCACCCGGGCGGCGCCCGCGGTCGTCGCCGTCGAAGGGGATCACGCGCGCGTCAGGCATGTGCCAGGTCCTTTCCGCCGATCAGCGAGGCGAGTTGCTGCTCCACCGCCTCCACCCGCTCCGGCGGGAAGGCGCGGTTGAGGTCGTGGGCGCGGACGAACTCCTCGAACGTCTCCGCGGTCGTGTGCTGCGGGTGGAAGCCGAAGACGTCGCGCATCCGGGTGGTATCGATGCCCCGGCCGTAGGTCAGGAACCGCACCTGCTCGGGCGAGAAGTCCGCCAGCCCGGCCCGACGAACGGCGGCGCCGACCAGCCCGACGAACGGGCTGGGGATGGGAGCGATGGGCCGACCGGCCCGGCGGGCGGCCTGAGACAGCAGCAAGATCCCGTCGCCGGCCACGTTGAAGGTGCCGGGGTGGTCCTCGACCGTTGCCCGGCGCAGGACCTCCAGACCGTCGTCCTCGTGCACGAACTGCAGCCGCGCGTCGTAGCCGAGCACGGTCGGGATGATCGGCAGCGAGAAGTACGAGGTCATGGGCGTCTCGACCTGCGGGCCCAGGAAGTTCGCGTAGCGCAGCATGGTCACGGCCACATCAGGGCGGCGGCGCGCGAAACCGCGCACGTAGCCCTCGACCTCGGTGGAATCCTTCGCCCAGCCCGAGGACGGGCTGTGCTTGGGCTGCATCTCCTCGGTGAACAGCGCCGGGTCCTTGGGCCCCGCGCCGTACACCCCCGAGGTGGACTTGACGATGAGCCGCTGCAGCGTCGGGGCCTTCTGGCAGGCCGCGAGCAGCTGCATGGTGCCGATGACGTTGATCTCCTTCATCGACATCCGACCGCCGGCCTGCACCGGCGTGGCGATCACGCCCATGTGCACGACGGTGTCCACCGACGCCGCCCGGATCACCTTCGAGATGATCGGGTTGCGGATGTCGGCGCGGACGAACTCAGCGCCGCCGATGTCCCCGCGCGGCGGGATGACGTCCACCCCGATCACGCGCGCCACGTCCGGCTCTGCGGTCAGGATCCGGGCCATCCGGCCGCCCAGGTAGCGGGAGACGCCGGTCACCAACACGACACGGGACATTGGGACTCCTTCGCGACCGGGGGCACAGGACGGACGACGGACAGCAGGCGGGAGGATGCGGACCTGCCGCCCGGGTGCTACTTCTTGTTGCGGCGCTGGACGCGGGTCTTGCGCAGCAGCTTGCGGTGCTTCTTCTTGGCCATGCGCTTGCGGCGCTTCTTGACGACCGAACCCACAGGATCCTCCGGGTGCTCAATGACGGATGTGACGACCTAACCCTGACAGCCTACGCAGGACTGGCGCCGAAGGTGCCAGGCAGGTGCGGGGCGTCGTCAGCCGGCGGCGTTGAAGGACTTGCGCAGGAAGTCGTGCACTGCCCGCTCCGGGACTCGGAAAGAGCGCCCCACCCGGATCGCCGGCAGCTCACCGGAGTGCACCAGGCGGTACACCGTCATCTTGGACACCCGCATGATCGCCGCCACCTCGGCCACGGTCAGGAAGCGCACCTGCGGCAGCGGGTCGTTCTGGTCGTCCGAGGCCATATGGCGGAGCTCTCTGTTCGGGATCCGGCGCGGCGCTGAGCCGCTGCGGCGTTGCGTCGCCACAGTAGTGAAGCGCGCACCTGGGGCGCAGGCTTCTCCGGCAATTGTGCGCCCCGGCGGTGCGGCGGCACTCCACCGGTCGGCCCGGACTACATGCCGAACGTGTCGTCGTGGATACCCAGATGCCCGAAAACGGCCCGCCGGGTTGCCCCGATGGCCCGGTCGTAGGGGTTGCTGGGATCGGTCCGGCCGTCCCAGGTGTCGGTGGGCGCCGGCCGGCCGTCAGTCATGCGGCCCGGCGCGGGGCGGCCGAGCGCGATCTGCACGAACTCCGAGAACGCCCCCGGAACCGGTGTCTCGGGCTCGATCGGCGCGCCGCAGGCGATGGCCGTCAGGTGCGTCCAGGCGCGGGGCACCACGTCCACCCACTCGTAGCCGCCCCCGCCGACGGCGACCCACTTGCCGTCGGCGTAGGTGTGCGCATAGGAGTGGATGAGCTCGTAGGAGCGGCGCTGGCCGTCGATGCTCAACGCGAAGTGCGCCAGCGGGTCGTCGGCATGGCTGTCGCAACCGTGCTGCGAGACGAGGATCTGTGGCTCGAAGGCGGCCAGCACCTCCGGCACGATGGCCTCGAAGCCGCGCAGCCACCGCTCGTCGGCCGTGCCCGGTGGCAGGGCCAGGTTGACCGCCGTGCCCTCGGCGCCGCGACCGCCGACCTCATCGGCGAATCCGGTCCCGGGGAACAGCGTGCGGCCGGTCTCGTGGATCGACACCGTGAGTACCCGCGGATCGGCCCAGAAGATGTTCTGCACACCGTCGCCGTGGTGCACGTCGACGTCGACGTAGGCGATGCGGGAGTAGCCCTGGTCCAGCAGCCAGGCGATCGCCACGGCGATGTCGTTGTAGACGCAGAAGCCGCTCGCAGCGTCCCGCGCCGCGTGGTGCAGGCCGCCGGAGATGTTCACGGCGTGCAGGTGCGACCCGCCGGCCACGGCGGCAGCGGCGGCCAGCGTCGCGCCGGCAACGTGCAGCGAGGCGTCGTGCATGCCGGGGAACGCGGGCACGTCCTCGGTGCCGATGCCGCGGTGCAGGTCGACGTAGGACAGGTCCTCGGAGGCTAGGCGCACGGCATCGACGAAGTCCGGCGAGTGCACCCGCAGGATGTCGGCGACGTCGGCCGGCTCGATCGGCTCCACCAGTTGCGCGCCGGGGGTGTCCAGCAGGCCGAAGTCGCGCACCAGGCGATAGGTCAGCTGCTGGCGGACGGGCGCCATGGGGTGGCCCGGCCCGAAGTCGTAGGCCCGGAGCCGGTCGTCCCAGACGAACGCCGCCCTACCGGTCATGCGCCACCGGCAAGCTCTCGGGACCGGTCGCGAGCGGCCTCCATGGCGGTGACGAACGCGGCACGCACCTTGTGGTCGTCCAGCTGGCGGATCGCAGCCACCGTGGTGCCCGCTGGCGAGCTGACGTTCTCCCGCAGCACGGTGGGGTGCTCGCCGGTCTCGCGCAGCATGGTCGCGGCCCCCACGAGCGTCTGCACCACGAGCTCGTTGGCCAGTGCCCGGGGCAGGCCCAGCAGCACGCCGGCCTCGATCATCGCCTCGACGACGTAGAAGATGTAGGCCGGTCCGGAGCCGGAGATCGCGGTGACGGCGTCCAGGTAGCCCTCGGGCACCTCGACCACCTTGCCGACCGAGCTCAGCAGCTGTGCCGCCCGGGCCAGGTGCGCGGCGTCGCAGGTCTGGCCGCCAGCCAGCGCCGACATCCCCTCGTCCACCAGCGCGGGGGTATTGGGCATCACGCGCACCACTGCGTGGCCGGGCGGCAGGTGGTCGGCGATGGTCGCGCAGGTGATGCCCGCGGCCAGCGAGATCACCAGCGAGTCCGGCTTGATGATGGGCGCGACCTCGGCCAGCAGGGCGGCCATGTCCTGCGGCTTGACAACCAGCAGCAGCGTGTCGGCGACGCGCGCGGCCGCGGCGTTGTCCAGCACGCGGACGCCGAAGCGGGCGCGGATCTGCTCGGCGCGGTCCGGGCGGCGCTCGGTGATGATGAGATCGTCGGCGGCGATGCCACTGCTCAGCAGCCCGCTGAGCAGCGCCTCGCCCATGACTCCCGCGCCGAACACGGCGATGGTGCCGGCGCCCGCGGCCGGCGTCTGGGCAGCCCCGTCAGCCTCGATGTCCTGGGCCATGGTCAGCCCGAGCTCACCAGCGAGCGCAGGAAGAGGGTCATATTGGCCGGCTTCTCGGCCATGCGGCGCACCATGTAGCCGTACCACTCCTCGCCGTAGGGGACGTAGACGCGCATCTTCTCGCCCTGGGCCGCCAGCCGGCGCTGCTCCTCGGGGCGCACGCCGTGCAGCATCTGGTACTCGTAGTCGCCCCGCTGACGGTGTGCCCGCACCGCCAGGGCCTCAGCGATCTCGATCAGCCGCGGGTCGTGGCTGGCGATCATCGGGTAGCCCTGGCCGGCCATGAGGACCTTCATGCAGCGCACGTAGGACAGGTCCACGTCGGACCGGCTCTGGAACGCCACCGACTCCGGCTCGCGGTACGCCCCCTTGCACAGCCGCACCCGGGAGCCGGCGTAGGACAGGTCCCGGCAATCCGCCTCGGTGCGGTACAGGTACGCCTGCAGCACGGCGCCGGTCTGCGGGAAGTCCTGCCGCAGCGTGCGCAGGGTCTCCAGCGTCAGGTCGGTGGTGGTGTGGTCCTCCATGTCGAGGGTGACGGTGGTGCCCACGGCAGCTGCGGCCGACGCGATCACGTGCGCGTTCTCGGTGGCGATCCGCGGGCCGTCGGGCAGGGCCTGGCCGATTGCCGACAGCTTGACGGAGACTTCCGCGACCCCGGCCAGCCCGGCCTCGTCCAGGCCGCGCAGAAGGTCCAGGTAGGCGTCCCGGATGCCGTCGGCCTGCTCGATGCTGACCGTGTCCTCCCCCAGGTGGTCGATGGTGCTGAGCATGCCACCGTCGGCCAGCTCGGCGGCCACGCGCACCGCGTCGCCGGTGGTCTCGCCGGCCACGTAACGCTCCACCACCGATCGCGTCACGGGCGTGTTGGCGGCCAGGTTCTTCAGGCCTTCGCTGCGGGAGGCCATGAGCAGCGTCTGGCGGATCATCTAGGCAACTCCTCCGGGCAGCGGGATGGACGGGTCGAGCCAGGCCTGGATCGTCGGCGCCACGATCTTGACGAGGTCGTCCTCGGGCATGGAGGCCAGCGGCTCCAGGCGCGTGATGTAGCGGTTGGCCGCGATCCCCACCAGGTAGCTCGAGATCAGCGACACCCGGAGCCGTGCGTCGGGCACCCCGATGTAGCGCACCAGGCGGTCGATCATCGACTGCTCGATGAATGCCCGCAGGCCGGCGGTTGCCTTGGTGGACGATGCGCCGGCCTTGAACAGGACGAGCAGGTCCTCGCGGCTCTCCTCGTCGGACAGCGTGTCCAGGGTGGCGCGGGTGAGACGCTCGCCCATGCCCTCCAAGCCGGGTGCGGCGAGCTCGGGCACCGCGGTCGCCGGGTCGAACGGCAGCTTCATCGCGGCGGCGAAGAGCTTCTCCTTGGACCCCCAGTAGCGGCTGACAACCTCCGGCGCCACGCCGGCGGCGGCCGCGACCCCCTTGATCGTGGTGCGCACGTAGCCCTTGCTGCGGAAGGCGACGCGGGCGGAATCGAGCACCGCGTCGCGGACGTCATCAGAAGTCATGGCCCAACCCTAGGGCCATGTGGCCGTCCATGGGGGGCCGTCGAGGAGTCGCGACCGGGCTCAGGGCGCGACGAGGTGCAGCCGTGCGAAGGCCAGCGCCTCGGCCAGGTCCGACTCGCGGGCGGCTCGGTTGGGAGCCTTGCGGGTGGTGACCTCGACCACCACCGAACCGCTGAAGCCGCGCGCGGCCAGACCCTCCAGCAGCTCACCGCAGGGCTGGTTGCCGCGGCCTGGGATCAGGTGCTCGTCGCGTGAGCCGCCCGTGCCGTCGGCAAGGTGGATGTGGCTCAGGGAGTCGCCCAGGTCCTCGGCCATCGCGACGGCGTCGGTGCCGCTGACCGCCGTGTGGGACAAGTCGATCGTGGTGTGTGGGTAGTCCTCGTCCCGGTTGTCCCAGCCCGGGGCGTAGGCCGCGAGCTCGCGGGACCGCGCCCGCCACGGGTACATGTTCTCCACCGCGAAGCGCACGGCGGTCTCGTCGCCCATGCGCACCAGGCCGCGGACGAAGTCCCGGGCGTAGTCGCGCTGCCAGCGGAACGGCGGGTGCACGACGACCGTGTCGGCGCCCAGCTGCTCCGCCGCATCCTGGGCCTTGACGAGCTTCTCCCAGGGGTCGGTTCCCCAGACCCGCTGGGTGACCAGCAGACAGGGCGCGTGGACGGCCAGCACCGGTATCTCGTAGGTGTCCTGCAGGTGCTTGATGGCGTCGATGTCCTGGCTGACGGCGTCGGCCATCACCATGACCTCGACCCCGTCGTAGCCCAGCCGGCTGGCCATCTCGAAAGCGGCTGCCGGGCTCTCCGGGTACACCGAGACCGTGGACAGCGCCACCTTGGCCGGGGCGGCCTTGGGCACGCCTCCGGCGCCAGCCGTGGTCGTCGGGGGGGTCATGCGCTGTCCTTCAACTTGTCGGTGCGGTCGGACGGTCCGGTCCCGTGGGCTCCGGCGGCCGTGGTCGAGTGCCTCCGGCTGGGCGCCTCCAGCGGCGCCCCGGGCTCGCCGGGCGCAGCCAGGCTCGGTTCCAGCCGTGGGCCAAGCGTACGGCTGACGATGATGAGCAGAACCGCCCCCACCGCCCCCAGCGCGACCGCGATGGAGGTCTTGGCGTCGTCGTCCAGGCGGAAGGCGAAGAAGTCGGCCAGCCACGGGATGAACAGGAAGCCCAGGAAGGCGACCCCCATCGCCACCACGATCAGCAGCCGGAAGCCCACCAGCGGCCGCGCGATCATCGCCAGCACGGTCATCGAGATGATGAACAGCGTGATAGCCGCGGAGGTGCGCGCCGACTGCACCGGCAGGCCCCGCCACAGCGCCAGCGCGTAGGACGCGAACGACATCACGCCGCAGATGATGCCCGCGGGCACGGCGAACACCAGCACCCGCCGGAAGAAGCCAGGGGCGAACCGGCGGGTGTTGGGCATGAGCGCCAGGAAGAAGGCCGGCACGCCGATCGTCAGCCAGGTGATGACGGTCAGATGCCTCGGCAGGAAGACGAACTCCACCTCGAAGATCGACGTCAGTGTGAACACCACGACCAGCAGGCTGAGCACGGCGGAGTAGAAGCTCTTCGTCAGGAACAGCGAGCTGACCCGCTCGATGTTGCCCAGCACCCGCCGACCCTCGGCGACCACTGAGGGCATGACCGCGAAAGAGTTGTCCAGCAGCACGATCTGGGCCACCGCCCGGGTGGCCGCCGCACCCGACCCCATGGCGATGCCGAGGTCGGAGTCCTTCAGCGCGAGCACGTCGTTGACACCGTCGCCGGTCATGGCCACGGTGTGCCCGCGGGACTGCAGCGCCTTGACCATGGCGCGCTTCTGCGCCGGCGTGACCCGGCCGAAGACTCCGTGGGACTCCAGCACGCCGGCCAACTCCTCGGTGTCCGTCGGCAGCTCGCGGGCATCGAAGGGATCATCGGCGCGGGGGATGCCGGCGGCCGCGGCGATCGCGCCCACGGTCACCGGGTTGTCGCCGGAGATCACCTTGACCTGCACGTCCTGATCCAGGAAGTACGCCACCGTGCCGGCCGCGTCCGGGCGCAGCTGCTGGTCGATGCTCACCAGCGCCACCGGCACGACCTGGCCGGCACCGTCCTCTGCACTCGGGGGCGCCGACCCGACGGAGCGTCCCAGCAGCAGCACCCGTGCCCCGCTGGCCGCGAGCCCGTCGGCGCGGGGGCGCACCGGCGAATCCGCGTCGAGCAGCATCTCCGGGGCGCCCAACACCCAGCTGCCGTGGTCGGCGAAGGTCGCCGCGGACCACTTGCGGGCGCTGGAGAAGGGCACCGTCCCGACCAGCTGCCAGCCCGGGTCCGGGTAGGCCGCGGCCACCGCCGCCAGGGTCGGGTTGGGGCTGTCCTCAGAACCGCCCAGGGCGCCCAGAGCGGCTGTTGCGGCGGCCGACTCGTCCAGTTCCACGAGCTCCTGCACCGACATGCCCGGCTCGGTCAGGGTGCCGGTCTTGTCGACGCACACCACGTCAACGCGGGCCAGCACCTCGACGGCCGGCATCTCCTGCACCAGCGTGCGCTGCTGGCCCAGCCGGACAACGGCGACCGCCATGGCCACGGACGTGAGCAGCACCAGGCCCTCGGGAACCATCGTCACCACACCGGCCACGGTGCCCGAGAGCGCCTCCTGCCAGTTGGGGCTGGCCCGCATCTGCGAGATGAACAGCAGGATGCCCAGCGGGATGAGCACGTAGCTCATGATCCGCACGAACCGCATGATGGAGTCCATCAGCTCGCTGCGGGTGACCGTGAACTTGCGCGCCTCGGCCGCCAGCTTGGTGGCGTAGGCGTCCGCGCCGACGCGGTTGGCGCGCATGAGCCCGGAACCCGCGACGATGAACGAGCCGCTCAACACCTCCTCGCCGGGATGCTTGGCCACCGGGTCGGCCTCGCCGGTGAGCAGTGACTCGTCCGCCTCCAGCCCGCTGCCGGCGAGCACCTGGCCGTCGACCACCACCTGGTCGCCGATCCGCAGCTCCACGACGTCATCGAGCACGACCTCGCCGGGGCGCACCTCGACCGCCACCCCGTCGCGCCGGACGACCGGCTTGGCCTCGCCCACCACCGACAGCTTCTCGAGGGTCCGCTTGGCGCGGTACTCCTGGATGATGCCGATCGCCGAGTTGAAGATGATCACGAGGCCGAAGAGCGAGTCCTGGATCGGCGCCTGGGCGATGATCATCAGCGCCCACATAGTGCCGATGACCAGGTTGAACGAGGTGAAGACGTTCTCGCGGAAGATGCTGGCCAGGCTGCGGCTGTTGGGGTTCGGGGCGGCGTTCACCTGCCCCGCGCTGACCCGCTGGGCCACCTCCGCGCCGGTCAGGCCCACGGTGTCGGCGACGACGCCGCCGGCTGTCGGGTCCGTCACTCGTCAAGTCCGTCCATGCGGCGCAGGATGACGCCCTCGCGCAGCGCCCAGGGGCACAGCACGAACTCGTCGTGGCCGAACAGGTCCATGGCCGCCTCGGCCACCAGCGCCCCGGCCACCAGCTGCCCGGCGCGTCCGGTGGACACCCCCGGCAACGCCGTGCGCTCGGCGAGCGACATCGCCTCGATCTTCGGCAGCCACTCGCCGATGCCCTCACGGGTGAGGACCCGGCGCACGTAAGGACCCTCGGCCGACGGGGCGGCGCCGGTGATGCGCGCCAGCTGGCGGAACGTCTTGGAGGTGGCCACGGCCAGGTCCGGCGGCCCCAGCCGGTCGATGCTGCTCACCACGTCCGCCATCTCGGTGCGGATGAGGCGGCGCAGGGCGCGGACCTCCTCGGGGTCCGCCGGCGCGCCGGAGATGTGCGCACGGGTGAGTCGGCCCGCGCCGAGCTCCAGCGAGATCGCGTCGTCGGGCTCCTCGTCGGAGCCCACGGCGATCTCCAGCGAGCCGCCACCGATGTCGAACACGATGAGGCGTCCGCTGCTCCAGCCGAACCAGCGGCGCACCGCCAGGAACGTCAGGCGACCCTCGTCCTCGCCGCTGAGCAGCTCCAGCCGCACGCCGGTGGCGTCGTGGACCTGGTCGATCACCTGCTCGCCGTTGGGCGCCTCCCGGATCGCCGACGTGGCGAAGCCCATGATGGACGCCACCCCGGCGTCCTCGGCGACCGCGAGCGACTCCGACACGAAGCCGCTGAGCTTCGCTGCCCCCTCGGCCGAGATGTTGCCGCGGGCGTCGAGCGACTCCGCGAGGCGCAGCTCGATCTTGTGGCTGTGGGCTGGCACGGGTGCGCCGCCGTGGCGGGCATCCACGATCAACAGGTGGACGGTGTTGGAACCGACGTCCAAGACTCCGAGGCGCACGCCGCAACGCTACCGGTAAGCGCGACGGCGCGCCGACGCCTCAGGCAGCCCGGAAGTAGCCGGTCACGTCGATGATCACCTGGACGGCCGACGTGTTGGCCCAGGCCCGCAGGCTGCGGGTGCCCGGGTTGAGCGTCGTGACCATGCCGTTGGCGATGGACTGGTTGGCCTGGAAATTGATGGCCGAGGCCGTGAAGTTGAGCGCCCCGCCGGGGGCCAACGCCACCCATCCCGGACCGTTCGATCCGGTGACGGTCAGGTTGATGGCGACAGCCATGGTGTTCGCCGGGACCAGGTTGGCCGTCGTGACCGCGCCGGTGACGGGGTCGCGGGCATCGGCGACGCTGATGTTGCGTGGCGTGCCCGGAGCCAGCGGCGCTCCGGCCGAGGGTTGCGGGCAGCGCGAGTCGTAGACGCGGGTCGGCTTGATCGGAACGAAGCCGCCAGCGGAGTCCTCGGACGCCAGCAGCCGCCAGCGGCCCGGAGAACCACCGTGCACGCACACCCACAACGAGCCGTCGGCCGGCGCGACCAGCTGACCCACCGCATACGGGCCACCCACGGGCGGTCCGGCCGGGACGTCTCGGTTGTCCAGCCAGAGGGCAGGGCCGGTGGACGACGTAGCGTGCACTCCCGCGCCGCTGCCGGAGCGGCCGTGGGCGCCGGCCCCGGAGACCGCGTCCCCCACCACTCCGCTGCCCGTGCCCACCGCCTGGCCGTAGACGCCGAACCAGTCGCGGGCGTAGCCGTAGACGCCGTGGCTGCCGCGGGAGTTCCCATAGACCGCGGCGCCAGTGTCCGAGGTCGCGCGGAGCCCCGGGCCGCTGGAGGTGTTGTCGGCGAGGAGTGTCCCGGCCACGGTGTTGGACGAGAGGAGCTGGGTCGAGGTCGCGCCGGCGTCGTTGCTGGCGCCGAACTGCATCGCGCCGGTGGTGGCGGCGGCCGGGGAGGCTCCCGCGGCAACCCCTGCGACGGCACCGGCGGCCGCGCCGACGCCGCCCAGCAGCAGGGCCCGGCGGGACCAATGCGCAGGTCCGGGTTGCGCCGGCGGCGCCTCCGCAAGCGGCCGGGGCTGGCCGGACCCGGCCTCCAACCGGGCGATGCGGTCGGCGTCCGCCGCCCGTTGCCGCTCCAGCTCGGCGATCCGCGCGTCCGAGTCCGCCCGCAAGGTCGCCAGCTCCGCCCGCAACTGCGCGATCACGTCTTCGTTCGCCATCGCCATCGACCTCCAGCGCGCCGCGGCGGGTCGACACCCATGCGTGCCGACCAACGCCTCAGCGTCACGTTAGACCCCGACGGCCAGCCGTGGCATGGGACTTCCGGCCAGATCGTCCCCTGGCGCCGAGGCGCCAGGGCCTAGGCTGACGGACGTGGTGGAGGTGGACCTGGGGTTTCCGCGCAGCTGGCTGGAGTTCACCGACCCCGCCGAGCCAGGGCGGACCTTCCGCTGCGACACCACTTGGCTGCTGTCGAGCTGGACGTGCATTTTCGGCCGCGGCTGCCCCGGGATCTACGCCGACGCCCCCGATGCTGGATGCTGCGCGCTGGGCGCCCACTTCGCCGATGACGCGGACCGGGCGCGGGTGAAGGCCTGGGCTGCCAAGCTCGACGCCGAGGTGTGGCAGAACCATGCCGTCGGCAAGCGCAAGGGCGTCGTCGGCAAGGATGCCGAGGGCGCCCGCCAGACGCGCCGGCATCAGGGCGCGTGCATCTTCCTCAATGCGCCTGACTTCCCGGCCGGGGGTGGGTGCGCCCTGCACCTGCTGGCTGAGCGGGAGGGTGTCCCGCCGCAGGAGGTCAAGCCCGACGTCTGCTGGCAGCTGCCGGTCCGGCGGGACTACGACGAGCGCAGCTGGCCGGACGGCTCCACGTCCGAGGTCGTCGTGATCACCGAGTACGACCGGCGCGGCTGGGGCCCGGGCGGGCACGATCTGGACTGGTACTGCTCGGGGGCGACCGAGGCGCACGTCGGCGAGGTTCCGGTGTACGTCAGCGAGGCCGAGACACTGCGCCGCCTCATGGGTCCGGCGGGATACGACCTGCTGGTGGAGTTGCTGGAAGTCTCCGGCGACGGTCTGCACCACCCTGCCGACCCGCCCCGCGCCAGTGCCGTCCCGCGCCGGGCCGCCCGCACGTCACCGGCCACGTCTGCCAGCCATGCGGCCGACCCGTCGCGAGGCGCCGCCGAAGTGTCGGACGCCTGACCTAGCCTGCTGGCGTGGCCAAGAACAACAGTCCCGCCTACGCCTGCAACGCCTGTGGTGCCCCCAGCCTGCGCTGGGCGGGCCGCTGCACCCGGTGCGGGGAGTTCGGCACCGTCGTCGAGCGCGCGCCCGATCCGGCCGCCCGAGGCGGTGCTGCAGCCGTCGCCGCCGGTCGGCCGACGCGGCCGGCGCGGCCCGTCACCGAGCTCACCGTCACCGCCCAGGACCGGATGGCCAGCGGCATCGGCGAGTTCGACCGGGTGCTCGGCGGCGGCCTGGTGCCCGGTCAGGTGGTGCTGCTGGCGGGCGAGCCGGGGGTGGGCAAGTCCACGCTGCTGCTGGAGGTCGCGCAGGCGATCGCGGCCCGCGGGCAGCGGTGTCTGTATATCTCCGGGGAGGAGTCCAGCGAGCAGATCGGCGTGCGGGCGCGCAGGATCGGCGCCGACTCCCAGATGCTGCTGGTGGCCGACGAGTCCGAGCTCCCCGCGGTGGTCGGGCACCTGGAGGAGCACGAGCCGGCGCTGCTGGTGATCGACTCGGTGCAGACCATCAGCTCCCCGCAGGTCGATGGCCGCGCCGGCGGGGTGGCCCAGGTGCTGGAAGTCACCCAGGCGCTGGTGCGCCTGGCCAAGGGCCGCGGCATGCCGCTCATCGTGATCGGTCAGTCCACGCGTGAGAACACCATCGCGGGGCCGCGCGCGATGGAGCATCTGGTGGACACCGTACTGGCCTTCGAGGGCGATCGATCCACCTCGCTGCGCCTGCTCCGGGCCGTCAAGAACCGCTACGGCGCCGCCGACGAGGTCGTGTGCTTCGAGCAGACGGCCCAGGGTCTGCGCGAGGTTCCCGACCCCAGCGAGCTGTTCCGCGGGCACCGCGACCGCCCGGTCGCCGGGACCTGCACCACCGTCACGCTGGAGGGCCGGCGACCGCTCGTGTCCGAGCTGCAGGCCCTGGTGGCGCAGTCCAGCGTGCCGACGCCCCGCCGCGGCGTGACGGGGCTCGACTCCAGCCGAACCTCGATGCTCCTTGCGGTGACCAACCAGGCCTCGGACCTGGGCCTCGCGGCCAAGGAGGTGTTCGTCGCCACCGCTGGCGGGGTGCGCCTGGCGGACTCCGCCGCGGACCTGGCGCTGTGCCTGGCGGTGGCGTCGGCGGCGTCGGGCACGGCGCTTCCCGGCGACTTCGCGGCGATCGGCGAGGTTGCGCTGTCAGGTGACATCCGACCCGTCCCGATGCTGTCCGAGCGGGTGTCCGAAGCTGCCCGGCTGGGCTTCCGCACGCTGCTGGTGCCCCCTGCGCGCCGCCGCGGCACGCGCGCAGCCCGTTCCGGCGCGGGCACCAACCGGGCCAACGGCGTCGACGCCCCAGCCGGGGTGACCCTGGTGGAGGTGAGGCATCTGACGGATGCGCTGACCGAGCTGGTGGCACGCGGCCGGGTGCCGCTGGAACTGGTGTCCGGAGCAGGTCGCTAGGTGTACTCGGCCAGGACGTTGGCGGCCGCGAGCTGCCAGCTGTTCCCGGGCTGGTCCTAGCCGAGCGTGAATCTGGCCGACGGGCTCGTCAGCGCGTCGTCGGACACTGAAACGTCGTAACTGCCTGCCTTCGCCGGCGTCTGCGTGCCGCATCCCGGCTGCGTCACCACCGTCGGCCACTCGCTGGTGACCTCGAAGGTCTTGCCCGGCGGCACCACCTGGAGGTCGGAGCTGCCGCCCGGGTTGCAGTCGTCCGAGGACCACACCCGCTGGCCGCCGCTGGTAACCGTGAACGTCACGGCCTTGGAGCCCACGTCCCAGGAGCAGGCGGTGCTCGACTCGTTGGTCAAGCGCATGGTCATTTTGATGACGCCGCCCACGGCACCGGCCTTCGGCTCGGGGACCGCCACCAGCGACAGATCCGACGTCGCGCACTTGCCGCCGCTGCCGGAGGCCGACGGGGACGCGGAGCCGGACGCGGACGCCGAGTCCGAGCTGGAGGGGGAAGCCGACTCGGATGCCCCAGAAGCGGACGAGGACGGCGAGGCGCTGCCGCTGGGGGTGGCCGAAGCTGAGGCCGAGCCCGAGGGCCGAGCCGACGATGCGCTCGGCGAGGCGCTGGCGGGCGCAGAGGTCGGCGACGACCCGCCCGAGGGCCAAAGCAGGATGATCGCGATGATCACCAGGATCACGCCGCCGATCACCAGGGCGCGTCGGCGCCAGTAGACCGAGGGGGCCTCGGGGCCGACCGGGTTCTTGAGGCTGTCCACGGGCCAAAGCCTATCCGGCGACCCTGTCGCCTCCCCGCGGCTCCCGGCCCCTCACGGGTCGCCGTGGCCCACATGGCACCATCGCCGACGTGGAGTCCAGCACGTCCGCGGCCGCCCACGCCGCGGCAGCACCCGGCCGCTGGGGCGAGGCCGACCAGCTGGTGCGGACCGTGGTGGCCTGGTTCGACGCCAACTCCCGCCCGCTGCCCTGGCGCCTTGACCCTTCGCCCTGGGGAGTGCTGGTCAGCGAGGTGATGCTGCAGCAGACGCCCGTCAACCGCGTCGAGCCGGTCTGGACGGCCTGGATGGCCCGCTGGCCCACACCTCCAGACCTGGCCGCCGAGCAGCCCGCTGCCGCGATCCGCGCCTGGGGACGACTCGGTTACCCCCGTCGCGCGCTGCGCCTGCACGGCGCCGCCGTCGCCATCACCAACGACCACAGCGGCCGGGTGCCGTCCAACTACGAAGCCCTGCTGGCCCTCCCCGGCGTCGGCGACTACACCGCGGCGGCCGTCCTCAGCTTCGCCTACAACGGGCGCGCGACGGTCCTGGACGTCAACGTCCGGCGCCTGCTTGCCCGCGCGATCAGCGGCCAGGCCAGCACGCCAGCCCACGTCACCGCCGCGGAGCGCCGCCTCGCCGACGCCCTCATCCCCCTCGACGCGCCCGCACGCTGGGCCGCGGCGAGCATGGAGCTGGGCCAGGTCATCTGCACCGCCCGCAACCCCGACTGCCCGCACTGCCCGCTGTCGGACCGGTGCGCCTGGTTGGCGGCCGGCCAACCGGGCGCCGACGAGCGCACCACCAGGCCCCAGGCCTTCGCCGGCACCGACCGGCAAGTGCGCGGGCTCATCATCGACCGCCTCCGCACGTCCAGCGCGACATCCGCCGACCTGCAGGA
The DNA here is from genome assembly GCA_964474045.1 of uncultured Actinomycetes bacterium. GTDB lineage: Bacteria > Actinomycetota > Actinomycetes > S36-B12 > UBA10799 > JACJWR01. The sequence goes on from CAYYRC010000026.1 coordinate 28,280, forward strand.
CCTTTGGCCCACGGACCCGCTCCAGCTGTCCCGAGCCCTGGACTCCCTGGTAGCCGACGGCCTGGTCGACCCCATCGCCGAGAACACCTTCACCCTCCCCGGCGACCACCAGGCCTAGGCCCCTGCCGGCCGACGGGCGCCGTGTCGATCGGCCGCCTCGCGGTGCCCGCAGGCCCCCTTTGGCCTGCTGAGGTGCTCGGCACCGTGGACGAGGTGCGTTTTCCTACGGCCTGCAGGGGGCCTGCGTGCACCGCCCATGGCCGATCGGCACCGTGGAGGAGGTGCGTTTTCCTACGGCCTGCAGGGGGCCTGCATGCACCGCCCATGGCCGATCGGCACCGTGTGTCGGGCGAAGACTTGCCTACCCCTCGGCCACGATCGGCGGCACGTCGGCGATCTCAGCCTTGTCCTCACCGGCGAACGTGAACTTGGCCTCGGCGCCCTCGCCCTCCACGCCCACCACGACGATCTGCCCAGGCTTGAGGTCCCCGAACAGGATCTTCTCGGACAGCTGGTCCTCGATGTCGCGCTGGATGGTGCGGCGCAGCGGCCGCGCCCCCAGGACCGGGTCGTAGCCCCGCTCAGCCAGCAGCTCCTTGGCCGGCTGGGTGAGCTCGATCCCCATGTCCTTGTCCCGCAGCCGCTCGTCCAGGCGGGCCAGCATCAGGTCCACGATCTCGATGATCTCGGTCTTGGACAGCTGGTGGAACACGATGATGTCGTCGATGCGGTTGAGGAACTCCGGGCGGAAATGGTTCTTCAGCTCGTCGTTGACCTTAGCCTTCATGCGCTCGTAGGACGTCTTGGTGTCGTCAGCGTTGCTGAAGCCCAGGTTCAAGCCCTTGGCGATGTCCCGGGTGCCCAGGTTGGTGGTCATGATGATGACGGTGTTCTTGAAGTCCACCACCCGGCCCTGGGCGTCGGTCAGCCGACCGTCCTCCAAGATCTGCAGCAGCGAGTTGAAGATGTCGGGGTGGGCCTTCTCGACCTCGTCGAACAGC
>CAYYRC010000027.1:0-28025 GCA_964474045.1 uncultured Actinomycetes bacterium
ATCACCGGCCACCGCCGCATCCAGACGCCCCTGCTCCACCGTCGCCGCCCGCCGCCTCGCCGCGCGCTCCTGGGCGCGCGTCCGGGCCTGCTGCTGGCGCTCCCCGGTGCCACGCGCACCGGTCTCGTCAGGAGAGCGCTCCGCGCTCGGGGTGTCCTTGACCATGGGTGACCTCGCCGCCGTTGGGTCCGGCAACACTAGTCCGGGCACGGTGATGCAAGCACGGTGAGTGACTACGTGGAGTTGGTGTTTGACTTCCCTCGGTGAGGGTCGGGGCGTAGCATTTGAGGCTGCCCGGTGGGACCGGGGCCGGCAGCACCCCCGAGGAGGACGCCATGCGTTCGGAACTGTTCGCGGAATCGAACTTCGAGCCGTCGGGGTCGTGGGAGGTCTTCCACTCCAAGATGCTGCGCGTGGTGGTGACCCCGGATGAGCCGCTGTACGCCACGAAAGGGGCCATGGTCGCCTATCAGGGCGACAGACTCGAGTTCGGACATCACTCGGGCACCCAGGGGATGTCCGGCATGATCAAGAAGATGGTGTCCTCGGACAACACGCCGCTGATGTCGATCAAGGGCTCGGCGGAGGTCTTCCTGGCCGACGCGGCCCAGAGCGTCGCGATCGTGTACCTGGAGGGCGACTCGATCTGCGTCAACGGCAAGAGCCTGCTCGCCTTCGAGCACACGCTGACCTACGACCTCAAGGTGAACTCTGGCGCCGGCTTCGTCTCCGGCGGCATCTGGTCGACCGTGATCAGCGGCCACGGCCGCGTCGCGATCGTGGCCGACGGCACGCCGATCATCCTGAGCACCACCACGCCGACCTACACCGATACCGACGCCACCGTGGCGTGGGCGGGCAACCTGGTGCCGCAGGTCGTGTCCAGCATGTCCTTCTCCTCCGCGCTCCGCGGTGGTTCCGGCGAGGCGATGCAGTACTACTTCAACGCGCCCGGATGGGTCGCGGTGCAGCCCTCGGAGATGATCCGGATCACCACGGCGGCTCAGACCAGCCAGAACACGGGCTTCAACATCGGCAGCCTCTTCTCCTGATCGTGTCCTCCTGATCTCGACCCCTCCTGCGTGCACGCTGCGTAGGCGGACGGCTACGATTGAGGTACGGCTACTCTGTTCGGGTGAAGTTCACCGCGCCGCGTCTCCTAGGGGGTGATGGGCCGTGATCGGTCGCGTTCTGCGGTGGCTGCTGGTGATCGTCGTCCTGGTCCCGCTGGGGCTGACGGCGCTGGCCCTGGCCGTGGTGGTTGTGACCGGCGCCGTGGGGGGCTGGGCGCTCACCCAGGCGGTGGACGGCAACCCCAACCAGTACGGCAGGGCCGCGGGCTGGCTCGGTACGTCGGCGATCGTGGCCGGAAACGTCGTGCGGGTGTGGGAACCCGTCCTGAAGGTCCTGCCCGGCCCGCTCGGCGCCCCCGGCCGGGCCCTCGACGGGGTGGCGCAGCCGTTGGTCGACCTCGGCCGCGCCGCGCGCACCGCCGCGCCCTCGCTGCCGGCGGCCACCGGCGCGGACGGGCCGAAGCGCTACCTCGTCGCCGCGCTCAACGAGGCCGAGATGTACGGCTCCGGCGGCGCCCTGCTCTACGTGGCCATGGTCGAATTCGACCAGGGGCGCCCGTCGGTCCCGCTGACGGGCAGCGTCAACGAGAGCATCGTCCCCCGGGACCAGACCGTGACCTGGGACTATGTCGGCGGCCCACCCTGGTACAACCCGGGCGACTACTACTTCTTCGCCACCTCCAACCTCCATCCCGAGTTCCCGTTCGCCGGCCAGGACATCCAGCGGGCCTGGGCTGCCATCGGCCGGCCCGAGCTGGACGGGGTCATCACCATGGACGTCACCGCGCTGTCGGACATCCTGGACCAGACGGGGCCGGTCGAGTCTCCCGGCTACGGTCAGCTGACGGCGCAGAACATCGTGCGCAAGGTGCTGGTCGACGCGTACCGCCAGTACCCGGAGGAGGTGCCGGGCAACAACGAGATCCGTCGCGACCTCAACGATGGCCTGCGCCAGACGTTCCAGTCGCTGGTGACGGACCCGGCCAACCTGCCGGCCGTCCTGCGCGGCATCACCGAGGCGATCCCGGGCCGGCACGTGCAGGGCTACATGGACGATGCCGCCCTGCAGGAGGCCGTGGGACAGATGGGCGCGCAGGGCCAGCTCGTGACCGGTGACGGCGACGTGATCGGGGAGTTCATGCAGGCCGGAGGCACGAAGGTCAGCATCTTCCAGCAGCGGTCCATCGACCAGACGGTGGACGTCGCGGCCGACGGTTCCGCTCGTGTCACCCGCAGGGTCACCACGGTCAACGCCGTGCCCTCGGACGTGCCGGGCGACGCCACCGCGAGCCAGGGCTACCTGGGGCTCGTCCTGCTCCAGCACCTGGCCCACCGCATCCCAGGAGCCGCGACCGCTCCCGCCGTGAGCTACGGCAGCGCCGAGCCGCTCGTGGCGCCCGACAAGACCGGGCCCTACCCCGACGGCGTCGGCGGCCAGGTGATGTGGCAGGGCGGGCTGCAGCCTCCGGGCTCGTCGGTGACGCAGACCGTCACCTATGACCTGCCCGCCGGGACGTTCGGCACGCCGGGGAAGCTGCGGTACTCCGCGGTGGCCAACCCGCAGGCCATGGCGCAGACGGTGAACCTGCAGGTGAAGGTTACGTTCGCCGGGGACCCCGCGACGTCGGACGGCGCGGACGGCTGGCAGGCGCGCGATGGCGCCCTGGTGTGGCAGGGCGCGCTCGACCGCACCCTCGAGTTGCAGGTGGCGGCGCCGTGAAGCTCCAGGACGGCCAGCAGCCGGTGTCCGGATCGTCGGCGAACGCCGGGGAAGCTGCCCATCCGCCAAGCGGTGGCACGGGGCCCTCGAAGCCCCGGCTGATGCAGCTCGCGTCCTCGGTGCGCCGACGCGGCGGCGCGCTGATCCTCCTCACCGTCGATGTCCTCACGATGAGCCTGCTCCTCGTCGGAAACGGCTGGTGGTCGGTGCTGTTCGTGGTGCTGGTGGTGACCCTGTTCGGTCAGGCGCTGCTGTACCGCAGCAGGTTCACGCTGTCGATCCTGGACGATCTGCCCAGGCTGGGTATGCGCTACCTCGCCGCTGCGGCACTGACCTTCCTGGCGGCGTTCCTGTTCGGCGTCCCCTGGAGAGACGTCACGCCGGTGCTGCTGCTGGTGCTCTTCGTACTGCTGGTGGTGGAGCGGAGCCTGGTCTACGTCCTCATCCGGCGGCTGCGCCGCCAACGCGTGTTCGGCAAGAACACCCTCATCGTCGGCACCCGGGACCTGAGCCGGCGGCTGGCCGGGCAGATGGTCGCCGATCGCTCGCTCGGCCTGCGCCCGATCGGCTACGTGGACCGGCCGCCCAGCGAGGTGCGCGACGAGCTCAACCTGCCCGTGCTCGGCCCGGTGAGCGACCTCGCGGAGGTCATCGAGCGGTACCGGCCGGACATCGTCATCGTGGGCTACGCCTTCGAGTCGCTGCCGGACCAGGTCGAGTTCATGCGCGACGCCGACCGCCTGTCCAGCACGATGCTCGTGGTGCCGCGGCTGTACGAGGTGACGCCCGTGCGATCCACCGACGAAGTCATCAGCGACGTGCCCATGACTCGGCTGCGGCGGGGACCGTTCAGGTCTCCGATGTGGAAGCTCAAGCGGGTCGTGGACATGCTGGTCTCGGGTATCGCGATCCTGCTGCTCTCGCCGCTGCTGGCGATCCTGGCGCTGGTGGACCGCATCGTCGATGGCCCCGGGGTGATTTTCCGGCAGGAGCGCGTAGGCCTGGACGGGCGCACCATCGAGGTCATGAAGTTCCGCAGCCTGCGACCGGCCAGCGAGGAGGAGTCCGCCACCAACTGGAACATCAAGCACGACGATCGCGTGAGCTGGTACGGCAAGTTCCTGCGGCGGTCGTCGCTGGACGAGCTCCCGCAGCTGTTCAACATCTGGCGCGGCGACATGTCCCTGGTGGGCCCGCGCCCCGAGCGCCCGCACTTCGTGCGCGAGTTCGCCCAGCTCTACCCGTTCTACGGCAGCCGTCACCGTGTGCCCTGCGGCCTCACCGGGTGGGCGCAGGTCAACGGCCTGCGCGGCGACACCTCGATCAAGGAGCGCGCCCGCTACGACAACTTCTATATCGAGAACTGGTCGGTCTGGCTGGACATCAAGATCATGCTGCGCACCATCACCACCCTGACGAAGGGCTCTGGCTGAGGCCGCGGAGGCGTCGGCCGCTCAGGCCTCCCAGCCCTGCGCCAGGGCGTCCCGGGCGGCCGCTGCCCCCAACTCGATCTGGGCGCTGAAGTACTCGCTGTCGAAGAAGACGTAGCTGAGCAGCTCCCGGCGCCCCGGGCCGTCGCCCATCCCGCGCAGCAGCCGGTCGAGCAGCAGCGTGTCGGACTCGCGAAGCTTGCCCGCGACGCTGCGGGTCTGCCGTAGCAGGACCTCCTCGGCCAGGGCGCCGAGCTCGCCGGGTCGCGGGCTCACGGTCAGCAGCGGGATGGTCCGCATCGCCTCCCCGCCACTGCGCGTGAGGCTCGTGCCCGCGGCGCGCGCCTGCTCCACCAGCGCATTGCGGCTGCGGAGGGTGCGGATGTCCTCGGCCATGCGGTCGGCCATTGTGGCGTGCATCAGCTGGGCGGCGGCGTCCGCCATCGTCGGAATCGGGTCGCCCGGCCCGCCGGGAGGCAGCTGCCGACCGAACTCGGTGCTCATTCCGGCCACGACCACCACCCGGTCCGCGCCGAGCGCCAGCGCTGGGCGCAGCGGGGTGTTGAGCCGTACACCTCCGTCGATGTACCAGCCTCTGGCGTCGGCCGGCGTCGCGACCAGCACCGGCGGGAAGCCCAGCGGGATGGCGGCCGATGCCAGCACCTGATCGACTGTGATCGACCCCTTGGCCACGTCGACGGCCCGGCTGGGGTCGGCGATGCGATCCACCGGCAGCGTCGCCGAGTCGACGAACACCACCGAGCGCGAGAACGCTGGGCTGAGCTCCAGCTCGTCGCCGGTCAGCGAGCCGAGATCGGCATTTGAGAGCTCGTCGTCGTACACCGCCGCGGCCAGGTCGCGAGGGGGCATCCGGGTGGCCGTCACGCCGACTGCGTCCACGGTGCCGTCGGCGATGTTCGCCGCCAGGCGCTCGGTGTCCAGCTCCCGCTCGGCGGTGCGGCGCAGGGGGGCGGTGTCGAGCAGGCCGCTGGGTGCGCCGCCCTGCCCCAGCAGCGACAGCAGGAACTGCGGGGTGCGGCTGAGCGCGATCGTCCCGGCCGGGTGGGCGAACACGTCCGCCCGGTCCATCTGGCGCCAGGTCTGGCAGACGGCGGCGCCGGCGGCCTCGGCGCCCAGCTGCAGGTTCGCTCCCCAGAGCGCCGCGTTGATGCTGCCCGCGCTGGTGCCGAGGAAGATCCGCACCCGGTGGCCCTGGGCCTCGATCGCGGGTACCAGGACGGCCAGCGCCCCCGCCTGGAACGCGCCGCGCGCCGCCGCCCCGGAGAGCACGACTGCAACCTTCTCGCCCATTCTCGGCTCCTTCGAATCGCGCACGACTTCATGGCTATCCTTTGCTCGTGCTCACGGAATTCATGGTCAACACGCCGACATGGGTCCGCATGTTCCTGGCCGTGGCCATCTCGGTCGGGATAACGCTGCTGCTGGTGTGGAAGTTCCACCCGCAGGCGTTGGCGCTGGCCGCGCTGGATGAGGATGAGAAGACCGAATATCAAGGTGAGGCGGCGTCCAAGGTCACGGGGACTCCGAACCCGCCGGGCGAGGGCTCGGAGCCCGGCCCCCCGCCCTCGCATCTGTTGGGAAGCCAGGTCATTCGGATTCTGGCGATGGCGTTCGTCTTCCTGCTGGCGTTCAACCTGGGCCAGTCCTGGTCGCGGTCCAATGACGCCCGCAACGCCTCCCGCACCGAGGCGGCGGACTTCCAGCGGGCCATGGTGCTCGCCGATGCCCTCCCGGCCGGCGAGGGCCGCGACGTGGTTCTGGACGCTCTGGCCGCCTACGCGGAATCCGTCCGCACGGTGGAGTGGCCGCTCATGGAGACAGCTGACTCCGACCCCGCCTACGTCGCACACGACAAGGCCACCACGAACCTGGCCGATGCGCTGCTGCAAGCTGCCTCGTTGGGCGCCACCAAGTCCCCGGCCTGGGACTCTCTTACGAGCACCGTCAGCGACATGGCCTCCCAGGGGACTGATCGGCTCAACGCGCTGCCCGGCCGCTTCACGCCCGGCGTGATCGGGGTGCTCGCCGTGCTGGCATTGGCGAATGTGGTGTATCTGGCGATCTTCCAGCCGGCCAGGTTGCGCATCAACCTCTTCTTCATGGCGATCATCGCGGGCATCACGGGGCTGCTGATGTTCATGGTGGTGGAGGCCTCCAACCCCTATTGGGGTGCCGCCGCCGTGCAACCGATGGGCTTCGGGCAGTAGCCGCCGGCGGCGCCCTATGATCGGGCGATGACCGCGACGACGGAGTTCACCGGGACGGCTAGCTACCTGACCAACCCCTCACTCGAGGCGGCCGTCGCCTGCGCGCTGGTGCTCCGCAAGCCGCTGCTCGTGCGCGGCGAGCCCGGCACCGGCAAGACGCTGCTGGCCGAGGCCGTCGCCGAGGCCGAGGGCGCCGAGCTCATCACGTGGCACGTCAAGAGCACCACGCGCGCCCAGGACGGGCTCTACCACTACGACACCGTGCAGAGGCTTTACGACAGCCGCTTCGGCGACCACGACGTGCGCTCCATCCGCGACTACATCCACATGGGGCCGATGGGCCGCGCCTTCAGCTCCGAGCGGCGCGCGGTGTTGCTGATCGACGAGATCGACAAGGCGGACTTGGAGTTCCCCAACGACCTGCTGCACGAGTTGGACCGTATGCGCTTCACCATCGCCGAGACCGGCGACGAGGTGGCGGCGGTTCAGCGGCCGATCGTGATCATCACCTCGAACGCCGAGAAGGAGCTGCCCGACGCCTTCCTGCGCCGGTGCGTGTTCCATTTCATCGACTTCCCTGACCGCGAGCTCATGGCACGCATCGTGGCCGTTCACCACCCTGGGCTCGACGACGCCCTGCTGGGGCAGGCGCTGGACGTGTTCTACGGCGTCCGGGACCTGCCCAACCTGCGCAAGCGGCCGTCCACGAGTGAGCTGGTCGACTGGATCGCGGTCCTGCGGGCCAGGGGTGTCCAGGAGGTCGCCCTGCGGGAGGACATGCCGTTCGTGGGCACGCTGCTGAAGAAGGAGCAGGACCTGCAGGCGTTCGCCGACCAGGTCAGCGGTCGTTCGCGGCCGCGCTTCGGGCGCTGAGCCGTGTTCATCGGGCTCATCTACCGGCTGCGCGAGCTGGGCGTGCCGGTGGGCATCTCCGAGGCCGTCACTCTCGGCCAGGCCCTGATGCTCGGGATCCATCAGCAGACGGTCACCGGCTACTACCACACGGCGCGCTCGGTCCTCGTCCATCGGGAGGCGCACCTGGACGCCTTCGACCGCGCGTTCCTCGCCGAGTACGCCGGCCTCACCGACGCACAGGTCACCGAGCAGCTGCGGGAATGGCTGGACGAGGCCCGACGTGAGGCACAGATTCCCCCGGACCAGCAGGACCCGCCCACGGCCGAGCAGGTCGAGCAGTGGCGCAGGCTGTTCGAGCAGCGCCTCGCGGAGCAGACCTCGCGGCACACGGGCGGCAACCATTGGATCGGCACCGGCGGCACATCGCCGCACGGCCAGGCGGGCCAAGCCGCCGCGGGGCTGAGCACGGGCAGCTCGGGCGGCGGCCGCGCCGCGATCCGGATCGCCGACGCCCGTGCCTATCGCGGCTACCGCTCGGACATCACGCTCGACATCCGGCAGTTCGAGGTGGCGCTGCGCCGGCTGCGCACCTTCGTGCGCGAGGGCGCGCTGAGCGAGCTGGACATCGACCTGACGATCGACGCCACGGCCCGCAACGCCGGCGATATCGAGGTCGTCACGAGGCCCCCGCGCCGGCCCGACACGCACGTGCTGCTGCTCATCGACGTCGGCGGGTCGATGTACCCCTACAGCTCGTTGATCTCGCACCTGTTCAGCGCCACCAAGAAGGCCACGCACTTCAAGGAGCTGCGCACGTACTACTTTCACAACTGCCCCTACGGCAAGGTCTACGAGACCGACCACCTCGCCGACCCGGTGGCGCTGCGCGACCTCATGCGCCGCTTCGACCCCAAGTACAAGCTCATCCTGGTCGGCGACGCGCTGATGGCGGACTATGAGCTGCACATGCGCGCGCGGACCTCGGCGACCGACCACGTGGGAACGTCGGGACTGGAGTGGCTGCGGGTACTCCGTGACCATTTCGACCAGAGCGTATGGCTCAACCCGGAGCCGCCCGGGCGCTGGCGGGGGACCACGATCGAGCAGATCGCGGAGGTGTTCCAGATGTTCCCGATGACAGTGGAGGGGCTGACCGACGCCATGGCGGCGCTCAACCGGGGCATCCGGGCCTAGTAACCCCCGTACCCTCCCTCTGTCGGCTAGCCGTGCTCGCGCAGCGTGCGCCGCAGACCCTTCACGACGGCCTTGAGCACCGCGATGCGCGCGTAGTACTTGTCGTTGGCGGGGATCACGTGCCAGCGCGCGTTCGAGGTCGACGTCCGCAGCACCATCTGGTCCACGGCGACGACGTAGTCGTCCCACTTGTCGCGGTTGCGGTAGTCCTCGTCGGTGATCTTGTACTGCTTGTAGGGGGTCTGTTCGCGGGCCTGGAAGCGGGCGAGCTGCTCCTCGGGGGAGATGTGCAGCCAGAACTTGGCGACGTAGAAGCCCCGCTCCGTCAGTTGCTGCTCGAAGTCGTTGATCTCGTCGTAGGCGCGCTGCCACTCCGCGGCGTTGGCGAAGCCCTCGATCCGCTCGACGAGTACCCGGCCGTACCACGTGCGGTCGAAGATGGCCCATCGCCCGGCCCGCGGCAGGTCGCGCCAGAAGCGCCAAAGGTAGTGGTGCAGCCGCTCCTCCGGGGTCGGTGCTGCCACCGGGATCACGCGGTAGTCCCCGGCCTCCAGCGCCTGCGTGACGCGGCGGATGGCGCCGCCCTTGCCGCCGGCGTCCCAGCCCTCGAAGGCCAGGACGCTGCTCACGCCGCGATCGCGTGCCTCCAGCGACAACTTGTGCAGCTTGCCCTGCCACTTGGCCAACTCGGCGCGGTAGGTCTGCTTGTCCAGCTGCTTCGTCAGGTCCACGCCGCTGAGGACGTTGGCGTTGCCGTCGACGTCGCTGAACACCGACTCCGCCAGCGACGGCCCACGGCTGGCGCCGCCCTCCAGCCGGGACTTGACCGCGGCCAGGATCGTGTTGCCGACCGTGAGGTCGCGGTAGCGGTCGTCGCTGGCCTCGACGATGGTCCACGGCGCGCCCGGTGCGCTGGTCTCGCGCAGCATGCGCTCGACGATCGGAAGGGTCGGGCCCATGTGGTCCAGCGCCGCCCAGTCGCGCTGGTCAACCCACCAGCCGTCCGCCGGGTCCTTCTCAGCTTTCTCAAGCCGCTTGCGCTGCTTCTTCACGGGCGTGTGCAGGAAGAACTTGAGTACCAGCGCACCGTCGGCGACCAGCTCGTTCTGCATGCCGGCCACGTGGTTCAGCCAGGTGCTGAACTCGGGGTCGCTGATCTCGCCGCTGGCGCGCATCGTCGCGGCGCGCATGAGGCCGCCGGCGAAGATCGACATCCGGCCGTTCTGCGGCAGCGACCGCCACAGCCGCCACAGTGCGGGCCGCTCGGCCTCCTCGTCGCTGTACTCGGCGAACACCCGGGTGTGGATGAACCGCGAGTCCATCCACTCGTTGAGCCGGTTGACCATCTCGTTGGCCGCGACCTGGTCGTCGCCGGCGATCCAGACGATGACGGGGAAGTCCGCCTCGCGCAGCTCGTACTGGGCATCGACCAGCTCGAGGCGCAGTTGCGGGACCGCCTCCTTGTACTGGGCCTTGGCGACCTTGTTGCCGACTTCTGCGACTTTCAGCACGGTGGCCCCCTGGGTGGCGCGGCGGATGGACGCTGCGCAGTATGCCACCAGGATGCGCGGGTTTGCCCGAGATGGCGCGGCCCGCCCTGCCGTCAGCCGATGAACCCCAGCTTGTAGGCGCACTCCCAGGGCCGCCATCCCGAGCGCTGGTAGTAGTACCAGGCGACATAGTCCTGCTGGGCCTTGGTGGCCTGGTGCGGGTATTCGGCGAACCGCCCGCCGCCGTTGCCGTGCCAGCTGGGGTAGTCGAACTGCCAGGCGCCGTAGTAGCCGTTGCCGGTGTTGATCGAGTAGTTGCCGCTGGACTCGCACTGGCGCACGGCCACCGACTGGTACGAGGCGGCGAAGGCCTGGGAGGCGGCGAGGTCGCCGGCCGGGATCCCAGATGTTCCCGGGTCGTTGGCCACCGTGGCAGCAGCGGTGGCGCCGGCCTCTTGGGCGGCGGCTGCGGCCGCGGTGCTGGCTGCGGTGGCGGCAGCGGCCGCCGCAGCGGCGTCGGCGGCGTTCTGCGCGTCCGCGGCGGCCTGGGACGCCGCCTGGGCGGCAGCTGCTGCGGCGGCCACGCGTTGGGCCTCCGCCGCCTGCCGGGCGGCCTCCTGGGCCTGCCGGGCAGCTTCGGCGGCGGCTGCCTGGGCGGCGGCGATGCGCGCAGCCTCGATCTGCTCCGCCTGGATCCGAGCTGCCTCGCGCGCCGCCGCCACGGCGGCGGCAACCCGCTTGCGGTCCTCCTCCTGGAGCGTCGCGAGCTGCACCCGAGCCTCCTTCAGGCTCTTCTCCGCGCTGGCCTGTTCCTTCGCCAGCGTGGTAGCCAGCTGGGCCTGGAGGTTCTGCTCCTGCTGCATCGCCGCCTGGGTGGCCGAGAGCGACTGCGCCGTCTGGCGGGCGCGCTCGGTCGCCACCGACTGCGCTGCGCCGGCGGACTCCAGCCGGTCGAGGCTGCGCAGGAACACCTGTGGGTCGTCGGTCCGGAAGGTGAGCATGGACGAGTCGATGCCGCCGTTGACGTAGAGCTGCCGCGCCATCTGCTCGAAGGCGCGTCGATGCTCGTCCAGATCCTTCTGGGCCTCGGCAACACCCCGGCTGAAGACCTTCAGGCGCTCGGCCGAGCTGATCTGGCTGGCGCGGGCCGCCATGGCGCGCTGCGAGGCCGCCCGGGCCGCGGCCTCCAGCTCAGACACCCGCACGGTGACCGCTGCGATCTCGGCCGGATCGGCCTGCGCCGGCGACGCGGCAAGAGGTCCCGCGACTGCGGCCATCACGGCGGCCGCGATGACAAGCCGCGCGGAAACGGCGGTTCGCGCCATCACACCCCCTGGTTCGTCGCACGTCTGGGCCACCCTGGCTCGCTGATGCTATCGGGCGACGGCAGCGGGGGTCTTGACGTGTCCACAGCCCGCTGTGGGCCGTTCGGGTGGGATCACGGCGAAGCGCCGCACCCGGAACCGGCGCGGCGGATCGGCCAGGTCCCGTCCACCGTCCTACCCGGGTCGGTGCGCCGTAGGTAGGCCTGCAGGCTCGCAGCCTGCTCGGCGGCCCATCGCTGCTGGGAGCGGTGTGCCTGACCGGGCGACATGCCGTCGAGCCCCGGCGTCAGGACTCGTGCCAGGGCCACCGCCGCGGCGGCGTCGGCGCTGGCGTCGTGGGCCGGTCCCATCGCGATGCGGTGGTGCAGGGCCAGGGCGGTCAGCGTTCGCTTGCCCGGCCGGAAACGGTCCAGCTGCTTGTCCAGCACGTAGGTGTCCAGCACGGGCCCGCTGATCACAAGGTCGCCCAACCCGTGCCGACGCGCCTCGGCCGCTGCGATCGTCAGGTCGTAGGAAACGTTGTGCCCCACCACCACCGCACCGGCTGACCACGCCCAGGCCAACATGTCGACGATCCAGGAGACCCCCGCCCGCGGGGCGCATCCCTGTGCCGCGTCGGCGTCCGTGATCCCGTGGATCAGGGTGGCCGCCGGCGGAATCGGCACCCCCGGGTTCACCAGCACGGACGTGGCGGTGCCGTCCGGCAGGATGAAGGCCGCCGTGACGATGCGCTCGGTCAGCGCATCGGTTCCGGTGGTCTCGGTGTCGAAGCCGACCAACGGCACCTGTGACCAGTCCGCTGCGTCGCCGCGGCGCCGGCGGTCTTCGACGCCCTGTTCGGCGCCCTGTTCGACGCCGGCTGCTGTCGGGTGCATGTCTGTCCCCCTCTCTCGGTTGCGTCATCAGCAGACCACCGGCCTCCGACACAATGGGGCGATGGCAGCCCTCGACGACGTCGTGCACGCGCTGGCCGGGCCGTCGGCGACGCCGCGAGACGAGCAGGCCCGGGCGGTGGCGGCCCTCGTCGACGAGCGCCGGCGGGTGCTGGTGGTGATGCCCACGGGCTGGGGCAAGTCGGCGGTGTACCTGGGGGCGACGGCGGCCCTGCGGGCCTCCGGCGCGGGACCCACCATCGTCGTGTCGCCGCTGCTCGCCCTCATGCGCGACCAGGTCGCCGCCGCCGAGCGGGTCGGCCTGCGGGCGGCGACGGTGAACTCGGCCAACGTCGACGAGTGGGAAGAGGTCTTCGGCGGTCTTGGCACCGACCGCGTCGATCTGCTGCTGGTGTCGCCGGAGCGCCTGGCCAACCCGAGGTTCGCCGCCTTGGCGCTGCCGCTGCTGCAGCGCGCCGGGCTGTTGGTGATCGACGAGGCCCACTGCATCTCCGACTGGGGCTTCGACTTCCGCCCCGACTACCAGCGCATCGCGTCGTTGCTGCTGCGCCTGAACCCCGAGACGCCGGTTCTGGCGACCACCGCCACGGCCAACGCCCGGGTCACCTTCGACGTCGCCGAGCAGTTGGGGCGCGACGTCCTGGTGCTGCGAGGACCCCTGGCGCGGTCCAGCCTGCAGCTGGCAGTCGTGCCGGGGCTGTCGTCGGCCGAGCGCATGGCCTGGGTCGCGCAGGCGCTGGAGACGCTGCCCGGATCCGGCATCGTCTACTGCCTGACGGTGGCGGCGGCTGAGGCGCTGGCCGCGTTCCTGCAGCAGCGGGGGCAGCGCGTCCGCGCCTACACCGGAGCGCTGCCAGCCGACGAGCGCGCCGCCATCGAGGGACAGTTGCGCGACAACGAGCTGAAGGCCGTCGTCGCGACGTCGGCGCTGGGCATGGGCTACGACAAGCCGGACCTGGGCTTCTGCATCCACGTCGGGGCGCCGGACTCCCCGGTGTCGTACTACCAGCAGGTGGGTCGCGCCGGCAGGGCGCTCGACAGCGCGGTCGGCGTGCTGCTGGCCGCCCCCGACCTGGAACAGGGGATCTGGGAGTACTTCGCGACCGCAGCGATACCCTCGCAGGATCATGCCGACCGGGTGCTGGCGGCCCTCGGTGACGGCTCAGGGCCGCTGACGGTGCCGGGCCTGGAGGCGGCCACCGGCATCCGCCGGGGCCGGCTGGAGCTGCTCCTCAAGACGCTACGGGTCGCCGATGCCGTCGAGCGGGGGCTGGACGGCGGCTGGGTGGCGACCGGCAAGGGCTGGACGATGGACCGCGACCGCTACGCCGGAATCGCCGCTGCGCGCACCGCCGAGCAGGACCTGATGCGGTCGTACTGCTGCGCCGACCGCTGCCTCATGCGCATCATCACCGAGGCGCTCGACGATGACGAGGCCCTGGACTGCGGCAGGTGCTCGGTCTGCACCGGCCGGCTGCCACAAGGGCTGCCGGCGGCGCCGGACACCAGCCTGGTCGCCGCCGCCCGCGACTTCGCCCGCAACCAGGTGGTCGTCGTGCCCCGCCGCAAGCAGTGGCCCGCGGGCGTCGGCCCGGTCCGGGGCGCCCGCCCGCGCGGCCGCATCGTCGGTGCCGACGAGGGTCGGGCGGTGTTCTTCGGCGCCTCCGAGGCGTTCGAGGATCTGGCCGCCGAGCTGGGCGGCGCCGACGGCCCGGCCTCGCCGGAGCTCGTCGCGGCGTCGACCGCCGTCCTCGCGCGCTGGTCGCGGGACTGGCGGGCACGGCCGACCATCGTGGTGCCGTGCCCCTCGCTGCGTCCCACCCGCACTGCCACCCTGGCCGCGGGGATCGGCCAGGTCGGGCACCTACCGGTGACTCCTTCGCTGCTCGTGGGTACGCCGCCCCAGGAGGGCCGCGACGCGGCACCGGTCGAGCGGGTGCGAGGGCTGTTCGAGGATCTGGCGTGCTCGGCCGCCGAGGTGCTCGAGCCAGGGGCGGTGGTGCTCCTGGTGGCCGATCGGGCCCGCAGCGGCTGGACCATCGCGGTGGCCGCCCACCTTCTGCGTCAGGCCGGGGCGGAGTGCGTGCTGCCCCTCGTCGGCCAACTGCTGCCGTAGGTTTGACTCGGCGGGCGAGGCGGCGTTGGCTGGTAGCCGTCGTGGCCGCTCCGGGCAGCGGCGCCCAGCACCGAGTCGAGGAGGACGCATGACGTACACCGAGGGCCTGGTCGGCTGGGTCGACGTGGGATCCAGGGACACGGCCAAGGCGCGCAGCTTCTACGAACAGCTGTTCGGCTGGGAGTCCGAGGACCTGCCGACCGACGTCGGCGTTCCCTACACGCTGTTCCGTTTGGACGGCGCCATCGTGGCCGGGATGGCACCGCTCCCGCCGGACATGCAGGCCGGTGGCGCCCCCAGCACATGGAACTCCTACGCGCTGATGTCCGATATCGACGCGGTGGCCGCCAAGGTCCCCGCCGCCGGCGGCGAGATGATCATGCAGCCTGCCGATGTGATGGATTCCGGCCGGCTGGCCCTGATGAAGGATCCATCCGGCGCCGTGCTCGGCCTCTGGCAGCCGCGTGAGCACAAGGGTTCGGAGGTGTTCAACAAACCCGGCACCTTGACCTGGAACGAGCTGCAGAGCCGCGACATCGACGCGGCGCGGGAGTTCTACGCCCAGGTCCTGGGGTGGCAGTGGATGGACGGCCCGAGCGACGGCTACTGGATCGGAACGCTGCCGGACAAGCCCGGCGAGGACAAGTCCAACTGCGGTGCCATGGCGATGCCGCCGGGGGTGCCCGACGACGTCCCCAGCTTCTGGCTGGTGTACTTCGCCGTCGAGGACTGCGCCGCGACCATGGGCAGGGCCCAGGAGTTGGGCGCCACGGTGATGTTCCCGGCCATGAAGATGGGGCCGGGAACCTTCGGGGGGCTGATCGATCCGACCGGGGCCGCGTTCGCCGTCGGCGCCTTCGGCTGACCGGGGCGCGGTGCGGCGCCGGTGTGGCGGCGGACGAGGGATGCGGCGCTGGCCCGGTGGCGCGCCGCCTGTGAGCGACACGAGCCCCTTGATCGCATCGACCGGGCCGAGCGGCGGTATCGGGACGATGGCGTGGCGCTGCCCGCGCTCACCGTCGTGTACCGGGCGCTGTTCCTGGCTATCTGCGTGCTCCTCGTTCTGCTCTTCGTCTTGAGCCGGATCACGGCGCTGCTCCCCGGGGTCAACGAGATCGTCATCCCCACCATGACCCTGCCGTCCGACGTCGACCTGGGGCTGGAGGTGGACCGGGCCTTCTGGCGCTCGACCGGGGCGGTGTTCGACGTGCTGGGCGTGCTCACCCTGGCGGTCTCGGCCACGCTGACGGCCAGGGCGCTGCGGCGGGGGACAGACGCGGTGCTGCGCGACGGGCCTGCGCCGCGACGCCGCTGGTCCTATCCGCGCGACTTCGTGGCCGGACTGGGCGTCGGCCTCTTGGTCCTCGTCGCGTGGCTGCTCGTGCTCGTGACCGCCGTGCGCACCTCGGCGCTGCGGGCGCTGCTGGGCTGGGCCATCCCGCGCGGCCTGGTGCAGGTGGGCAAGGCGCTCATCGTGCTCGTCGCCGTGGCCTTCGTGGCCGTGGTGGTGTACCTGTTCCTGCGGCGGTGCGTGGTCCGGCGCCACCGCGAGCTGCTCATGGCCGCGCTGGTCGTGGCGGCCTTCCTCATCGTCGCCGACTACGTGCTGCTCTACACGTATCTGGCGGCGTTGGTCGATCCGGACACCTCGGCCGGGGTCGTGCTCGTCATGGCCATCCTGGCCTGGGTCAACCTGGTGGTGCGGGTGTTGTTCCGGGCCGAGTGCTGGCTGGCCGTGGGACCCGGTCAGCTGGCTGCCGCGGCTACCGGCGGGGATGGGGTTGAATGAGCGTGTGGTCAACCGGATCCGGCTGTGGTTCACGGTCAACGACGCCGACTCGCCCGGCTCGACGCCGGACTACCGGTTCTCGCTGGCCAACGAGCGCACCTTCCTGGCGTGGGTTCGCACCGCCCTGGCCCTGATCGGCGGCGGGTTGGCGGTGGCGGCGTTCGTGCCGGCCAGCTGGCCCACGGCGCTGCGCCAGGTGATCGCGCTGCTGCTCATCGCGCTCGGCTCGGCCATCGCCATCCGAGCCGTCGACCACTGGGCCCGCACCGAGCTGGTGATGCGCCGCGGCGAGCCGATGCCGCCCTCGCGGTTCCCGGCGCTGCTGGCGATCGGCACCGCGGTCGGGGCGATCGCGCTCGCGGTCGTCGTGATGGTGTTCACGTGACCGACACCCCGCGCTTCGCCATGCCGCCGTCGGCCGCCGCGCAGGCCCAGGTCGAGCGCACCCGGCTGGCCTGGCGCCGAACCGGGCTGACCATGACGGTGGTGGTGGCGATCGGGGCCCGTGGGCTGGTCGGGACTGGATTTCCGGTCGCCCGCGTCGCATTGGCGATGGGCCTGGCAGCGGCCTTGCTGGCGCTGACGGTGGTCAGCCAGCGGCGCATCCGCGAGCTGACCGCGCTGCAGGAGGATCCCGCCCGCGGCGACGTGCGCCAGCGGCGCCGCCAGCCGGCCATGGTCGCCATGCTGGTGCTGGGCCTGGCCGTGGTCGCGGTGCTCGATGTGGTGCTGCTCGACTAGCTAGGACGCCAGGGCGGACGACTGTCCGCCCAAATAGCTGCGCAGCAGCCTCAGACCGCGGGGGTCTAGCTCGCCGATCGCGTCGCTGGCCGACCGCAGACCGCCGAGGTCGGCCACCCAAGAGGCCCAGAGCTCCCGCTCGGCGAACTGCTCGCGCGCGATGAGGCAGTCCGGGTCGGCCCACCACAGCACCTGGTTCTGCCAGGTGCGCGGACGCCCCGTGAAGAGCGCGCTGCGCAGGGAGGGTGCGCTCAGGTCGCCGCCGGGCGGGTCACGGTGCAAGGCCACGTCCGGCGAGATCCGCATGGCATCGACCATTCCCACCGAGGGCAGCATCGGCGCGCCGCAGCCGACGATGAAGGCATCCGCCCCGGCCGCCTCGGCGATCAGGCCCAGCCCCCAGCGATACCGCTCCAGCGCGCTCCGGTCGCTCTCACCGGGCCCGGCCAGCGCCCCGGCGTAGAGGAAGTCCAGCTTGAAGTAGTCGATCCCCATGGCCCGGAACTCGCCGACGACTCTGCTCAGATGTGCCGCGGCAGCAGGCCGGCTGATGTCGAGCACCCGCAGTTCCTGTCCCCAGTTGCTCCCGGCCCAGGCCTCCGGCAGCAGCCACTCCGGGTGTGCGGCCGCCAGCGCCGAACGTGCGCCGACCAGGAAGGGCGCCAGCCAGATGCCGGCCCGCCGGCCTTCGCCCCGGATGGCGGCGACGACCGCCCGCAGGTCGCCGAATCGGGGGTCGGCGTCCAGCCAGTCGCCGATCCCGCGCTGGTAGCCGTCGTCGATCTGGACGACGTCGACCGGCAGGTCCAGGTCCGACATCCAGCCCAGGTTGGCCTGGATATCGGCGGCCGTGACGTCGCCGAAGTAGCGGTACCAGGAGCACCACACGGTGGGTGGGTCGGTGCGGCCGGGCCGTCCACCGGCGCCGGACCGGAAGCCGCTGCCGAAGGCCGTCAGCGCCGCTTCCAGCGCTGTTCCCGCGGGGTGCTCGACTATGGTCACGGGCCCGTCGGCGAGCACCCGCAGGACGTCGCCCTCGGCGAGCGCGCGGATCGACGGGACGTCGGTGGCGGACGGAGCCGCGACGACCACCACTGGCCCGTGGATCGCGGTCCGGATGGCCAGCAGGCCTTCACCCTGCCATCCGTGCTGCACGGGTCCGGGATGGCCGGCGCGGTAGCCCAGGGCCGCCTGCCTGGCATCGACGGCGACCGGCTGCCGATCGTCCCACCGGTAGGCACATGTCGGCGACCAGGACTGCCAGCCCTCGGCGTACACCGACGCCTCGCCCGGGTCGACCGGCAGCCGTGCTACCTCGGCGAACTCGCGCCCCGCCATCCGCGGCTCAGGACGCGCCGGCCAGGGCCTCGGCCCGGAAGAGCTTGAGGCCGTGCACGGGGTCGTAGCCGTGGATCTCGGTGACGTCCAGCGCCCGCATGAAGGCGATGATCTCGGGCGTCACCACCTGGCCGGGCACGATCACCGGGAATCCCGGGGGATAGGGAATGACGAAGTTCGCACCCACCACCGGCTCGCCGGCGGCCAGCCTGCGGTCGAGCTCGGGGTCGTCGAGGCGCAGGTGCTCGCAGTTGTCCGCGTCGTAGGCCAGGTAGTAGGCCTCCCGGATGTGCCCGTGGCGGGTGGGGCTCTCGGGGTCGTCGCGGAAGGCGTCGTGGAACGAGCTGAAGTTCGGCAGCTCCGGGGTGTTCTCAACGAGGTCGACGACCTTGGCCTGGAAATCCTCCCGCTCCACCTCGCTGCCGGCGCGCAACCGCTCATCGATGTCGCGGGAGATGTCGGCCAGCACCTGGATCACGTTGGCCAGATCGCCGCGGGTGTTGTTGATGTTGAGCTGGAACAGCACCGAGTTGCGCGAGGTCTTGTTGATCTGGATCTCGTACTTGTCGGCCAGCAGCTGCTTGAACTCCGCGCCGTTCAGCCCTGCCAGGCCGCAGGTGACCGTGACGCGGGTGCGGTCGAGGATGAACTCGTCCCGGGCGACCGCGGCCAACGTGCCGCTCCAGGTGAACCGATCCGCGTCGGCCACGGTGCGGTACTCCGCCGGGATCAGGTCGATGGGGGTGAGCGCGCGGAAGTACCGCGAGATGAGCGGGTTGGTGTTGATCAGCCGGCGCATGTCCATGGCCAGGTCCAGCGCGCCAGAGATCAACTCGTACCCCTCCAGCACCATCTGGCGCCGCGCGATGTCGAGCGAGGCGATGATCTGCTGGTTGGGCGAGGTGGAGGTGTGGGTGTAGAACGCCTCCTTGAAATTCTCCTCGATATCGCCGAACTCCTGGTCGGCGACCAGGATGATCGACGCCTGCCGCAGCGCCGACATCGACTTGTGCACCGATGTGGTCTGGTAGACGCGCACCTCGAGCTCGTCGGGATCGGGCAGCAGCTCCTCGGTGAGGGCGCGTGGGTCCGAGCCATCCACGGCGATGCCCTGATCCCGCCAGGCCAGGTAGCGCTCGCGGTAGCTCTCCGACGAGCGCAGGGCGCGCAGCGGGGGCACCGCGCCCATCGCCGTGCGGGGCCGCAGGTAGGGCGAGAAGTGCGCTGCCGCCGACCAGGCCTCGTCCCACAGGAACACCAGGTCGGGCTTGATCGCCAGGCACTCCATCATGGTCCGCAGGGTGTGCGACATGTGGCCGTCGAAGGTGGCGTTCGTGAGGATCACCATGCGGACCCGGTCGAGTTGCCCGGCGGCCGCGAGCTCCAGCAGCGCGGCCTTCAGGTTGGCGATCGGCACGCCGCCGTACATCGAGTACTGCGGCAGGGCGAAGGCGTCGATGTAGTAGGGCTGGGCGCCGGACAGCACGCAGGCGTAGTGATGGGACTTGTGGCAGTCCCGGTCGATGAGCACGATGTCGCCCGGCTTGCACACCGCCTGTCCGACGATCTTGTTGGCGGTGGACGTGCCGTTGGTGACGAAGTAGGCATGGTCGGCGCCGAAAGCCTTGGCGGCCAGCTGCTGCGCCTTCTTGATGTTGCCCGTGGGCTCCAGCAGGCTGTCTAGGCCGCCGGTGGTGGCCGACGACTCGGCCATGAACAGGTTCGCGCCGTAGAACTCACCCATGTCCCGGATCCAGTTGGACTTGAAGATCGACTTGCCGCGGGCGATGGGCAGGGCGTGGTAGGTGCCCATCGGTCGGCGGGCATAGGCCTTGAGGTTGTCGAAGAACGGCGTCTGGTAGCGCTCGCGCACGCCATCCAGCACGCTCAGGTGCACCTCTTTGACCTCTTCGACGCCGAAGAAGATGCGCCGGATGTCGGAGGCCTCCTGGCTGCCGGCCACCCGGTCCCAATCGCGATCGCTGAGCAGATAGCGGTCCACCTCCGGGCGGATCTCGCGGCAGATGGCGAGCAGCTGCAGCGCCAGGTCGCCGGTCATCTGCGTGCCCCGGGAGGTGAGGAACTGCTCCAGGTGCGGCAGGTGGTGGCGGCTGTGGAAGGGGAAGCCGTCGTGGGCAACCACGGCCTGGATCTCAGGATTGACCACGAGCGCCAGCAGCGCGTCCTGAACGGAGTCGACGATCACGCTTTCGTACACGAAGTCGTCGGTGGCCGAGCGCAGCAGGCGGATGACCGAGGCCATCTCGGCGCGGTCTGAGGGCGTCGCGGTCGTTACTGTCAGAACCTCGAAGTACGGCCGTTCGGCGCTGCTCCCCAGCGGCATCGCCTCATCCAGCGGGCCGTGGTGGACGAACAGGTCCAGATCCGGGTTGCGCCGGTACGACTTCGTGTGCAGCGCCACGCTGATGTTGGACAGGGCGGTGTCGAGCAGCTCGAAGTCGCCATGGCCGAGCGCGTCGAAGAGCCGGGCGACGACGGCGGGTCCGGGGAACGCCCAGTACTCGTCGAGGTCGCGCAAGGCGTTGAGCTGGTCGCGGACGGCCTCCCGCGCCTCATCGGAAGGATGGCGCAGCGCCGTGCGGGCATCACGCTGGACGGTGCGCCAGCGATCCTCCCGCTCGCGCGCGTAACGCATGAGGACGGTCAGGTAGTCGGGCTGTTCTGTGGGCATTCCAACTCCAGCGGTCGTGATCGCCTTACCGGTTTGAGGCTATGCCGTCGCGGGCCTGCGCGCGCGGCTGTGGCGCACACCCGCGCCGACGGGCGAGAATCGCCGCTGCGGACTAGCCTCGGTGGCTCGCGGCGCCCTTTCCGGTGTGTGCCGCTCACAACGAAGGGATTCAGATGTCCGACGACACCAGCTACATCGCCTACGCCGCCGCCTACGACACCAAGGAGGACGCCAAGGCGGACTTCGACACGCTGTCCGAGGCAGGCCTGCGCCACATCACCGCCGCGCTAGTTCACAAGTCCGACAATGGCCGGATCCACGTCCACGAGAAGACCTACGCGGGCAAGGTCGGCGGTGCCGTGGGCGCCATCGGCGGCGCCGCCATCGGCGTGATCTTCCCGCCGGCGGGCGTGGCGATCCTGACCGACGCGGTTGTCGGCGGCGTGGGCGTCGGCCTGGTGTCGCACTTCGCCGGCGGCCTGTCGCGCCACGACCTCAAGCAGCTCGGCGCGGTGCTGGAAGATGGCCAGGCGGCGGTCATCTGCGTCGCGGAGGACGCGGTGGCCACCGACGTCGACAAGGCCCTGGACCACGCGGCCAAGAAGTCGCAGGCCAAGCTCGACGACGGCGACGTCCAGGGTGCCCTCGACGAGCTCGAGAAGGGTATCGACACCGCTGCCGACAAGGCCGCGGACGACGTGTCCTGACGCCGCTGCAGTGCCCAAGATCGTCGACCACGACGCCAGACGGGCCGAGTACCTCGACGCCCTCTGGCGGGTGGTGGAGCGCGACGGCGCACAGGCGGTGACCGTGCGCTCGGTCGCCGCCGAGGCTGGGCTGTCCAAGTCCAACCTCGGCTACTACTTCGCGTCGCAGGATGCGCTGCTCGCTGCTGCCGTTCGGCAGATCGTGCAGGCCACCGCCGCCGCGCTCGACGATCTCTCCGCCGGCGACGGCACCGAGTACACGCCGGCGACGGCCGTGGCGGCGTCGCTCCTCATCGTCCCCATGACGACGGAGCGGCGCCGCCAGGCCCAGGTGTGGTTGATGCTGGCCGCCGGCCATGCGACGGACGAGGCGTTCGCGAGCATCCTCGCCGAGTTGAACGCCGTCGTCCGGGCGGGCGCGCTGATGGTCGTCCGGCGGCTGGCGGCGGGCGGTTTCGTCTCACCCGCGAGGGACCTGGACTTCGAGGCCGCGGCGCTGCACACGCTGCTGGACGGGCTGTCGCTGCAGACTGTGACGGACCCGCAGCTGATGCCGGACGAGCTGGTGGAGCAAATCGTGGCCGCGCATGTCGCCGATCTGGCGCGCTAGCCCGGGCCTCGTCAGACCAGGTTGATGACGCCCATCATGCCCGCGTCCTCGTGCGGGAGGATGTGGCAGTGCTGCACGATCTTGCCGCGGAAGTCCTTCGGCGCCGTGCGGATGGTGATGCTGCCCGGCGCGTCCGCAGCGGTGGCCGGCGGAATCGGGTAGGTGTCCCAGAACCACGGGTCCGGCTCGGGTACGCCGTTCACCGCGACGACCATGAACGGGTTGGTGTGGAAGTGAAACGCATGCTTGTCCTGTGAGAGGTTCTGCACCTCCCACTCGGTCACCGAGCCCACGTCCAGGTCGACCTGGTCGGGACCGTCGGCGAAGTTCACGCCGTTGACCACCATCGCGCCGCCCCAGGTTCCGAAGGTCACGGTCCGGCGGTGCGCCACCGCGCTCGCGGGGATGGCCTGCAGCGGTGTGGGCAGCGTGGTGGGCAGCGGCATCGGGTTGGGCTCGCCGGTGACGCTCACCTGGACCAGCGGGACGTCGCCGTGGGCAAATCCCTGAACCGCCCGGCCCATGAGCGTGAACGACCCCGCCGTGGCGGGCGCCTGGATCAGCATCTCGACTCGGTTGCCGGGCACCACCAGCTGGCTGTCCACCGAACGCACCGCCGGTAGCGCCATGCCGTCGCGGGCCAGCAGGTGCAGGCCACCCGGGATCACGGTGCCCGCGGCGTCCACCAGCGCCAGGTCGAAATAGTCGATGGCGTCGGCGTTGACCAGGCGCCAGCGCTGCACCTCGCCGGGGCGCATGGTGGTGGTCGGGCTCACCATGCCGTTGACGGTGAAGCTGGGGTTGCCCATCCCCGACATGAACTCGTTGCCGTGCATCGACGACGCCATCACCAGCTGCGAGCGCTGCTCCTGCACACGCTGCAGCACGAGCACCTGGTCGGCGGCGGCGGCGATCTGCGGGACCGAGTCCAGGGCGCCGGTGATGATGATCGCACCGGCCATGCCGCCCAGCACCTGGTCGGTGACGGTGCCGTGGCGGTGGGGGTGGTACCAGTTGAGGCCGCCCCAATGGTCCGCGGGGATGCGGACCTCGTAGTCCTGGGATGACTCGGGGGCGACGTCGATGAACACGTTGTCGCTGTTGCCGTCCGGCGACACGTGCAGGCCGTGGAAGTGCAGGTTGGTGTGGCCCGGCGCGTCGGCCATCCCGTTCATCTGACCCATGCCGTTGCCCATCCCCATGCCCTGGCCGCTGGTCGCTGGCAGGCTGTTGGCCAACTTGAGCTTGAGGGTGTCGCCGGGGGACAGCTTGAGCGTCGGCCCCGGCAGGGCCTGCTCGTACGTCAGCCCGGGAATCGTTCCGCCGCCCACGGGCAGGACGGTTGCGGCGGCCGTCAGCGACGTGGTCAGCAGGCCACCGGCTGAGGCGCGCACGCTGGGCTGGCCCAGGCCACCGGTGGGAGGAGTGGGCTGCTGGGATGCCGGGGCGCCGGAACTGGTGCTGGCCGATCCGCCGCGCGAGCCCATCCCGCAGGCAGCTAGCGCCCCCGCCGCCGCGACCCCCATTGCCCCCGCGAGCAGGCTTCGGCGGGTGATGATCACCGGCTCTGACTGGCGCTTGTTCATACCCCCCAGGGTACTCTTTGTGGCTACGGCAGCGGTGGTCGCTTCACACGCCGCCGGGTGGGGAGCCGTCGGGCAAGTAGCGAAACCTGGCCGTCAGTCGGGTGTAGGTCCCGATCGCGCGGCGGTCCCGTGTGAGCAGTTCGCAGCCGGCACGCTCGGCGAAGTTCGCCTCGATCAGCCGCCCAGCGTCCTCGGGGCCCAGGCGAGCATCCTGGGGGATCCGGGCAAACACGGCCTAGGTCTCGGCCAGACTGTGGCCCGTCAGGCGCGGTGTTCGGCCGGCGAGCGCTTCGCGGGCTGCTGGGTGAGCGTGGTGATTGCGCACCAGCAGCGGGATGGCCGCGCTGGTGTCGAGGGCGAAGGCTCGCAGCACGCTTGCTCAGCTACCGGCGGGTGGCGTCGATGATGGCGAAGACGTCGGCATCGGTCACCTCGGCCTCGGACTCGGCGACGAATGTGCCGTCCTCCTCGACCAGGCGCGCCGTGCGCCCGCCCGGGATCACCTGCAATCCGCCGCCATAGAACGACACGTCCACGACCGAGCCCGGTCGGATGCCGAGGGCTTCCCTGAGCGCCTTGGGCAGGAGCAGTCTCCCGCCGCTGTCGACTGTCGCTTCCATGGGAAAATAGTGCCAGTCAACTCCCAATCGACACTTCTGGTAGCTACCTGCTCACTCCCGGTGTGGTGTCCGCTTTGAACATGGGTGATCATTCCGCATGGGCACAGTCAGGAAAGCAGGCGTAGCAGCGCTCGTCGTCACCGCGTTGGCCGGATGTGGTGGGGCGTCCGGGAGTGCTGGGAGCAGCAATTCCGGGTCATCAGGCGGCAGCGCGGCAAACGCCAGCAGCCTGCCGTACGCCTCGCCCCCAGCCGAGGGCAACCCTGGTGCCGCCTCGGACGTCCAGGTGACCGACGCCAACGTGGACAAGGCCCTGGCCTCGCTGGACGCTTTGGTGGAGCAGGCCATGGCCGTCACCAAGGTGCCGGGCGTCTCGGTCGCCGTGGTGCGCAACGGGGAGGTGGCCTACCTGAAGGGCTTCGGCGTCCGCAACACCGACACCGGCGAGAAGGTGGACCCTGACACGGTCTTCCAACTGGCCTCGGTGTCCAAGCCGATCGGCGCCTCGGTGATCGCGTCGGTCATCGGCGAGGGCAAAGTCAAGTGGACCGACAAGATCTCCATCTACCTCCCCGACTTCGCCCTCAGCGACCCCTACGCGACGGCGAACGTGACGATCGCCGACATGTACTCCCATCGCAGCGGCCTCCCCGACCACGCCGGCGACCTGCTGGAGGACATGGGCTACAGCCAGGCCGAGGTGCTCTACCGACTGCGGTACCTGCCGCTGGAGCCGTTCCGCGCCGAATACGCCTACACCAACTTCGGGATCACGGCCGGCGCCGAGGCGGTGGCCAAGGCCGCGGGTGTGGACTGGCCGACGCTGTCGAAGCAGCAGGTCTACGAGCCGCTCGGCATGTCATCCACCAGCTCCGACTACGCCGACTACGCCAACGCCACCAACAAGGCCACCACCTACGCGCTCGTCGACGGCAAGTACGTCGTGGGGGAGCGCGACCCACAGGCGCAGTCGCCGGCGGGCGGCGTGAGCTCCACCGCCGCCGACATGGCCAAGTGGCTGCAGATGGAGCTCGCCGACGGCAAGTTCGACGGCAAGCAGGTGGTCGACGCCCAGGCGCTGCAGACCTCGCGCGTGCCGCACATGACCAGCTCGCCGGCCAAGCAGTCCGACGCCAAGTCCGGGCTCTACGGGTTGGGGACCGGCGTCAGCACCGACGCCGCCGGTCGCGTGCGCTACAGCCACAGCGGCGGCTTCCAGCTGGGCGCGGCCACCGTGATCAACCTGCTGCCCTCGGCCGGCCTGGGGATCGCGGTGCTGAGCAACAGCACGCCGCAGGGCACCCCGGAGGCGATCGCAGAGGCGTTCTACGACATCGCCGAGACCGGTGAGATCAGCCGGGACTGGAACGCCGCCTTTGGTCAGGTGATGAAGCAGCAGTTCCTCACCAACACCAGCTCGCTGGCCGACAAGCAGCCGCCGGCCAACCCGGCGCCGAGCGCGCCCCTGGCCGACCTCGTGGGCACCTACAGCAACGACTTCTTCGGCCCGCAGCAGGTGGTGGAGCGCAACGGCTCCCTGGTGCTGGTGCTCGGCCCCAAGAAGCTGGAGTTCCCCCTGACCCACTGGGACGCCAACACCTACTCGATCACCCCGACCGGGGAGAACATGAACTTCATCTCGGCCGTGGAGTTCACGGTGCCGGCCGGTGGCGGCGCTGCGACGCAGGTGAAGGTGGAGGCGCTGAATCCCTACGGCCAGGGCACGCTGGTTCGGGCGCCCGCCGGGGGCTGACCACCCGCGCATACCCCCGACGCCACGGCTGGCGCGGGCGCTAACGTCGTAGCCATGCGGCTGCTGCTCTACCTCGCGGTGATCGCGGTTGTGGTCGCCGGTCTGGTGTGGGGAGCGGAGGGGCTGCGTGACCGCGGTCGGCGCCTGCGCAGCCGGGATCGGGGGCGCATGATCGACCAGGGTTCGCTGGCCGATGCCGCCCAGGCCATGGCGACCGCACCGCCGCCCTACCTGGCCGAGGAGCGGGCGAGCCTGGCCTACGGGTTGGACCGGGGCCCCGGCTGGCTGCGGCTGTCCCCGAGCCAGCTGGTGTTTCTGGCCGACAGCGGGCGCGTTGTGCTGCTCGACCGGCTGGACGTCGTGGGCGTCGGGAGCACGCGCGAGTTGCCCGACCGCACGCTCAGCCGCGATGTGCTGGTGGTGACCACCACCGACCAGGTGGCCTACTTCGCGGTTACGGATCCGGAGCGGTGGGTCCGGTTGCTGGGATAGCCGCCGTCAGCCGGCGTAGCCTGATCAGCGCGGTGAACACATCGCACCGCCGTCTGGAACGGAGCGACCATGTCCACCTCCCCGCTGTCTGAGTCCCAGGTCGGCGGCGGCCTGTTCGACCAGTTGCCGGTCCCGGCCGACGCCACCACGTCGCGCGTCGTGGTCAGCAACCCCCTGCTGCGAGTCGTGGCGTTCGCCATGGATGCCGGGCAGGAGCTCACCGAGCACGCGTCCAGTCGGGCGGTCGTGGTTCAGATGGTCGAGGGCTCCGTGGAGTTCACGGTGGGCGCGTCTGGCGTCACCACGGTCGTGGCCGGCGACGTCGTCTACCTTGCGCCGGGTGAGCGCCATGCGCTGGTCGCCACGACGCCGACGCGCTTCACCCTCACGATGGTCCAGGTTGGCGAGTAGCACCGAACGCTGATCGATCTGGGCTGCTACGTTGCGGCGATGAAGCAGGTCGGCCTGTTGGTGAAGGTGCTGGCGGTCGTCCTCGCGGGCTACTGGCTCGTCCGCAGCGATGCGGGTGTGCTCGCCCTGATGGGCATGATCTTCGGCGGCACCGCCACGCTGGTGGGCGGCTGGCGCATCGGCCTCGCGGTCTCCCTCGCCGACGTCGTCACCGTCGGGGTCGGCGGATCGCTGCACGCCTATCCCGTCGCCATCGTGGCGTTTGCCGGCGCCTTGGCGTTCGCGATCGGCTATGCCGCGCGCTGGGGCCTGTATGCGGCGTGGTTGTCGCCGTTCATCTTCGGCGTGATCGCGGCCACGGCGCCCCATACCGACGTGTTCGGCCGACGATCGGTGTGGCCCGAGGCCGTGCTGGTGGGCCTCGGCAGCCTGATCGCTGTGGGAATCCTGCAGATCCCGCCGACGTTCCCGATGCTCCCGCGCCTGCCGGCGTTGACCAACGATGGTGCGCTGATCTTCGCGGCGATTGCGGCGCTGGGCGTGGTGCTCCTGACAGCGGTCGTGCTCGCGAGCTCCTCGCCGCACGGGTATTGGGTCGTGAGCGCCTTCATGGCATGTCTGCAGCCCGCGATCGGCCGTTCCCGTTCCCGTGCGATCCGCAGACAGGTCGGCACCGTCGCGGGCGTCGCCGCCGGCCTGGCGATAGACCATTTCGTGAGCGGTCGGGAGGTGCTGTGGACGTTGGCCTCGGTGTCCCTGGTGCTGTGTGTGGTGTTCATGAGCCGGTACGACTGGTCGGTGGGCTTCGTGTCCCTGGCCATCGTGCTGGTGGCGGCCACGTCCGGCTCGGCGGCCGCCACCGCCGCGGACCGCCTGCTGCTGAACATCGCGGGGGCGGCGCTGGTGCTCGTCCTCTCCATCACCCTCGGCCCTGTGCTGGTGCAGATCGATAAGCGTGTCCC
>CAYYRC010000028.1:0-27904 GCA_964474045.1 uncultured Actinomycetes bacterium
GTCGGCGTCGGCGTCGGCGTGAAGGTCACCGTCGGGCTCGGACTTGGTGTGGACGGGCTCGCCGAAGGCGAGCCGCTGGGGGTGGACGGGCTCGCCGAAGGCGAGCCGCTGGGGCTGGGCGCCGGGATCCGGTAACCACCCTCGACCTGCGGTGACGACACGGGCTTGCCGTCGGGGTTGCGACCCGAGGCCGCGGCGCGGTTGCGATAGTCCGCCACCTCCGCGGTGCCCTGCGCGGTGCACTCCATCGAAGCCCCGGGGTCGAGGGCGGCTGGCTCCGGACACGTCACCTTGGGCTCCTTGTCGTCGGTGACGACAATGTCGGTGATGCGTCGCGGTCCGTTGTTGGTCACCACATAGGTCCAGGTCACCGGCATATCGCGGGCCAGGTCGACGATGCCCGGCCGCCCGTTGGTCTTCTTGGCCAACCCCAGCGCGTCCGGCTGGGCCTGGTAGCCGGCCTTCGACGAGGCCGTGACGGGCGGCAGCGGCTTGCCATCCGGTCCCACCAGCGGCCTGCCGTCCGGACCGATCGGGTTGCCCTTGGTGGTGGCCTCATCGTCGTGCTCGCCCACCACCCCCACGCCCTCGGCCGTGCACAGCATGCTCTCCCCCGGCTGCAGCGAGTCGCGTGGGCATGTCACCTGCAGCACCGCGTCGCCGTCCTTCAGCGGCGCATCGACCACGGCTACGCCGCCGAGCGCGGTGGCACCGGTGTTCGTCACCTCGAAGGTCACCTTCGTCGCGGCACCCGGCACCACCTGCACCCGGTGCGGGGCACCGTCGGCGGTGAAAGTGCCGGCGCCGTTGATCTTCTTGACGATGCCGATCGCCGGCGGCTGCGGGGTGTAGGCCGCCTTGTCCCGCACGGGGTTGTTGCTGGCTCCGGGTGCGGTGGCGGTGGCGGTGTTGATCACGGGTCCCGTCGCCGCGGCCGTCGTGTCGTGCTGGTAGCGCCACGTCTCACCTGGATCGAGCAGGCCGTTGCCGTTGGTGTCGCCACCGACGTAGGCGGGGTGGAAATCGTCCCCGGTGTCGTCGGGCGTGGCCCGATCGTCGGTGACGTCGGGCTTGCCGAGCGTGAAGGCACCAGGCGTGCTCACGGTGAATCCGTAGTGCACGGCGCTGCCCGCCGGCAGCTCGACGCCGGGCGGGTCTGCGACCGCTTGCCCGTTGATGGTCTTGGCCAGCGCCAGACGACAGTCCGCCTCAGCGCGCGGGACGCTCACGCCGGCCGTGGCCTCGGTGGTCACGGGCGTGGCGCCGGCAGGCGCCAGCACTGCGTGCGCCGGGATGCGCAGCGCGACCGCCGCCGTGCAGTCCGCCTTGGGGACGATGCCCAGGCACAATGCGGCGAAGTGGGCGTCCCAGCCGATGGAGACCGTCGCCCCGCCGAGATCGGCCAGCGCCGCCCCGGTTGCGGTCAGGGTCGCCGTGAGCTTGCTCGTCGCCCCGCCCACCGGCAGCGAGCTCAGGTCCACGACGGATCCGTTGGTCAGGGTCACGCCGGCGCCTTGGGGCAGGATGCTGCCGTCCGCCGCCCGGATCACGACGGTGGCCGTGACCCCGGCCGGCAGTCCCTGCACCCGCAGCGATGTGTAGTGCACCCCGTCCAGCGGCACGCAGGACTGCGGCTGGACGACCAGCTCGGTCTGCGACAGCGGCTGACATCCCAGCGCGCCGGTGCTACCCGAGAAGGCCTGCAGCCGCCCGACGTTGCCCAGCCACCACAGGCAGTCAGGATTCACATCGGACTGCTCGACGGTGTAGATCATGTTCTCGGGGTAGGGCCGCTGGGCAGCCGAATAGCCCGCACAAGCCGCCGAGGTGGCGAAGTCGAAGCAACCGACGCTGTTGACCCCGTCGCCGTAGGGATCAGCAGAGGCCTTCGGATAGGTGACCCAGGGCAGGTAGACCTTGCTGCCCAGCTGTTTGGACAGCGTCATGAGCGACCATGGCTCCAAGTTCCCGCCGCCCGCCAGCGGGTACATCACCCGTGCCCCGAAGTGGGCCGAGTCCCCGGGCGTGACGGCCTTGAGCCTCGCCTCCCACGAGGCCTGCCGGGCACCGGCGGGGTCGTAGCACAACCACACCGAGGGCTGGTAGAGCTCCTGGGCGAGGACGCACGCCGCCTCGAGCGCCCCCGTGGTGGAGTACATCGGCACCGCCTGGCTGTAGCTGACGGCAGCGGCGGCGGGGAAGGGGTTGGGAAGCGTCAGGCTGGGCGCCCCGAAGCACGATGCTCCCGACGAGGGATCGACACACTGCAGGATGCCGGTGCGGGGATTGGGGCTGACCGTGGTCCAGATGTAGCTTGGATGATCGGCCGACGACGACGTTGCGGCCGCCGT
Organism: uncultured Actinomycetes bacterium; assembly: GCA_964474045.1. Lineage (GTDB taxonomy): Bacteria > Actinomycetota > Actinomycetes > S36-B12 > UBA10799 > JACJWR01. Next base: position 2,352 of record CAYYRC010000028.1, read on the forward strand.
GACGAAGGGAAACGTCGTGATGCTTGCGTCCAGCCCGGTGGCCAGCGCGGCCCGGGCATTGTCGGGGCAGAGCGTGCCGGTGGCGGCGTCTAGGCAATACACCTTGCCGCTCCGCCCGGCTGCGTACAGCAGGGCTCCGGCATCGGTGGGATGCCAGGGTTCGGCGGCATTGAATGAGGGAAAGTAGGCGGCGACCGTCAGATCCTGCGCCGGCTGCTCCTGGCCCGCCTCGATGAATCCACACGACACCATCGCGGCCAGATCGCCGCACAGCCAACCGACGGACTGCGGCCCGCTGGTGCCGCCGCGCTGGACGGGGACGTAGATGCGCTCCTTGCTCTGGTTGACGAACGCCACGGCGCTGTTGGGTGTGCCGAACTCGTCGGCCCCCTGCCCGAACGGGGTTCCGGGGGCAGCGGCGATGTAGGCATGGCCCGCGGCGGGGAACGGCGCAGCACACGGCTGCCCGGAGACGCGGTCGAAGCAGCGCAGCCAGGTCCCTTTGCCCGGGCGCTCGTGGTGGTTGGCGGTCCAGATGCGGGTGCTGGCGAACTGCACGTTGAAGCCGTCACCGGCACCGGACACCTGCACGGCGCCCACCGGCGACATCGGGTTGAGCCCAGCCGTGGCCGCCGCCTCGGCAGGGAGCTGACCGGCGCTGCGCACGTTGGTGACGGCGGCGGCGTCGGCGGGTGGCGCCGTGCCCCAGGTGGCACCGCCGTCCACGGAGTACTCCAGGGGCCAGCCCGACGGCCCCTGGGCAGGACCGACGAAAGAGCTGCCCGGCGGGACGTCCACCGTGAGGCGGGCGGCCTCCTGCGTGCCCGACGAGTTGTCCAGCCTCGCCGCGACGGCGACCTTGGCCCCCGGCGGTGCAGTGGCAGGCGCAGCGGTGATGCTCAATGGGTTGACACTGCTACCTGCCGCGGCAAGCCCGCTGCCGGCGCCCAGGATGGCGATCAGCGCGGCTAGCGCGAGTGCCAGCGTGTGTGCACGCCGGCGCCAGCCGAACCTGTGCTGCGGAATACGTCGTCGAGACATCGGCCCCTCCCCCTGCTCGGGCCGGCCGAGATGGGCCGGTCGATTCGACGCTAGGCGAGGGCAGGGGGCGCACCTCCCGATCTGTCCACAGGCGCGGCCGAAAGGCAGGGCTGGGGACGCCCGGCGGGGCCCGCGCGAGCGCCGGACGCGGACTGTCCACAGGCAGCGGGGTCGCGACTACATTTCAGTCATGAGCGTTGAGCCAGCAGATCGGCAGCCGCCACCACCGCAGTGGTATCCGCAGCCGCAGAGCACGCGCCGCCCCATCCCCTGGTGGGTGCACCTGCTGGTCTGGGTGGTCGTGATCCTGATCGCGACCGCGCTCGGCTTCTTCGTCCTCATGATGTCGGCTTTCGCCTGCGACTCCGGGGCCCAGGGCTGCGCGGACGTGGCCGCCACCGCCATCGTCGCCTACGGCATCGCCGCCCTGCTGCTGTCCACGGCGCCGCTGTTGGCGGCCGCGCTGCTGCGGGGGACGAGCCGCGCGGTGCGCGTCTGGCGCATCATCACGCTGGTGCTCATCATCGCCTCGCCGCTGCTGGCGCTGGGGGTCTCGGTGCTGATCCTGACGGTGGGGCTCACCCGGCTCGACGGCTAGCGCCGCGCCTCAGCGGCTGCCGGCGAGCTCGTCGGCGATGATCGCCCGCACGTGTTCGTTCAGCTCCTCGGTGGTCATGGACTCGACCACGTCCACCGGCACCGGGGGCAGCACCGTCAGCGAGATGCGATGACGGCCCTGCAGCACGAAGCCGCGCTTGGGAAGGGCGTCGTGGGTGCCCCGGATCACCATCGGCACGACCGGGACCCGGCACTCCCGTGCCAGCTGGGCCGCGCCCGGCTTGAAGGGGCGCAGTTGTCCATCCGCCGAGCGCGTGCCCTCCGGGAACATCATGATCGACGACCCCTGCTCCAGATGCCCCCGACAAGCCTCCAACATCTGCAGGACGCTCTCCCGGTCACCGCGGCGCAGCGGGACGTAGCGGTTGAGGCTCATGTTCCAGCCGATGACAGGCACCCGGAAGACCTCGATCTTGGACACCCACTTGAAGTCCTTGAACAGCCGGAAGATCACCAGGATGTCGAGCAGGGACAGATGGTTGGCGACGATCATGTAGGTGTCACCCGGGACGATGTTCTCGCGCCCTGTCACGACGACCGGCCAGGCGGGGTTGAACCAGGTATAGAGCGACGCCCAGAAGCAGGTGAAGCGGTGCAGCAGCACCAGGCGGCGGTCGAAGAGCACCGTCACGAGCCAGATGAGGACGGCGATCGGGAAGAGCAGGATCGACGTCACGACCACGAAGAGCCAGAAGACGAGGGAACCGATCTGGCGCACCGGCAAAGAGTACCCGTGCACTCCCGCCACCGCGAACGGGCGGCTACCGCCTCAGCCCGGCTGGCTAGGCTTCGAGCGCGAAGGTCGCCTCGACTGCCGTGCTCACCACCTGCGGCTGTGGATCCAGGTCGAGCTGCGCCTCGCCGCCGGCGGGCACGGCGGCCCGCGCGAACATCGGCGCCGCATCCACTCGCCCGCCGTCCAGCAACCCCTCGTCGGCCAGGGTGAGCAGCGGCCCGAGGCCGCGGCCCACAGCGGCGGCGAAGTCCTCGGCCGCCCGCACCGCATCGGCGACGGCCTCGCGACGCACCTCCCGGTAGTGCGGGTTGGCCCGATCGAGCTCCCATGACACCCACATCACCTGGGCGCCGGAGCTGGTCACAAGCGTGGCGAGCGGCCCGACCGCAGCGGGTTCGCACTCCACGTTGCCGGTCACCGAGGCCGTCCAGTCCGTGGCCACGCTCTGCCCGCGGCGCTCGTCCCAGCGACTGTTGCGCTGAACCCGTACCCGCGGCAGCACGAAGGTCCGCAGGCCGTCCGCTGCGGCGATGCCGTCGCGAAGGTTGTCAGCAGTGCGAGCCACCTGGCGCACCGCATCCTGCTGCTCCGCGGCCGTCGCCTCGACGGCGACGCTGATGACCGCGAAATCCGGCGCGACCTCGCGTGAGGCCCGCCCCCGCACCTTGACCCTGGCGTCCGTACCCACCTGACTACCCCTCGCCGCCGTTCTCGCCGTTGACCGCCGTGCTCCGGCCGAGGGTTCTGGCCACTCCCTCGATCTGGGTGCGGAGGGCACCGACGGTGGACGTGGCGATCACCCCCGTGCCGTCGCGCAGCAGGCCTGTGACCTGGATGTCCTGGATCGCACCGCTCATCAGATCGTTGACATCCACCCGAGCGACCACGCGATCGATGTCGACTCCCTCGATGACCTCGTCGAGGTCCACCCGGCCGAGCAGGGCGTCGAGGTCGATGCGAGCCAGCAACTCATCCAACGTCCGCGGCCCGGCCGCCGCCAGGAAGGACGCGGCAACCTCGGCCCGCTCGGCCTGGGAGCTCTTGAACTCGTCATCGAGCCCGGCCAGCCGCTGCTGCAGCCGCGCCGCCAGCGGCGACGTGAGTCGAACCGCCCCCACCCTGGAAAGGACTCTCGACAGCCCGGCCTCGGCGGCGCTGACGGCGTCGAAGGCCGCCGACTGCACCCGCAGCGCCAGCGCCGCACACGCGCCCGGGAGCACCTCCAGCAGATCGGCCGCGAGCAGCACCCCATCGCCGGGGTCGTCACCGGCGACGTCGTCGTCGGCGACGTCGGCCTCGGCACCTGCCAGGGTGGCCCGGGAATAGCTGGCGGCGACCTCGGCCAGGCCGAGGCCGAGGCCGGTCCACCGCTCCACCCCGTCCAGCAGAAGGCCGCTGGCACCGGGGCGGGTGCGCTTGACCGGCGTGGCTACGTGCTGCGCGGACACTGGACTACCTCCCATCGGCGACCGCACCATTGTGCGCCTGCGTGATCGTCGCCGGCTGACCGGCTACGGCGAAGGCGCCGGCGCGCTGGCGCCGAGCTCGTCGAGCGCCTCGCCGGTGAGGCGGTAGACGGTCCACTCGTCCATCGGGAACGCCTGCAGTCCGCGATAGAAGTCGATCGCGGACGTGTTCCAGTTGGCCACCTGCAGCTCCAGCCGGCCGAATCCCCGGTCGATGCAGATCCGCGCGAGGACGGCCAGCAGGCTGCGGCCGATACCGGTGCCACGGCAGTTGGGGCGCACGTAGAGGTCCTCGAGGTAGATCCCGTGGCGCCCGCGCCAGGTGGAGTAGTTGAGGAACCACAGGGCCATGCCGACGATCTGGCCATCCAGCTCGGCCACGTGCCCGTAGAGGGCGGGTGAGCCGCTGGGCGAATCAGACCCCTCGAACAGCACCCTCGCAAGGTCCTGCGCGGTGCCCGCCACCGCCAGCGGCTCCCCCTGGTGCTCAGCCAGCTCGCAGATCAAGCCGTGCAGGGCTACCTCGTCGCCGGGGCGCACCGGACGGATCTTCACAGCCATGGGGCGAGCCTACGAGAGCCGGGGCGCAGGGTCGCGCCGAGCAAGCAGCGCCCCCTAGCCTGCCCTCGTGCTCATGTTCATCCCCGGCTTCATGGCAACGCCGAGGGCCTACGAGTCGCTCCTGGCGCCGTTGCGGCGCGCCCAGGTGCGGCTGACCGTGACCGACCGCCCGCGCTGGGAGTCGTTGAGCGGGCGGTACTCGCCGGCCGAGGAAGCCGCGGACGTGCTGCGCCGCGCTGATGCCCAGGCGGGTACCGAGCGGCTGTGGCTGGCGGGGCACTCGCGGGGCGGCCAGGTGGCTTGGCGGGTGGCCCAGCTGGATCCCGACCGCATCGCCGGGCTCTTCCTGGTGGACCCGGTCGACGGTGCCGGACGCGACGGCGGCGGCCCTCGGGCCGCGGCCGAGCCGGTGCGCTTCGCCTGCCCGACGACGATCGTCGGGGCTGGCAGGGGCGGGCGCTGCGCCCCTGGCCCGGTGAACCACCAGACCTTCGCCGACGCGCTGCCCACCGCCGCCCACGTCGTGCTGCCCGAGCTCGGCCACGCCGACGTGCTCGACGGCTGGGAGCGCGCCGTGGGGCGCTGGCTGTGCGGGGGCGGGGCGCCGGACCCGGACGTCGCCCGCGACCACGTGGCCGGCCTGCTGCTGGACGCCGTCACCTCGCCCCGGGCCTGCTCGTGAACGCCTTCGTCCTGACGGCCGCATCGGCCCGCGCGCGCTCCGCGAGGGCCGCTGCCGTCTTGGCGGGCCGCGGTCTGCTGGCCGGCGATCGCATCGCCATCGTCGCGCCCGGGGCCGAGGTGCCGCAGCAGACCGCCGCCGCCGTCCAGGCCGCTGTGGCCTGCGCCGCCTACGCCGCCCTGCGCCTGGGGGCGCTGCCGGTGATGGTCAACCCGCTGCTGGCCCGCGCCGAGCGCCAGGGCTACCTGGACGACGTCGACTGCCGGCTGATCCTGGCCGATGCGGGAGAGCTGCTGGCCCTGACCGATGCGGACGGGCCGTCGGCGGGCCCGGGCGCGCCGGAGCTGGCCGAGATCCCGCTGGGCCGGCCGATGCACTTCACCTCCGGCACCACCGGCCGCTCCAAGGGCGTCTGGAGCGGGCCGATCTCCGAGGATGCCGCCCGGCGCTACTGGGCTGACGAGCACGCGCAGTGGCAGGTGGAGCCGGACGACGTGGTGCTCAACCATGGCCCGCTGGCGCACTCGGCCCCGCTGCGCTTCAGCATGCTCGCGTTCCTGCACGGCGCGAGCGTCGTGTACACCGGCGCGTTTGACGCCAACCGGATCGCCGACGCGATCGCGCGCTACCGACCGAGCGTGGCGATGGCCGTCCCGACACATCTGCAGCGGCTGCTCGACCTGCCCGGCGGAGGGCCGCCGGAGTCGTCCTACCGGATGCTCGTCCACGCCGGATCGGCGTGCCCGCCCGACCTCAAGCGCCGGATCCACGCGTGGGCCGGCGTCGACCACGTCTGGGAGTTCCTCGGTGCCAGCGAGGGCCAGTTCAGCGCTTGCACCGGGGCCGAGTGGGAGCAACGGCCGGGGACGCTCGGACGGGCGCGGTCAGGCCGGACGCTGTCGATCGCGCCCCTGGCCGAAGGCGACGGCGCCGCCACCGAGGCCGGCGTGATCTGGTGCTCGGCGCCGGACTTCGCGGCGTTCGAGTACTTCGGCGACCCCGTCAAGACGGCCGCGGCCTGGCGCCGCGACGACGCCGGTCGCGCGTTCACCGTCGGCGACCTGGGACGGCTCGACGCGGACGGCTACCTGTACCTGCACGGACGCCGCACCGACTTGATCGTCACCGGCGGCGTGAACGTGTACCCGGCGGAGGTGGAGGCGGAGCTGCGCGCCTGCCCAGGGGTTCGCGACGCAGCGGTGTTCGGCGAGCCCGACCCCGCCTGGGGCGACCGCGTCGTGGCGGCCATCGTCGGCACGGCCACCCCGGACCAGGTTCAGGAATGGTCCCGCCGGAACCTCGCGGCCTACCGTCGTCCCAAGCGCATCGCCGCCGTGGCCGAGCTGCCGCTCACCAGCAACGGCAAGGTGCTCCGCGATGGCCTGGCCCAGTGGGTGGCCGAGCACCAGCGGTGACGTGGCAGACCCAGCGGTCAGGGGCGGTCGGCGCGGCAGCGTCAGCCCCGCTCCGGATGCGCCAGGAAGTCCTCCAGCCAGGCCCGCCGGCGCATGGTCAGGCGCACCGCCACTGCCAGGCCGGCGCGCCAGAGCAGGAAGCACCAGGGGATCGCCACGACCACCCCGATCAGGTAGATGTTCGGCTCGCCGCCGAAGAAGTGGATGAGCAGCCACACCGGCACCCCCGCCAGCAGGAATGCGGGTCCGGTGAGTGCCAGGTAGGCGATGCCCAGGGCCAGGCTGTATCGCAGCCAGGTGTCGCGCCGCGCCAGTCGCTCGCGCCACGGCAGCGGGTGGAAGGGCAGCAGCGGGGCCATGATCGACGCCAGCCCCAGGTAGGCGAAGGGCACCACGAGGACTCCGATCGCCACCGCCATCGACATCATCGGCTCGTTCTGGGACGGGATGAGCGCCAGCGAGAAGATCATCATCGCCGGCGAGATGACGATCCACAGCGCGAGGTTCTGCACTGTGATGACGCGCTTGATCTTGGCCGGGTCGTCCAGGAATGCCAGCACCTGGTCGGAGTGGGAGCCGAACAGGTTGGTGGCGGGCACATCGGCATAGGCCCAGCTGGTGGTGGCGACGGGAAGGAAGATGAGCGCGGAGTACCTGGCAACCGTGTCTGGGCCGAGCAGGAACCACATGCCCAGCACCAGGGCGACGTTCACCAGGACGATGCCGATCACCTCGAACGGCGGCCGGAACACTGTGTGCAGCTCCTGGCGGAGCTGCCACCACAGGCTCCGGTCCAGGTGGTTGAGCCAGCTCCGGTATCGCCGCGACCGCACGACGGCCTGCTGGCCTGCTGCGCGCTGCTGCTCGGACACGCACCCATCTTGGCCCAGGCCGGGCACCTTTGCCGCTGTTCGCGATGCGCGAATCCGCGCCCCCTGGCAGCCGTGACCGCCCGCACGGCACACTGTCACCATGCGCATCGCACAGGACATCACGGAACTCATCGGCGGCACCCCCCTCGTGCGGGTGAACAACCTGGTCGATGACTCCTGTGCCGAGATCGTGGCCAAACTGGAGTTCTTCAACCCCGCCGCCAGCGTGAAGGACCGCATCGGCGTCGCCATGATCGACGCCGCCCAGGCCTCGGGCCAGATCGGACCCGACACCGTGCTGGTGGAGCCCACCAGCGGCAACACCGGAATCGCGCTGGCCATGGTCTGCGCCGCCCGGGGCATCCCCATCGTGCTGACCATGCCGGAGACCATGAGCGTCGAGCGGCGCATGCTGCTGCGCGCCTTCGGAGCCGAGCTGGTGCTCACGCCCGGCCCGGACGGGATGGGCGGGGCCATCGCCGCCGCCGAGCAGCTTGCGGCGGAGAACGACAACTACCTCATCCTGCAGCAGTTCGCCAACCCTGCGAACCCGCAGATCCATCGCACGACGACCGCCGAGGAGATCTGGGCCGACACGGACGGCAAGGTGGACATCCTGGTGGCTGGCGTCGGCACCGGCGGCACCATCACCGGAGTGGGACAGGCGCTCAAGGAGCGCAACCCCCAGCTGCACATCGTCGCGGTGGAGCCCGAGGCCTCCCCTGTCCTGTCCGGCGGCGCCAAGGGCCCGCATCCCATCCAGGGCATCGGCGCCGGCTTCGTGCCGCCCATCCTGGACACCGAGATCTACGACGAGGTCATCCGCGTCGCCAACGACGACGCGCTCGACACCGCGCGAGCAGCCGCGCAGCACGAAGGCCTGCTCGTCGGGATCTCGTCCGGGGCCGCCCTCTGGGCAGCCATGCAGGTGGCCTGCCGGCCGGAGAACAAGGGCAAGCGGATCGTCGTGATCATCCCGTCGTTCGGCGAGCGCTACCTGTCCACCGTGCTGTTCGCCGGATTGGCGGACTGAGGATGGGGCTGCGCTCCATGCTCAAGGGCATGCGGGACGACGTCGTCGCCGTGCAGGAGCGCGACCCGGCGGCGCGCGGCGCAGTCGAGGTGGTGCTGCTCTACCCGGGCCTGCATGCCGTGTGGGCGCATCGCGTGAGCCACACGCTGTGGATCCACGGCGCCAGGTTCGGCGCCCGGGCGCTGTCGCAGGCCGCCCGCTTCGCCACCGGGGTCGAGATCCACCCCGCCGCGACGATCGGGCCGCGACTGTTCATCGACCATGCCGCCGGAGTCGTCATCGGCGAGACCGCCGAGGTGGGCGCCGACGTGACCGTGTACCACGGGGTCACCTTGGGCGGCCTGAGCCTGGACAAGGTCAAGCGGCACCCGACCGTGGGCGACCGGGTCATCATCGGCGCCGGGGCCAAGGTGCTGGGCCCGGTGCAGATCGGCGCCGACAGCCGGATCGGAGCCAACGCCGTCCTGGTCAAGTCTGTGGCGCCAAACTCCACGGTGGTGGGCGTCCCAGGCCAGGTGCTGGCGCCGCAGGTCGAAGGGGAGCCCGACAACGCGCACGATCCCGTCGTGGCGGGCACCGACCCTGATCCCGTCGCCTTCGCGGTGCGCTCGCTGCTGCGCCGGGTGGCCGCGCTGGAGGAGGCCTCGGGCAACGACCCGGAGGCGCAGATCTACCGCCCCGACGGGGTCTGGGAGTTCGACGACTACGCCATCTGAGCCGCCCCAGGGTCCTGGGCGGGGCAGAACCTAGGTCCGAGGTGTTGATTTCGGCTCGGCGGGGGCGTTGCATGAAGGCATGGCTGATGACATGCGCTCGATCCTGGACCAGGTAGCCGCCGGCTCGCTGACCCCCGAGCAGGCGGCGCAGTTACTCGGCGAGCAGCAGCCGACGCCCGTGGAGCGCCTACTGGTGAAGGGCAGCGCGGTCCGGCTGACGATCGTCGCCGACGAGTCGGTCCCGGAAGCAGTGGCCGAGGGGCCGCACCGGGTGGAGCGCGATGGCTCGACGCTGCGGATCATCTCGGACCTCTCCGACGACAAGGCGGCCCCGCAGGCACCCCGCTCGACGTTCATGCGCTGGCTGGACGCCGGCGGCCGGGCAGGGTCGACGTTGGCCGTGCGCGTCAACCCCTTCCTGCCGCTGGACGTGCTGGCGGTTGCCGGGTCGCTGGAGCTCAGCGGCGTGCGGGCGGCGGTGTCCGTTGGGCTGGAGGCCGGATCGGCCAAGATCGGCCCTGGTTCCGGGCCGCTGCAGCTGTCGGTGTCCAGCGGGTCTGCTGAGGTGGACTGGCTGTTCGTCGGCGAATCCCGGATCGAGGTCGAACTGGGTTCGGCGAGAGTGAACGTGCTGGCTGGCTCGGACGTGACCGTGAGCGCAGCGTCGTCAGCCGGATCGGCCTCCGTCATCGCTGCCGACGGGCATGATGCGACGGCTGGCGGCGCCACTGCGGGAGCGGGCAGCGGCACGCTCACCGCCCGTGCGCAGCTGGGCACCGTGGCCGTGCGCCTGCCCGGCGCCGCTGCTCAGTAGTTGTTGGGATTGCCGACCACGAAGGTGGCGGTGTCGTTGTACTTGCCGTCCTTGAACCAATAGACGGTGTTGCCGTCGACGTTCGCGGTGTAGCAGCCGGTCTCCGGGTTGGCGTCCGAGGTGAAGGTGAAGCAGACGGTGTCGCCCTCCACCTTCCAGGTGCCCGTGGTGGCGCCGGCGCCGTCCTTGCCGCGCAAGGTGCCGTCGCCGTCGTAGTACTCGCTGTAGGGCGCCCCCTGGTAGCTGCCCGAGAACGTGCGGCCGGCGAGCAGCGCGGTCAGGTCGGCGCCCGTGACCGGTTTGCCGGTGTTGCTGGGAGCGGGGGTGGCGCTGGCGCTACCGCTCGTGCCGACGCTGGACGGCTGCGAAGCCGTGGCCGAGGCGGAAGCCGAGTCGCTGGAGCTGGAGCTCGCGCCCGACGAACAGGCGGCGAGGGCACCTGCTGCCAGGACACCGACGGTGAGCAGGACGGTGGGCGGGCGCTGGTTCTTCCTCATGGCACTGACGCTAGCAACCGCCGCCGCCACCTGAAAATCAGCGGTCAACCGTCGGACGGTCCTGCCGCCCCCGGAATCCCGACATCGAGGCGTTGATGCCGATCTTGTCGAGCAGCAAGTCGGTCACCCCGGTCGGCAGTGCGCTGAACAGGTACGCCAGGTTCGCCAGCGGCGGCATGGTGACGCTCGTGCGGTCGCGGTCGACTGCGGAAACGATGGCATCGACCGCGTCCTGCTCAGCCACGACCGGCAACAGCCAGGGGAACCTGCTGCTCACCCCGTCGAACATGCCGGTGCCGACGAAGAACGGCGCGACGAGCGTGGTTTGCACGCCGGGCGCCGATGAGCGCAACTCCTGCCGCAGCGCCCGGTGGAAGCCCACCGCCGCATGCTTGCTCGCGGTGTACGCGACCGCGTCGGCGAGGGGCACGAAACCGGCGGCCGACGCAACAGTGACCAGATGCCCGCTGTCGCGGTCCACGAACTGGTCGAGGAACGCCTGCGTGGTCCAGAAGAGCGCCATCGTGTTGACGCCCATGACCCTTTCGATGGCCTGCGGCGCCTCATGCAGCAGGTGGTCGTGGCTGGTGACGCCGGCGTTGTTCACGAGGATGTCGATCCGCCCCGTCGCGGCGGCGGCGGCGGCCACCTGTTCGCGGTCGCTGACGTCGACGCGCTGTGTGCGCAGCGATCCCGGCAACAGCTCGGCCTCGGCGGCCAAGGTGTCCAGCAATTCTTGGCCGATGTCCCACGCCACGACGTCGCCGCCCATGGCCAATGCGCTCAGTGCAAGGCCTCTGCCCATGCCCTGCCCGGCGCCGGTGATGACCGCCGTCGAACGTCCCCAGTCAGTCATGAGCACTGCTCCTTCGCATCCGTGGCCCCGACCCCCAGGCTAAGGGTCGGGGCCACGGCATGCGCGGTCGATCAGCGCAGGTCGAAGCGGTCCAGGTCCATGACCTTGGCCCACGCTTGGGCGAAGTCATGAACGAACTTCGCCGCCGCGTCGGAGCTCGCGTAGACCTCGGCCTGGGCGCGCAGCTGGGAGTTGGACCCGAACACCAGGTCCACCCGCGACCCCGTCCAGCGCACCTGGCCGGTGGCGCGGTCACGCCCCTCGAAAACCTCAGCGTCGGAGTCGACCGGCGTCCAGGCGACGTCGCCGGCCAGCAGGTTGACGAAGAAGTCGTTGCTCAGGACGCCCGGACGGTCGGTGAGCACACCGAGGTCGGAACCGTCGTAGGTCGCACCCAGCGCCCGCAGTCCGCCCACGAGGACTGTCATCTGTGGGGCCGTCAGACCCAGCAGGCTGGACCGGTCGATGAGCAGCTCCTCCGACCGGCGCTGGTGGCCCTTGCCGATGAAGTTGCGGAAGCCGTCGGCCGACGGCTCCAGCACGGCGAAGGACTCGACGTCGGTCTCATCCTGCGAGGCATCGGTGCGCCCGGGCTGGAAGGGGACCTCGACGGGGACGCCGGCGTCCGCCGCCGCCCGCTCGACGGCCGCCGCGCCCGCCAGCACGATCAGGTCCGCCAGCGACACCCGCACGTCGTCGGCTCGGCCGCCGTTGAAGTCGTCGGCGATCTCCTGCAGCGTGGCCAGCACCGCCGACAGCTCGGCAGGGTTGTTGACCTCCCAGCCGCTCTGCGGGGCCAGCCTGACACGGGCGCCGTTCGCGCCGCCGCGGTGGTCGGTGCCGCGGTAGGTGGAGGCCGACGCCCAGGCGGCACGCACGAGCTGGGCCACGCTCAGGCCCGACTTCAGGACCGCGTCCTTGAGCTCGGCGACCTCGGCGGGGCCGACCAGTGCATGATCGACAGCAGGCACCGGGTCCTGCCAGATGAGGTCCTCGGCAGGCACCAGGGGGCCGCGGTAGCGCGACTTGGGCCCCATGTCGCGGTGCGTCAGCTTGAACCATGCCCGGGCGAAGGCGTCGGCGAACTCGGCGGGGTTCTCATGGAACCGGCGCGAGATCGGCTCGTACACCGGGTCCATCCGCAGCGCGAGGTCGGTCGTCAGCATCATCGGCGCATGCGTGACAGCGGGGTCCTGTGCATCCGGCACGCTACCCTCGCCGCCACCGTCCACGGGACGCCACTGATGGGCTCCGGCAGGGCTCGTGGTGAGCTCCCACTCGAAGCCGAACAGGGTGTCGAAGTAGCTGTTGTCCCAGTTGACGGGCGTGGGCGTCCATGCGCCCTCCAGCCCGCTGGTGATGGTGTCGTCTCCGCTACCGGAGCCGAAGGAGTTCTTCCAGCCCAACCCCTGCTCCTGCAGCGGGGCATCCTCGGGGTCCGGGCCGACATGTCCCTCCGGGGTGGCGGCGCCATGGGACTTGCCGAACGTGTGGCCGCCTGCGACCAGCGCGACCGTCTCCTCGTCGTTCATCGCCATCCGGGCGAAGGTCTCGCGGATGTCGTGGGCCGCCGCCAGCGGGTCGGGGACCCCGTTGGGCCCCTCCGGGTTGACGTAGATCAGCCCCATCTGAACCGCGGCGAGCGGGTTCTCCAGGTTGCGCTCCCCGCTGTAGCGCTCATCTCCGAGCCAGGTCCGCTCGTGACCCCAGTCGACGTCCTGCGGCTCATACACGTCCGCGCGACCGCCGCCGAAGCCGAACGGCTGCAGGCCCATGGACTCGATCGCGCAGTTGCCGGCGAAGATCATCAGATCCGCCCACGAGAGCTTGTTGCCGTACTTCTGCTTGATCGGCCACAGCAGCCGCCGGGCCTTGTCCAGGTTGGTGTTGTCCGGCCAGCTGTTCAGCGGCGCAAAGCGCTGCGAGCCGGTGCCCGCGCCGCCACGGCCGTCGGAGACCCGGTAGGTGCCGGCGCTGTGCCAGGCCATGCGGATGAAGAGCGGACCGTAGTGGCCGTAGTCCGCCGGCCACCAATCCTGGGACGTCTGCATGAGCTCGAAGATGTCGGCCTTGACCGCCTCGAGGTCGAGGGCGTCGAAAGCCTCGTCGTAGTCGAAGTCCGAGCCCATCGGGTCGAGCGCCGGGGGGTTGTGCTGCAGCGGCCGCAGGTCCAGCAGCTGCGGCCACCAGTCCCGGTTGGTCGTCGGCCGTGCTTCGCCGTGCCCGGTGACCGGACAGGTCTTGTCGTCGCTCATAGGGTCCTCTCCTACGGTGTCGTGACTGCTGATGGATCGATCTGGTTCGAGTGGCGGGGGAGGTCGCCGGCCGCGGCGCTGCATTCCGGACAGAGCCCCCAGTACATGACCTCGGCCTCGTCGATCGCGAAATCCTTCGCGTCCACGGGCGTGAGGCAGGGCGCGTCCCCGACGGCGCACTCGACGTCGACGAGGCGCCCGCAGTCGCGACATACCAGATGGTGGTGGTTATCGCCTACCCGGCCCTCGAAACGGGCCGGCGAGCCGCTCGGCTGGATGCGCCGGATCAGGCCGTGCTCGACCAGGACTGCCAGAGTGTCATAAACGGACTGCTTGGAGATTGCCCCGATCTGACGCCGGGCACTCTCGGCGGCTTCGTCCGCCGTCAGGTGGGGCCGGGCTTCGACCGCCCGCAGCACCGCGATGCGCTGGGCGGTGACGTGCACGCCATGACTGCGCAGGGTGTCGGCGAAGTCTGGGTCCACGGGCTAAACCTATATCAAACTCTGGATTGAGTCCAGAGTTTGATGCGTTAGTGGGACGAGTCGCCCCGGGCCGCTACTCAGGTGGGGAGACGTCACCGGCATCGGCGGATACGGCGACCGACTCCTGTCCGCTTCGCGTCTGAGGCTCCGGGCGCACCTCCCCCGATCCGAGGCGCGCCACCAGAGCCACGGCGACGATGGCCAAAGCCGACCACCACCCCCACCCCAGTGCACCCGCGAGGACCAGCACCACGATGCCCACAAGTGCCGCGATCAGCCCGGCCCGCACGCCCCGCTCGCTTCGGCCCGCCGCCACCGCCGCCGCCACCAGTGCGACGAACACCACCACCTGGCCCATGCCGGGGTCGATCAGCGCCAGCGCCGCAGCGCATACAGCGCCCACGGCTACCGCCCGGGTGTGCCCGGCGCTGCCAGGAACCTGGCCGGCGGCGGCACCCACCCCAGCCAGGCTGCTCGCCACGAAGGCGGCGAACAGCAGCGCCAGGATCGCCAGGATCACCCCGGCCAGCCCCGGCAGGGCGTTCAGGTTGGCTGGCACCACGAAGAACTGCACGGTCGGGGCCAGGACGGCGCCGCCGAAGAACATGAGCATCCCGAGCACCAGCAGCACCACGACCGCGAACACGACTCCGAGGAGCCGAACGGGCGACCAGCCGCCCTCAGCCCTGGATGCGGCCAGCGCTGCGTCGGCCGCGCCGAGCACGAGGAACGCGACGAGCAGGCAGATGACTGCCGCGATGGACAACCCGGGGGTCACGATGATCGAGTTGACCGCCTGGCCGAAGCTCCCGAGCAGGATCCCCAGGGCGAGGCACAGCAGGATCGGCACGATCAGCAGCCACAGCGCAAGGGAGGAGATCCGGCCGCTGGCCCGCAAACCCTCCAGTGCCACCAGCAGCCCGGTGACCAGGGCGATGACGACCACGGTGGTGCGGGGATCCACGAGACCCAGCATGGCCAGCGTCTGGCCCGCCGCGATCAGCATCGCCGCGGCCAGCCCCACCCCCACGGCCGCCCGACCCGCAGTCGCGGCGGCTCCCTCGACCCGCCCCATCCGGTCGGCCAGCACCATCCCCGCCACGGGCATCGCCAGCAGCACCAGCAGCAGCACGAGCCCGATGATCGTGAGTCCGTCGGTCACCAGCACCTGCGCCGCGACAATCCCATAGAGCAGGGTGGCGATCACCCCGCCGCGGAAGGCGACACCGCTCGAGGGCGCCTTCTTCGTGCGATAGACGGCCAGCACTGCGAGCAGCAGCGCGACTGTGATGCCCAGGACCGCCTCAGGCAGGAACTCGCGGTTCACTGTCCCACCCCGCTCGCCAGTTTGGCGGTGCCCAGCAACTGGTTGGCGCAGTTGTCCGGCGCCGGCTCACCCGCCCAGCGGGCGTTCATCCAGTCGATGACCGACGGCTGGTGGAGCCGCGCCTGGTAGTTCAGCGATGGATGGTCGTCGTAGGGGTAGCGCACGTAGTAGACCGTGTCGCCGAGCGCGCACCGCGACATCAGCTCGGCATGGGTGAACTGCGGCAGGATCGTCTTGTCCTTCAAGCCCTGCACGACCATCACCGGCGACTCCAGCGGCACCGACCCGGGCATCGCCTCGCCCAGCGCCGTGACCAGTCCCGAGTCCACCGGCTGCTTCAGCAGCTTGGACAGCGGCACATCCACCACCTGCTGGGCAAGGTCGCCGCCGCAGGCGCTGTCCAGCACGGCCAGCTTGGCTTTGCCCTGGTCGCTCAGGATCGCGTCGAGGCTGGTGTACTGCGGGTAGTTGGCCGCGAAGGATTTGGCGATGAGCAGCACGAACATGTTCTGCGAGGTGCTGGTGGGGTTGCTGGCGACGGCGTCGAGGACCCCTTGCAGGGCCGGCGTCAGGCCAGGAGCGAGCGCTACCCCACCGCCGATGTCGAGTTCGGGTGCATAGGTGGGAGCCAGCTCCATCGCCGACAGCGCCGCCTCGCCGCCTTGGGACTTGCCGTAGATGCCGAGCTTGGCCTGGTTGATCGGCACTGAGCCGGTCAGGGCGGACGGAGCTGCCGTGGCCCGCATGGAATCCAGGACGCCGCGCGCCTCTAACGGGCCCACCAGGTAGGACGACGGTCCCGGCGCGCCCATCCCGGCGTAGTCGGTGGCGACGACGGCCCATCCCTCTTGCACGAGCGGCTGGATGTGCGGCACGAAATTGGAGTACGACGGCGTGTTGGGCGTCGTCGGCGACTGGCTCATACCGCAGGCCTGCCCCACGCCCGTGGTCCCGTGGGCGAACCCCACCAGCGGGAAGCCTCCCGGCGGCGGCTCACCGCCAGGCACCGCGAACAGCCCGGTCACCGGGATCGCGTTGCCCTGCAGGTCGGTGGACTGGTACATGATCCGGTAGAGCTTCATGCCGTCCGGACCACCGTCGACCGGCTCGGCCTTCACCAGCGTGCCTGGCGCCCCGGGCTGCCACGAGGTGACGTCGTAGAACGGGGCCAGGGGTACCGCGACCCCGCCGCCGACTTCGCTGGTGACCTGCGCTGGCACCTCGTAGGCGGGCGAGTTCACGAGCGAGCTGGGCGCCGCGGTGGCGAACAGCACAACGCCGCTGGCGAGCGCCGCACCGACTGATACGGCGATCGCCGCGCCTCGGGACAGGACCATGACCCACCTCCCGCGGGAATCAGGTCTGCCACAGTAGCCGCGCCGGCCGTCCGACGCCCGGGCTGTGAAGCCGGCTACGCCGCCGCTACCCGGCCCGCCGCAGCAGAGCGGCCAGCGCCTGGCCGCCGCCGATGCACATGGTCACCACCGCGTACTCCAGGTCCCGCCGGTTGAGGTCCAGCGCCGCCCGCAGCGTCAGCATGGCGCCGGTGGCACCGACCGGGTGCCCAAGCGCGATCGCGCCGCCGTGCGGGTTGGTGCGCTCGGGGTCCAGACCGGCGTCGCGCACGACGGCCACCGCCTGGGCGGCGAACGCCTCGTTGACCTCGAAGAGGTCGATATCACCTGCCGCCAGGCCGGTCTGCGCGAACAGGTCCTGCAACGCCAGCACCGGCGCGTAGCCCATGAACTCCGGCGCCATCGCGCCGATGCCCACCGCCTCCAGCGTCGCCAGCGGCGTGTGGCCCTGCTCGCGGGCCAGGTCCTCCAGCGCCACGACGACGGCGCAGGCGCCGTCGTTGATGCCCGAGGAGTTGCCCGCGGTAACGCTCCCGTCGGCGCCGAATGAGGGTCGCAGCCCGGCCAGCACCTCGATTGTGGTCCCCGGTCGGGGGTGCTCGTCAGCCGTGACCGTGACGGGCTTGCGACCCGGGGTGGTGACCGGCACTGTCTCGGCCGCGAACAGCTCCTGCGACTCCGGCAGGGCGGTGCGGCGCTGGGACTCGGCTGCGAACGCGTCCTGCTCGGCGCGGCTCACGGAGTACTCGTCGGCGACGCGCTCCGCCGTCCAGCCCATGAGCTTGTCGTGGAAGGGGTCGGTGAGCATGGCCAGCGTGCCGTCGGTCAGCGTGCGGTTGCCCAGCCGCTTGCCCGAGCGGGCGCCGAAGTCGTAGAAGGGCATCCGGCTCATGCTCTCGGCGCCCCCGGCCAGGATGTAGTCGGCGGTTCCCCAGCGCAGCTCCATGCCGGCGTTCCAGATCGCCTGCAGGCCGCTGCCGCACAGCCGGTTGACTGTGTAGGCGGGAGTCGACGCGGGCAGCCCGGCGGCGAGCGCGATCCGCCGCGCCACGTAGGCGTCGCCGCCCACCTGCCCGATACAGCCGAAGACCGCCTCGCCGATCTGCTCCCCCGCGACCCCCGTGCGTTCGAGCGCCGCGCGGGTGGCGACGGCGCCGAGCTCGTGCGCCGGCAGCTCGGCCAGCGCACCGCCGTACGAGCCGATGGGCGTCCGGGCACCGCCCAGAATCGCAACCTTGCCGGTGTTGGCCGCTGCCGCCATGACGCCTGCTTCCCGTGTGCTCCTCGCCGGCGGACCTCCCGCCGACCCCGGGGAGCAGGCCGCGGCCGCTCCGCCATCGCCAGGATTCCACAAGCGTCACCACAGGTGTCACCGGCATCCGGACGAGCGTCGCCGGGAGCCCGGCTGCGCAACTATGCTCCCGGCGATGAGGGAGCGTGCCGCATGGACATGACGACAGCCAGCGCCAAGGCGCAGGCGGGTCAGTACACCTGCCCGATGCATCCCGAGATCATCCGGGACGGCCCCGGGACCTGCCCGCTGTGCGGGATGCATCTGGAACCGGTCATCCCGACCGCCGACGATGACGAATCCGCCATCGGCGAGTACCGCGACATGCTGCGCCGCTTCCTAATCTCGCTGCCGTTCTCGATCGCGCTGTTGTCGATCTCCATGCTCGGATTCCCGGCGCTGCCGCACGATGTGGCGCCTTGGGTGGAGCTGGCCCTGGCCACGCCCGTCGTGCTCTACTGCGCCTGGCCGTTCTTCGTGCGCTTCGTCGGCTCGATCCGGCACCGATCCCCCAACATGTGGACGCTCATCGGCCTCGGGGTGGCAGCGGCATACCTGTACAGCGTGGTGGCGGTGCTGGCCCCCGGCGCCTTCCCGGAGTCCTTCCTCGAGGACGGTCAAGTCCCCGTCTACTTCGAGGCCGCAGCGGTGATCGTCTCGCTCACCCTGCTAGGGCAAGTGCTGGAGCTGCGTGCGCGGGCGTCGACCTCCGACGCGATCAAGGGACTGCTGGGACTGGCACCCAAGACCGCCCGCCGCATCAACGCCGATGGCACGGAGGAGGACGTGGACCTCGGCGCGATCGAGGTCGGCGACCTGGTGCGGGTACGCCCGGGCGAGAAGGTTCCGATCGACGGGGTCGTCGAGTCCGGGAGCTCGTCGGTCGACGAGTCCATGCTGACCGGGGAGCCGGTCCCCGTCGACAAGTACGCCGGCGACAAGGCGATCGGCGGCACTGTCAACGGCACTGGGGCGCTGGTGGTGCGCGCAGCGCAGGTCGGCGGCGACACCGTGCTGTCGCGGGTGGTGGCGATGGTCGCCTCGGCCCAACGCTCGAAGGCGCCCATGCAACGCATGGCCGACCGCGTGGCGGGCGTCTTCGTGATGGCCGTGATCGCCGCGGCCATCCTCACGCTGATCGTGTGGGGCCTCTTCGGACCGCAGCCAACCTGGGTGCACGGACTGGTCAACGCAGTGGCGGTCCTGATCATCGCGTGCCCTTGCGCTCTTGGCCTGGCCACCCCGATGTCCGTGATGATCGGCAGCGGGCTGGGGGCCCGCAACGGCGTGCTCTTCAAGGACGCCACTGCGATGGAGAAGCTGCGCGAGGTCGATGTCGTCGTCGTGGACAAGACCGGGACGCTGACCGTCGGCAGGCCGAGGGTCACCGCCGTCGTTCCCGCCCCCGGCTTCGACGCCGATCAAGTGTTGGCTGCAGCGGCGAGCGTCAACCGATCCAGCGAGCATCCGTTGGCGAAGGCGATGACCGAGGCTGCGGCCGAGGAGGGGCTGACCCTGGCCGAGCCCACGGACTTCCAGGCCATCGCCGGCTACGGGGTGGGGGCCGATGTCGCCGGCAGCGCGGTGCTGGCCGGCACCACCGAGCTGCTGACCAGTCACGGAGTCGCCACGGTGCCCGGCCTGGCGGCGGCCGCGGGGCCCGGCCGCACCGTCATCCACGTGGCCGTCGCCGGCACCGAGGCCGGCGTGATCGCGCTCAGCGATCAGGTCAAGGACACGAGCGCCTCCGCCGTGCGGGAACTGCATGACGACGGCGTCGCCGTGGTCATGGCCACCGGCGACGCCGAGTCGCCGGCACAGGCGGTGGCCGCAGAGCTGGGGATCAAGGTCTTCCACGCCAAGGTCAAGCCCGATGACAAGCTTCGGATCGTCGCGGAGCTGCAGCAGCAGGGCCACTTCGTGGCGATGGCCGGCGACGGCATCAACGATGCCCCTGCGCTGGCCCAGGCGAACGTGGGCATCGCCATGGGCACCGGCAGCGACATCGCCATCGACGCGTCCGCGGTCACCCTGGTGCAGGGCGACCTGCGCCACATCAGCACTGCCCGCAGCATTTCGAACGCGACCGTGCGCAACATGAAGCAGAACCTGGTGTTCGCCTTCCTCTACAACGCGCTGGGCATTCCGCTGGCAGCTGGGGTCCTGTACCCGTTCACCGGCCTGCTGCTGTCGCCGATGATCGCCGCTGCCGCCATGAGCCTGTCCAGCGTGTCGGTGATCGCCAACTCGCTGCGGCTGCGGCGCGCCAAGGTCTGAGAGCGGATCCGTCGAGCCGGGGCTGTTCGGAGGGCCGACGTCAAGTCCGCGCCCATCGCTGCCGAGCCTTCCGCCATGGGGCCGATCGACGTTGACCAGGGTGTGCGCCCGGTGTTGATCTACCCTGAACCCGTGGCGAGCACGACGGCCGAGGAACTCGGGGACGATGTCGCGGCGTGGCCAGATGATCACGCTGAGACACCCGTCGACGCAGTCTTCGCCATGCCCCCGCCGCCGCAAGGTCCGGCGGTGCCGCTGCCTCCCCCTTACCCGAGGCCTGGAGCGCCCATGGTCCGGGTCCCGGTAGCGCCCGCCACAGGGGCGGCGCCCGCCATCGCAGCTGAGGACGCCCTGGCGGCAGCCGCCGCGGTCCCGGCCCAGGATGAGCCGGGGTCGGCTCCGAAGCCCGCGGATCTGGCGGGCAACAGACCCGGGCGGAACGCGACCGCCCGGGCCGCCGCCGAGCGCGACAAGCTGCGGATCCAGGTGGGCCGCTTCAAGTCGTGGCAGCTGCGCCATCACGACGACCCGAACGATGAGCGCCGGTGCCGGCTGCAGGCCGACGGCGAGCGGCTGGTCGGCAAACAGCTGGACAAGCTGCGACGAGTCGGCTTCCTCGTCCTGCACTCGCTACCGCTGCCGGCCGACGGCACCCAGGTGGACCACCTGGTCATCTGCCCCGGAGGGGTCTTTGCCCTGGCCACCCGGCACCACCCCGGCGGCAGCCTGCGGGTCGCCGGGCTGACGGCGTACCTCGACGACGAAGAGGTCGACCACGTGCGCTCGTTGGCGGACCAACGCGACTTCGTGCTGGCGGCGCTGCGGGATTCGCTCGGTTGGGAGCCACCTGTCACCGGAGTGCTTGTGGTGGTCGATGCCGCGGGCACCACCCTGAAGATCACCGAGCCCCCGGAGCCGGAGCTGCAGATCGTTCTCAGCACGGCGATGCCGGACTGGTTCCACCAGTGGCTGCCGCTGATCAGCGAGGAGCAGATGCTCGCGGTCTACGAAGTCGCCCGCTGGTCGTCGACGTGGCAGGCCCAGACGCCCTCGGGCGTCGGCGGGGAAGAGGTCCGCAGCGTCGGCTAGGCGAAGGCCCACGACCAATTCTCGCCGGACCGCCCGACACCCACCGCACTCTGGTTGGCCAATCGATCGGTCGCGGTGCAGGCCCGCAGAGCGCCATCGGGCAGATCCGGCTCGCTGCACTCGACGACCACCCCGACGCCGATCTGACACGCGACCGCTTCGGTGGGCACCTGGAACTCCCCGAACGGGCCGGGGAACGCACCCAGGGCCGAACGTGTCACCGTCCCGCCGCCTCCTCGGGCCGCGTTCGCGCCGGTGGCCAGGTCAGCAGCGTCTCCCGAAGCCGGGCAGCCCTCGGCGGCAGGTGCGAGCGGCCCGCCCAGCGGCCAGGTTCCGACAATCCACCCCGCAACCCACAACGCGACCAGCAGCAGGCCGAGGATCGCCATGCGGCGCGCGAATCGGCGCCCGGAGCCGCCACTGGACCCGGTGGTGCCGGATCCCGGATCAGGCGCCACGGGAGGCGGCGGCGCCACGGGAGGCGGCGGAACCGCCGGAGGCGCCGGTGCCGCCGGCCGTGGGGGAACTGCCGAAGGTGGGGCGGCCGCCGGCGCCTGCGCGGGACCGGCGCTCGTGACCACCTGTCCGCTGGCCACCGCCGCCAGGAGGTCCAGGCCAGGTCGGTCCGACGGGTCCTTGGCAAGGCAGGCTGCGATCACGTCGCTGTATTTGTCCGCCGCAGCCGGCAGGTCGACCAGCTGCGGCGCGGCATTACCGATCCGCCAGGCAACCGCGTCTGCCTGGCCATACCCGTATACATGCCTGCCGCTGGCGGCGAAGTACAGCAGCATGCCCAGGGCATGGATGTCCGCCGCGGGTCCACACGGGTCACCGTCGATCTGCTCCGGCGCCATCCAGGTCAGCGACCCCACCCGGGCGCCCTGGTCGGCCGCGGCGAACGGCGCCCGGGCCACCCCGAAGTCCAGCAGCCGGATCCCGCCGGGCGTCAGAACCACGTTGGAGGGCTTGAGGTCACGGTGCACGACCCCGGCGGCGTGTACGGCCGCGACCGCGCCGATGACATGGGTGGCGAACGCATCCAGCTCGTCGGCAGGCAGCGGACCCCGCCGGACCCGATCGGCAAGTGTCGGTCCCTGCACGTAGTCCATGACCACCCATGGTTGGGCCGCCTCCGGATCGGCCGCCAGCACCCGCGCGGTGTGCTGCGGACCCACGTCGCGCATCACCTGCACCTCGTCGGCGAACCGCCTGCGGAAGTCGGGGTCCGCGGCCAGGTCCGTACGCACCACCTTGACCGCGACCGCGCGCCCGTCGGCGTTGCGCCCCAGGTACACCACCCCCATGCCCCCCGCCCCCAGGCGCCCGACTATCAGCGCGCCCCCGATCCGGACGGGATCGTCGTCGCGCAGGTCGGTGTGGGCCACGTGGCACAGTGTGCGCGCAGTTGGCCCACGATTGTCGCAGCGGGCCGTCCGCGATTGCTAACGTGGTGATCAGCATCGACGGAGGCGAACATGAGAACGCTCGGCCGCATCGCACTGACCGTCGTGGCGCTCATCGCCCTGCTGCACCCGGTGATCTTCGGCGCGTTCGGATCGTCCTCTGCAAGCACCCAGACCGATCCGGTCGTCATCTCCGACTATCAGGGCCAGTTCACCGTCACCCCCGGCGGCGACCTGATCGCCACCGAGACCCTGATTACCGACTTTCCCAGCTCTCCGGCGAAGCACGGCATCTTCCGCTTCTTCGACACCACCATCCGGGCGGCGCCGAACGTGAGGCTGAGCGTCGACGTCACGGACATCACCATGGACGGGCAGCCGGTCAACTACTCCCTCAGCAGCGAGAGCGACGGTCGCTACCTGGTGGCGAAGATCGGCGACCCCAACTCCTACGTCAACCCCGGGGCGCACACATACGTGATCTCGTACCAGATCCCGGACATGTTGCTGGCGCCCGACACTGGGGAGGGCTCCTTCGCCTCCAGCGCCGGCACGGCGCCGACGGACGCGAAATCGGTGTTCTACTGGAACGTCGTCGCCAACGGCTGGCGGATGTCGATCGACCGTGCCACCGCGGTGGTCAAGCTGCCCGAGGCCGCGGCCTATGTCCAGTGCTCCGCCGGCAGCGCGACCGGGCCCTGCCAGATCAGCGGCCAAGGAACGGACACCATCACCCTCAGCTCCGGCGCGCTGGCACCCATGACGGGTATGACGACGCGGATTCCGCTGCTCAACGAGCAGCCGACCGCCAAGACCCTGCCGTGGAGCGCGACCCTCGACCCGGTGCTTGGCCGCAGCGTCCTGCTGGCCGCGCTGGTGGCACTGCTGACCGTCCTCGGAGCTGCCGCGGGCGCCTTCTGGGAGTGGCGCAGCCGGGAGGCCAAGCCCGGATTCCCGGTCATGTACTCCCCGCCGCAGGGGCTGGGCCCCGTGCAGACGGTCTACATGGACACCGAGACCGTGGGCGACCATGCCTTGGTGGCGAGCCTGCTGCGGGCGGCCGACCTGAACCTCGTCAAACTCTTCAACAACGGCGACCAGTGGACGGTGCAGGGCATCACCTACCCGCAGTACTGGGCCACTGCCGACCCGGTCACCGCAGCCGTCGGATCGGCGCTCGGGCTGCAGAACTACGGGTCCTCCCTCACCGCCGACAAGAGCACCGCGGTGGGCAAGATGCTGCAGGCGGCGCAGAAGTCCGCGGTCACCGCCACCAAGTCCTGGGGCCAGGAGTCCAAGTCGGTCGTGAGCGAGCCGATGGAGAAGCTCGGCAAGACTCTGTGGCTCGTCGCGATCGTGCTCGCAGCGGTGGGCCTGGTCGGCTTCTTCACCCCGACCATGTATGGCCTGCCGTTCGCCGCGTTCGCGATCGCCGGCCTGGGTCTGCGGGCCGCAGGTGTCGGGACGCGGCGCACGCAGACCGGGCGGCGGCTGTGGTCGGAGTCGGGCGGCTTCCGCCGGATGCTGTCCACGCCGTCGTCGGAGCAGCGCTTCGACTTCAGCGCCCGCCAGGGCACGTTCATTACCTACCTTCCCTACGCGGTCGCCTTCGGCGTAGCCGACAAATGGGCCGAGAAGTACCGGGCCGAGATGCACGAGGATCCCCCGATCCCGATGTGGTACCCCATGGGCTACGGCACCCACGGCCTGTTCAGCTCCGGCGGCGGCTTCGACAGCTTCTCGGACTCGCTTTCCTCCACCATCGGCGCCTACGAGGCCTCCCAGCGATCGTCGTCCGGATCGGGCGGGGGTGGCTTCTCCGGCGGCTTCGGGGGCGGTGGCGGCGGTGGGGGCGGCGGCTCCTGGTAGCCCTCGCGCCGGACGGCGCCCAGACCCTAGTGTGACTCCCAGACCAGCAGGAGGAATCAAATGACCATCGCCCTCATCATCATCGCGATCATCATCGTGGTGCTGATCCTCTTCTTCGTGATCGGCTTCAACAAGCTGCGGAAGGCCGACATCAACGCCCAGGAGGCACTTGGCGGCATCGATGTGCAGCTGACCCGGCGAGCCGACCTCATCCCCAACCTGGTCGAGACCGTCAAGGGCTACGCCACGCACGAGAAGTCGGTGTTCGAGAACGTCACCGCCGCCCGCGCCCGGGTCACCCAGGCCGCCGCGACCGGCACCGTGGAGGAGAAGGCCGCGGCCGAGGCCGAGCTGGACAAGGCGCTTGTCAACGTCATGGCCGTCGCCGAGAACTACCCAGATCTGAAGGCGTCGACCAACTTCCTGGACCTGCAGCGGCAGCTGGCCGACACCGAGAACCAGCTCGCGTTCGCCCGGCAGTACTACAACGACTCGGTCTCCACCCTCAACAAGCTAGTGGCGACGATGCCGTGGATGTTCTTCGCCGGCATGGCCAACGTGCAACGCCGCGCGTTCTACCAGGCCCCGGCCGGACAGACCACCCCGCCGACGGTGTCCTTCTGAGCGTGCGGGCCCGTCTGACCCTCCGAGTCCAGCCCTAGGAGTCCCGATGGCCAAGCCCGCCAGAGCGACCAACCCCGTCCCCGACCGCGGTACGGCCGCCGACGGCGGCAATCCTGGCGATCCCCCCGCTGCGGCCCCCCAGGCGCCCCCGGCGCCCCCCGCACCGCCGACGCCCGGCCAGCCGCACCCGACCTCGCCTTTCGTCCCGCACGCCGAGCGGCGGGCGGCGACGGTGGAGCAGGGGCGTCTGGATGCGGCGGTGGCCGGTGAT
>CAYYRC010000029.1:0-27454 GCA_964474045.1 uncultured Actinomycetes bacterium
GTGGACTGGGTGCCGGCGCACTTCCCCAAGGACGAGTTCGCGCTGGCCCGCTTCGACGGCACCCCCCTGTACGAGCACCCGGACCCGCGCCGCGGCGAGCAGCCCGACTGGGGCACGTTCGTGTTCGACTTCGGCCGCCGCGAGGTCCGCAACTTCCTGGTGGCCAACGCCGTCTACTGGTGCGAGGAGTTCCACATCGACGGCCTGCGGGTGGACGCCGTCGCCTCGATGCTGTACCTGGACTACTCGCGCCGCGACGGCGAGTGGACCCCCAACCAGTACGGCGGGCGGGAGAACCTGGAGGCCGTGGCGTTCCTGCAGGAGATGAACGCAACCGTCTACAAGCGCGTGCCCGGGGTGGTGACCATCGCCGAGGAGTCGACCGCGTGGCCCGGGGTGACGCGGCCGACGCACCTGGGCGGGCTGGGTTTCGGCTTCAAGTGGAACATGGGCTGGATGCACGACTCGCTGGACTACATGTCACACGAGCCGATCTACCGGCAGTACCACCACCACGAGATGACCTTCGCCATGGTGTACGCGTGGAGCGAGCAGTTCATCCTGCCGATCTCCCATGACGAGGTCGTGCACGGCAAGGGCTCGCTGCTGGGCAAGATGCCCGGGGACCGCTGGCAGAAGCTGGCCAACCTGCGCGCCTACCTGGCCTACATGTGGGCCCACCCCGGGAAGCAGCTGATCTTCATGGGCTCGGAGTTCGCCCAGGAGGCCGAGTGGAACGAGGGCCGCGGGCTGGACTGGTGGCTCCTGGACAACGCTGAGAATGCGGGCATGCTGGCGCTCGTCGGCGACATCAACCGGGCCTACACGGCCAACGCCTCGATGTGGTCGCTGGACAACGACCCCGGCGGCTTCGAGTGGATCGACGCCAACGATGCCGGCAGCAACGTGTTCACCTGGCTGCGCTGGGGCAGCGACGGGTCCGTCATGGCCTGTCTGAGCAACTTCGCCCCCGTCCCGCGGGCGGACTACCGGGTTGGGCTGCCGTTCGGCGGCCGCTGGACAGAGGTCATCAACACCGACTCCTCCGCGTACGGGGGCTCCGGCGTGGGCAACCTGGGCGAGGTCTTCGCCTGGGAGGACCCCTGGCACGGCCGGCCGGCGTCGGCGACGGTCACGCTGCCGCCCCTGGGCGTGGTCTGGCTGCGCCACGACGGTTGACGGAGGGGGCCCGAGTGACCGCCGGGGATGAGCCCGACAAAGCGGCAGGCAAGGCGGACCAGGGCGGGAGCGCGTCGGCCAGGATCAGGGAGCGCTGGCGCACCCACCGCCTGCGCCCTGAGCCACGCTGGCCCATGGCCGCCGCGGTCGTGGCCTGCATGGTGCTGCACCTGGCGCTGCCCCGCTCGCTGCGGCTGGGATCGGCCTGGATGCTGGCGGTGATCGTCATCGTCCTGCTCGCGGTCCTCATCATCGGCGACCCCGGCCGCATCGACCGCCGCGCCCGTTGGCTGGCGGTGGTGAGCGGAGTCATGATCGGCCTGATCACCGCCATCAACACCTGGTCGGCGATCATGCTGGTGGACGGGATCCTCTACACCAACACCTTCCCCAACCCCGACCAGCTCCTCCTGTACGGGGGCATCGTGTGGCTGACCAACGCCGTGGCCTTCGCGCTGTGGTACTGGGACCTAGACTCGGGCGGCAGCGCCGAGCGGTATCACGGCACCGGGACGGCACCCGCATTCATCTTCCCGGAGATGGAGTACCCGCAGTACGTCGGGGAGCACTGGTACCCGCGGTTCATCGACTACATGACGTTCTCGTTCGCCACGGCCATGGCCTTCAGCCCCACCGACGTGTCGGCCATCAAGCCCTGGGCCAAGATCATGGGCATGGTCGAGTCGGTGGTGTCGCTGGCGCTGGGGACGCTCGTGATCGCCCGGGCGATCAACATCCTCCAGTAGTCAGACCGGCGCGCGTGCACTCCGGCGCCAGAGCGCACAAGTAGCCTTTGCCCCATGCCCGCCAAAATCCCCGCCCGCACCCGCGCCGCCGTGGCCGCCGGGCGCGCCGCCAGCGCCTTGTCCCGGCTGGCGGGCCGCGGCGAGGGGCTGGTGGTGGGCGGCAAGGTCATGCAGCGACTGTCGCCGACGGCGCTCTCCGACCTGGCCGACGACCGCGTGGCGGCGCTGGTGTCGGCCACCAACGGCAAGTCCTCCACGACCCGGCTGCTCGCGGCGGCGGTGTCCCAGGGCGGACCCGTCGTCACCCAGGAGACAGGCGCCAACATGACCGACGGCGTGCTGTCCGCGCTCGCCTACGGCGCCCGACGGGGCCAGGCAGTGCTGGAAGTCGATGAGGCATACCTGCCGATCATCCTGCCGCAGACGCGGCCGCGGGCCGTGCTGCTGGGCGCGCTCACCCGCGACCAGCTTGATCGTATGAATGAGGTCGCCATGGTCGCCCGCAAGTGGCGCACGATGCTGCAGACCGTGCCGGCCCAGACCACCGCCGTCGTCAACTGCGACGATCCGATCGTCACCTGGGCCGCGCGTCGGGCTCCGCGGGTGATCTGGGTGGCTGCGGGGCAGAAGTGGAACGCCGACGCGTCGGTGTGCCTCGAGTGCGGTGCCCTGATGCGTTTCGGCGATGGCACCTGGGCCTGCACCGAGTGCGACAACGCCCGGCCGGAGCCGTCCTGGCGCTTCGTCGACGACGACGGCTCCTACTCGGCGCAGGGACCGCAGGGCAGCTACAACCTCGACGGCCTGGGGCTGCCGGGCTGGTTCAACGCCGCGAACGCGACTGCGGCCCTGGCCGCGGCCACCGACGTGCTGGGACTGGATCCCACCGAGTCGGTAGGCCGGATGCGCGGCGTCACGGCGGTGTCCGGCCGCTACGAGGTGCGCCGGATCGGGGCGCTGGACGTTCGCCTGCTGCTGGCCAAGAACCCCGCATCCTGGTCGGAGCTGCTCACGGTCATGCCACCCGCGCCCGCCCCGGTGATCATCACCATCAACGCCAACGACGCCGACGGCCGGGATCCGTCGTGGCTATGGGACGTCCCGTTCGAGAAGCTCCGCGGCCGGACGGTGATCGCCACCGGCGACCGACGCTTCGACCTGGCCGTCAGGCTCCTGCACGCCGGCGTCGACCACGTCGTCGTGGAAGACCCCTATGACCCGCGCGCCGAACTGCCGGCGGCCGCCCGCGCCCTGGGTGTGATCGACTGCGCCGCGACCTACACGGCCTTCCACGGCCTGCGCACCCGTGCCGACGCCCGCACCGAGCCGCGCGCCCGCCGCGGGCGGAAGGGACGTTCCGCATGAGCGACCTGACGATCGTGTCGATCTACCCCGACCTGCTCGGCACCTACGGCGACGCCGGCAACGTGCTGGCCCTGCGACACCGGGCGGCCCTGCACCAGCTGGACGCGCAGGTCCTGGCAATCGCCCCCGGCGAGGCCATCCCGGCGTCGGCCGACCTGTACGTGCTCGGCGGCGGCGAGGACTCTGCCCAGACGGCCGCGGCGCGGGGCATCCGCGCCGACGGCAACCTCATGCGCGCGGCTGAGCGAGGGGCGGCCGTGCTGGCCATCTGCGCCGGCTACCAGTTGCTCGGCGAGTACTTCCCCGACGCCACCAGCACGCCCGCGCCCGGGCTGGAGATCATCGACATCCGCACCGACCGGCTGCCCGAGCGCGCCGTCGGCGAGCTGGCGGCCGACCCGCTGGTGGCGGGCCTGCCGAGGCTCACCGGCTACGAGAACCATGGCGGTGCCACCCATCTGGGCGCGGATGTACAGCCGCTGGCCACGGTGCGGGCCGGGGTCGGCAACGGCGACGGCACGGAGGGCGCGATCAGCGGCCACGTGGTGGGGACCTACCTGCATGGCCCCGGTCTGGCGCGCAACCCCGCGCTCGCGGACCTGCTGCTCGGCTGGTGCGCCGGCCGCGTGCTGGAGCCGATCGAGGAGACCGAGGTGGAGCAGCTGCGCGAGGAGCGGCTGCGCGCCGCTCTGGGCGAGGACTGGAACCGATAGCCGCAGTCGGTGGTCGCGGGTGAGCTAGTAGAGCGCCGCCGCCAGCGCCCGCCGCGCCCTCATCACCTGCGGGTCGTCGGGCAGCGCCAGGTCGAACAGCTCAACCAGACGGGTCCGGGCCCGCGCGCGGTCCTCGCCGGCAGCCAGCTTCACAGCCTGGATGAGCCGGTCGTAGCCGCGCTCGGCATCGCCGTTGGCGATGTTGACCTCGGCCGCCACGATCGCCTTGTCGACGTCCCCCGGCGCGGCGTCGGATGCCTGCACCGCGGCCAGCTCGTCGACACCCTGCAGCCGGCCGCGCAGCTGCACCATCGTCAAGCCCGCGCGAGCGTCCGGGTCGTTGGCGTCCAGTTCCAGCAGCTGGCGATAGGCCGCCTCCGCCGATGGCCAGTCGCCGGTCGCGATCGCCTCGCCGGCCTGCAGGAACAGCTCGTCGGCGGGGTCGTCCTGGGGCTCTTCGGCAGCGGCGGGCCCGGCCGCCGGCCCGGCGTCGCCGCCGATCGGCTGCAGACGTCCCGCCACACCGTTCTCGGCGGCCACCTTCAGCAGCTCGTCGATCACCTGTCGGACCTGTGCCTCGGGCAGCGCACCCTGGAACAGCGGCACCGGCTGGCCGGCGATGACCGCAAACACGCTGGGGATGCTCTGCACCTGGAAGGCGGCGGCGATCTGCTGCTCGGCATCCACATCCACCTTGGCCAGCAGGAAGCGCCCGGCGAACTCGGCCGCCAGCCGCTCGAGCACCGGTGTGAGCTGCTTGCAGGGGGCGCACCACGACGCCCAGAGGTCGAGCACCACGGGCACGACCGCGGACTGGTTGATCACGTCGGCCTCGAAGTTCGCCGCAGTGACATCGATGACGAAGGAGCCCGCTCCCGGCGCGCCGGGGCCGCCGTTGGACCCGGCGCCCGCCTTCGACGCCTCACGCGCCTTGGCCAACGCTCCCAGATCGACGGCGCCACGCAGGGCGGCGCCCGTGAGACCGGACTGGGACGGCGGCGGGACACGCGGGGTACTCATGGCGGAAGTATGGCAAAGGCCCACGCCCCCTGAGGTTGGATGGTGCCATGGACGCCGCCCAACCGACGCTTCCCGCACTCGCTCCGAACCGGCCGACAAGCCCGGCGCGGACGGACCGGGCGCGCGACACCCGCCGGCTGGTCATCTACTTCGTCGTGCTCCTGCTGGTCTACGCCGTCGGCTTCGCCCTGAAGCCCACGCTGGGCTTCAGCACCGCAGTGGTCCTCATCATGTTCGCGCCGGCGATCGCGGCGCTGGCGGTGCGGTTCCTCGGCCCTGGCGTGCTCTGGTGGGGGCGGCCGTCGTGGTGGATCCTGGCGGGGTTGCTGCCCGTGGCCGTGGTGCTGCTCGTGCTGCTGGCCGCCGCAGGGCTGGGCTGGATCGACTTCTATCCCGACCTGCTGAAGTCCGCGCTGTTGCTGGCACCGGTCAACCTGGTGGGTTCGATGGTGCTCGCGTTCGGCGAGGAGCTGGGTTGGCGCGGTTTCCTGTGGCCGCAGCTGCGCGTGCGCATGAGCTTCGTCGCGGCCAGCGCCGTGATGGCGGTGATCTGGCTGGCCTACCACGTGCCGGTCGTGCTCAGCGGGGACTACGGGGCGCTGGCCGGCCTGCCGGCCTTCACCGTGGCGCTCGTGGGGTTCGTGCTGTTCGTCGGCGTCATCACGGAGCGGGCGCGCTCGCTGTGGCCGTCGGTGCTGGCCCACGGCGCCTGGAACACCCTCGCCGCCAACGGCTTCGCCGCCGCCGCCGGCAGCGGGTTCGTCGGCGAAGGGCTCGTCGGGGAGTTCGGCTGGCTCAACGCGGTGGCCATGCTGGCGCTGGGCGCCGGGGCCACGTGGTGGCACCTGGCCGGCGGCCGGGGCGCCGTGCTGCCCCGGGTCCCGACGACGACCTAGTCAGATCCGCGCCGGCTCGCGGTACTCGCCCCACACGTCGCGCAGGGCATGGCAGATCTCCCCCAGCGTGGCCTCATGGCGAGCGGCCTCGATGATGAGCGGCACCAGGTTCTGGTCCGTGCCGGCGGCGTGCGTCAGCTGCATGAGGGCGCTGGTCACCCGCAGGTCGTCGCGGCCGAGCTTGCGCCGCGACAGCTCTGCCACCTGCGCGACCTCGACGTCGTGGCTGACGCGCAGGATCTCCAACGGCACGGTGATGGTGTCGGTGAGCACAGTGACGCCCACCTGGTGCTTGCGGCCGTCCTCCAGGGCCTGTTGGAAGGCGAAGGCGGAGTCGGCGATCTCCCCGGTGAACCAGCCGTCCTCGATACCTCGCAAGATGCCCGCGGTCACGGGCCCGACCGGGTGCGGGTTGTCCTCGGTGGCCCCGCCGAGCTTGATGATCTTGGCGAAGATGGCCTCGGCCTCGGCCTCCAGGCGGTCGGTCAGCGCCTCCAGGTACCACGAGCCGCCGAGCGGATCGGCAACGTTCGTCACGCCGGTCTCAAGCATGATGACCTGCTGCGTGCGGAGGGCGATCTCGGCAGCCTGTGCCGTGGGCAGCGCCAGCACCTCGTCCAGCGCGTTGGTGTGCAGCGAGTTGGTCCCGCCCAGCACGCCGGCCAGCGCCTCGACGGCCGTGCGCACCACGTTGTTGATCGGCTGGGCGCCGGTCAGCGACACGCCCGCAGTCTGGGTGTGGAAGCGCAGCCATTGGGCACGCTCGTCGGTGGCGCCGTAGACGTCGCGCAGCCAGCGCGCCCAGATCCGCCGCGCGGCCCGGAACTTGGCGATCTCCTCGAAGAAGTCCACGTGCGCGTCGAAGAAGAACGACAGCCCGGGCGCGAACGAGTTGACGTCCAGGCCCCGGGATTGGCCGAGCTCGACGTACGCGAACCCGTCGGCCAGCGTGAAGGCGAGCTCCTGCGCCGCGGTCGCCCCGGCCTCGCGGATGTGGTAGCCGGACACGCTCAACGGCTTGTAGCGCGGCATGTGCTCATCGACGTAGGCCATCAGGTCGCCGATCAGCCGCAGGTGCGGCTCCGGGGGGAAGATCCACTCCTTCTGGGCGATGTACTCCTTGTAGATGTCGGTCTGCAGCGTGCCGTCGAGCTGGCCCGGGGCAAACCCCTGCCGCTCGGCCGCCACCACGTACATGCAGAAGATCGGCACCGCCGGGCCGGAGATGGTCATAGACGTGGTCGTGCTGCCCAGCGGGATGCTGTCGAAGAGCACGTCCATGTCCGCGGCCGAGTCGATCGCCACGCCGCAGTGGCCGACCTCCCCGTGGGCCAGCGGGTCGTCGGAGTCCCGGCCCATCAGGGTCGGCATGTCGAACGCGACCGAAAGCCCGCCGCCCCCGCCGGCCAAGATCATCTGGTAGCGCTCGTTCGTCTGCCGGGCGTTGCCGAAGCCGGCGAACTGCCGGATGGTCCATTCCTTGCCGCGGTAGCCGGACGCGTGCAGCCCGCGGGTGAAGGGGAACTCGCCGGGCCAGCCGATGCGCTCGAAGCCTGGGAGGTCCTCACCCTCGGGCGGCCCGTAGACCGGGGCCACCTCGAGCCCGCTGAGCGTGGTGAAGTCAGCGTCACGCACCCGTCCCGCGGCCCGGGCCTGCTCGAACCTGCGCTGCCAGCGCTGCCGGCCCTCGTCAATCTGTGCGGCGTCCATCTGGTCAGCGTAGCGTCGGCCGGGCCCCGCCGGACTCGGCTGGGCTGCTTCCCCCGGCGCGACTCCCGCCCAAGGATGGATCGAGCTTCCAGGGCGGGGTCTGACCTCTGAGCCCTCACGATCAAGCGCCCCGCACCCTCCGAGTAGTGCCACGTCGTCGCACAGCCATGGTCACGAGGGTTCAGAGCACGCGGTGCGGCCAGGGCAACCCAAGTTCGACGGCCCGCAACTGCAGGAACCGCCCCGTCACCGCAACCACCCCTCGAATATCCGAGAACGTCTGGTTCGCACTGAAGTGCATGAGCAGGTTCCCCTCCAACTGGATGAGGTTGTGACGACGCCGATCCGCGTCGAAGGCCTGGCGTGTGCCGTGCACGCTGCGCCCGTCGAGTTCGGCGCCCAATCGAAACCGCGCCCAGTAGGCGTCGACATAGCGGTACTGCACCGGCCCTGCCCGCCCCTCCGGCCAGGTGGCAAGCCGATGGTTCAGCACCGGCAACGGCAGGCCAGCATCCCTGACGCCACGCCAGTAAGCAGCTTCGGAACCGGCGATCGCTCCCGCCTCGAGTTCCTCGACGACCCGTGCGAGCATCCCCCGCACCCGCCGCGCTGGCCGCTTGGATCGGTGCAACTCGTGCACCGCAACGAGCCTGCGGCGCACAGCGTCGGCAGCGACGCACCTCAGGTCGTTGATTCCCATGACGCTGGCCAGATCGACAATCGTGACCGCCGGGGACGTCACCGGGATGTCATCGACGAGGTCCACCTCGCATTCCTGGCCGGTCTGGTGCAGCACGAGGCCGGCCGTTGCCTGCTTATGTCTGCCGTGCGGAACGGTGACGTGAATCGGTTGCCCGAAGCCCTCACCTGGCAACAAGCCGTGCACCACCGCGGCGGTCTGATGGGACAGGCATGACCCCGGACCGGCGAACTCCAGACATGCCCTCACCCAGCCGTGCTGTGTGCGGCACACATCGGCGGAGTCCACCACGCCGGGCAGTGGCTCTGACCAGATGTCGCGCAGGAGTCTGCGCCGCAGCCAACCGGGACTGACGCCGGCGGCGAGCAACGACCGACGGGTCGCGAGCCCGTCGCCGTCACGCAGGATCCGTGCTGCGGTCGCGGCCGAGTCCATCCGCCGAGACTGTGGGGCAGCACCGCTGTGGACAAGGACTAAGGGAGCAGCTGTGGACGACCTCCCACCCCCGGGCCGCGCCAGCACACACTGACGCGAGGCTGACGATCACGCTCCTGTGTCCTCACGATCAAGCCTGCGGCGGCACCATCACGTTGGCCTCGGTCCACGACAAGGTGATCGTGAGTGATCCGCGGTCATTGAGCCCCACCACGCGCCAGCGCCTCAGGCTCCGGCCGTCGCGACCAGGCGGTCCGAAGCCGAGTAGGGGTCGAGCAGGCCGGCAGCCACCTGAGTGGACAGCTCCGAGAGCAATGACGGGTCAGCCTCCATCCGGCGGCGGATCTGGGCCAGCGCCAGGGCCTCGACCTCGGCCGCCGCCCGCTGCTCGCGGCGCACCAGACCGGCGCCTGACTCCTCGGCCCAGCTGCGGTGCTTGTCGATGGCCTCGACCAGCTCGCCGATCCCCTCCCCACGCGCAGCCACGGTCTTGAGGACGGGCGGGCGCCAGGCCCCGGCCGGGCGCTCCCCCAGACCGATCATGTGCCGCAACTCCCGAGCGGTGGTGTCCGCACCGTCCCGGTCGGCCTTGTTGACCGCGAAGACGTCGCCGATCTCCAGGATGCCGGCCTTGGCCGCCTGGATCCCGTCGCCCATGCCAGGCGCGAGCAGAACTACGACCGTATCGGCGACGCCGACCACCTCGACCTCCGACTGCCCCACGCCCACCGTCTCGACTAGGATGACGTCACATCCCGCCCCGTCCAGCACCCGCAGCGCCTGCGGCGTGGTCCAGGACAGGCCGCCCAGGTGCCCGCGTGAGGCCATGGAGCGGATGTAGACCTCAGGGTCCAGCGCGTGTTCCTGCATGCGGACGCGGTCGCCCAGCAGCGCGCCGCCGGAGAACGGCGAGGAAGGATCGACGGCCAGCACGCCTACCCGCTTGCCCTGCTGCCGATAGGTCGTCACCAGGGCCGACGTGGTGGTGGACTTGCCCACCCCCGGCGAGCCGGTGAGGCCGACGATGTGCGCGCGGCCCGCATGCGGCGCCAACTCCGCGGCAACCTCCCGAAGGGAGTCCGACTGGTCCTCGACCAGCGAGATCAGCCGGGCGACGGCGCGGGGCTCCCCACGCCGGGCCCGCGCCACCAGGTCGGGTACGTCGACCGATCGCCGCGACACGACCCGCCCCACCTACTCCGAGGCGGCAGGAACGGTGACGATCAGCGCGTCGCCCTGGCCGCCGCCGCCGCACAGCGCCGCAGCGCCCACGCCACCGCCGCGACGCTTGAGCTCCAGCGCCAGGCTCAGCACGATGCGGGCGCCCGACATCCCCAGCGGGTGGCCCAGCGCGATGGCGCCGCCGTTGACGTTGACGATCGCGGGGTCGATCCCCAGCTTCTCGGTGGAGGCCAGGCCGACTGCCGCGAAAGCCTCGTTGAGCTCGACGACATCGAGGTCCGCCGGGCTGATGCCGTCCTTGGCGCAGGCAGCGAGGATGGCGTTGGCGGGCTGCTCCTGCAGTGACGCATCGGGGCCCGCCACGACGCCATGGGCGCCGATCTCGGCCAGCCAGTCCAGGCCCAGCTCTTGCGCCTTGGCCTTACTCATGACCACGACGGCGGCAGCGCCGTCGGAGATCTGCGAGGCGTTGCCGGCGGTGATGCTGCCGTCCTTGGCGAAGGCCGGGCGCAGCTTGCCCAGGGACTCGGCGGTGGTCTCCGGGCGGACGCCCTCATCCACCTCGACCACGATCGGCTCGCCACGGCGCTGCGGGATGCTCACGGCCACGATCTCCTCGGCCAGGGCGCCGGACTTCTGCGCTGCCGCCGCCTTCTGGTGCGAGTCGGCGGCGAAGGCGTCCTGCTCGGCGCGGCCGAACGAGTAGCGGGCGTTGTACTTCTCCGTCGACTCACCCATCGCGCACTGGTCGAAAGCACAGGTCAGGCCGTCGAAGGCCAGCGAGTCGATGGCCTTCCAGTCGCCATACTTCACACCCTCCCGGGAACCCATGAGCAGGTGCGGCGCGTTGGTCATCGACTCCATGCCGCCGGCTACGACGATCTCGAACTCGCCCGCGCGCACCAGCTGGTCGGCCAGCGCGATGGCGTCGATCCCGGACAGGCAGACCTTGTTGATGGTCAGCGCCGGCACCGACATCGGGATACCCGCCTCGACAGCGGCCTGGCGGGCGGTGATCTGCCCGGCGCCTGCTTGCAGCACGTGTCCCATGATCACGTAGTCGACCTGATCCGGGCTCACCCCGGCGCGGTCCAGCGCCCCGGCGATGGCCACGCCGCCGAGCTGTGCCGCAGACAGTCCCTTGAGCGAGCCGAGCAGCCGGCCCATCGGGGTGCGCGCGCCTGCGACGATGACATTTCCGGCCATGGGGACCTCCGCCTATCGGGGTGAAGTTGGTGCCTGCAACGATAGCCACGGCCAGGGGGGCGGCTGCGCCCGCCCCGTCCGCTGGCCGGCCGCACGAACCACACCGTTCCAGCGCATCGCGAGGAGCCGCCCGATGTCCGTCCCAGATCAGATCACCCCCTACGTCACGGCGATCGACCACGTCGGGCTCGCCGTGGCCGACCTCGACGCCGCGGTGGACTTCTACGCCCGCGCCTTCGGCATGGCCAAGGTGCACGAGGAGATCAACGAGGAGCAGGGGGTGCGTGAGGCGATGCTCGCCGTCGGCGACTCGGGCTCCTGCATCCAGCTGCTGGCGCCGCTGCGGGACGACTCGCCCATCGGCAAGTTCCTGGCCCGCAACGGCGAGGGCATCCAGCAGATGGCGCTGCGCGTGACCGACATCGAGCTCGCCGCCGACACGCTGCGGGCAGCCGGAGTGCGCGTGCTGTACGACCTGCCCAAGCGCGGCACCGCGGGCTCCCGGGTCAACTTCTGCCACCCCAAGGACTGCGGGGGTGTGCTGATGGAACTCGTCGAGCCCGCCGCCGACGGCGGTCACTGAACGTTGCCGGCCGACGGCTGGCGGCAGCCACTGCCCAGCCGTCGGCCGACGGTCTGACCGCCAGTACCTTGTTCCCCAACGCAACCCAGCCTGAACGAGCAGGCACCGACTTCCCAGCAACCACACACCTGCGCCCCCGCCGGGCGCGCCAAGAGGAGAGCTGATGGACCACATCCGCGACGCGATCATGGCCGGCGACACCACGGCCGAGGAGTTCGCCACGATCGAGATCCCCGACAGCTACCGGGCGATCACCATCCACAAGGACCAGCAGGACATGTTCGCCGATGTGCCCTCGCGGGACAAGGATCCTCGGAAGTCGCTGCACCTGGACGAGGTGCCGGTCCCCGAGCTCGCCCCGGGCGAGGCCCTCATCGCCGTGATGGCCTCGGCGATCAACTACAACACCGTGTGGTCGTCGATCTTCGAGCCGGTCAGCACGTTCGGCTTCCTGGAGCGCTACGGCAAGCTCAACGAGAGCGCCAAGCGTCACGACCTGCCCTACCACATCATCGGCTCCGACCTGGCCGGCGTCGTGCTGCGCACCGGGCCGGGGGTCGGCGCCTGGAAGCCCGGCGACGAGGTCGTCGCCCACTGCCTCTCGGTGGAGCTGGAGTCCCCCGCCGGACACGACGACACGATGATGGACCCGGAGCAGCGGATCTGGGGCTTCGAGACCAACTTCGGCGGCCTGGCCGAGCTCGCCATCGTCAAGAGCAACCAGCTGATGACCAAGCCCAAGCACCTCTCCTGGGAGGAGGCAGCCAGCCCCGGCCTGGTGAACTCCACCGCCTACCGGCAGCTCGTGTCCCACAACGGCGGCGCGATGAAGCAGGGCGACACGGTGCTGATCTGGGGCGCCTCCGGCGGCCTGGGCGCGTTCGCCACGCAGTACGCCCTCAACGGCGGCGCCATCCCGGTCTGCGTGGTGTCCAGCGAGGAGAAAGCCGACATCGTCCGCTCCATGGGCGCAGAGCTGATCATCAACCGGCGCGAGAAGGACTACAAGTTCTGGACCGACGAGGGCGTGCAGGACCCGCGGGAGTGGCGCCGGTTCGGCAAGGACATCCGCGAGCTCACCGGCGGCGAGGACATCGACATCGTCTTCGAGCACCCGGGCCGGGAGACCTTCGGCGCATCTGTGTTCGTGGCGCGCAAGGGCGGCAAGATCGTCACCTGCGCATCCACCTCGGGCTACATGCACGAGTACGACAACCGTTACCTCTGGATGAACCTCAAGCGCATCATCGGCTCGCACTTCGCCAACTACCGCGAGGCGTACGAGGCCAACCGGCTGATCGACAAGGGCCTCATCCACCCCACGCTGTCCAAGTCCTACAGCCTGGAGGAGACCGGTCAGGCCGCGTTCGACGTGCACCGGAACCTGCACCAGGGCAAGGTCGGCGTGCTGGTGCTGGCGCCCGAGGAGGGCCTGGGCGTGCGCGACGAGGCCAAGCGGGCCAAGCACATCGACGCCATCAACCGCTTCCGCGGCGCGTAGGGTCAGCCCAGGAGTTCGGACAGCTCGAACCACCGTTCTTCCAGGTCCGCCGCCTGGTCGCCGAGCTGTCGCAGCTCGGCGGTGAGGTCGGCGAGCCCCTGGTAGTCCCCCTGGTCATGGGCAGCCATGCGCTCGTGCAGGTGCGCCTGCTGTTGGGACAGCCGCTCAAGGCGCCGCTCGACTGCGCTCAACTCCTTGCGGGCCGCGCGCTCGTCCGCTCCGGATAGCTCGCCCTGAGGGGCGACAGACGTGGCCGCGGCCTGCTGAAGGGTGGGCCCCGCACCCGCTGGGGCGGGGCCCACCCCTGCTTCCGCTCGCAGCGCCAGATACTCGTCCACGCCGCCGGGCAGGTGGCGCAGGTGGCCATCCACGAGGGCGTACTGCTGGTCCGTGACCCGTTCCAGCAGGTAGCGGTCGTGCGACACCACGATGAGCGTCCCGGGCCAGGAGTCCAGCAGATCCTCCATGGCGGCGAGCATGTCGGTGTCGACGTCGTTCGACGGCTCGTCGAGCACCATCACGTTCGGCTCCGACAGCAGCACGAGCAGCAGCTGCAGGCGCCGCCGCTGCCCGCCGGACAGGTCCTTGACCCGCGCCGAAAGGTGCTCGCGGGCGAATCCCAGGCGCTCCAGCAGCTGCGCCGGTGTGAGCTCCCGGCCATCGACGACATAGCTGGCCCGGGCGCGGGCGAGCACGTCGCGGACGCGCTCGTCGGCGATGGCCTCGAGCTCCCGGAACTGCTGGTCGAGCACGCCCACGCGGACGGCCTTACCCCGGCGCACGCGACCCTCTGACGGCTCCAGCGTGCCAGCGATGAGCCCGAGCAGCGTGGACTTGCCGCTGCCGTTGGCACCCAGGATCGCAGTGCGCTCGCCGGGCGCGATCCGCCACTCGACGCCGCGCAGCACCTCGCGGTCCCCGAACGACACCGACGCGTCCAGGAGGTCCACCACCTGCTTGCCCAGCCGAGCCACGGCAAGCTGCGACAGCTGCACCCGGTCGCGTGCCGGCGGCACGTCGGCGATGAGCTCGTTGGCCGCATCGATCCGGAACTTGGGCTTCGACGTGCGGGCCGGCGGACCGCGCCGCAGCCACGCCAGCTCCTTGCGCATGAGGTTCTGTCGCTTCGCCTCCACCGCGGCTGCCTGCCGATCGCGCTCGACGCGCTGCAGCACATAGGCCGCGTAGCCGCCCTCGAAGGGCTCCACCAGCTGGTCGTGGACCTCCCAGGTGGTCGTGGCGACCTCGTCCAGGAACCAGCGGTCATGGGTGACGAGCAGCAGCCCGCCGGTGTTCCTGGGCCAGCGCCGGCGCAGGTGCTCGGCGAGCCAGGCGATGGCTTCGACGTCCAGATGGTTGGTGGGCTCGTCCAGCGCGATGATGTCCCAGTCCCCCACGAGCAGCGCCGCGAGCGCCACCCGCCGCCGCTGGCCGCCGGACAGGGTGCCGACGTGCGCGTCCCACGGCACATCGGGAACGAGCCCGGCGATCACATCGCGCACCCGGGCGTCTCCTGCCCACTCATGCTCCACCCGGTCGCCGACGACGGTCTGGCCCACTGTGCGGGAGTCGTCCAGAGTATCGGCCTGGTCGAGCAAGGCCATCCGGACGCCGTTGCGGCGGGTCACGCGGCCGGCATCGGGGGTGATCCGGCCGGCGAGCATCCCCAGCAAGGACGACTTGCCGTCGCCGTTGCGCCCGACGATGCCGATCCGGTCGCCCTCGTTGATGCCGATCGTGACCGAGTCGAACACTACGCGCGTGGGGTACTCCAGGTGCAGGCCCTCGGCGCCCAGTAGATGTGCCATCGTCCTACCCACCCTAGCCGCTGCCGCGCGTCGCAGCTAAGGAGCGGCCAACGCCTCCGAGACCACCTGGCCGAACACCGCCAGCCCTTCCTTGGTCAGGTGCACGCCATCCTCCACGACGTACTCGCCGTGACCGGCCGCCAGCGCGGCGAAGTCGGCCACCCGGACATTCGGGTAGGCGGCCGCGACATCGTGGATCGCCGCGTTGGAGGAGCGCTGCCAGTCGTTGGGCCCGTAGGAGGTCAGCAGCACCACCCGGCGGCGGTCGCGCAGGCCGTCCAGCAGGGATCTCAGGTCGTCCTCCGAGATCGCACCGTTGGTGCCGGCCTGGATCACCACCCCCTGGTCGAGCTGGCCGGCCGACTGGCGCTCGCGGACGCGGGCGAAGATCTCGTAGGGCTGCCGGCCGATGTCGGCGTCGATGGTGGCCTGGGGGAAGGCCGCGGCCAGGTTGTCCGAGGCTCCCACCGTCACGGAGTCGCCGATGAAGGTGACCGGTGCGCCGGCCGCCAGCGGCCCGTAGGCCACCGACGGACTGGGCTTGGCGGAAGCGACGGGGCCGGCCGACGCCGCCAGCGGCGCGGCGTTGACCGAGGTCTTGCCTCCCAGGAACTCCCGGCCGTCCGGAGCCGGCTGCACCAGCACCAGCACCAGCGACACGCCCAGCACGGCCACCGCGCCCGCCATCCCGAAGGCGATCGTCCGACCGCCCAGGCTGGCGCGCCAGCGTTGCACCGTCGCGCGCCACTGGCCCCTGCGGATGGGCAGCTCGAGGTAGCGATAGGACACCTCGGCGACGGCGAAGGTCAGCGTCATGCTGACCGCGAACGCCGCGACGCCCCGCAGCGGGATATCGACATCGGGACGCGTGACCGCCAGGATCGGCCAGTGGTACAGGTACAGGCCGTAGGAGCGCGTCCCGATGTATCTGAGCACCCCCAGCGACAGCACCGGAGCCAGCAGCGAGGCAGGCTGCACGGAGAACGCGATGAGGCCGGCCACCACGACCGCGAACAGCAGGAAGCCGCCTCGATACAGCCAGGCGCTGTGCTCGTCGACGGTCAGGTAGGCGAGCACCACCAAGGCGAGCGACGCGTAGCCGAGCGCCGAGAGCGCCAGCCGGTTCGGCGCCGGCAGCCGCCGCGGCAGGTTGCCCGGCCGCAGCACCGCCGCCAGCGCGGCCCCTACCAGCAGGCCCATGCAGTGGGTATCGGTCCCGAAGTAGACGCGGCTGGCGTCGGCGCTGCCGGGGGCATTGGTCACCACCGAGATCACGGCCATCAGCAGCGTGGAGGCCAGCGCCACGATCAGCGCGAACCGGGCGACTCCGCTGCGACCGCGCCACCGGTACAAGCCGTACAGCAGGACCGGCCAGATCAGGTAGAACTGCTCCTCGATGGCCAGCGACCATAGGTGCTGCAGCAGCGGCGGGCGGCCCACGGCCTCGAAGTACGACTGATGGTCTGCGATGAACGACCAGTTGGCCACGTACAGCAGCGAGGGCAGGGCGGACTCCCGGAACTGCGCCGCGGCGTCGTGCGCGAACACCCCGATGAGCACGACCGACAGGGCCATCATCGCCAGCAGCGCCGGCAGCAGCCGCCGGGCCCGGCCGGCGTAGAAGTGCTTGAAGCCGATGCGGTCGGTGCGCCCCAGCTGTTCCAGCAGCAACGTCGAGATCAGGCAGCCCGACAGCACGAAGAACACGTCCACGCCCAGGAAGCCCCCGCGGGCCCACGAGGCGCTGCCGTGATACACCAGCACGCCGAGCACGGCCACGGCGCGCACGCCGTCGAGCGCCGGCACGTAGCCCATGGGTCGGGAAGGGCCCGCTCCCCCCGCGCCGCCCGGGGCGGGTGCGGATGCGGGCATGCCAGGGTCACTGCGCGCGTGCGTGCCCGCGGTGGTGCCCCTGACCATGCGCGACTCCCTGCGAAAGCTCCTGGCCGACCTTACGCCGCCGGGTCGCCGGGACGCCGACGGACACGCGCCCGCGCGGAGGGGATCCGCACGGGTGGCCGGGTCATGGCAGCCGCGCGGCCCATGCGACCAGACTGTCGGACACCTCTTGGGGGCATTCCACGGCGGTCAGGTGCCCGGCCCCGGGCAGCTCGACCAACGGTGCACCGCCCAGCGCCGCCGCCATCTGCTGGGCCAGCGCCGGCGGCGAGAGCGTATCTTCGGCGCCCACGAGTACGAGCGAAGGGCCGACGCCACTGTTCCCACGGGCGGCGAGCACCGGCAACGAGTCAGGGCGGGCGGCCATCGCGCGCTGGGTCCAGGCCACCGCTGCCGGGTCGGAGGCGAGGATCCACTGCCGCACCTGTTCCACGATGTCGGGTCGCTGCTCGCGGGTGGTCTCGCCGAGCAGGCCGGGGAGTGTCGCCGAGGGGACCCACGCCATCCCCTCGGCCACGACCCGCGCCGCATACGCCTCGCGACCGGCCGCCGCGCCGGCGTCGTCCGCCCCGGCCTTCGTGTCCATGAGCGCCAGGCCGGCGACCCGGTGCGGGGCGTCGGCCAGCATGGCCATCGCGACATAGCCGCCGAGGGACAGGCCCGCCACGGCGACCTGACCGGTCTGCCCCGCCGCCTCGGCCGCGGCGAAGACCTCCTGGGCCAGGAAGGACAGGTCTGGCGGCTGGGGGCGATGGGTGTCTGCGGCCAGGAGGTCCGGCACGATCACCTGATGGCCCGCCGCCCGCAGCGCCTCGGCCTGCGGGGCCATGATGGGCGGCCCGAACGGGAATGGGTGGAGCAGCGCGATTGCCGCCATCAGGGCATGGCCGACAGGCCGCCGTCGACGACCAGCGCCTGGCCGGTCATGAACGACGAGGCGTCCGAGGCCAGGAACAGCGCCGCCGAGGCGAGCTCCTCGACGGTGCCCCACCGCTGCATCGGCACCCGCGCCAACAGCCCTTGCTCGGTCTCGTCGCTGGCGCGCAGGAACTCCGTGAGGTCGGTCGCCACCCAGCCCGGCACGAGCGCGTTGACCCGCACGCCGCTGCTGGCCGACTCCACCGCCACGCTCTGGGTCAGCGCCAGCACCGCGGCCTTGGCCGCGCCGTAGTGCGCCATGAGCGGCGCACCGCGCAGACCGGCCACAGAGGCGACGTTGATCACCGAACCGCGGCCCTGGGCGTACATCGCCGGCAGCACCGCCTGCAGCAGCCAGACAGTCGACTCGACGTTGAGGATCTGGGTCTTGGTCCAGCCGCTGGCGCGCATGGCCACCACCGGCGCCGAGAACGAGTTGCCGCCGGCGTTGTTGACCAGCACGTCGATGGGACCGGCGGCCAGGATCGACTCCACGGTGGCGGATACCTGGTCGGGGTCGGTGATGTCGCAGGTCACGTAGCTCGCGCTGCCGCCGGCGGCGGCGATCTCGTCAGTCAGCTCGGCGAGCAGCTCGCCGTTGCGGGCGAGCGCGACGACCTCGGCCCCTGCTTCCGCGAAGGCCACGGCGATGGCGCGCCCGATGCCGCGCGATGCTCCGGTGACGAGCGCCCTGCGCCCGGCAAGTACCTCAGCCACTCCTCAGTCCTCCATGCCTCCGCCGAGTCCGCCGCGCAGATCATCCCAGTGCCCCATGGGGCCCGACCACGTGCGCGGCAGCGGCACCGACACCTGCGGGGCCACGACACCGACGATGCTATCCAGGACCCACCTGACCCAGCGCTCACCCACCCACAGATGCTGGGCTCCGGACGCCGGCACGATGCGCAGCTGCCGGACGCCGGCGAAGCTGCGTGCCGCGGCATCGGGGGGCAGGTAGTCGTCGAACTCCGGCACGAGCGCCGTGATGGGTCGGCCATCGGCATCCCACGCCGCCAGGTCGGCGGCCGTGCAGAACCGCAGCGGCGG
Organism: uncultured Actinomycetes bacterium; assembly: GCA_964474045.1. Lineage (GTDB taxonomy): Bacteria > Actinomycetota > Actinomycetes > S36-B12 > UBA10799 > JACJWR01. The sequence continues at coordinate 18,909 of CAYYRC010000029.1, forward strand.
GCTGAGCAGCACCGCTCCCCGAACGCCGTCGAGGCGGCCGTGGCGCAGGATGACGTCGGTGCCGAAGCTCCAGCCGACCAGCCAGATGTTGGGCAGCTCCGCGCCCTGTGCCCACTCCAGGGCGGCGCTCAGGTCCAACCCCTCGCCGTCGGCGTGGTCGAAGCTTCCCTCCGATCGCCCGATCGCGCTGGCGGTGCCCCGGGTGTTGAAGCGCACGACTGCGATATCGGCCAGGGCGGGCAGCCGCCAGGCAGCCTTGCGGAAGATGTGGGAGTCCATCGAGCCGCCGTGGGTGGGCAGCGGGTGCGCGCAGATGATCGTCGCTGCGGGCTCCCCGTCCTGGGCCAGCGGCAGGGCGGCCTCGGCCACCAGCCGCAAGCCATCTGCCGTCACCAGCGGCACCTGCCGACGATCGGCCGGGAGCACGGAGTTCGCGGTGATCGGCGCGCCCTCGGCGGGAACTGAACCCGTCATCGTCGGTGCGCCCCGCGCTCCCAGCACGGGCGGTGCCAGTGCCGTCGACCCTCGACCGCCAGCAGCGTGTCCTCCCGCCAGGCGACGTAGTGCGCCGAGAACGGCTGCACCGGCTGGTTGCAGCCGGGGCAGACGTAGGCCTTCTCGTTGCCCCGCACGCTCTGCACGGTCCAATCACCCCGGCCGGTCGACTCAGTCCAGGTGGTCGGGCCCAGGCGCACCGGCGCGGAATCGTCGCGTCGACGGTTGTTCTTGCGCGGCACGCGGCGCGCGTCAGCGAGCGTAGGAGCGGAAGCCACGACCGGTCTTGCGACCCAGGAATCCTGCCGTGACCACGTCGCGGAGCATCGGCGCCGGGGCATAGCCGGGCTCCCGGAACTCCTTGTACAGAACCTCCTGGATAGCCAGCGACACATCGTTGCCGACCACGTCGAGCAGGGCGAACGGACCCATGGGGAGGCCGCAGCCCTTGGTCATGGCGGTGTCGATGTCGTCGGCGGTCGCGTAGTGCGCCGAGAGCATCTTGACCGCGTCGTTGAGGTAGGGGAACAGCAACGCGTTGACGATGAAGCCCGCGCGGTCACCGCACAGCACCGGGTGCTTGCCGACCTTGCGCGTGAGGTCCACGACGGTCGCGGTGACATCGTCGGCGGTCTCGACGGTGGTGACGACCTCGACCAGCTTCATGATCGGGGCCGGGTTGAAGAAGTGCATTCCGATGACGTCGGCCGGCCGCTCGGTGGCCGCGGCCATGGCGACCACCGGCAGCGAGGAGGTCGTCGTGGCCAGCACCGCACCGGGCTTGCAGATCCGGTCGAGGTCGGCGAACAGCTCGAGCTTGATGTCGAGGTCCTCGGCGATGGCCTCGAGCACAAGGTCGACGTCGGCCAGCGCTTCACGCTCGGTGGCCCCGGTGATGCGCCCGAGCACCTCGTCGCGGGCTTCCTGCGTCATGCGTCCCTTGCTCACGGCCCGGTCCAGAGACTTGGCCACGGCCGCCTGGACGCGCTCCACCTTGTCCTGGCTGCGGGCGACGAACGTGACGTCGTAGCCGGACTTGGCGAAGACCTCGATGATCCCGGAGGCCATCGTGCCGGTGCCGACGACCCCGACGCGGCTGATCGGACGCCCTGCAGCCGCCGCGGCGTCAGCGCTCGCCGCCGGGGTGAGCCGGTCCGCCACCACGGTGCCCGAACCCGGGCCGTCGTAGGTGTAGAAGCCCTGTCCGCTCTTGCGCCCCAGCTTGCCGGCGGTCACCAGCTGCTTGAGCAGCGGCGCGGGGGCGTCCAGCACGTCGCGGGACTCGTGGTACATCGCGTCGAGCACGTCGTAGGTGGTGTCCAGGCCGATGAGGTCGACCAACGCCAGCGGCCCCATCGGGTAGCCGCAGCCGAAGCGCATGGCGGCGTCGATGTCCTCGCGCGAGGCGTACCGCTCGGCGTACATGGACACTGCGTGGTTGAGGTAACCGAACAGCAGGGCGTTGGCGATGAAGCCGGAGCGGTCACCGACCTCGACGACGGTGCGGCCCAGCCGGTCCAGGAAGTGCCGCGACAGCTCCAGGGCGGTGTCGTCGGTGGTGACGGTGGACACCAGCTCCACGAAGGTGAGAACCGGCGCCGGGTTGAAGAAGTGCATGCCGACGACGCGGCTCGGCCGGCCGGTCGACACCGCGAGCTCGGTGACGCTCAGAGCCGAGGTGTTGGAGGCGAACACGGCGTCGGCCTTGACGATGGCGTCCAGCTCGGCGAGGACCTGACACTTCAGCTCCAGGTCCTCCGGGACCGCCTCGATGATCAGGTCGCAGTCGGCCAGGGACTTCGGGTCGGTCGTGACCTCGACCATGTCCAGGATGCCCTGGCGCTCGTCGGCAGCCAGCTTGCCCGCATCCACGGCCTTCTGGGTGGAGAACTTCAGCCGGGCGGTACCGATCGCTGCCGCGCGCTCGTTGGGCACATAGGCGGTGACCGGGAAGCCCGCGCGCGCCGCGACCTCGGCGATACCCGAGCCCATCGTGCCGAACCCGGCCAGGCCGACGCTCTCGATGTGGGTGAGCTCGTTGCCCTGGGACTGGTTGTCTGCCATGCGAGTTCGACCTCCGCGTGTGGAATACCTTGCGCCCGAGTCTCCCAGAGGCCTCCGACGGTGCCCGCGGCCACCCCCGCCCACCCCCGCCCACCTCCCCCGGGCCGAGCCGAGCCCGGGCCGAGCCGAGCCCGGGCTCAGAACAGCCGCAGCGTCGGGTCCTCGATCCCACGCAGCTCGTCGTAGTCCAATACCACGCAGCGGATCCCGCGGTCCTCGGCCAGCACCCGCGCCTGCGGCTTGATCTCCTGGGCCGCGAACACCCCCGACACGGGCGCCAGCAGCGAGTCCCGGTTGAGCAGGTCGAGGTAGCGGGTCAGCTGCTCGACGCCGTCGATCTCGCCCCGGCGCTTGATCTCGACGGCGACGGTGACGCCCTCAGCGTCGCGGCAGAGCAGGTCCACCGGCCCGATCGGCGTCGGGTACTCCCGGCGCACCAGCTGGAAGCCCTCGCCCAGCTCGGTGACGTGCAGGGCCAACAGCTCCTGCAGGTGCGCCTCCACGCCATCCTTGACCAGCCCGGGATCCTCGCCCAGCTCGTGGGTGACGTCGGCGACGACCTCCGAGATGGCGATGCGCAGCTCCTCGCCGGCCCGGTTGACCACATGCCAGACCTCCACGAGGTCCTCGGCGATACCGAGTTCCCCGGCGTCCTCCGCTCCCGCGGCAGCCACCGTGATCGCGCAGGGCGGGCTCATCCAGTTGAGCGGTTTGTAGGCGCGGTCGTCGGCGTGCACCGACACCGAGCCATCGGCCTTGACCAGGATCAGCCGGGTGGCCATGGGCAGGTGCGCCGACAGCCGCCCCGCATAGTCCACCTGGCACCGCGCGATCAACAACCTCATCCCATCAGCCTAGTAATGCGCGCGCCTGGTGCCCCGGCGGCGGTGGTGGCACCACAATCGGCAGTGTGAGCGCACAAGCGATCAGGACCGAGGGCCTGCGCAAGACCTACGGCGACGTCGAGGCGGTGGCCGGGGTCGACCTGGCCATCGAGTACGGCGAGTGCTTCGCCCTGCTCGGGCCCAACGGCGCCGGCAAGACCACCACCACCGAGATCCTGGAGGGCTACCGGGACCGGACCGGCGGCACCGCGGAGGTGCTGGGCGTGGATCCGGGGACGCGCCCGCGCGCCTGGCGGGCCGAGCTCGGCATCGTGCTGCAGACCTCGCGCGACCTGGGCGACCTGACCGTCGGCGAGGCCGTGCGCCACTTCGCCGGCTACTACCCGAGGCCCCGCGACCCCGGCGAGGTGATCGAGGCCGTCGGCCTGACCGCGAAGACGGGGGCTCGCGCGGCCAACCTCTCCGGCGGGCAGCGCCGCCGCCTCGATGTCGCGCTGGGCATCATCGGCAGGCCGCGGGTGCTGTTCCTGGACGAGCCCACGACGGGCTTCGACCCCGCTGCGCGGCGGCTGTTCTGGGAGCTCATCCGGGCCCTCGGCGAGGAGGGAACGACGATCCTGCTCACGACGCACTACCTGGAGGAGGCCGAGGCGCTGGCCGACCGCGTCGCCATCATCAGCTCCGGCCGGGTGCTCGCGTGCGACACCCCGGAGCGCCTGGGCGGTCGCCAGAACTCGATGGCCACGGTGACCTGGCTCGGGGCCGACGGCACACAGCAGACCGAACAGACGACGACGCCGACGGCCCTGGTGGCCGAGCTGGCGGCGCAGTTCGGCGGCGAGGTCCCCGAGCTCGCGGTGCGCCGCCCCACCCTCGAGGACATGTACCTGGAGCTCACCACCGAGTACGAGACCGGCGACGCCGCCGGCGTCGCAGACGAGAAGGAGCTGCTGGCATGAGCACCGCAACGGTCACGGCGCCGAAGCTGCCGAGCGCCTTCCGTCTCGGCCTGCACCGGATCGGCATCGAGCTGCGGCAGTTCTTCCGCGATAAGGAGTCGGCGGTCTTCACGTTCCTGCTGCCGATGATCCTGCTGGTGGTGTTCGGGTCCGTCTTCAATTCCGAGATCGCCCCTGGGGTGACCTTCGCGCAGTACTTCGTCGCCGGCATGATCGCCTCCGGGGTCGTCTACACGTCCTTCCAGAACCTGGCGATCGCGATCCCGCAGGAGCGCGACGACGGCACCCTGAAGCGGCTCGAAGGCACTCCAATGCCCAAGTCCGCCTACTTCGTGGGCAAGGTCGGCATGGTGTTCGTGATCTACGTCGTGCAGGTAGTCCTGCTGATGGCGATCGGGGGTGTGTTCTACGGCCTCGAGCTGCCCTCCACCGGGGCGAAGTGGGTGACGTTCGTCTGGGTTTCACTGCTCGGACTGGTGTCCTGCACCCTGCTGGGCATCGCTTTCTCCTCGGTGCCCCGCAACGGCCGCAGCGCCCCGGCGCTGGTGTCGCCGATCGTGCTGGTGCTGCAGTTCATGTCCGGCGTCTTCTTCGTGTTCAGCCAGCTGCCTGGCTGGATGCAGACGATCGCCAGCATCTTCCCGCTCAAATGGCTGACCCAGGGCATGCGGTCGGTGTTCCTGCCCGACACCTTCGCCGCCCAGGAGGTCTCTGGGGGCTGGGACTTGCCGATGGTGGCGCTGGTGCTCGCCGTCTGGACCGTGGTCGCGGCCGTGCTGGCACTCACGACCTTCAAGTGGCAACGCCGCGGGGAGCGCTAAGCCCGAAGCCCATGATCATTGAGGTAGACGGTCCCCTGACGGGTCCGTCTACCTCAATGATCATGGGCGCCTAGGCGACCGGCTGCAGCCCGTGGGCGGAGCGCACCGCGTCCAGCACGTCGAGCATGATCGCGTTGGCGTCGTAGTCCTTGGGGGTGAACACCGCTGCCACGCCCTCTGCCCGCAGCGCCTCGGCATCGGCCTCGGGGATGATCCCACCGACAACCACCGGCACATCCGTCAGGCCCGCGTCGGCCAGGCCCTGCACGACCTCCGGCACCAGTTCCATGTGCGACCCGGACAGGATGGACAGGCCCACCACATGGGCGTCCTCCTCCACCGCGGCGGCCACGATCTGTGCCGGGGTCAGCCGGATTCCCTGGTAGACGACCTCGAAGCCGGCGTCGCGGGCCCGCACGGCGATCTGCTCGGCACCGTTGGAGTGCCCATCCAGGCCGGGCTTTCCGACCAGGAAGCGGATGTGAGTGCCCAGCTCCTCGCCAGTCGCCCGGACGGCCTCGCGCACCTTGACCAGGGACTCACCGGGCTCGGCGACCCCGGTGACGCCGGCCACGCCGGTGGGCGCACGGTACTCGCCGAAGACGTCGCGCAGAGCCTGCGCCCACTCGCCAGTGGTCACGCCGACGCGGGCGCAGGCCAGCGTCGCGGCCATGAGGTTCTCGGTCCCGGCGGCGGTGTCGCGCAGGACGGCCAGTGCGGCCTGGGCGGCGGCCTCGTCACGTGCTGCGCGCCACGCCTGCACATCGGCGATGGCCTGCGCCTCGACGGCCGGGTCGACCGTCTGGATCGCCGAGTCCAGGTCGGCGATGAGCGGGTTGTCCTCTGTGGTGGTGAACTTGTTGAGGCCCACCACCGTGTCCTGGCCGGCCTCGATCCGCGCCCGCCGCTCGGCGTGCGAGGACACCAGCTGCTGCTTCATGTAGCCGCCCTCGACCGCCGCCACCGCGCCGCCCATGGCCTGTACGCGGTCGATCTCCTCGCGGGCCGCGGACACCAGCTCGGCAACCTTCGCCTCGATCACCGTCGACCCGGCGAAGATGTCGTCGTACTCCAGCAGGTCCGACTCGTAGGCGAGCACCTGCTGGATCCGCAGCGACCACTGCTGGTCCCAGGGTCGGGGCAGGCCCAACGCCTCGTTCCAGGCCGGCAGCTGGATGGCCCGGGCTCGGGCGTCCTTGCTGAGGGTGACCGCGAGCATCTCGAGCACGATGCGCTGGACGTTGTTCTCGGGTTGCGCCTCTGTCAGGCCCAGCGAGTTGACCTGCACCCCGTAGCGGAAGCGTCGCTGCTTGGGGTCGGTGACGCCGTAGCGCTCAGCGGTGATCTCGTCCCACAGCTGCACGAAGGCGCGCATCTTGCACATCTCCTCGACGAAGCGCACCCCGGCGTTGACGAAGAACGAGATCCGCGCCACGACCTCGCCGAACTTCTCCGGCGGAACCTGGCCGGAGTCGCGCACCGCGTCCAGCACCGCGATCGCGGTCGACATCGAGTAGGCGATCTCCTGCACCGGGGTGGCGCCGGCCTCCTGCAGGTGGTAGCTGCAGATGTTGATCGGATTCCACTTGGGGATGTTCGTCACCGTGTAGGTGATCATGTCGGTGATCAGACGTAGCGACGGCCCCGGTGGGAACACGTAGGTCCCGCGCGACAGGTACTCCTTGATGATGTCGTTCTGCGTGGTGCCGCCCAGCTGCGCCGGCGCAGCACCCTGCTCCTCGGCCACGGTCTGGTAGAGCGCCAGCAACCACATGGCCGTGGCGTTGATCGTCATGGAGGTGTTCATCTCGCCCAGCGGGATGTCGTGGAAGAGCGCCCGCATGTCGCCGATGTGGGCCACCGGCACACCGACCTTCCCGACCTCGCCGCGGGCCAGCGGGCTGTCGGGGTCGTAGCCGGTCTGGGTCGGCAGGTCGAAGGCGACCGACAGCCCCGTCTGCCCCTTGGCCAGATTGCGCCGGTAGAGCTCGTTGGACTTCGCGGCCGACGAGTGGCCGGCGTAGGTCCGCATCAACCACGGACGGTCCTTGCTGCGCTCGCTCATCTGGATACCCCTCTTACTCGTAGCTGTAGAAGCCGCGGCCGGTCTTGCGACCCAGGTCGCCGGCGGCGACCATCCGGCGCAGCAGCTCCGGCGGGGCGAACTTCTCGTCCTTGGTGTCGGCGTAGATGTTGCTGCTGGCATTGGTCAGGATGTCCACCCCCGTCAAGTCGGCGGTGCGCAGCGGGCCCATCGCATGGCCGAAGCCCAACTGGCAGGCGATGTCCACGTCCTCGGCGCTGGCGACGCCGGACTCCACCAGCGCGGCGGCCTCCATCGCGAGGGCCGAGATCAACCTGGTGGTGACGAAACCAGCGACGTCGCGCTCGACCACGATCACCGTCTTGCCCAGGTTCTCGGCGAACTCACGGGCCCGGGCCAGGGTCGCGTCCGACGTCTTGTAGCCGCGCACCAGCTCGCACAGCCGCATGAGCGGAACCGGCGAGAAGAAGTGCGTTCCCACCACGGACTCGGGCCGCGCGGTCACCGCGGCGATGGTGGTGATCGGGATGGCTGAGGTGTTGGTGGCCAGCACGGCCTCCGGCTTGGCGATCTTGTCCAGCTCCGTGAAGATCGCCTGCTTGACCTCGAGGCTCTCGTAGACGGCCTCGACGATGATGTCGGACTGGTCGGCAGCGTGCAGGTCGGTCGTGGTGGTGATCCGGCCCAGGGCACCCGCCACCTCGTCGGCGGTCATCCGGCCCTTCTGCGCGAACTTGTCATACGACGCCTCGATGCCGGCGGCGGCCCGCGCCAACGCGTCCTCACCGGTGTCGATGAGCGTCACCGAATAGTCGGCCGCAGCTGCCACCTGGGCGATGCCGGCCCCCATCAGACCTGCCCCGATAACCGTTAGCTCCGCCATGGCTGACCTTTCGTGTCGCGTGATGAAGGAGGCCGACGGCGCATGCTCGACATACGCAACGGCCCCTCGCGCGAGCCTAACGGCACGATCCACCCCGCCCGACCGGGGGCCAGCCGACTGGCGGGAACGGCGGGCCGGGGCAACACTATGACCATGTACGGCATCACCGCCTACGAGTACGTCTTCGGCCCCATCGTGGCAGTTGCGGCGATCGGGCTCTTCGTGCTCGTCCTCAAGTGGGCCAACCGGCGCGGCACGTCGCTGGTGGCCGCCCGGCCGCGGCGCGGGGCGGAGGACGAATACGGGATGCTGGTGCCGCTGACCTCCCCCACGACCTACATCGAGGGCGAGATTCAGCGCCGGACGCTGGAGGAAGCCGGCATCCGGGCCAACCTCGTGTACACGCTGGCCGGGCCCAGGGTCATGGTCTGGCCC
>CAYYRC010000030.1:0-26102 GCA_964474045.1 uncultured Actinomycetes bacterium
CTGGGGGAGGGGTCGTGAGGCCGTCGATGCTGCTCGACGTCGTGGTGCTGGCGGGTGGGCTCGGCGGTGAGGAGTCACTGGGCGATGCGACGGGCGTGCCGTGCGTGGATGTGGAGCCCACGGCCTGGCCGGTGGTGCTGCGGGCGGCCCACGAGGTGGGGGCGTGGCTGGACTGGCTGGGGGGCGTCGACGACGGGGGTGGCGCTGGAGCGACGCGGGTGGTGGCGCTGCTGCAGACCGAGGATGAGGACGTGCTCGTCCGCACGCGGGTGACGGATGGGGGCGAGCTCCCGAGCGTCAGGGAGGTCTTCGAGGGGGCGGACTGGCACGAGCGCGAGACGGCCGAGATGCTGGGTGTGCGCTTCGCCGGCGGTGACGCCCGGCCGCTGTTGCTGCCGGCTGGGACCACGCCGCCCCCGCTGCGCCGAACCACGGCGCTCGAGCGCCGGCTCACCACCGAGTGGCCGGGCGCGCGCGAGGGCGGCCGACGCCGCGCGCGGATTCCGGGGGTCAACCGGGAGTGGGAGCCGCGGTGACGGCGTCGGGCGACGAGCGTCCCGAGCTAAACCAGGCTCAGCCGCACGGGTCGATCGCGCTGTTGCCGCAGGCCTGCACCGCCTGCGACATCTGCGTGGCCGAATGCCCGACATGGTGCATCACCCTGGCGGCGCACGTTGAGGAGCAGGCGCCGGCGGCGCGCGGGCGTCCCCGCAAGGTCAAGGTGCTCGACGCCTTCGCCATCGACTTCGGGCTCTGCATGTTCTGCGGGGTGTGCGTCGAGGTGTGCCCCTTCGACGCCCTGGCCTGGGTGCCGGGCGGCGTGGATGCGGCGGTGGCGCCGACGGCGTTGGTCGAAGACCTGCCGGCGCTCGCTGCGCGCTGGCCTGCAGATGGCTTGGCTAATCGGACTTAGTCACGTTAGCCTGTTGACGTGGGAATCACTGTGAACGTGCATGAGGCCAAGACTCGGCTATCCGAGTTGCTCGCACGCGCGGAACAGGGCGAGGAGGTGGTGATCGCTCGGGCGGGCACCGCGGTGGCCAGGCTGACGCCGGTTGAGGCCCCGCCGCGCCGGGCCTTCGGAGGTTTCGACGTGATCTTCCCCGACGCCTTCTTCGCCGTGCTCGATGAACGGGAGCTGGCTGCGTGGGAGTGACCTACCTGCTCGACACGCACGTCTTCGTCTGGCTGCTGACCGAGCCGTCGCGGGTGGGTGGTCCTGTGTTGGAGTTGCTGGGTGACCCTGCCGTGCCGCTGCTCGTGTCCGCGGCGTGCGCGATGGAGGTGGCCACCAAGGTCAGGCTGGGCAAGTTCGACGCCGCCGCGGCGCTCGTCGATTCCTGGGACACGCAGGTGAGCGCCATCGGGGCGGTCGGAACGCCCATCGAGCCCCGGCATGCCCTGTTGGCCGGGAACATGGCCTGGGAGCACCGCGACCCCTTCGACCGGCTGCTGGCGGCCACAGCGCTGCTGGAGGGCTACACCCTTGTGACCGGCGATGCCCGCCTGCTCGAGTTGCCGGGGCTGCGTGTGTTGCGGGTGCCAGCGGCCGCGGGTTAGCGGTAGTTGACGAACTGCGTCGCGAAGTCCAGGTCGGCGCCCTTGATCAGGGCGATCGCCTGCTGCAGCGCGTCGCGGGACTTGGCCGACACCCGCAGCTCCTCGCCCATCACCTGGGTCTTGATGCCCTTGGGTCCCTCGTCGCGGATGATCTTGGCCATCTTCTTGGCCTGCTCCGTGGTGAGGCCGCTGGAGAAGGTCAAGGCGATCTTGTACTCCTTGCCCGAGGCGCGGGGCTCGCCGGCGTCGAGCGCCTTGAGCGACACCCCGCGCTTGACCAGCTTGTCGCGGAAGACCTCGAGCGCGGCGCTGGCGCGCTCCTCGGTGCTCGAGGTGATCTCGGCGGCGAGCTCTCCCTTCCACTCGATCACGGTGCCGGTGTTCTTGAAGTCAAAGCGCTGGCTGAGCTCCTTGGCCGCCTGGTTCAGCGCGTTATCGGCCTCCTGCCGATCGACCTTGGACACGATGTCGAAGCTGCTGTCGGCCACGGGGGTCCTCCTGGAGGTGGTTGGGGATGCGCCAGCACGAGTGCAATCGCAGGGGCTGCTGGGTGTATTCTTCTACAGCACCACGGCGGGTTGCCCGAGCGGCCAATGGGAGCGGACTGTAAATCCGTCGGCTTACGCCTCCGAAGGTTCGAATCCTTCACCCGCCACGCGCTCAGAACGCCCAGGTCACGGCACTTTCGCCGGGCCTGGGCGTTCGGCCTTCCCGGCCGCGTGGTGCTTGCGGCGCTTGCCGTTGCGCAGCAGGCTCTTGTGCTTCTCCTTGCCGTGGAGGTCCGGCGGGGGGCTGAAGCGCATCCAGGACCAGACGAAGACCACCAGCGCGAACATGAGCGCCAGCACCACCCACATGAAGACGAGGAAGTCGATCCAGGCGCCGATCGGTGGGGCGCCGGGCATGTTGAGCCGCAGGGGGACGACTGCGAAGAGCAGGGCGGCGAACCAGCCCGCCATCGTCGCCTCCGTGCGCCGCACGCGGCGGCTGACCGCCACTGCGATGACCAGAGCCAGCACCGCCACCGCGATCAACGCCACGAGCAGCAGCGCCACGATGGACAGGGTCGATCCGGCGCGCCGGAGGTTCATGCTGGCGAAGGCGACCGCTGAGGTGGGGTCGTCGGTCGCCGGCACGGGCGCATCGATCGCCGCGGAGCCGCCGTCGCTGCCCACCTGCCAGCCGGCTATGTCGCCCCAGACGCCCAGCTCCACCGGGTACCAGACCAGGCCGGCAGGCGTCTGCACCTGCGCCAGCAGGCCGACGTCGGTGGCGTAGCGATCCAGCGGGTAGTTGGCGTAGGCGCCGCCCTTGAACCTCACTGTGGTCTCCGTGGCGAGCGCCAGCGAAGGCGTGCCCTTGGCGAAACTGACCACCTTGGATCCCGAGCCGTTGAACAGCAGCAGGTCGATCTTCTCGTTCAGCAGGGTGTCGTCGCCGATGAGGGCTCTGGGCACGTCCACGGTGACGTCGGCGACCACCGTGCTGTCGGCAGGGGTGAGCTTGTTGGGTCGGAGGTAGACCTCGATGGCGTCGTAGTCGGTCAAGTCCGGGGGTGCAGCGCCCATGGTGCTGTCCCGATAGGCGACGAGGACCAGGGCATAGACGCACGCGGCCACCACTCCCATGGCGATCCAGGCAACCGCCAGCCGCTTGCGTCGCTGACGGCGCTCCTCTGCCTTTCGCTCCCTCTTCTGGCGCTTGCGCGCCTTCCTCAGTTCCGCCTCTCGATCCGCCGCAGGCGCCGGATCCGGGTTGTTGCCGTCCATGGGCACGACCGTAGGGACGTCGCAGGCCGTGGATCGGTTGAAACGCCCGTTCGGGTGGGCAACAGCCCTCCGTGCCGCACTAGCCTCCCAGCGTGGCTGCCGCTACTGATCGGATGTTCCCGGGCAAGCACTTCATCTCGACCGTCCTCGAGCTGCTCGACACCAAGACCGCCATGTCGGGATCGATCACGGTTCGCTACCTCATGCGCGCGGCCATGGCCGGCGTCATCGTGGGCATCTTCTACACGGTCTACTACGCCATCGTCGCCGGCTTCGACGCCCTGACGGTCGGCGAGGGCAACCTCCACGTCGTCGGCAAGCTCATCGGAGCGCTCGTCTTCGGCTGGGCGCTGGTGTTCATCTACTACAGCAAGTCAGAGCTGCTGACCTCGAACATGATGATCACGACCATCGGCGTGTACTACCGCCGGGCCAGCGTGCGCAAGGCCGCCGTGCTGCTCGGGCTGTGCCTGCTGGGCAACGCCGCGGGCGGGTTGGTCATCGCGTTGATCGTGGCCTTCACGTCGCTGCTCAACGGCGACACCACCGCTGCCATGCGGGAGGCCGTGGACCTCAAACTCCAGTACGTGGCCAACGGTCCGACCGGCATGTTCGACCTGTTCCTGCGGGCGGTGCTGTGCAACTTCATGATCAACCTAGCGATGCTGCTGGTCTACAACGGCAACATCAAGAGCGACATGCTCAAGGCCCTGGTCATGATCATGTCCGTGTTCGTCTTCGCCTTCCTGGCCTTCGAGCACTCCGTGGCCAACACCGTGCTCTTCTTCGTGCACGGCTTCAGCAACGGCCTCGATTTTCCGCTGGCGGTGCTCAACGTCGCTATCGCGCTGCTGGGCAACTTCGTCGGAGGCGGGATCCTGATCGGCCTCTACTACGCTTACGTCAACGACGAGGGGCGGTATCTACGCCGGAACGGCAAGGACCGTCCAGGTGCTGCCGAGGTCTCCTAGGTCGGCGCGCTCAGCCTCGCAGCATGGTGCTGAGGAGCTGCTCGGCATCCTGTGGGCGCCCGCGACGTGGGACCAGCGCGGCGTGGTCGGCACCATCGCGCTCGTACAGGTGCAGACCGTCGCCCACCTGCACGAGCACCACGTCCGTCACCGACTCCGCCTGCTCGGCCGTTCCCACCGCGCTGTAGTTGACCGCTGTCAGCAAGGCGCTGCGGCGGGCGGCTGCGAGCGCGGCGTCGATGCCGGGCGCGCGCGAGGGGTCCGCGGGGTCTCCGCCGGGCAGCCAGGCCGCCGTGCGCTCGATAGCCTCCTCCGTCTCGTACAGGCCCACCTCGTGCACGCCGAGCGCGTCGATGCGGAACTCCAGCGTGATGCGCTCGGGCTGCGGCAGCAGCAGGATGCGCCAGGGCTCGCCGGGAGTCGTCCCGGTGACACGGATGTCGATGACGCGACGGGCGCGCTGCTGGAACGCCAGGGCGATCCCCAGGTCGCCGCGCACCTGCAGGTCGGCGCTGTCCTTCGTGGCCACCAGCAGCTGCCGCGCCGCCAGCGAGCGGACGGCCTCGCCCAGCACCTCGTCGCTGGGCCGTTCCTCGAGGAAGTCCACCACGGCGTCGACCACCGTCAGCTCCGCCAGCGTGTACGCGCCCAGGGGCACGGCCCCGGTGCTCACCAGGTGCACCACGGCATCGATCAGGCCCTCGGGCGTAGCCGCCGGGGCGAGGGCGTTGGGGAAGGGGGTCACATGGCTCACTGCTGTGGATCCTCCGGCTGGGGGGCGGCATGGGCGACGCGGTCGAGCCGCAGCGGCGGTGCGACGGCGTTTGCCTGGCGGATGATCGCCTCGGAGACCTTCGCCGGGGCTTCGGTGATGTAGACCTCGGAGTTGCCGAACAGGCCCCGGCCGCCGCGGCCGTGCAGCGCGCGGCCCAGCTCGTGGATGGGGTCCTCGCGCTCGGGTGGTGGGAACAGGTGCGCCAGGTCGGCCGACGCCGACGTCGTGTCGTCGTCGTCCTCCACCCGGTGCAGGGCGTGCCGCACGGCCTCGGCCACAGTTGGGTCGATCGACGTCTGGGACGCCAGGCTCGGCGACAGGTACAGCGGACGCTTCTCGGTGGTCTTGGACAACCCCCACGGGCCCACGTTGGAGCGGGTGATCCGATAGACGATGTAGTCGAAGAGGTGCCGCACGTCGTTCATCGTGGGGACCTTCTTGGCACCCATCGCGGCGGGGGTCTTCTCCAGCTGCATCCAGGTCCCCGCCGCCGTCCGGCCGTGCAGCTTCTCGCGCACGACGGGACCGCGCATCCCGACGTCCGGGTACTGCTTCTTGTCAACGGAGTGATGGTGGCTGCTGATGCGGTCGTGGCTTACGTCCGGGAAGCGCCAGCGTTCGTACAGCTCGGGATCGTCAACGAGGACGTGGCCGCCGTAGAGCACGTCGCGCAGCTGCGGCACCTGCAGTCCGTGGTCGGACAGGTCGACGATGATCGCCGCCTCTTGCGGGCTCAGTTTGGCCGCCGACTTGAGCAGGCCCTTTCGGTATGAGCCCGCGCGTGCGGTGATCTCGATCAGCAGGCGGACCCTGGTGCGGACGCGGTCGGTGTCGGCGGCGCTGAGTGCGGCGTCGGAAGCGCCGGCATCCGGTTCGGTGGACACGTCGGCGAGGATAGTCGGCGGATGGGCCGCAGGCTATCGGGCACGGAGCTTACGGGCCCTTCCGGCTCCAGGGCACGTCGGTCACCCCCGGCACCCGCAGGCCCTCGTCGCGCAGCTCCAGGCCGGCCAGCGCCCGGATGGCCGCGGGGTCGCCGCGCCGCCACGCCGCGGCCGGATCAGGGCTGATCCTCGCAAGCGCGGTCAAGGGCTGGCGTGCCAGCGCCCGAAGTGCGAACACATCCAGGTCCCCGCTGGCGTGCAGGAAGCGCTGGGCCGCGCTCGCGCGGCGGACGAAGCGGATCCGGAACGGCAGCCACATCAAGGCGAGCAGCGAGATCGCCAGCACAGCCAGACAGATCGACAGGTAGGTCGCCGCCGTGGTGACGACCTCCTGCTGCGCCGCGCCGGCGGCCGCCAGCGTCTGGCCCGCCTGGCCCATGCGGTCGAACGGCCCGCGCAGGTCGTCGCCGACCACCGGCAGGCCGTCGATGAAGTCGCCGGCGGACACCATGTTCTGCGACAGCGAGTCGCCCACCGACTCCAGCTCCCGCCCCGGCCCGGCCAGCGGCACGAGCAGGTCGTAGAGCTTGCGGGCGATCAGGATCCACCCGACGCACCACACCACGAACCAGACGTCGGAGATGATCTGCCGGGTGCGCCGTCCTGGGTTGTCGGCGTACAGCTTGAGTCCCATGGCCCCATGGTGGCCGGGCGGCCGCGGCCGGCGCCATCCCCGGGGCACGTTGCCCGATTCGGTGACGCGAATGAGCGCAGCCGGACTAGCCTGGCGGCTGTGGCCGATCCCCGTGACCTCCCGCGACCGGGACGGATCTGGCTGCGGGCGGTGATGCTGCTGGCCGCGCTCGCTGCGGTCGGGATGGGGGTGGGCGGGCTGCTGCCATCGTTCGCGGCCGGACCCGCAGACCGCGCGGCCACGCACTCCAAGCCCGCGGCCGACGCTGCGGCGATGGGGCTCCCGCCAACAGAGGGCACCCCTGGGCCGGGTCCGGAGAAGGTCCAGGTGGGGATGCATCTCAACCGCGTCCTCGACATCAACCTGGAGTCCGGCACCTACGTCGTCGACTTCTTCATCTGGCTCAGCTGGCGGGGCGACCTCGACCCTGCCGAAGGCCTGGACTACCTCAACAGCGTCGACGAGCTGGTCAAGAACCAACCCGCCTATCCGGCGCCGGTGACGCGACAGGATGGCTCCAAGTACCAGTCCTGGCACGTGCAGGGCCGGTTCGCCAACGTGCTGAACTTCCGCGAGTTCCCGCGTGACGTCCACAACCTGGTCATCCAGATCGAGGACAACGTCAACCCGTCGGCCGATCTGGTCTATGTCTCCGGCGGCGTGTCCTCGTCGGACGTCTACGCGGACCTCCCAGACGGCTGGCGGCTGGCCGACCCGGCCACGGCCGAGGTACGGGTGGACCAGTACAACACCACCTTCGGCACCGGCGAGATCGACAACACCCGGTACTCCGAGTACATCGTGTCGACGCCGATCACGAAGCCGATCTACGGCTACCTGATCCGCGCGATCCTGCCCATCGTCGTGGTCATGCTCATCGCGCTCGCGGTCTATTTCCTGGGTCCGGAGCGCATCGACGCGCGCCTGGGCATCGCCGTGACCGCGCTCATCTCGGCCGTCCTGCTGCGGGACTCGGCGGTGGCCGGGCTGCCCGACGTGCCCTACTTCGTCCGGGTGGACGCGATCTTCCTGTGCAGCTACCTGGTGATCTTCGCAGCGATCGCGCAATCGGTTCTCGCCGTTCGGCTCGACGCCCGGGGGCGGGGGGCCGGTGCCGCCCGGCTGGACCGCTACGCGGCTGCCGTGTCCGCGGTGGTGTTCACCGCGGTGCTCCTCACCGCGCTGGCTGTGTAGCGCCCGACTGTGGGTAACGTCGGCACCGACGGCGCCGGGCGTTGGTAGATTCGCGGCGTGCCCATCGCCGCCCCGGCGCGCCGAGCAGCCCCCAGACGCCGGGTGGTCGCCCGGCGCGGCCGCCCGCGCAACGTCGTCGGCGGCATCGGCGTCGCAGCGCTGCTCGCGGCACTTTTCGTGCTGCTGCTCATGCGTCGCGATCAGTCGCTGTCCGCGCCATCGGTCTGGGCTGAGGACGGCGCGGTCTTCCTGACCTATGCGGGGCGCCCGGCGGCCTACGTCGAGACCTATCGGGGTCAGCTCTGGCTGGGGCACCGTTTGGTTGCGACGCTCGTGCATGGGCTGCCGATCACCTGGTGGCCGGTAGCCATGTACATGGCCTCCTGCGCCGTGGTGCTGGGCTCCATGGCCGTGGTGCTGCTGCGCCGGGCGGCGGTGGTGTTCGGGCCGTTCGTGGTGCGGGCAGGCATTCTGACCCTGCTGGTGCTCGCCCCGGGAATGCAGGAGGTGCAGGGCAACGTCACCAACAGCCATTGGGCCATGGCCATCTCGGTGGCGATGCTGCTGGCGATGCCCGCTCCCCGGCGCGCCTGGGGCCGCTGGGGCGAGGGCGCCTGGCTGACGGTGGCTTGCCTGACAGGCATCACGGGCGTGCTGGTGGCGCCCGTGGCGTTGTGGTCGCTGGTCCGAGCAGGCCGGGAGCGCTCGGCATACCTGCGCTGGCGCGCTATCGGGGTGCTGGGGCTGGCGGCGTTCAACCTGGTCCTGCTCGCCCTGGTGGTCGACGAGGACCGGCCCGACGGCGGCGTCTGGATGGGCAACGCGTCCTTCGTCTTGCCCACCCTGGCCAAGCGGGTCGGCGCCTCGCTGGTGATCGGCGTCCAGGGCGTGGCCGACACGCTGCACTGGCCGTCGATGCCGCCGCTCTGGGTGGGGGTGGGGGCGGTGATGCTGCTTGGTCTTGTCGCGCTCGCGGCGCTGGACTTCCGCGGGCCTTCGCCGTGGTGGCTCGCCACCGGTGTGCTCAGCGTGTTCCTGGCGCTGGTCACCATGACCCCTGCCGGGGCCGCCGTGATCCAGGATGCGCTGCCGTCGTCGCGTTACGTGGTGCTGGGCATTCTGGGCGCCATCCTCGTCATCGGCCGGGCGATCGGAACCGGCCGCCATAGCCAGGTCGTCATGGCCTCGGTACTGCTGGCAGCCGTCATGGTGTCGTCGGCGGTGGACTATCACATCGACGGCTGGGCACCCATCGACCCGGTGGCCCTGGATCGGTTCCGCGACTGCGTGGAGTCGGGGCGCCCGGGATGCAACATCCAGGTAGCGCCCATGTGGGGCGACTTCCGCATCTTCGGCCCGGAACACCCGTTGCCCAGCGAGGTGCGCTGAGAAGTCGGCTCGCCCCGACCGCACCCGGTTCAGTCGGCGTCGGCCAGGCGCTTGCCGCCGAACCGCGCCACGAAGTTCTCGTCCTCGCCGTCCGCCTGCGCGGCGACGTTGGCCACCGAGGTCAGCAGCTCGGCGCGGTCCAGGCAGTTGCCGTAGATGTGGTGGGCCACCATGACGTTCACGCGGTCAGTGCGCCCATTTCCAGCGTCGATGACGATCATGGCCGCCAGGCCTGGTCGGCCACCTTGGCGGGCCACGAACTCGAACATCTCAGGACTCGTCGGCACATCGAGGGCCAGCGGGGCGGACACCAGGATGACGGCATGGTCGGCGATCCCGGCAACCTCCGTCACCACGCGGGTTGAGCCCGCCGGCAGCTCGTAGCGCAGGCGATCGTGGATGTGCACCGCGTCGCCGAACTCCTCACGCAGGATGAAGAGCGCGTACTGGGCGACGGAATCGACCGTGTCGTGGTGGAGCAGGTCCACGTCGAGCACCTCCCAGGGCGGTTTGTGGGCGCGATCCTACCGTCAGCCGCGGGTGTCGAGCAGTCGTGTGGGGCTGTGGGACGGCAGCTGGGCAGACTCGGCCACCTGGTCCCACACGATGTAGGTGGTCGCGGCCGCGTAGACGCAGATGCGGCCATCGGCGCTGGTGCGTGACGCGACTCCGGTGGCACGGTTCTGACCGGCCTGGATGCTCAGCGCCGAGGAGTTGGGCATCGGCTGGCCGCAGGGGAAGACCCGCAGGTGCCCGGGTCCGCTGGCGCCGACAGCCGTCAGCGTCCCCAGGACGGTTCCGGCGGCCAGGCCGGTGTCGATGCCGATGGTCGTTCCCGCTGGGATGCGCCGCGCCCCGTCCGAAGCCCTGCGGGTGTCCAGAATCCTGGTGGCCTGGTGTGAGGGCAGGGAGTTCTCCGAGGCCTGATCCCAGAGCAGGTGCGCGGTGGCGGACGAATAGAGGCAGATGAATCCGCCGGCGTCGGTCCTTACGGCGGCACCGGCGGCGGTGGAGGCGCCCGCTGTGTAGTTCAGGACCGAGGTCGGCGGCACCCCCTGATCGCACGGGTACAGCCGGACGTGGCCGGAGTCGGCGGCGCGGGTGGCCGTCACCGTCCCCAGCACCGTGGCGTTTGCCACGCCGGTCTGGACGGCAACAAAGGTGCCGGCGGCGACGGGTGCCCCCGCTCGGGTGTCCAGGTGCCGGACCGGCGAGTGCGAGGGCAGGTCGCTGTCGGACACTTGGTCCCAGAGGATGTGTGTTGTGCTCGATGTGTAGATGCAGATGCGGCCGTCGGCGCCGGTGTGGATCGTCGTGCCGTTGGCCACGGTCTGGCCGGCTGCGTAGTTCAGCGCCGAGGACTCGGGCCGCGGTTCATCGCAGGGGAACGCGCGCAGGTGGCCGGGCCCGGTGGGTGCTGTGACGGTCAACGTGCCCATCACCGTCCCGTTGGCGACGGGGGTCTCGATGCTCAATGTGCTGCCGGCGGTGATCGGGAACTCCTGCGTCGCGCCGACCCCGCCGACGGCGCGGTGCAGCGCGGTGGCGGCGCTGTGCACGGGCGATCGGTCCACTGGCCGCAGGACGCTCCAGATGTACTCCGAGGTCGCCCAGCCGCCCATGCCGTAGTCGTGTGCCCCGCCGAAGACGCCCAGCATGTGGACAGTGCTGGCCGGGCAGCCGGTGTACTCGGTTCCCGCCGTGATGAACCAGGACGAGGAGATCGGATGGCCGCAGCCTTTGGCTTCGGCCCACATCCGCATCATCGTGGGTCGGTCATAGCCAAACGGCTCGATCCCGAAGGGCAGAAGTGAGGGATCGACCGACCCGTCGAAGTGAACGGTGGCGTCTGCGGTGCCGTGGATACCCACCACCGACGTACCCGACCGCAGGGCACAGCCGGGAGTCGGCGGATAGATGCCACCGACCATGGCGGCGCCGCTGAAGAGCTCCGGATGGGCGCACAGCAAGCGCGCGGTCATCATCGCGCCCATGCTGAATCCGCTCAGCATCGTCCGGTCCGGTGCGCCGCAACCCTGGGTGTGGAGGTAGTTGACGAGTTCGCCCAGGAAGGCGGTGTCCACCCCGTCGGGCCGCAGGTCCCAGACATTGTTGCGGGCGCCAGGGAACACAGTGATGAAGCCCTCGCGCTCGCCTATGCGCAGATCCGAGCTGACCAGATGCGCGGCGGCGTCGGACTCCGGGGCGACGGGAGCCTCAGCGCCCTGGTCGCCCGATTGCGGGCCGAACAGGGTGATCATGCGCATGAAGTTCAAATCCCAGCCCAGCGGGTGCAGGGCCACCATCATGGGCGTGAGCGAGCTCGCGCCCCCGGGGGGGAGCTTGATGAAGTACTCGCGCGACAGGCCGCCGGATGTGAACGTCAGCCGCTGGCCATCCGGCTGGGCGCACTTGGTTGCAGCCGCCGCGTACGTCGGGACGGCGGCAGCGCCGAGCAGCCCCACCAGCAGCCCCAGCAGGCAGAAGAGGCGCACCAGCGCGCCGCCCCGCGGTCCTCGTCGCACGGTTGGAACTCCTGTTCTTCCCCCCATGGGTCGAAAGGTGATCGTCATAGCCTCGTATCGAGCAATCGCTCGGGGTTGTGGGCAGGAAGTCCGGCCGACTCGACTACCTGATCCCAGATCACGTGGGTCGTGACGGCGGCAAAGATGCAGATGCGTCCGTCTGCGGACGTGCCTGATGCCACCCCGGTCGCTCGGCTACCGGAGGCGTCGACGCTGAGGGCTGACGAGTTCGGCAGCGGTTGGTCGCAAGCGTACACGCGCAGGTGGCCTGGGCCCTGGGCGCCGACCGCGGTGAGCGTGCCGAGCACGGTGCCGGCGGCGATGCCGGTGTCGACGCTGATCGTTCCGCCAGCCGGAATCCGGGTCGCCCCGTTCTCGGCCCGACGGGTGTCGAGCAGGCGCTGGGCCTGGTGCGAGGGCAGGTCGTTCTCGGACACCTGGTCCCAGATGAGGTTGGTGGCGGCAGAGGAGTAGAGGCAGATGCGACCGTTGGCGTCGCTGCGCACAGCGGCGCCGGCGGCTGTGGTCAGGCCGGCCTGGTAGTTGAGCACCGACGTCGGGGGCAGCCCCTGGTCGCACGGGTACAGCCGGATGTGGCCGGCAGCAGCGGCCTCGGTGGCGGTCACGGTTCCGAGCACGGTCGCCAGCGGGACGCTGCTGGACTGCACCTCGACAACCCCTCCCGCCGGGACCGGCGTCGCGCCACGCGTGTCCAGGTGGCGCACGGGAGAGTGCGAGGGCACCGAGCTGCCGGACGCCTGATCCCAAAGGAGGTTCGTCGTGCCAGAGGTGTAGATGCAGATGCGGCCGTCAGCGCCGGTGTGGACGGCGGCGCCGGTGGCGGCGGTCGCGCCGGGGAGGAAGTTGAGGGCAGACGCGTTGGGCCGCGGCGCGTCGCAGGGGTATGCGCGCAGATGCCCGGCGGACCGGGCGCCGGTTGCCGTGAGGGTGCCGAGCACGGTGCCGTCGACGATGCCGGTATCGATGCTCAAGGTGCTGCCGGCAGTGATCGGTTGCGCCGTGGTCGTCCCGACTGCCCCCACCGCACGGTGCAGCGCCACAGTCGCACTCAGGACCGGCCGTCGTTCCGGCGGCTTGAGCACGTCCCAGATGTACTCGCTGGCGGACATCCCGCCCATGCTCCAGCCATGGGCCCCGCCGTACACCCCCACCATGTGGGTGGTACTGCCGGCGCAGCCCGTGTACTCAGTCACGGCGATCACGAACCAGCTGCCGGTGATGGGCCGTGCGCAGCCCTTCGCCTCGGCCCACATCCGCATCATCGTCGGTCGGTCCCACGGGAAGGACTCGATGCCCACGGTGTTCAGCGGATCCGGGATCGTGCCATCCCAGTACACCGCCTGGTCCGCCGTGCCGTGGATGCCAACGATCGACATGCGCGCAGGAATCCGGCAGCCGGGAGGCGGGGGGTAGACGCCGCTGACCATCGCTGCCCCGGTGAACAGGTCCGGGCGGGCGCAGATAACGCGAGAGGTCATCATGGCGCCCATGCTGTAGCCGTTGATGGACGTCCGCTGAGGAGCGGAGCAGCCGCGGGCGTGCAGATATTCGACGAGGGCCGGCAGGAACGCCGTGTCGGAGCCGCCCATCTGCAGGTCCCACTGCCCGTTGCGCCCCTGCGGAAAGACCGCGATGAAGCCCTCCCGGTCGCCCAGGCGCTGGGTGGCGGCTGCCGCCTGGACGCCCAGGGCGATATCGGGGTCTTCCGCTGCGCCCGTCGCAGCGCCGGCGCCGTCGGGGCCGAACAGCGAGTAGTCGCGCTGGAAGTCGAGGGTGAATCCGAGCGGATGGAGCGACACCACCATGGGTGTGAGCGTGGTTGCCCCTCCTGGCGGGATGCGCACGCTGTACTCCCGCGTCGCGCCGTCGGCGGCGAAGGCCACGTGCTCGGCGCTCTTGACCGTGCAGGGAGGCGCTGGTTCCGCCGATACCGTCGCGGTGCCCAACCCGAGCGTCCCCACGAGCAGTAGGAGTGCCGCCAGCAGACGCCGAGCGAGCGTCGTGATCATGCGACCCTCCTTCACCCCGAGGGGCGGTGGCCGCGGCACCGGAGGGTGAGCGGCCGGATGCAAGCCCGTGGAGCAGACCGACCGATCGGCCGCTCCCGCGCGCTCTATCCACGTTACATGCGGTCGAGCTCCGCGTAGGTCACCCCTGTGAGCCGCACCGATTCGGCCCACAGGCGGGCCGCCGAGACCGGGTCCTTGGCTGCCGCCGTCGGCTGCACCAGCTTGGGAGCCCCGCGGCTCTCGAACAGGCGGCTGGGACCGAAGTAGTCGCCGCCCATCACGCCGGGGGCGGTGGCCGCGTAGAGCTCAGGCAGGGCGCCGTCGGCCGCGGACTGCGCCACGATCTTGTTGGTGACGGACATCAGACGCTCCTCCAGGCCCCTGCCGGTGGCGCGGGCGTGGCCGGACTGCAGGTTGGTGGCGGCGTACCCGGGATGCGCGGCCACGGCGATGGCGGCCGCGCCGGCGCCGGCCAGCCGTGCCTGCAGCTCATAGGTGAATAGCAGATTCGCCAGCTTGGACTGGGAGTACGCCTGCCAGCGCTGGTACTTCCGCTCACCCATGAGGTCGGTGAAGTCCATGCGCCCGACCTTGTGCATCCCGGAGCTCACGGACACGATCCGTGCGGCGGGGGCCGCCAGCAGCGAGGGCAGCAGCCGTCCAGTCAGGGCGAAGTGCCCCAAGTGGTTGGTGCCCAGCTGCATCTCGAAGCCGTCTGCGGTCTCGGTTCGTGGGATCGCCATCACGCCCGCGTTGTTGAGCCCGATGTCGATGGTGGGGTAGTCGGCGACGACGCCCGCGGCGAAGTCGGCGATGCTGCCCAGGTCAGCCAGGTCGAGCCTGCGCACGTCCACCGAACCGGGCCCCGGCAGCGCCAGGCACACCTGCCCGCGCTCCAGGCTGCGGCACCCGGCTATCACTGTGGCGCCATGCAGCACCAGCTGCTTGGTCGCCTCGAAGCCCAGTCCGGAGTTCGCGCCCGTCACCACCGCCGTCAGCCCGGTGAGGTCGCCGAGGTCTGCTGCTGTCCATCCCATGGGGTGATTCTCGCCTATCGGCCCGGCGTGGCCGAGCGGGCGGGGCAGACTGGGGACGAAGCTGATGGCGGCGGGTACCGCGCGCCCCCTCGGTGCCCTAGCGTCGACTCGACCCGTGTACCCTCAAGGGGCTGGTGTCGGCGTGAGCCGACGCCTGCGCCCCAATAGCTCAGTCGGCAGAGCGTCTCCATGGTAAGGAGAAGGTCTACGGTTCGATTCCGTATTGGGGCTCGGCGGGCGCAAGCCCACCAGGGCGGAGTAGCTCAGCCTGGCAGAGCAAGCGGCTCATAATCGCTGTGTCGCCGGTTCAAGTCCGGCCTCCGCTACCACCACCATCAACCGTCGGAATCACGGCGCCTGCGACGACGATCGCAGTGGTACACCTGCACCGAAAGGCATCGCCATGGCCAAGGCCTCAGACGTCCGCCCCAAGATCACGCTCGCGTGCTCCGACTGCAAGGAGCGCAACTACATCACCAAGAAGAACCGGCGCAACGACCCCGACCGGATCGAGCTGAGCAAGTACTGCCCGCGCTGCAACAAGCACACCGCGCACAAGGAGACCCGCTAACAGCTGGTGAGCCCCCCGATCCACTGACACGAGGAGAGCCATGTCTACCCGTCTGGACGGCAAAGTAGCCATCGTCACCGGCGGCGGCCGGGGGATCGGTGCGGCCACCGCGGCACGCCTGGCCGCCGAGGGTGCCGCCGTGGTGATCAACGACATCGACGCCGAGCCCGCAGAGCAGACTGCGGCGGCGATCCTGGCCGACGGCGGCCAGGCCCTGGCCCACGTCGCCAACACCGTCGACGCCGCCGCGGCCGAGGGACTCGTGGCCGCGGCTCTGGATCGGTTCGGCGCCGTGGACATCCTCATCAACAACGCTGGAACCACGCGGGACAAGATGTTCCACGGCATGGATGCCGACATGTTCGACTTCGTCCTGGACGCCAACCTCAAGACCGCGATCAACTGCACCCGCGCCGCCATGCCGGCGATGCGCGACGTCGCGAAGGCCGAGATCGCCGAGCACGGCCGCCCGACGCACAACCGCAAGATCGTCTTCACCTCCTCAGTCGCGGCGCTCATGGGCAACCCGGGGCAGGTCAACTACGTGGCTGCCAAGGGCGGCCTGATCGCGGTGACCAAGACCCTGGCCCGCGAGCTGGGGCCGTTCGGCATCAACGTCAACGCCGTCGCGCCCGGCTTCGTGGAAACGAGGCTCACGCAGGCCAAGCGCGAGGGGGAGTCCTACGGCATCCCGGACCAGATGCGCGAGATGGCCAAGGCCATCATCTCGCTGGGCCGGCTGGGCCTGCCCGAGGACATCGCAGCGGTGCACGCGTTCCTGGCGTCGCCGGACTCGGACTTCGTGTCCGGGGTGACGATCCCCGTCACCGGCGGCCAGCTCGGCGGCATGTAGCCGCAGCGGCCATGACCATCAACCCGGACTACATCGGCAAGGCCTATCCCACGTCCGCGCCGTACCTGGTGGGACGCGAGAAGGTGCGCGAGTTCGCCACCGCCATCGGCGACCTCAGCCCCGCCTCCCACGACGTCGAGGCCGCCCGCGCCCTGGGCTATCCGGATCTGGTGGCGCCGCCCACGTTCGGCTTCGTGCTGAGCATCCGGGCGATGGCGCTGGCCATGTTCGACCCGCAGGTCGGCCTGGACTACGCGCGAGTGGTGCACGGCGAGCAGTCCTTCGAGTTCAGCCGGGCGCTGGTGGCCGGCGACGAGGTCGTGGTGGACGCTCGCATCGAGGCCATCGACAGCACCGGGCGCAACGAGTTCATGACCGTGCGCGCAGACATCTCCAGTGTCGCTGGCGAGCCGATCTGCACCACCCGGTCCGTGCTCGTGGTGCGCGGTACCGGAGCCGCGGCATGAGCGGCGACGTGGCCGTGGGCGACGTGGTGGCCAGGGCGACCTACCCGGTCGAGCGCATCAACCTGGTGATGTACGCCGGCGCATCTGGGGACTTCAATCCCATCCACTGGAACTCCCGGGTGGCACGTGCGGCCGGGCTTCCCGACGTCATCGCCCACGGCATGTTCACGATGGCGCAGGCCGGGCGGGCCGTGACCGACTGGGTTGGCGGCGATCCAGGTCGGGTCGAGTCGTTCGCGGTGCGCTTCACCCGGCCGGTCGTCGTGCCTGACCCAGGGCGGGCGCGGATCGAGGTCGAGGTGGTCGTGGCCGAGGTGCGCGAGGATGGGACCGTGCTGCTCGACATCACTGCCACCTGCGACGGCGAGGCCGTGCTCGGCGCGGCCTCGGCCGTGGTCCGGCCCGGCTGACGGCGGATATGCGGCTCGGCGACGTCACCACCCTGCGCCTCGGCGGACCCTGCGACGACGTGGTGGTGGCCGACACCCAGGAGTCCCTGGTGTCGTCGGTCATGGCCGCCGACGCCGAGGGGACGCCGCTGCTGCTGCTGTCCGGCGGCTCGAACGTGGTCATCTCCGACGCCGGCTGGGACGGCCGCGCGCTGCTCGTGCGCTCGCGGGGGGTCAGGGTCCGCGGCGATGAGGTGGAGGTCGCCGCGGGAGAGCCGTGGGCGCAGTTCGTGGCCCAGATGGTCCGGTCGGGGCGAGGCGGGGTCGAGGCCCTCGCCGGCATCCCAGGCGCGGTGGGCTCAACGCCGGTGCAGAACGTGGGCGCCTACGGGCAGGAGGTCGCCCAGACCATCGTGGGCGTGCGGGCTTGGGACCGGGTGGAACATGCTGAGGTGCGGCTGACCGCCCGGGACTGCGCCTTCGCCTACCGAGACAGCCTCTTCAAGCGGGAGTTGGGCCGCTACGTCGTCCTCAACGTCACCTTCCGGCTGCCGGCCACCGGGTTGTCGGCCCCGATCGCCTATGCCGAGCTCGCCGGCAAGCTCGGCCTGCGGGTGGGCGACGTCGCCCCGGTCGGTGTCGTCGCCGCAGCGGTTCTCGACCTGCGTCGGGGCAAGGGGATGGTGCTCGACGCGGCGGACCACGACACCTGGAGCGCGGGCAGCTTCTTCACCAACCCGATCCTCGCCGGCGCCGACGAGGTCCCCGACGGGGCGCCGGCTTTCCCGATGGCTGACGGCCGGGTGAAGACGAGCGCAGCCTGGCTCATCGACCGCGCCGGTTTCGGCAAGGGCTACCGCATCGCTCCGGATGCCCCGGCGGGCCTGTCGAGCAAGCACACGCTGGCTCTGACCAACCGCGGCGGCGCGACGACCGCCGATCTGCTCGACCTCGCCCGCGCTGTGCGGGAGGGCGTCGTCGATAGGTTCGGCATCGTGCTGCAGCCGGAGCCGGTCCTGGTCGGCTGCGAGCTCTAGTCCCGAGCCTCCGCCAACAGCGCCGCGATGCGCTCCACTCCCTCGGTCAGGTCGGCGTCGCTCAGGGCGTAGGACAGCCGCAGGTAGCCCGGCGTGCCGAAGGCCTCGCCCGGCACCACCGCCACCTCGGCCTCGTCCAGGATCAGCTCCGCGAGCTCCGCCGACGTCTGCGGCCGTCGCCCGCGCAGCTGCTTGCCGAGCACGTCCACCACCCGCGGGTAGGCGTAGAAGGCGCCCTCGGGCTCCGGGCACTGCACGCCGGGGATGGCGTCCAACATGCTGACGATCAGCTTGCGGCGCCGGTCGAAGGCCACCTTCATCTCATCCACCGCCGCCAGGTCGCCGGTGAGCGCCGCGATGGCCGCCCGCTGTGAGACGTTGGCCACGTTGCTCGTGGCGTGCGACTGCAGGTTGGTTGCCGCCTTGGTGATGTCCGCCGGGGCAATCATCCAGCCGACCCGCCAGCCTGTCATCGCGTAGGTCTTGGCGACCCCGTTGACGACGATGCAGCGGTCGGCGAGCTCCGGCACCACCACGGGCATCGACACGAACTCCGCATCGCCGTAGACCAGGTGCTCGTAGATCTCGTCGGTGATGACCCAGATGCCCTTGTCGACGGCCCAGCGGCCGATCGCCGCGACATCGGCGGGGGAGTACACCGCGCCGGTCGGGTTGGACGGCGACACGAAGACCAGCGCCTTCGTCGCCGGGGTGAGCGCGGCCTCCAACTGGTCGATGGTGACCCGGTAGCCGGACTCCATGTCGGTTTCCACCGGCACCGGAACGCCGCCCGCCAGCTTGATCGACTCGGGGTAGGTGGTCCAGTACGGCGCCGGCAGCAGCACCTCGTCGGCGGGGTCCAGCAGCGCTGCGAAGGCGTTGTACAGGGCCTGCTTGCCGCCATTGGTCACCAGCACCTGATTGGGCTCGACCACGTAGCCGGAGTCCCGGGCGGTCTTGGCCACGATGGCCTGCTTGAGGGCGGGCAGGCCGCCGGCGGGGGTGTATCGGTGCATCGCCGGGTCGCCGCAGGCCTCGACTGCGGCGGCCACGATGTAGTCGGGTGTCGGGAAGTCCGGCTCGCCGGCGCCGAACCCGATCACGGGTCGGCCGGCAGCCTTCAGCGCCTTGGCCTTGGCGTCCACGGCCAGGGTCGCAGACTCGCTGATGGCGCCGATGCGGGCAGATACGCGGGATTCACGGGGCATGGGGGACATTGTTCCGTACCTGGGCGCAGGCGCCAAACCGCCCGCCGCAACGTCGGCGCGCCCCCGTGCTCCCACCTCGGCGGGGGTGCCGTACAGTTACGGTCAGGTGTCCGCGACGCCCTGCGCCAGCATGTCCTCAACCGCTGGCTCGGGGAGGGCACCGTAGGGTCGTAGCTCAACTGGCAGAGCACCGGTCTCCAAAACCGGGGGTTGGGGGTTCAAGTCCCTCCGGCCCTGCGACGCGTACCGATCACCTGTGGAGGCAATGCGTGAGCACACCGGACGATGCCTCCGGCGATGGTGAGCGGGACGAGGCGCAGGACGACGCAATCGCTGGCGCGGGAGCCGCCAAGGCCAAGACCGATGCGACTCCCAAGCAGTCGAAGAAGGCGAAGAAGGCCGACAAGAAGGGCCTGTTCGCCCGGTTTGGGCTCTTCCTGCGGCAGGTGATGGCGGAACTGCGGAAAGTCATCTGGCCGACCCGCAGCGAGCTCATCAACTACACCACCGTGGTGATCATCTTCGTGGTGGTGATGGCGCTGATCTTGGCGGCGTACGACTTCGTCTTCGCCAAGGGCGTGTTCTTCGTCTTCACCAAGTAGCCGCCCGTCCTGCTCCCGCCCACCACTCCAGCATTCCGCTGCACCGACCTGAAAGCCCGAAAGGATCCACGTGTCTGACTACGACGACTCCGCCGCCGAAGTGATCGCGGAGGCGCAGGAGATCGCCGACGAGGCGGCCGACGCCGAGGAGGCTGCCGACGCGGTAGATGTCGCGGACGCGGTCGAGGTCGCCGCGGGTGAGGCTGCGGCGGATGAGGTCGCGACGCCGGCCGAGGATGACTTCCTGGCCTACCTGCAGGACGCCCCCGGGGATTGGTACCTGCTGCACACCTACTCCGGCTACGAGAACCGCGTCCAGACCAACATCGAGAGCGTCGTGCGCAGCCGCGACCTGCAGGACGACATCTTCGAGATCGCCGTGCCCGAGGAGGAGGTGTGGGAGGTCAAGCAGGGGGTGCGCAAGCAGGTCAAGCGCAAGAAGTTCCCCGGCTACGTCCTGGTGCGGATGTACTTGAACGACGTCACGTGGAGCATCGTGCGCGACACCCCCGCGGTCACCGGCTTCGTCGGCGACACGCTGCTCAAGCGCTCGAAGGTCACCGGTGACGCCGGTGACGTCAAGCCCCTGCCGCTGTCGATCACCGAGGTGTACGACATGCTCAAGAAGCCCGAGCCGGCACAGGCCGCGTCGGCCGCTGGCGGCGCCGCCGCCGACGCCGAGGGCGACGGCTTGCTGCTGCCGCCCAGCAAGGTGACCGAGGTGGACCTGACGGTCGGCGACTCCGTGACCGTCATCGACGGGCCCTTCGCCACGCTGCACGCCACGATCTCCGAGATCAACGTCGACGCCGGCAAGATCACCGGGTTGGTCGAGATCTTCGGCCGCGAGACCCCGGTCGAACTGAACTTCACCCAGATCCAGAAGAACTGACGAGGAGCAACACCCACCATGGCCCCGAAGAAGAAGGTCACCGGCCTGATCAAGCTGCAGATTCAGGCTGGCGCCGCCAACCCCGCGCCGCCAGTCGGTCCTGCGCTCGGCCAGCACGGCGTCAACATCATGGAGTTCTGCAAGGCCTACAACGCTGCGACCGAGTCGCAACGCGGCCAGGTGATCCCGGTGGAGATCACGGTCTACGAGGACCGGTCGTTCACCTTCATCACCAAGACTCCGCCCGCCGCCAAGCTGGTGCTCAAGGAAGCGGGCCTGGACAAGGGCGCGCCCAACCCGCTGAAGCCGGTTGGCACCATCACCCGGGCCAAGGTGCGGGAGATCGCCGAGCTCAAGATGCCCGACCTCAACGCGAACGACGTGGATGCCGCGATGAAGATCATCGAGGGCACCGCGCGGTCGATGGGCGTGACCGTCACCGACTGACGCGTCGTTTCCCAGCGTCCGCGCCACCTGCGCGGCGCAGCACCACCAGTGGGAGGGCCAACCGGGCCCGCCTGACCACATGGGCAGCAGGCGCTGTCCAGGAGAGGAAGTCCGAAACATGGCACGCAGCAAGGCATATCGCGAAGCAGCCGAGAAGATCGACCGAGACCGGCTGTACGCCGCGGATGAGGCCATCGCACTCGTCCTCGCGCAGCCCAAGGGCAAGCTCGACCAGACCGTCGAGGTCAGCCTGAGCCTGGGCGTCGACCCCCGCAAGGCCGACCAGATGGTCCGCGGCACCGTCAACCTGCCGGCTGGCACGGGCAAGACCGCCCGCGTCGTCGTCTTCGCCACCGGCGACAAGGCCGAGGCTGCCAAGGCCGCGGGCGCGGACGTGGTCGGCAGCGATGACCTGCTCGAGCGGATCAAGGGCGGCTGGCTGGACTTCGACTCGGTGGTCGCCACACCGGACCAGATGGGCAAGGTCGGCCAGCTCGGCCGCGTCCTGGGCCCGCGCGGCCTCATGCCCAACCCGAAGACCGGCACCGTCACGATGGACCCGGCGAAGGCCGTGTCCGACATCAAGGGCGGCAAGATCGAGTTCCGCGTCGACAAGCACGCCAACCTGCACTACATCATCGGCAAGGCCTCGTTCAGCGCCGAGGACTTGATGGCCAACTACCGGGCGGCTATCGACGAGGTCAACCGGCTCAAGCCATCGAGTGCCAAGGGCCGTTACATCAAGCGGGCGACCATGTCGACCACGATGGGCCCCGGCATCCCGCTGGACGCTGGGCGCCTGTCCGGCGAGGCCTGAGCCATCGGCGCGGACCCCGCTGATCGGGGTCCGCGCCGATCGCGTATGCTTCTGCCTACCGAAGACCGCTGGTCGGCGCGGCACCGCGAGGTGACGTCAGCCGTGAAAGCCCGCAGGGCGCCCGCGCAGGTGGCTCACATCAAGTTCGGCGCCCTGGCGCTGCAACCCCGGCCCCTGCGCCGGGGTTTCGTCGTTGTAGGACAGTCGGCGGCACCGAATCGAAGGGAGTCCCATGGCACGGGCTAACAAGGCCGAGGCCGTTCAGGAGATCGCGGATTCACTGCGCTCCTCGCAGGCCACCGTGCTCACCGAGTACCGCGGGCTCACCGTGGCGCAGCTCAAGGAGCTCCGCCGCTCGCTCGCTGGCAAGGCGACCTACAGCGTCGTGAAGAACACGCTGACCAAGATCGCGGCCAAGGAGGCCGGGATCGATGGCATCGACGACCTGCTGGTCGGCCCGAGCGCGCTGGCGTTCGTCGAGGGCGACCCGGTCGAGGCCGCCAAGGACCTGCGTTCCTTCGCGAAGAACAACCCCGCCCTGGTGATCAAGGGTGGCGTGATGGACGGCAAGGTGCTGTCGCCGGCGGACGTGTCCAAGCTCGCCGACCTGGAGTCGCGCGAGGTGCTGCTGGCCAAGCTGGCCGGCGCGATGAAGGCCAAGACCGCTGGGGCTGCGTCGCTGTTCGCCGCCCCGCTGTCGCAGACCGCTCGGTTGGTCGAGGCGCTGCGGCAGAAGGTCGAGCAGGAGGGTCCGGCCCCGACGGCCGCGACCGACGAGACGCCGGAGGCGGCTCCCGCCGCCGACGGGGGTGCCGACGAGGCTGCGGCTACGGCCGACGAGGACTCGGCAGACCAGGGCTGAGCGCCCACCACCCATCCCACGGTGGCCCAATAGCCCAGGGCTGCTGAACTTTCCAACAGAGAGGAACCGCCGACATGGCGAAGCTGTCCACCGACGAGCTGCTCGATGCGTTCAAGGAGATGACGCTGATCGAGCTGTCCGAGTTCGTGAAGGCCTTCGAGGAGACCTTCGACGTCACCGCCGCGGCGCCGGTCGCCGTGGCCGCCGCCCCGGCCGCCGGTGGCGCCGGCGGCGAGGCCGCCGCCGAGGAGGAGAAGGACGAGTTCGACGTCGTCCTCGAGGCTGCCGGCGACAAGAAGATCGGCGTCATCAAGGAGGTGCGCGCCCTCACGAGCCTCGGCCTCAAGGAGGCCAAGGAGCTCGTCGAGAGCGCCCCGAAGGCCGTCCTGGAGAAGGTCAACAAGGAGACCGCCGACAAGGCCAAGGAGGCCCTCGAGGGCGCCGGCGCCACGGTGACTCTGAAGTAAGTCGCACTGCTGCGCGACCCAGCGCGTGGACGAGGCCCGCCCCGGCAACGACCGGGAGCGGGCCTCGTCGTGTTTCATGCGGTGCGGCCGGGCATCGGCCGTTGGTCCACAATCGGCGTGCCGGGCTTGACGCCATCGGGGTAGGGGGGTCTATTCTCAGCGATTGCCCACCCGGTGTAGACCTTCCCGCGATGGTGGGCTATCGTAGGACATTGCGCCCCCGTCACTCTCGTGCCTGTCCACAGGTCCTGACCGTCTTGCCGTGCCCTTTGCGGCTTCGCGACGTGCCAGGGCCACCGGCCTTGCACGGATTCGACCGGCGCTGACGAGAGTTCCAGCCCTTGGAAGGATCCCTCTTGGCTCCCAGCACCACACCCGCCGTCGCCAACGCCCCGACCCGCGTGTCCTTCGCGAAGATCCGCGAACCGCTCGAGGTCCCCAATCTGCTCGAGCTGCAGCGCCAGTCGTTCTCCTGGCTGCTCGGCGACGAGGAATGGCAGAACCACCTCGCCGAAGCCCTGGATGAGGGCCGCGACGACGTGCCGCAAACCTCCGGACTGGAGGACATCTTCAGCGAGATGGGTTCCATCCTCGACGCTCGCGAGACCATGTCGCTGTCGTTCCGCGACCACCGCTTCGAGGACCCCAAGTACACCGAGGAGCAGTGCCGCGAGAAGGACCTGACCTACGCGGCCCCGCTGTTCGTCACCGCCGAGTTCATGAACATGCAGACCGGCGAGATCAAGTCGCAGACGGTCTTCATGGGCGACTTCCCGCTCATGACCGACCGCGCGACGTTCATCATCAACGGCACCGAGCGGGTCGTGGTGAGCCAGCTGGTGCGCAGCCCCGGCGTGTACTTCGAGGCCACCGCGGACAAGACCTCCGACGTGGTCACCCACAGCGCCAAGGTGATCCCCAGCCGCGGCGCGTGGCTCGAGTTCGAGATCGAGTGGATCAAGCCCAAGGCCAAGACCGAGAAGGCCGATGCCATCCCCGGCCACTACCAGGTGGCCGTGCGCATCGACCGCAAGCGCAAGCAGTCGGCCACCGCGCTGCTGCTGGGCCTCGGCATGACCATCGATGAGATCAAGGAGCGCTTCGCCGGCCACGAGGTGGTGCTGAAGACGCTCGAGAAGGACATCGAGACGATCAAGTCGCGCACCGGCGAGCTCACTCGCGAGGCCGCGCTGATCGACATCTTCAAGAAGCAGCGCCCGGGCGAGCCGCAGAGCGCCGAGGCCGGCGAGAACCTGCTCAACAACCTGTACTTCAACCCCAAGCGCTACGACCTCGCGAAGGTCGGGCGCTACAAGATCAACAAGAAGCTGGGCCTGCACCTGCCGGTGGACGAGTCGCTGCTGACCGTCGACGACATCGCGGCCACGATCGAGTACCTGGTGCTGCTGCACGAGGGTCAGGCGGAGTTCAACCCCACCGGCGAGCGCGTGGTGGCGTTGGAGACAGACGACATCGACCACTTCGGCAACCGTCGCCTGCGCACCGTCGGCGAGCTCATCCAGAACCAGATCCGCACCGGCCTGTCGCGCATGGAGCGCCAGGTCAAGGAGCGGATGAGCACGCAGGACGTCGAGGCGATCACGCCGCAGAGCCTGATCAACATCCGGCCCGTGGTGGCGGCGATCAAGGAGTTCTTCGGCACCAGCCAGCTCAGCCAGTTCATGGACCAGACCAACCCGCTGGCCGGCCTGACGCAAAAGCGCCGGCTGTCGGCGCTCGGCCCCGGCGGCCTCAGCCGCGAGCGGGCCGGCTTCGAGGTGCGCGACGTGCACCCGTCGCACTACGGCCGCATGTGCCCGATCGAGACCCCCGAGGGTCCCAACATCGGCCTCATCGGCTCGCTGTCCACGTTCGGCCGCGTCAACGAGTTCGGCTTCATCGAGACGCCGTACCGCAAGGTCGTCGACGGCATCGTCACCGACCAGATCGACTACCTGGCCGCGGACGAGGAGGACCGCCACGTCATCGCCCAGGCGAACTCGCCGCTGGCGGCCGACGGCGCCTTCACCTCCGAGCGCGTGCTCGTGCGCAAGCGCGGCGGCCAGGTGGACTACGTGCTGCCGCAGGACGTGGACTACATGGACGTGTCGCCGCGCCAGATGGTGTCGGTGGCCACCGCCATGATCCCGTTCCTGGAGCACGACGACGCCAACCGCGCGCTCATGGGCTCCAACATGCAGCGCCAGGCTGTGCCGCTGCTGCGCGCCGAGGCCCCGTTCGTGGGCACCGGCATGGAGCTGCGCGCCGCCAAGGACGCCGGCGACGTGATCCTGGCCGAGGGCGCCGGTGTGGTGCAGGAGGTCAGCGCCGAGGAGATCACGGTGGCCGAGGACGCCGGGACCTACACCACGTACGCCGTGCAGAAGTTCCGCCGCTCCAACCAGGGCACCTGCTTCAACCAGCGCCCGGTGGTCTTCCAGGGACAGCGGGTGGAGGCCGGCGACGTGCTGGCCGACGGTCCTTCCACCGACGGTGGCGAGATGGCGCTGGGGCGCAACCTGCTCGTGGCGTTCATGCCGTGGGAGGGCCACAACTACGAGGACGCGATCATCCTCTCGCAGCGCCTGGTGGCCGATGACGTCCTCACCTCGATCCACATCGAGGAGCACGAGGTCGACGCCCGCGACACCAAGCTGGGCCC
>CAYYRC010000031.1:0-25302 GCA_964474045.1 uncultured Actinomycetes bacterium
GCACATCCACCGGCCACCGCAACGCCGACGCATACGCCGGCCCGTACGCCGACGCCACATCCCACGGACGAACCGCCGCCAACGCCGGCCACACCGCCGCCCGCCACACCGGCAACACCATCCGGTGACCCTGCAACACCCACAGCGTCACATTGCCGAACACCAACGCCCACACCCCGACCGCGCACCAGCCCAGCACGAACGCGGCCACCGCCCCGACCCGCCGCCCGTTCACCGGACACCCTCCACAGCCGCGGCGGCGGCGGCCGGCGGCGGCGTCGACGGTGCGGCGGGCAGCAGCATCATCGACGCCAGCCACGCCCCCAACCCGACCACCAGCACCACCAACGCGCGGCGCGGAAACCTGTCGACCTTCACCGACACACCTACCCTCATCACCGTGCCGGCCAGCCGGCCGGGCACCGACCAGGGTCGGCCCCGCCCGCCGACACGGTGCCTGCCATGCCCGCCCTGCACCAGCCCCGCCCCGGCGGCGCCACGCCGCGGGGACGCACCGCCGCCCGCACCCGCAACGCCCTGCGCGACCTGCTCGCCGAACTCGACACCCGCCGCGCCGCCCTGCACCAGTTCTACCGCGAATATCCGGCCCGCTACACCGCCGGCAACCTGGACGGCTGGCTCGACGGCGGCCCCCCGCCCGACGACATTCCCCCCCAGCTCGCCGGCCTGCTCGACGACGCCCGCCGCCGCGCCCACACCCCGCCGGCCCGGCCGGGCAGCGACCTGTACCGCGCCGACATCCTCGACGGCGTCCTCGCCGACATTCGCACCGCCCTCGACCGGGCCGGCGCCGCCGACGCGGTGCTGCTCGCCGCCCAGGACGCGGCACTGCACATGCGCACCATGCCCGGGCCCAGCAACGCCGACGCGTTGCGCGCCGCACTGGACGCCGCCCGGCTGCGCCCCGACCCGAACCGGCCCGACCCGTATCGGGGCGGGCACACCCCGAACCGGCCGGTGGCGCTGCCCCGCCCGGCCGGCGGCGGCGGTCCCGCCGCCCGCAGCGCCCGCTAACCGCCGGGCGGGCGCCGGCGTTGCGCCGATGGACGGCCACTTCCGAGCGTGCCGACACTGTTCGCCGACGAGAGCTACCCGTTACCGCCGCCGAAACGGAGACACCACCCCATGAGCGCCAGGACCTCCCGCAAGCCGATTCGGGAAAAGCTGTACGTGCAGGTGATGGAGAACGACCGCACCCCCACCTTCGTCGACGTGTCCTCCTCCACCGGCCGGATCGTGTCGTTCAACAAGCCGGTCGCCGCCGCCGCCCTGCAGGTGACCGCCGACGCGGTGCTGCTGTCCTGCCTGAAACTGTCGGCCCGCACCCGGCCCTCCTTCACCGCCAAGCCGCTCGCACTGCCGGTCGGGCCGCTGGCGAAACTGGGCCGCTGGCTGGACAACGTCACCCCGCTCGAGCCGGGCACCGTCCTGCTCGGCCTCGACGGCGCCGTCATCCCCTTCCGCATGGACAGCAACGACGTCGGCATCGCCACCGTGGAAACCGTCGACGGCGTCGACGACACGGTGCTGGAACTGCCGTCCAAGGCGTTGACCGCCCACGTCGCCATGCCCGGGCCGCGCGGGCGTCCCCTCGCCGTCGGCTGGACCGGCTACCTCAACAAGCCCGGCACCCCCGAAACGGTGACCCGCATCACCGCCCAAATTCTCAACCACGTCGCCGGACTGCCGACGTTTCAAACCCTCACCGGCATCACCTCCGTGCGGGTTCCGGCCGCCCCGGGCCGGTTCGTGCTCGCCGCGCCGAAGAAGACCGGCGAGCAGGTGCGCGTCGACGTGCCCGTGCAAATGTGGCCGCACGGCGGCGGCGACCGGGTCGGCGCCGGCATCGTCACCGTCACCGTCGACCTGGACGACGCCAACGCCACCACCAACTCGCTGCTGCTGCACCTGGAACCCGACGCTGGCATCGCCGCCGTGTTCGGCGACTACCGGGGGGTGCTTGAACACCTTGCGGCGCAGGAAATCATCGGCCAGTACGGCGCCGACGAGGTGGAAGGGCTGGTGTGCGACATCGTGCTCGGCGAACTGGCGATCGGCCAGATCGACCGGTTGAAGGAGGCCTGCGCCCGCCTCGCCATCGGGGTGCAGCTGTCGCCCCGGCAGGGTCTGCTCAACGCGGACGCCGCGAAAGCGTCCTGACCTCACCCGACACCTGCTGTCGATTGACATCTGACTTGGCCCTTTGACATGTAGCCGGCCCTCGTGTGGCCCCTACCGGCGCCACGTCGCCCTGCGGACAGTTGCCGGGTCGCAGCGAACCGGTCACGACGGCTGCGCCCAGCCGCCGCGGGCGAGCTGCTCTGCGAGGGCGCCGGCCAGCGACGTGCACAGGTCGGCCGGCAGCTGCCGGAAGGGGCGCGGATCCTCCCACGGCGGCCGGGACGGTTTCGGCTCCTGGGCGACCCGGCGCGGAATCAGATGGGCGTGCAGGTGGGACACGGTGTTGCCCAGGAAGGCCACATTCACCCGGTCGCATCCCGACACCGCTTTCACCGCGGCGCAGGCGCGACGCACATCGGCGAAGAACGCGTCGGCGTCGCCGCCGCGCAGGTCCGCCACCTCCTCAACATGTTCGACCGTGTAGGCCAGCAGGCAACGGCCCGGGAAGCGCACATCCGAGTACAGGCCCAACGTTGACACGGACAGGTCGGCGACGGGCAGCCAGAGGTTGAAGGCGCAGCTGCCGCACACGATCATCGGCAACCGGCCGGGGCCGTCCACCGAACGTTCAACGGGCATGCTCAAACCGCCTGCCCGGTACGTGCGGGGCGGGCCGCGTCGACGCGGCGGCCGGGCCAGACTGGCGCCAGCATGTGCCAGTCGTGCGGATGGTCGGCGATGCCGGCGGCGAGCCGGTCGGCGATCGTCTGGGTCAGCAGCGCCACCGCTTCGTCGTAACGTTCCCGCCGCGGCGCATCCTCCCCGACGGGTGCCCAGTCGGGCAGTGCGATGACGTCGTCGATGCGGATGACGGTGCGGGTGCCGGTGTGCCAGCCGGGGGCGGTGTGCAGCGGCGCCCCGGTGCGCAACGCCAGCCGGGCGGGCCCGCCGGGAAGGGTGGTGGGCTCGCCGAAGAAGGTGACGGGCACGCCGTGCGCGGACATGTCCCGGTCGCACATGAGCGCCACGATGCGCCGCTGGTTCCGAATTTCGGCGGCGAGCAGGTCCGCCACCTGTGGTGTTCCGGTGGGGTGAATGCCGATGCCCATGGCGGTGCGTTTGGACACGAACGACTGGTACAGCCGTTCCGGTTTCACCCGTTCGGCGACCGTCGTCAACGGCCGGCCGGTGGCCGCCGCCCAGGCCGCCACATGGTCATAGTTGCCCATGTGGGCGGTGGCGATGATCGCACCCCGACCCTGGTTGAGGCTGGCGGTGATGCGGTCCTCCCGTTCGCAGACGAACCGGTCGACGATGTCGGTGCGGCTCCAGTCGGGCATGCGGAACATTTCGCACCAGTACCGCAGGTAGCGGCGCAGCCCTTCCCGGGACGCCTCGGCCAGGTCGGCGCCGCGCAGCGACGGGTCGACCATCGACAGGTTGACCTCCAGCTGCCGCACCCCGCGTCCGCGCCGCGACCAGGTGTGTTCGGCGATCCGGTCGAATAGGCGGCGCGCGGCCGGTTCCGGCAGGCGGCGCACCGCGGTCCAGCCGGCCGTGTACGACCAGAACGATGCGGTGTCGCGCAGGCGGGCAGAGCGGGGCTGAATGTTCAACGTCGCGGTCACGGTGCGCGACTGTGCCGGTAGCTGCCCCGCCCGGCCACCGTTCACCGCCGGCGGCCGGGCTACTGGTAGATCGGCTGCCCGGGCGGGGCCCACTGCCCGCCGGAGCCCTGCCAGAATCCGGCCTCCCCCAGTCGCAGCTGTGTGCCGACGGGCACCGAGCCGGTGACGACCCGCAGGTTCGCCGTCGTTTCGCCGACCTGATACGTGTACGTGCCCTGCAGCAGGGTCCACGTGTTCGCCGCCACCGGCGCCGCATTCACGAACGCGTTGTTCGTCACGTTCGTCTGTGTCCACAGCGTCACGTTGGTGGCGGCGGTCGAATACACCCACAGGTAGCCGGTCACGGTCTTCCCCGCCGGCGCACCCAGCCCGGGCCTGCTGTGCAGCGCCGGGATGAGGGCCGACATCGCCCCCGCCGACCCGGTTTTGGTCAGCACCACCGAACCGGTGCAGGCGGGCCGTTCCACCCCGGCCGGGTCCCAGGTGAGCGCGTCCGGCGCGACCGCCGCCCAGCTGCCGACGCCGCTGCCGAGGCACGCCTCGTCGGTGGTGAGCAGGTTTCCGCCCGCCGACACGACCGTTCCGCACGACGTCGACGGCGCCCCGCCGACCTTGCTGGAGAAGATCAACGTGCAGGAGCCGTCGTTGGGCCAGTTCGGATTCGACACGAGCAGCCCGTAGGACGCGGTCTGCATGGTCGCGTTCGCCCCCGCCGCGGTCACCAGGTCCTTCTGCGCATCCGGCGACAACGCCTGCCCGCCGACCTGAATCGACCCCACCACCGAACCCGGTGCGGCGACGGTGCCGACCGAGGACGGCCCGGCCGGGGTGGGCACGGTGAGGATGGTTTGGGCGCGCGCCGATTCGGCCTGCAACACTTTGCCCATCTGGGCCGCGGCCGCAGTCATGGTGGTCGTTTTGCCGCGGGAGATGAACGTCTTGTAGGCGGCGAACGCGATCAGGGAAAGCACCCCGACCACGACCAGCACGACCACAATCTCGACGAGCGTGAAGCCGCGCCGGCGTGTCCGGGGCGGGCGGTGGCCGGTAGGTGTCATGGGCGGGAACTGTTCCCGGGCGAGTCGGTGTCGGCAACCAGCGGCCCCGCAGCCGGCCGGGTTCGCGGCGGTATCGCAACCCGCCGGCGCCGACGCGGCGCACCGGCACCATCGCCGGCGTGAAACCTGCACAGGCCCACAAGTTCGTGACCGAGTTGGAACGTGACGCCGCGGCGCCGCTGGCACTGTTCCTTCCCGACCCGCACGCCTACGTCGAAGCGCTGCTCGCGCTCGAGGACGACCCGGCCGAGCACACTGCGGCGCAGGCCACCGCCCGCATCGCCGACGCGATCGGCCCCGAGGCGACCCGGGTGGTAGCCGAACTGTCGACGCTGGCGCAGGCGACACCCGGCGAAGACCTGGTCGACCTGACCCGTTGGGCGCGCACCCGGGTGGTGTACCTGGTGGATCCGGACCTGGCCGAGGCGCTCGCCGACACCGACCCGGACACCGTCATCCCCGGCGACGTGCTGACCCGGCTGCCCTACCCGAACCCGCTGGTGATGCTGCCCGAACCGGTGCGGTTCGCCCACGACGGCGGCGGGCAGGAGGTGTATTCGGCGATGGTTGTGTGCGGCGCCCGCATGCCCGAGCGGGGCCGCTGCTCCACCCACGACGAAACCCGCGACGGGCTGTCGCTGATGTTTTACGGGTATGTGTGCGACGAGCGGGGCCGCCCCCTGCAGGAGCATGTGCCCAGCGTCGTCAACGGCGGCCTGCGCACCATCCGCACCCAGCTCGGCATGCGCGTCACCGTGTCCCTGGAAGACGAGACGGTAGCTGAACGCCAGGCGCGGTCAGTTGCAGGCATGATGGCCCGCTCACCTGTGGCCCGCAACGGCTTCGTCGACGACGACGCAGCCCGCGACGCCTGCAACCAGCTGTGCGCGCTCGGGCTGAACCTGCTCGTCTACCTGGTGGCCGACAACTCCGACCAGCAGCCGGTCACCGACGCCCCCACCCGCCGGCAACGTCGCCGCGCCCACACCGCCGGCACCCCAACCCGGTTCGTCGAACTGGGCTACCGGGTCGGCCGGGCGCTGCGGGCCAGCCGGGCCGAAGCCGCGGCGGCGGGCCGGTCGGGGCGCACCGTGGCACCCCACCTGCGGCGGGCGCATTTGCACACCTACCGGGTAGGGCCCGGCCGGACCGGGCGGGTGGTGCGCTGGCTGCCGCCGACCGCAGTCAACTGGGACGGTCCAGCTCAGGTGAACCAGATGGTGCGGCCCCACTGACAACCGCCGCAGCCGGACCGCCCCGACCGTAGACGGCCCCCGCCGGGCGGCCTACCGGGCGGCCTCGCCGCCCGCCGGGAACGGCTCGACCGCACCGTCGTCGACGACCGCCACACACCAGGCGTGCACGGTGCCGCTCAGCCGGTCGTCGACGAACGCCAACGCCGCCTCCGGGTCGGCGGCCACCGCCCGGTCAAACTGTTCGCCGGTGAGCCGGTCGGCGACACACGCCAGCGCCGCGGCCGCATCGGCGGCCACCGCGGTGTCAAACTGTTCCGGTGTGAGCCGGTCGGCGTGGTAGGCCAGCGCCGCCCGCGGGTCGCCCGCCACCGCACGGTTGAACTGTTCGCCGGTGAGCCGGTCGGCGACACACGCCAGCGCCGCATACGAGCTGGCGGCCACCGCCCGGTCAAACTGTTCGCCGGTGAGCCGGTCGGCGACGCACTCCAGCGCCGCGGCCGCATCCGCGGCGGCCACCGCGGCAGCGAACTGGTCGCCGGTGAGGCGGTCGGCGACGCAGCGCAACGCCATGGCCGGGGCGGCCGCCACCGCCCGGTTGAACTGTTCGCCGGTGAGCACTTCGGCGGCGAACTCCAACGCCGCGGCCGCATCGGCGGCCACCGCGGCAGCGAACTGGTCGGGTGTGAGCCGGTTGGCGGCGAACTGCAGCGCCATCCATGGCGCGGCGGCCACCGCGGCAGCGAACTGGTCGGGTGTGAGCCGGTTGGCGGCGAACTGCAGCGCCGCCTCCGGATCGGCGGCTGCCGCCGCCGCGAACTGGTCGGGTGTGAGCCGGTCGGCGACGAACTGCAGCGCCGCCCACGGCACGTCGGCCACCGCGGCAGCGAACTGTTCCGGTGTGAGCCGGGCCGCGGCAACCTTCAACACCGTCGCCGGATCGGCAGCCACCTCCTCGGCGAACTGTTCACCGGTGAGCCGGCCGATCGCCACCGGCTGTGAATCGTCAACGAATGTGCGGGCGCCGAGGTCGGCCATGACTTGCTCCTGTCGCAGGACACGCCCGGCCGCGGATGCGTCGGGACTTGCCGTGCATAGTGCCGCCACCGGGCGTCCCCGACATCGCCGCGGCGGCGGGCGTCTGGCCGGGCCGGCCGGAACCGGCACCATCACCGGCATGCCCACACCTGCACCCGCACCCGCCCCGCAGGTGGTGCAGGCGCTGCCGAAAGTGCTGCTGCACGACCACCTCGACGGCGGCCTGCGCCCCACCACCCTGCTCGAGCTTGCCGCCGCCGCCGGGCACCGCCTGCCCGCCGACGACGCCGACCTGCTCGCCGCCCATTTCCACCGCACCGCCCACACCGGCAACCTTCCCGGCTACCTGGAAGGCTTCACCCACACCGTCGCCGTCATGCAAACCGAGGAGGCGTTGACCCGCGTCGCCGCCGACGCCGTGGCCGACCTGGTCGCCGACGGCGTCGTCTACGCCGAACTGCGGTACGCCCCCGAACTGCACACCCGCGCCGGGCTGACCGCCGACCAGGTCGTCGCCACCGTCACTGCCGCCCTGCACGACGCCGCCGCCGCGGCGGCCGCCGGCGGGCATCCGATCATCGTCCGGCAAATCCTGACCGCGCTGCGCAACACCGACGACTGGTCGAGCACCGCCGCCTGCGCCGACCGGTTCGCCGGCGACGTCGTCGCCTTCGACATAGCCGGCCCGGAACACGGCTGGCCCGCCTCCCGCGGCGCCGCCACCTTCACCTGGCTGCGCACCCGCAACATTCATCTGACCATTCACGCCGGGGAAGCGTACGGCCCCGACGCCATCGCCGACGCCGTTCACCTGTGCGGCGCCGAACGGCTCGGCCACGGGGTGCGCCTCGCCGACGACGTCACCACCGGCGCCGACGGGGCGCCGCAACTGTCCAAACTGGCCTGCTACGTGCGCGACCGCCGCATCGCCTTGGAACTGTGCCCCACCTCCAACGTCGGCACCGGCGCCGCCGCCACCATCGCCACCCACCCGTTCGACCGGCTCTACCGGGCCGACCTGCGCGTCACCGTCAACACCGACAACCGGCTCATGTCCGCCACCACCCTCACCGGCGAACTGTGCACCCTCGCCGACACGTTCGGCTACACCCTCGCCGACATTGCCCGGTTCACCCTCAACGCCGCCAAAGCGTCCTTCGCCGACCACGCCACCCGCGGCCACCTCATTCGCAACATCATCCTGCCCGCCTACACCGCCGCCGGCGTCACCCTGTAAACCGGCGGCGCCGCCGAACCGGCGGCGGCACCATCACCGCATGCCCACAGACAACGCCCGCGACCGTTTCACCGCCGACGTCGCCGCCGCCCAGGACGCCGCCGACGCCTACTACAACCTCGACGGCAGGCCGACGATGAGCGACGCCGA
This sequence comes from uncultured Actinomycetes bacterium, assembly GCA_964474045.1. Lineage (GTDB taxonomy): Bacteria > Actinomycetota > Actinomycetes > S36-B12 > UBA10799 > JACJWR01. The sequence continues at coordinate 8,447 of CAYYRC010000031.1, forward strand.
CTACGACACCCTCATCGACCGCATCGCCGCAGCCGCAGCCGAACATCCCGACTGGGACACCGGCGGCCTGCTTCACCAGGTCGCCGCCGGCATCACCTCCCGCGGCGACGTCACCCACCCCGAACCGATGCTCAGCCTGTCCAAAACGGTCACCCTCGACGACGTTGACACGTTCACCGCCGCCCTCGGCGACACCGTCATCGTGGAACCGAAAATGGACGGCCTCGCCGTCCGCGCCGAATACCGCCACGGCCGCCTGACCCTGGTCGCCAGCCGCGGCGACGGCCGCACCGGCGACAACGTCACCGCCGCCGCCACAACCATCACCGGCCTGCCCGCCCGACTGCACCGCCCGGTCACCGTGGAGGTGCGCGGCGAGGTGTACATGACCGACGCCGACTTCGCCGAAGCGAACAACAACCGCGTCGACGCCGGCGAACCCGGCTACGCCAACCCGCGCAACGCCGTCGCCGGGGCGCTGCGCCGCGAAACGGCCACCTACACCACCCCCATGTCGTTCGCCGCCTACGACCTGTCCGGCGCCGACGCCACCCAAGACAGCTACCCGGCGCGCATGGCCTACGCCGAAACGCTGGGCCTGGGCACCGCCCTGAGTTTGGCCCGCACCACCATCGCCGACGCCGACACCCCCACCGGCGACCCGCAGCAGGTACGCGACCGCATCACCGCCCTGTCCACGGCCCGCGCCAGCCTCGGCTACCCGATCGACGGCGCCGTCATCAAATGCGCCCACCACCACACCCGCACCGCGGCCGGCGCATCGTCGCGGCATCCGCGCTGGGCCACCTCCTACAAGTATCCGGCCGACACCACCATCACCGTCGTCGAAGGCGTCGAACTGTCCATCGGCCGCACCGGCCGGCTCGGCATCCGGCTGCGGGTCACCCCGGCCACCGTCGGCGGCGCCACCATCACCTACGCCTCCGGACACAACGTGTCGTGGATGCTCGAGCAGCAGATGGGCATCGGCACCCGGGTGTGGCTGTACCGCGCCGGCGACGTCATCCCCCGCGCCGTCGCCCTGCCCGCCGACCAGCAGCCCGAAGCGGTGGTGCCGTGGACACCGCCGCACGTCTGCCCGCAATGCAGTCCAATCGGCGGTACCAACGATGGGCCGCCTACGGGCAGTCGAAATTGGCCAACCTGCTGTTCATGTACGAGTTGCAGCGGAAGTTCGCCGCCGCCGACGTCGCGGCGATCGCCGTCGCCGCCCATCCCGGCTACGCCGACACCAACCTGCAGTCAGCGCACGCGCGCGCGACCGGCAGCGGTCTGGAGGCGAAGATCATGGGCGTCACCAACCGCATCCTGGGTCAGCCGGCGTCGATGGGGGCGCTGCCCGAGCTCTACGCCGCCGTGGCGCCCGGGGTGAAGGGCGGCGACTACTACGGACCCGACGGCTGGTTCGAGTCCCGCGGACACCCCAAACTCGTGCAGCCCAACGGTGCGGCCAAGGACTCCGCCGCCGCCGAGCGGCTCTGGACGGAGTCGGTTCGACTGACCGGGGTGGACTACGCCATATTGGCGTGATGGGTCTGCCATCCGACCACCACGACAGCATCGCCTCGGTCGCCAACTGGGCGCTGCACCTGCTGATCGATGAGTTCGGCGCCGGCGTTCACGTCGTGAATGAGACGCAGTTCGAGTTGCCCGCCGGTTCGACGAAGGTGACGGTCGAGGTGGCCGGCGTGGGCGGGTTCGCGATAGTGTTGGTGGCGTCCCCCTTGGCCTTGGACGTGCCGCCGGCGCCGGAACTCTTCGAATATGTGGCCCGGCAGGGCGATCATCCGGGGCTGGCGTCGATGTTGGTGGTTCCGGGTTCCGGCCCCGACACGGTGCATGTGCTGGTCGTCCACCGCATCTACGGCAACTGCCTGGATCGCTCGGAGCTGCTGACGTCGGTGGCCAACGTGGCAGGTCAAGCCGATGACGCCGACGAAGAGTTCGTGGCGCGGTTCGGCGGCTCCCGGTTCAGCGACGCGATGGGCTGACCACCAAGCCCGCCGTCCTGGTCCCACGAGCGTCGGCAGAAGCGGCCGGTCGGCACGTGCCTCAGCCCGTCGGCTCAGGCTCAGGTCCGGGATCGCGGCGAGCTCGCCGCCGCATGAGCCGACCATCGGAGGCGACCACGAAGCCGCGCGCCTCCTCCTCCGTCGTCGCGAGTCCCCAGGCCACCGCCGCGGCCACACCGCTGCCGTACCGCACACAGGCCGACATCCACGCGCCGTTGCGGGTGAGCACCGCCCACGATTCGACCGGGTCGAGCCCGACCGTGCGCAGGAAGAGCGCCGGATCCACATTGAAGTCGTCGACCAACGCCGGATCCATGCTCAAGCTTTCCAGCAGACCGGACATCGGGCCAGGCGCGGCCACGGGCTGGTGCCAGTCCCGCTCCGGCAGCGCTGGGATCGCACCATCCCAGTAAGGGGCGGGGTTCTCCTGCGCCCCGTCGAACTTGTCCGGATCGTCGAGGCCGAGGGTCGCCGCCATCTCCATGTCGAACTCCGGGACCGACACCGGCGGCACGTACAGCGTCGAGGTGACGGCAGCCGCGATACCCGCCAAGTCCTTCAGCGCCAGCACCTCCACCACCGGGTCGCAGAGCACCAGTTGGGCCCCCTGATAGTGCGTGACCGGATGCTCCGGCGGGTAGAACTGGAGCAGGTAGTCCACCAGCGGTGTCAGGTCGGAGGCGCCCCGGCGACGATCGAAGCCGGGCTGGGCGAGCACGCCGATCTGCCAGATGATCACGTGTGCGCCGGGGTCGGGCCGGCGCGCCCGCATCATCATCTCGGTGGCGTCGAAGGTTTGACTCGATCCTTCTCCGATGTCGATGCCGAGGTCGGCGCAGAGGCAGTCCAACGCCGACACTCCAGGCAGCATCTGGGCCGGAATCCCCGCCCCGCGGGCGATCGCGACGGCGCGGTGCGACGGGTCGGTGAACACTCCCGGGTGGCCGTAGAACACTCCGACCACCGTCAATCCGGATTGCGCGTGCCCGGCCATTCGAGCTGCCATTGCGGCGTAGGTGGTCAACCGGGTGGTGGCCTCGTCGTAGAAGAGGGCGAGGTCCTCACTGGCCCGCGCGTTGTCGATGACCCACCGTTCGGTCACCGGGTCGGCCAAGGCGTAGCAAACGATGTCCGCGGCCCGGATCCAAGCCATCGCCTCCTGCGTCAGCTGCGCGATGCTTCGGATCCCCGTGCCGACGACGACTAGTCGCCCACCCCCTCGCCCACTTACTCCCCCGCCCGCTCCGCGCACGCTGTCCGCACCCATGGCAGCTCCCGGCTCGTGTGCCATCCGACCTCCTGAGGCGAGCACTCTATCGGCGCCACGAATCGATGTGGGGCGCCAAGTTGCACTAGCCTGGCGTCTCTTAGATCACGGCGGAGGACACCATGGCCAGCGGACGCACGTGGGGCAAGCGGATCTTGATCGCACTGGGCGTGGTGGTGGCATTGGTGGTCGTGCTGATCGCCGCCGCCTTCGGCTACCTGGTCTATCTGAAGGTGCCGCAAAGCGCCTCGGGGATCACCGCCAAGGCAATCTGCTCCGGCGCCTTCGTGGCCGGTCGCGACCCCAACACGCTCTTCGACGAGGACGTCATCGGCGCCAGCCCGATCCTGAACATCGTCTCGGTCAAGGTGAACGAGCAGAACAACAGCGTCACCGCCAAGACGCTGGGCCTGTTCAATCAGACGGCTTCGCTGCAACCGGAACGCGGCTGCGTCCTCGGATTGCCGCCGGACCCCAACGCCGTCCCGTACCAACCGTCCGTGAGCCCGGCGCAGTGGCCGAACGGCGATGCCGCCCTTCCGCAGGCGCAGTGGCCGGCGGGTGTGGACGCCACGGCGCTCAACAGCGTGGTGCAGCAGGCTTTCGTCGGGTCGGGCGACATCGCGGCAGCCAACGCCCGCGGGGTGGCAGTCATCCAGAATGGCAAGGCGTTGGTGCTGCAGGAGGCCCCTGGCTTCCAGGGCATTCCGCTGCACGGCTGGTCCATGACCAAGTCGGTGGCGGGCATGCTCGCCTACAAGGTGCTGATGGCCAACAACGTTCCGCTCGACACCAAAGTGGTCGACAGTTTCAAGCCCGGTCGGGCGCCGTCCTGGGTGGCCGACTGGCAGCAGGATGATCGCTCGCAGATCACCATCCGGGAACTGTTCAACATGACCGACGGCCTTGCCAACACCGAGGGCTACACCCCGCTGGACGCCACGGTGCGAATGCTCAACGCCGAGCAGGACATGGCCAACTTCGCCGCCAACGCCAAGCTGGAATACCCGCCGGGCACGCACTGGAACTACACCAGCCAGACCGCCAACATCCTGGCGGCGGTGGCGCGCGGACAGTTCGACAACGACCAGGAGTACTGGGCCTACCCGACCACCGCCCTGTTCGAGCCCATCGGCGCCAACAGCGCGACGCTGGAGACCGACACCGACGGCACCTGGGTGGGCTCCTCCTATCTATGGGCGACGCTGTCCGACTGGGCCAAGTTCGCCCAACTCGGGTTGAAGGACGGGGCGTGGGACGGCAAGCAGGTGCTGCCGGCGGGCTGGTGGCAGTTCGCCTCCACCTCGGCATTGCCCACCGGCGACGGCGCCGGCTACAGCGCCCAGACCTGGCTGCCGTACAACCAAGTCGGCGGCGAATGTCGGAGCACCCCCGGGGTGCCGGCCGACACCGTCGCTATGGAAGGTCACTGGGGGCAGAAGATCGCCATGGTGCCGTCCAAGCAGGCAGTGATCGTGCGACTCGGTTGGACCTTCGACAGCACCCAATTCAACTACTGCCAGTTCTTCGCGGACGTGCTCAAGACTCTGCCCGACGCCTCGGCCCAGTGAGCGGGCGCGTCGGCTTCGACTTCGGCTGACCTCCCAGCCCGGGTGCGCGTAGCGTGACCGTATGCGGGCGATGATCCTCAAGGAGTTCCGCGAACTCCGCCGCGACCGACGCACGCTGGCGATGTTGATCGCCATGCCGCTGTTGCTGCTGGTGATCTTCGGGTACGCAGCAAACTTCTACGTCTCGCACGTGGACACCGCGGTGGTCGGCCCGCAGGCGCAGGCCGTCGCCGGCCAACTCCCGCCGTTCTTCGCCGTCACCACGGTGCAGCCGGATGCCGGGACCGAGCAGGCGACCACCCTGCTGCGCGACAACCATGACGACGTCGCCATCGTGACCGGCAGCCAGCCCGTGCAGGCGCTGGTGGACGGCTCCAACCTGTTCGCCGCGCAGTCGTCGGTGGCGGTGCTCAACAAGATGGGTGGCGCCGTGCACACGACCATCCTGTTCAACCCGCAACTGAAGACGTCATGGGTCATGATCCCGGCCATCATCGGGCTCATCCTGACGTTCATCGGCACCATCGTCACCAGCATCGGCATGGTCCGCGAACGGCAGACCGGCACTCTGGAACAACTGGCGGTGATGCCGATCAAGCCGAGTTCGGTGATCCTCGGCAAGATCACCCCCTACTTCCTCGTCGCCGCGATCGATCTGGCGATCGTGACCGGGGTCGGCATGGCCTTGTTCGGGGTGCCCTTCAACGGCAACCCTTTCGCGTTCGCCCTCGGTGCGGCGCTCTTCCTATTCGTGGTGCTCGGCCTGGGGGTGTTCATCTCGACCATCTCGCAGAACGCCGGGCAGGCGATTCAGACGGCTTTCTTCTTCCTGCTGCCGCAGATCCTGCTGTCCGGGATGATCTTCCCGCTCGACGCGATGGCGGCCGGGGTGCGTTGGATCGGTTACCTGCTGCCGCTGACCTACTTCACGATGATCTCGCAGGGGATCATGCTGCGCGGCGCCTCGCTGGCGTCGCTGTGGCTGCCCTTCACCGTGCTGGCGATCATGGCGGTGGTGGTGTTCACGGGTGCGACGCTGCGCTTCCGGCGCGACCTGGCTCCGGGCCAGCGACACCGTCGGCATCAAGCGGTCGCAGCGGGACAGGCCTCGTGAACGAGGGGCGCGGAGTGGCCGACACCGAATCGGTCGAGGTCGGAAACGATGCGTACGGCGCGCTGGGCCTGACTGTTGAACTCGACGGCGAGGTGGTGCTCGATGACGTCACCGCCACCGTCCGCCCCGGCGAGGTGGTGGCGGTGGTGGGCGGCGACGGAGCGGGCAAGTCGACGCTGCTGCGCGCGATCGTCGGCCTGCTCGTGCCGACGGCCGGGGCGGTGCGCACCCCAGACGAGGTCGGCTATCTGCCTGCCGGGGCCGGCAGTTGGCTGGAGTTGTCGGTGGCCGAGAATCTCGATTTCGTGGGCGGCATCTACGGCTTGCGGGGGTCGGACTTGGCGCGCCGGCGGACCGAGCTTGAGCGCGCGGCCGGGCTGGCCGAGGCCGCCGACCGGCTGTCGTCCCAACTGTCCGGCGGCATGCGGCGCAAACTCGGCTTCAGCTTGGCCATGGTGCCCAATCCGCCGCTGTTGGTCCTCGATGAGCCGAGCACCGGAGTGGACCCGGTCAGCCGAGTCGACCTCTGGCGCCTCATGTCCACCGCGGCGGCCGACGGTGCTGCCGTGCTCTTCAGCACCACCTACCTCGATGAAGCAGAGCGCGCCGGCTGGCTGATCGTGCTCGATGCCGGGCGGGTCCTGGTGGCGGGTGCGCCGGCGGACGTGGTGCGCGGATTCACGACGCCCATCACGCGCTCTCCCACCGCGACCCGGCCTGAGTGGTCCTGGCGGCGCGGGCGCGCGATTCATGAACTATGGCCGGTCGAGGAGGAAGTCGCGCCCCCCGCCGAGGCCGTCACGGTGACGCCCGATCTGGAGGACGTCGTCATCGCGATGTCGCTGCTCGCCCGAGCCCGGCCGGCAGTGGAGTCGGCATGAGCGCCACTGCCGGGCAGGCGTCGGGTCCGCTGCTGGCCGCCGAGGCGGTGAGCGCACGTTTCGGGCAGGTGCTCGCGGTTGATGACGTGACAATGTCGGTGGCGGCGGGCGAAGTCGTGGGGCTGCTGGGTGCCAACGGTGCCGGAAAGACGACGCTCATCCGGATGCTGCTGGGACTGACCCGTCCCAGCAGCGGCGAGACGTCGCTGTTCGGCGGCCCGCCCGATCGCCGGCGTCGGCGGCGGTTGGGTTACGTGCCGCAGGGCATGGGGTTGTATCCGGACCTAACCGTGGCCGAGAACGTGGCCTTCACCGCCGGCATCTTCGGAGTTCCCGCGCCGGGCTTGCCGGCGGGCCTCGCCGAGGTGTCCGACCGCCTGGTAGACAGCATCTCGCTGGGGCTGGCACGGCGGCTGGCGTTCGTCTGCGCCCTCCTGCACGACCCGCAGGCATTGGTGCTCGACGAGCCGACGTCCGGAGTGGACGCACTCGCCCGCAGCCAGCTGTGGGAGGTTGTCGGTGAACGCGCGGCCGCCGGCGTGGGCGTGCTGGTCACGACGCACTACCTGCAAGAGGCGCAACAGTGCGACCGGCTGCTGCTCATGTCCGACGGCCACCTGGTGGCGGAGGGGGACGAGTCGGACATCATCGGCGACGCCACCGCGGTGCAGGTCCAGTGCGACGACTGGGCGGGCGCCTTCGCCGCCCTGGCCGATTCGGGTGCCCCGGTGGCCTTGGACGGCACCGCGGTGCGGATTCCCGACGGTGACGCCCAGAAGATCATCACAGTGCTGCGAGCGGCCGGCATCGAGGCGCAGGTTCAGCACGTGCCGGCGACCATCGCCGAGCGGATGACGATGTTGGCGCAGGCGCCCCAGGCTGCCGCCGCCGGTGGTGGTGTCACGGCACCCAAAACGGAACGCGCATGAACCGCGCCACCGGAACCGCCACCGCCACCCGGTTCCTGCGGGTGCCAGGAGTCACCATGGTCCGCGACTACCGGCGTCGGTGGCTGCGCACAGACCTGCTGGCCGGCATCACCGTGACCGCCTACCTGGTGCCGCAAGTCATGGCCTACGCGACCGTCGCCGGATTGCCGCCGGTGGTCGGCTTGTGGACGATCATCCCCTGCCTGCTGGTGTACGCCCTGTTCGGATCCTCGCGGCTCATGTCGATCGGACCCGAGTCGACCACCGCACTGATGTCGGCGGCGACGGTCGGACCGCTGGCCCAGGGCGATGCGGCGCGCTACGCGGTGCTCTCGGCCGCGCTCGCGGTGATGGTGGGGTTGTTGGCGCTGGCGGCGTGGCTGCTGCGACTCGGCTTCGTCGCCGATCTGCTCTCGCGGCCGGTGCTGATCGGCTACATGGCCGGGGTCGCCGCGCTGATGATCAGCGGCCAGTTGTCCAAGTTGACCGGGGTTCCGGTGCACGGTGAGGGCTTCGTCGCCGAAGTGTCGAGTTTCGCTGCCCACATCGGGCTGGTCGACTGGGCCACGGTGGCGCTGGGTGTGGTGGCGCTGGTGTTCCTGTTCGTCGTGTCCTGGCGGTGGCCGCGGGCCCCGGTGCCACTGCTGGCGGTGTTGCTGGGCACGGCGGCGGTGTGGTTCGGGAATCTGCAGCAGCACGGCATCAAGGTGGTCGGCGCCTTCACCCCCCGGCCGCCGGATCTCGGATGGCCGGCGACCTCGGACCTCATGCTGCTGGCGCTGCCCGCAGTCGGCGTGCTGCTGGTGGGCTACACCGACTTCATCCTGACCGCCCGGGCCTTCGAGACCACGGACAGCCCACGGGTCGACGCAAACCAGGAACTGTTCGCGCTCGGCACCGCCAGTGTCGCGGCCGGCGCGATCGGCGGCTTCCCGATCAGCAGCAGCGGCAGTCGCACCGCGCTGGCACGGGCCGCCGGCGCACACACCCAGGTCTACTCGCTGGTGAGTACGGCGGCCACGCTCGTCGTCATTCTGGTGCTCGGCCCACTGCTGGCGAACTTCCCGACCGCCGTGCTCGGGGCGATCGTCGTCTATGCCGCGGTGCGCCTGATCGACCTGGCCGGGTTCCGTCGACTCTGGTCGTTCCGTCCGGAGGAATTCCTGCTGGCCATCGCGGCCCTCGGCGGGGTGCTGATCTTCGGCATCCTCACCGGTGTGGTCTTGGCGGTCGGCCTGAGCGTCGCGGAGATGTTGCGACGGGTGGCGCGACCGCACGACGCGGTGGTCGGGTTCGTGCCCGGCTTGGCGGGGATGCACGACGTCGACGACTACCCGGACGCCGACACCGTGCCGGGGCTGGTCGTCTACCGCTACGACTCACCGCTCTTTTTCGCCAACGCCGAGGACTTCCGCAGCAACTCGCTGGAGGCGGTGGAGGAGTACGCCGCGTCCGGGCCGGTCTACTGGCTGTTGCTCAACATGGAGGCGAACGTCGAAGTCGACATCACCGCCATGTACGCCCTCGACGCGCTGCGGCAGGAACTCACCGACGAGGGCATCGTGTTGGCGCTGACCAGGGTCAAGCACGACTTGTGGACGCCGTTGGAGCGCTTCGGCCTGGTGGAGTCCATCGGACCCGACTACATCTTCCCCACCCTGCCGGTGGCGGTGGACGCCTACCACCGTTGGCTGGCGGCACACGGGTTGACCGACGCCGGACCGTCCTGAGCAGACCGTCCGCACCGCCCGGCCGACGATCGATCCGCGCCGGCTCCCGCGCGCAGGAGCTATCGGCTCCGGAGCGCGGCTGATCGCTGCGCCAGCAGCGGCTTGAACTCGTAGAGCCGGGGCCGCGATGACCACATCTTGCCGAACCTGCGGCGGGCCAACTGCACGCGCGCGCGAGGGCCGGTGGCGTCCGACGGCAGCACCTGCAACGTCGATCGTACGAACTCCTCGTTGCGGACCAGCGCAGTTTCGTCGGCACCCCGCAGCACCACCGACCACGGCTTCGTCACCAGCCCGTCGGTGGGAAGCAGCACGTCGCCGGGCTGGGGCTGCTTGATCCAGAACAGGAACGAGGGATCGGCCTCGACCACATCGAAACCGACCACCTCGCCGACCATGATCCGGTGTTCCTGCACTCCGTTGACCTGCATGTAGAGGTGGCTGTCGTAGTGCTGCCAGTCGAGATTGAGCTCCGGCGGCGGCGGGTCCGGGAGGTACTGCCGCAGCGCCTGGCCGACCAGGTCGCAGTCGCTGCCGTGCTGCCACGACTCGGCGTAGCTGAGCAGGTCACCGCACAGCCGGGCACCGACCTCCACCAGACACGGACCCGAATCGTCGACAATCGCCTCAAGATGGAACGGGCTGCGTCGCAACCCTGACGCCGACATCACCGCGGTCGCGTAGTCGCGCAGGGCGGCGAAGTTGCGCTCCGTGGTGGGGACGGCGGCGGCACCGAACTCCAGGTTGGTGCGCCCATTCGCCGGTCCCCGCTGATAGCGACCGATGCCTGTGACGGCCACCTTGCCGGCGGCGTCGATCTGGCCGTCCACCCAGTACTCGTCGCCGTCGATGAACTCCTCGGCCAGCACCACCCCACTGGCGGATTCGAAGTAGGCCGCAACCTCGGCGTCGGACACGTCGGCGTCCAGGATCGCGACATTGACGTTGCCGGACCCGTCGTTCGGCTTGAGGACGAACCTGCCGATGCCGTGTGCGCGGCGCCAGTTCGCGACTTCGTCCGCGCTGGTCACCCGAACATTCGCATTGATGCGCAGCGTCTCCTCCGCGGCCGCGAGCAAGGACTTGAGCTCCCCCTTGTTCCGGAACGTCTGCACGAGCGGTTGCGCCCAGTCGAGCTGCAACTCCTCGGCGATCCGGGCCAGCGGCAATACCGCACCCTCATCGTGGGGCACCACGGCGACCACATCCGCCCGGGCACGCAAGACCTTCACGACCGGATCGAGATCGGGCAACGCGACCATGTAGTGCGCGGCGACGGCCGACGATCGCAAGATCGGTGCCCGGCCCTCCAGGATGAAGCGGGTGCGCCAATCCGAGTGGAGCGCCACCGTGCGCACCCCGTGGTCCCGCCAAAGCCGGGCGATCATGTCGAGCGCATACGGCTGGTAAGGGTTGAGCAGCACCGCGGTAGGCACCGGCAGCCTCCCTCACTTGAGCCCGCAGCAGCGCGACGGCCACGAACCACATCCGCACTGGTTAGGCAAGCCTATCTACGCACGATCGCCTTCACCCGCCCGACCGTCGCCGGATCGAGTTTGTGGGCGAGTAGCCACCAGCTGCCGCCGTAGGCCACCACCGCCAGACCGGCGGCCAGCCAGAAGTTCGATGGCAACAGCAGCGCCGGCGCCATCACCAGACAGGCCAGCAACGGCGACAGCAGGCTGGCCCCCAACTTCGGGGCACCTCCCGCTTTAGCCAGCCGCCACCACAGGCATGCCGCCTGCACAGCGAAGGCCAGCGTCACCGCGACACCCGCCCCCACCGCCCCCCAACGCGCCACCAAAGGCCAGACGATGATCAGCTTCACGACCAGCGCCACCGCGGAGCAGGCCGCCACGTCCCTGCTGTAGTGACGCACCAGCAACGCGGTCGTGAGGGTCCCCAGCGTCACCCACGCGAGCAAGCCGAGCGCCAGTGCGGCCGCCGCCGGCCCACCGGCGCTGTATTCGCTGCCGAAGACGACGCCCAGGATGTCGCCGCCGCGCAGAATCAGCGCCGCGGCCACCGGGAAGTAGAACACCGCGTCGGTGGCGAACACCGCCCGCACGATCTCACCGACCCGCTTGTTGTCCTTGGCGTAGAGCATGGCCGGCAGCGCCGAGCGCACCAGCGAGTCCGAGACGAACAGCGACGTCTCGACCAGCTTGAACGCCGCCGCGAAGAAGCCGACCGCGTCGGCGTCCTTGCGCCGCTCCAGCGCGATGATGTCGAGGCGGGTGGTCTGCATGTTCATGGTGTTGGCCAGGCCGGGCAGAATCGACTTGCGCAGCAACGAGACCGTGGTGTCGCGGTGCAGTCGCTTGGGCAGCGCCTCAATCCCGATGCGCAACGTGAAGACGTACAGCACCACCGTGCCCAGGAACGTACCCACCAAGAAGGCCGCACCCATCGCGATCACGCCGTAACCCAGCAGCAGCGTGCTCACGGAGACCACGGCGGTGGTGACGCGCTGCACGATGGCCACCGTCGCCGGCCCGCGCTGCCGGTCCACCGTGGAGGTGGCCGCGCGCATCCCCATGTTGAGGTTCTCCAGGCTCAGCGCGATCGTCAGCAGGACCAACAGCAGCCGGGCGTCCGGATTGGTCAGCGGCATCACTGCGGCGACGCCGACGCCGACCACCCCGATCACGATCCGCAGCGCCATGCTGGACGTGAGGAAGTCCCCGACCCGGCCGCGATGGATCTCGCCGAGTTGGATCAGCGCCATGTCGAAGCCGAACATGCCGAAGGAGGCGATGATCGCCGCCAGCGCCATCGCCCACGAGTACTCGCCGAAGCCGGCCGGTCCGAGCACCCGGGAGGCCACGGCGAACATGCCGAAGGAGGCGACCTTGCCGATGATCTCGGAGATGGCGAAGAGCAGCGCGGTGCGCGATCGGTAGCCGGCCGACTTCTCGCCCGGTTGGTCGTCCCCCTCGCCGGCCTGGTCGTCCAGCGTCTCCGCCTCGAGATCTTCAGGCGGGGGCGGCTGCGCCCCGTCGGAATCCGCCACCGGCGCATCCCCTTCCTGGCATGGCTGCGCGACTGCGTAGCCGCTGACTCCCTGACGCTGCTGCTGGCTCCGTCGCCAGCGTACTCGCGGTGATCGGCTGCGATAATCGTCAGCGGCCGGGTAACCGGCTCAGCCGGCGCCGGAGGGAGCACAGGTGACCACGATCGCCTTCGCCGAGGACGAGTACTCGCAGGCCATGGTGGACTTCGCCGCCGCGCTGCGCACCCGCGGACTGCGCATCGTGCGCTTGCTGGCCGACTCCGACGCGTACGTGCGGGCGGAGCCGTCGCGGCTGCGCTGGGAGGAGCTGAGTTCGCGCTGGGTGGGCGACGCCGTGGCGGCCGACGGCAGCTTCACACGGCATGGGTGGGAGGTGCTGGATGCCGAGTCACCGGTTGATCTGCAGGCCATGGAACCGATCGCGATGGCCCTGTCCAGCAGCGGCGAGGACGTGCAGCGGGGATGGTCGAAGTGCGCCACCATTCCCGATGCCGAAGCCATCGACAAGTGGCGGCTGACGGCCCATCTCGGTGCGGCGGGGATTGCCGTTCCGGGGAGTTGGGACGACGTCGACGCCGTACCCAAGGACGCCGGACCACTGCTCTGTAAGCGCCGCGACACCGGCGGCGGGGCCGGGATGATGCTCTGCGAGAGCAAGGCCGAGGCGCTGGCCTGGCGGGCGGATTTGGGTGCGGGCGAGACCTACCTGGTGCAGGAGTTCCATGACGCACCGGCCGTGGCGGTGGCGGGCGTGGCGGCCGACGGGCACGCGCTACAGGCGATGGCCTACCGAATCCGGACCAATCCACGCCGACCGTTCGGCTTCGGCTACGGCATCACCGTGGTGGAGGAACCGGCGGCGATGGACGTTGCCGGGCAGGTGCTCCAACTGCTCGGGGTGCGGGGACCGTTCGCGCTCGACCTGGTACCCGATGCCGCAGGACGGTGGCAGGTCGTGGACCTCAACCTGCGGATCTGGGGCAGTTGGACGGCCTGCCAGGCCGCTGGCATGGACGTCATCGGCAGCTACCTGGCGGCGCTCGGACTCGGGCCACAGCCGAAGCCGACTACGGCGCGGGCGGGCGCTCAGGTCCCGCTGCTGCGCACGCCGCCGCTCGACGTCTCGACACCCGCGCAGCGCATGCGTTGGCTGCGCCGCGACCTCCGCCTGATCAAACAGTGGTCGGCCTGGGAGGGCAGCGACTGGGCCGGCTTGGCCCGTCGGCGGGCGGTCGGTTGGGCGGTCAAGGGCGCTCCCCTACCGAGCTGATCGCCGAGGCTGCGGCGCGTTCGCACGCCGCACGCGAACTGCCCGCCGCGCGAACTGCCAACAGTCGCCACCGCGGGCTAAGGTCGGGCCATCCACGCTCAAGGAGGGTCCGTGAATCTCGCCGGCAACCTCGTGGCCACGGTGGCCACCCACCCCAGCCGGGTCGCCATCCGGCTCGACGACCACGCCATCACCTACGAGGGCCTCGACGAGGCCAGCGCCCGGGTGGCCGGTTGGCTCGGCGAACTCGGCATCGGCCCGGGCGACCGGGTCGGGCTGATGCTGCCCAACCTGCCGCAGTTCCCCGTGATCTACTACGGCATCCTGCGCGCGGGTGCGGTGGTGGTGCCGATGAATCCGCTCTTCAAGTCCCGCGAGGTCGAGTACTACCTAGCCGACTCGGAGGCCTCGGCGCTGTTCGCCTGGGAGGGCGTCGCGACGGAGGCCGCAGCCGGGGCCGCCGCGGCCGGCACCCCGTTCATCGAAGTGCCGACCGCCGACTTCGCCAGCGAGTTGATGCAGCATCCCGCCGTCGGCGAGGTGGTCGACCGCGCACCTGACGACACCGCCGTCATCCTCTACACCTCGGGCACCACCGGTAAGCCGAAGGGCGCCGAGCTGACCCACGCCAACCTCATGAGCAACGTCGCCGCCTGCGTGGCGCTGTTCGACCCCCAACCCGACGACGTCATCTTCGGCGGGCTGCCCTTGTTCCACTCCTTCGGGCAGACCTGCGGGCTGAACTCGGCGGTGGCCGCAGGCGCCAGCCTCACGCTCATCCCCCGCTTCGATGCCGGGAAGGCGCTCGAGGTGCTGGAACGCGACCGGGTGACGATCCTGCAGGCGGTGCCCACCATGTACATCGCGCTGCTGGGCCACCCGGGCCACACCGACGTCGACACGTCGTCGTTGCGCATCTGCGTCTCTGGCGGGGCGTCGCTGCCGGTGGAGGTGCTGCGCGGCTTCGAGCGCGACTTCGGCGGCGCGATCCTGGAGGGGTACGGCCTGTCGGAGACCAGTCCGGTGGCGACCTTCAACCACCCGAACCGGGAGCGCAAACCAGGCTCCATCGGCACCCCCATCGAAGGCGTGGAACTCCGACTGCTCGGTCCGGACGACACCGATGTGGAACCCGACGCCGTCGGCGAGATCGCCATCAAGGGCCCCAACGTCATGAAGGGTTACTGGCGCAAGCCGGAGGCGACGGCCGCGGTGATCCGCGATGAGTGGTTCCGCACCGGCGACCTTGCCCGCCGGGACGACGAGGGCTACTACTTCATCGTCGACCGGGTCAAGGACATGATCATCCGCGGCGGATTCAACATCTACCCGCGCGAGATCGAGGAGGTGCTGTACGAGCACCCGGCCGTGGCCGAGGCCGCGGTGGTGGGCCTGCCTGACGACACCTTCGGCGAGGAGGTAGGCGCGGCGGTCACGCTGAAGGAAGGCGCCGAGGCGACGCCGGAGGAGCTGCGCGAGTTCGTCAAGGAGCGCGTCGCCGCCTACAAGTACCCCCGCGTCATCTGGTTCGTTCCCGGGGGTTTGCCGAAGGGCCCGACGGGGAAGATTCTGAAGCGGGAGATCACCGCGACAGGAAGGGGCGGAGCATGAGGATCGCCGTATTGGGTTCCGGCAACGGAGCGTGTGCGATCGCGTTCGAGTGGGCGCAGGCAGGGCATTCGGTGTCGATGTTCGACTTCGAGGACTTTCCGCAGGTCATTGCCGACATCGATGAGGCCGGCGGCATCCACTCGCAAGGAAAGCTGAGCGGATTCCAGCCGATCGCGTACGCCGGGCACGACATCGCCGCAGCGCTCGACGGCGCGGAACTCGTCTTCGCCGTCGGGCCGGCCTACAGCAACGCGCCTTTCGGTGCCGCCTGCGCCCCGCACGTGCGTCCCGGCACCACCTACGTCGTGTGCCCGGGTTCCTGCGCCGGCGGCCTGGTGTTCAAAGACGCGATGGGCCTGGAGCCGGAGGACGATTCGGTGACGGTGGCCGAGACGTCGACACTCCCCTACGCCGTGCGCGTCACCGGCCCGGCCACCATCACGGTCTACAACCGCCTCAACGGCGGCTACTACGTGGCGGCGATTCCGGCGCGGCTCACCGACGAGGTCTACGACCTGCTGCGCACCGTCTACCCGGAGATCATGAAGGCCCGCAGCGTCTGGCAGACAACGCTGCAGAACGGCAACCCGGTGATCCACCCGGCCATCACCCTCTGCAACGCCGCCCAGATTGAGCGCACCGGCGGTGACCTGCTGTTCTACGAGGAGGGTGTCACCGAGTCGGTGGGGCGGCTGGTCGAGGCAGTCGACACCGAGCGCTTGGCGATCGGTGAGGCGCTCGGAGTCAAGGTCCTTCGCGATCCCGAACTCGGCGTGATCCAGGGCTACCAGACCGAAAACAACTACAGCACCAGCTACTCGCAAGCTCCCGGCTTCCGCGGCATCAAGGCCCAACCCCAGTTGGACTACCGCTACTTCAACGAGGACGCGGGATTCGGGCTGGTGTTCCTCACCGACCTGGCCCGTCAGATCGGCGTCCCCACTCCCACGATGGATGCGGTGCTGCAGGTGTGCTCAGTCCTCATGGGCCGCGACTACGCCGGCGAGGCGGCCCGCACGATGGCGAGCCTGGGGCTAGCAGGACGCAGCCTTGAGGAGTTACGCACCGCGATCTGAATCACTCGCCGTCACCCGAAGTGACGGTGTGAGAACGATATGTGAACGCATTGCGAACAGTCTCGGCGGACTATTCACCCTTTTGACCCACCCTCGTACCGTCGAAGGTATGAGCGTGGTGCTGCTCGCCACCGTCGTCACGATCGCCATGGCGATCGTGTTCGACTTCACGAACGGCTTCCACGACGCCGCCAACGCCACCTCCACCGTCATCGCCACCAAGTCGCTGACGCCCCGGCACGCGGTGTGGCTCTCCGCAGTCTTCAACTTCCTGCCGGCCTTCGTGGTGGGCACTGCGGTGGCGAACACCATCGCCAAGACAGTCGACCTCGATGCGCTGCCGCAGGTCGCCGGATCGGTT
>CAYYRC010000032.1:0-25173 GCA_964474045.1 uncultured Actinomycetes bacterium
CAACGTGCCCGCGCCAGCAAATCCTGCATCCCCGCTCACGGCGCCCGCCATCATCGATGCGTTTACGTCTCATGGCCTTGAGCTACCCGCGCCAAAGGTTTTCGACACGATTGCCTCGACCAACGATGAGGCAATCGTCCAGGCGTCGGCGGGGGCACCTGAATGGACGGTTGTGGTTGCTGATCGGCAGAGCGCGGGCCGGGGCCGACTCAGTCGATCATGGGAAACCCCAGCTGGCCGAGGCCTTCTCTTCTCGGTGATTCTTCGTCCCAACCCTGCCTGGCCGACAGCATCCCTGGGATGGATCCCGTTGATTGCTGGCCTCGCCACGAGCCGGGCATGCGGTGCCCACGATGTTGCTTGCCGCCTCAAGTGGCCCAATGACGTGGTGATCGACGCAGCTGCGTATGACGGGTCGCCTGGTCCACGCAAACTGGCGGGGATCCTCGCGGAGCGTCGTGGTGAGGCTGTGGTTGTGGGCATCGGGATCAACGTTTCCCACACACAAGCAGAACTCCCAATTCCTGCGGCAACATCACTTGCGCTCGAGGGTTCCGGTTGCGACCGCGCGCAGTTGTTGGCGCAGTGCCTGCAGGTGTGGGGCGAGTTGTGGAATCGATTTCGACTTGGCGGCGGCGATGCGGACTCCAGTGGAATTCGAAGTGAGTACCTCGCCGAAAGCCTGACGATCGGCCGACGGGTGCGAGTTGATCTCGGTGGAGGCGCGCCCCTCGTCGGTGAGGCCGTTGATATCGATCATGAAGGCCGGTTGATCGTCGATGGGCCATTCGGACTGCGAACGGTTTCGGCCGGGGATGTCACCCACCTACGCCATTGAATTAGCGACGGAAGGTTCGCAACGGCGAACCTTCCGTGCGGATCGGCAGGGCGAAACCGTGATCACTTTCTGTGAATAGCGGCCAATTCGGTTGTTCGTGACAAACCCATGCCCGCAGTTCTGCCACGATTAGCAGGTGAGGTCATCTCGAGCCAGCGCAGTTGCCAACGAGCAGCTCATCGCGGAGGTGCGCCGCCATGAGCTCGGCCTCGTGGGCATCGCAGTCCGGTTAGCCATATTTGTGGGCCTGGCTGGCGTCCTGTGGGCGGTGATCGAGGTCTGGCTGCCACCCAAGTCACTATGGGTGTCAGCGTCCAAGTGGACCGTTGGTGTTGTGGTGGGGCTCATCGTGATCTTCAGTGTGGGTCGGCGGTTCGCGGGCTGGGCAAATGCGCGCATGGAACTCACTGACCAACGAATTCGAATTAGATACCGCCTGCGAAAAGCTGGTTGGGACATCCCTTTACTGAGTATCGTCGAGGTCACATACGTTTCTGGACCGATTCAGCGTTTGTTTGGGGTGGGGGTCTTGCGGGTGCAAACCAGTTTCGCGCCGCTACCGGCGTTCATGCTCGACGTTGCGGACGTCAAGCAACTGCATCACGACATCTTGGTGCTGCGCAATCAGGCGTGGGATCGGCATGTTCGTAGCTACAACCAGGCCGGACCCTCCGGCCAGCTTCGCGCTGCCTCATGACTGAGGGCTTAGACACGGCCCAAGCAACGCAGCAGCCTGCAGCCAAGGTTCCTGCGGAGAAGAAGTCTGCGGCGAAGAAGGCCCCTGCGAAGAAGGTAGCTGCCAAGAAGGCGGTTGCCAAGAAGGCCGCAGCCAAGAAGGCGGTTGCGAAGAAGGCGCCCGCCAAGAAAGCCGCTGCGAAGAAGGCCACAGCCAAGAAAGCCGTCGCAAAGAAGGCGGTTGCGAAGAGGAGGCTCCCCGCGGCGCAACACGTACCTGCAGAACGACCTGCGGGATCATTGGATGACTTCGTCGAATTCGTCTTGGGTTCTGCACCAGAATTGACCAGCCGGCAGGTAGCTGAACTTGCAGGAGTGTCCGAGGAGGTCACGCGCGCGCTGTGGCGAGCCATGGGATTCGCGGATGTGGGCGGCGAAGCAGAGTTTGCGATGGCCGATGTCGACGCATTAAGGGCTCTGATGGCCCTCGTGGATGCGGGCTACGTCTCATACGAGGAATCGATCGAATTGGTCCGGGCGATAGGGCAGCACACCTCACGGCTAGCCGAGTGGCAGGGAAACATCATCGCCCGCTCGTTGATTGAACGAGGTGTGATCGCGCAACATGGTGTCCTCGAGGCTGACGACATCGGCGCACTGCTGGCGGATTCGCGTGCGTACAAACCGGTGCTGGAGGAGTTGATGCTCTACTCCTGGCGCCGCCAAATGAGTCACAACGCAGCGAGAGCTGCAGCGATCGCAGAGGTTGGCCCAGAGGCGCGGACCGACTCGATGACTGTCGGCTTTGCGGATCTTGCTGGATTCACGAGGCTCTCCCGTCAGATACCCGAAGAAGACCTCGCGGTTCTGGTGCAGTCATTCGAGAGTGTGAGCGCCGATGTCGTCGCTGCCGAGGGGGCGCGGCTGATCAAGACCTTGGGTGACGAAGTCCTTTTTGTTCATGAGTCACCACGAAAGATCGCTGCGATCGCGGTTGAACTCCACGAAGCGCACCGCGGGAACCATGACGTGCCGAAGATGCGCATTGGGCTCGCGACAGGTCCGGTGCTGTTGCGAATGGGCGACGTTTTCGGCACCACAGTCAATCGGGCAAGCCGTTTGACTGCAATGGCGAAGCCAGGCTCAACGTATGTGGATTCGGCAACACTTGATGAACTCGAACATCTTGAGCAGTTTTCATTCAAGGGCGTTCGCCCTCGTCCGGCTCGCGGTTTCGGGTTGCTGCGGGCATGGTCAATGGCGGCCGCCAGCACGTCCTAACGGCCCGCAGTGGCCGCGGCCGCACCACCAATGCGTAGGCTTCGCCGAGATTTGAATCCACCGCGAAGGCGCGTTCACAAGGGGTCCATTCATGCCGAACCATCCTCCAGTCAGCGAACTACGCAAGCAGGTCACCGCCGGTGGCGCCGCTAGGTATCACGAGGCGAATGCTGCCCGAGGCAAATTGTTCGCTCGTGACCGAATCGCTGCCTTGGTCGATGCGGGGTCATTCGTTGAAGACGGCCAACTCGCGAACGTGATGGCCGGTGACCTGCCCAGCGACGGTGTCATCACCGGGACCGCCATGATCGCGGGGCGTCCAATTGCGTTGATGGCGAACGATTCCACCGTGAAGGCCGGCTCTTGGGGAGCGCGGACTGTTGAGAAGATCATTCGGATCATCGAGCGCGCTTACGAGTTGTCGATCCCCATGGTGTGGCTCGTCGATTCCGCCGGTGCCCGAATCACGGATCAGGTCGACCTGTTCCCTGGCCGCAGGGGTGCGGGAAAGATCTTCTGGAACCAGGTGCGGGCGTCCGGATCGATTCCCCAGGTCTGCGCATTGTTCGGCCCGAGTGCTGCCGGTGGTGCTTACATTCCGGCGTTCTGCGACATCGTGGTCATGGTCGAAGGCAACGCCTCCATGTACCTCGGTTCTGACCGCATGGTCGAAATGGTGACGGGCGAGAAGACAACCCTCGAGGCGATGGGTGGCGCCAAGGTCCACACCAGTGAGAGCGGAGTCGGGCACGTCCTAGTCAAGACTGAAGAAGCCGCCCTCGACACCGTGAAGCAGTACTTGTCCTACCTGCCGCAGAACTGGCAGCAACTGCCGCCAGTTGCCGAGCCGAGTGCTCCGGAGGACATCGACCTGCGTGCGCTTGTCCCCGAAAGTGAGCGCCAGGCTTTCGATATGCGTCGCTATATCCGCGGGCTGGCAGATGAAGGCACATTCTTCGAGATCCACAAGGGATGGGCGCGCGAACTAGTTGTCGGTTTCGCCCGACTCGACGGCAAGGTCGTTGGCCTTGTCGCGAACAATCCGATGTTCAAGGGCGGGGTGTTATTCGTCGATTCGGCCGACAAGGCAACCCGATTCATCCAGTTGTGCGATGCCTTCAACGTTCCGCTGATCTTCCTTTCTGACGTCCCTGGCTTCATGGTGGGCACTGCCGTTGAGAAGCAAGGCATCATTCGCCACGGCGCAAAGATGATTACCGCTGTCAGTGAGGCGACCGTCCCGAAGTTCTGTGTTGTGGTCAGAAAAGCATACGGAGCCGGGTTGTATGCGATGGCGGGCCCAGGATTCGCGCCGGATGCAACCATCGCGCTGCCGACGGCCAAGATTGCGGTCATGGGTGCCGAAGCGGCAATCAATGCTGTGTACGCGAACAAGATCGCCGCAATCGAAGATGAGGCCGAACGAGAGGCTTTCGTCGCAGCCAAGCGTGAGGAGTACGAAGAGGACATCGATGTCGTGCGGCTCGCCAGTGAGCTCGTGATTGACGCGATCATCGAGCCGGAGGACTTGCGCAGCGAACTGATTCTGCGAATTGCCGCCGCCGCGACGAAGAACCGCGACTTCTCCCGCCGCCGTCATGGAGTCACCCCGGTTTAGCCGGTCCCCACGCAGGATTGGGGCGATCTGCAGCCTTCTAGCGACGGTAGACCGCCACAATGCTGGGTGGAAGCCCGCTGAACGGGCAGATAGATCAGATCTCGGAGAGCTGGACGATCTCTTTGTCGCTGACTTCGGATTCTTCTGGGAAGACCCACTTGCGGTAGGACCAGAAGCGGAAGATTGTTCCCAGCGCCAAGCCAATGACGTTCGCGCTGATGTTGTCCGCGATGACGGAGTCAAAACCGAGTGCGTAGTGGGTGAACCACAAACAACCCAGCGCGATCCCCATGCCGATGATGTTCAGGACGAAGAACAGCACGTATTCGCGGCGGTATGAGGTTCGACCGCGGTCCCGGAATGTCCAGAAACGGTTGCCGAAGTATGCGAACGTCGTCGCCGCCGTCACCGAGATGACCTTCGCGGTCAGCGGCTTGGAGGCAAACATGCTGCTGTCGGCAAGAAGCAGGAGGTTGAACAGGCCCACGTCGATGACCAGTGCCATCAATCCAATAACGCCGAACTTCGCGGCCTCGGAGAGGATTTTTTCAAACTTCACGCGTAAAACAGCCACCGTGGTTGCGATCCGACCGCGGGGCTGTGGCTGAACAGAAGTTTGGGTCATGTTTTTAGGTTACCCACCTCGTGCGAGGATTAGCGTCATCGTCAGGTGAGTCTGATCACCATGTCCTTTACATCGGTGATTGGGTACTCACTCCTTGTGCCCAGCGTAAGCCGATTGGGTGAAGAATTTCGGCGGTTCCGCCGTAAGTGAGGGAGAAACGTGGACCTGAAGCTTTCAGCCGAGCATGAGGCGCTGCGAAAGACAGTTGAGCAGTTCGCCCGCGATGAAGTCGCCCCGGTCATTGGTGACTACTACGCGCGGGGAGAGTTCCCCATGCCAATCGTCGAATCGATGGCCGACCTCGGCTTGTTCGGACTTCCTTTCCCGGAGGAGTACGGCGGCATGGGCGGCGACTTCACGGCTCTGTGCGTCGCGCTTGAGGAACTTGCCCGCGTGGACTCATCCGTGGCGATCACTCTGGAAGCTGGGGTGTCGCTCGGTGCGATGCCCATCTTCCGATTCGGTAGCGAGGAACTCAAGCGTGAATGGCTCCCCAAGCTGACCTCGGGCAAAATGCTCGGCGCCTTTGGCTTGACTGAAGCGGGCGCGGGATCGGATGCCGGCAGTACCCGCACTAAGGCCCAGTTGGTCGACGGGGAATGGGTGATCAATGGGTCGAAATCCTTCATCACAAACTCAGGAACACCGATCACCGGCCTGGTCACAGTCACCGCCGTGACTGGCGAAAATCCCGATGGCAGTAAGGAAATCTCCGCGATTCTGGTCCCGGCCGGAACGCCTGGCTTCACCGTCTCGAAGGAATACGACAAGGTCGGCTGGAACGCGTCAGACACCCATGAACTGTCGTTCGTCGACGTGCGGGTGCCGGAATCGAATCTGGTCGGGGAACGTGGACGTGGCTATGCGCAGTTCCTGCGGATCCTGGACGAGGGTCGCATCGCGATTGCGGCACTGGCAACCGGTCTCGCGCAGGGCTGCGTCGACGAGTCAGTGAAGTACGCCAGCGAACGGGAAGCATTCGGTCGCCCGATCGGTGCGCACCAGGCTGTCTCTTTCATGATCGCTGACATGGAGATCCGCGCCTACACGTCCCGTCTGGCGTGGCGTGACGCTGCCGCCCGGATGGCCGCAGGTGAACCCTTCAAGCGCCAAGCTGCGATCGCGAAACTTCACTCATCCAATGCCGCAATGGACAATTCGCGAGCCGCGACGCAGGTACATGGTGGGTACGGCTTCACCATCGAATTCCCCGTTGGCCGGTTCTATCGCGACGCGAAAATCCTGGAAATTGGTGAAGGTACTTCCGAGGTTCAGCGGATGTTGATTTCCCGTGACCTCGGTTTGCCGCAAAGATAGGCACATGTCGACGAGCTACGAAGTAACCCAGAGCCCGCATCCGGATTTCCCGGACCTCACTGCGTACACGTTGAGTGCGCCGACCGGGATCGCCGTCACGTTTGTCCCGGCCGCCGGGATGGTCGGTTCGTCACTGACCCACAACGGGGTGGAACTGCTGGGAATGCGGGCTGGCCTGGGCGCTTATCGGGAGTCTGGCAAGACATTCGGGATCCCGTTACTTGCACCCTGGGCGAACCGCCTCGAACACAAGCAGTTCGGTGACGTGACCTTGGTGACCGACGGAACTCCTGGCGTACACCTCGATGGAAATGGGCTCCCCATCCACGGGCTGCTCGCGGGTTGTCCGGATTGGAAGGTCACCCGCTCCGAAGCCGTTGAATATGGCGCTGGTGTGGCGAACGATCAGGTCGGCTCGTGGCTCGTCGCAGAACTCGACTTCAACAGTGGCCGACCTGAATTCCCGGCGTTCCCGTTCCCGCATGTGCTGACCGTTTCGGTCCACCTGCTCGATTCAACCGTGCGAATCTCAACCTCGGTGCGCCCAACATCTGATGCCGAGGTGCCGATTGCATTTGGCTGGCATCCCTACTTCGCCCCGCCCGGTGGCGATCGGCAGGACTGGACGGTCTGCAAGCCGTTCACGCATCACCTGGTTCTCGACGAACGGTGTGTGCCAACGGGTGAAGTTGACCGAGTGCCCGTCGAAGTCGACGTCCTCGGCGACCCCAGTCAGGGCGGGGTTGTGTTCGATGACCTCTTCGATGAGGTTCCTGTCGGCACGACTGCATGGATTGAGGGCGGCCAGCATCGCATCACTCTGTCCTATGACGAGGGGTATTCGTACGCCGTCTTGTTCGCGCCACCGGACCAACCGCTCGTGGCGATTGAGCCGATGACGGCTCCGACCGACCCGCTGTCCGGGCACTTCCCGATCACGACCGCCAAACCGGGGGAGTCATACTCGGCAACCTATGGAATTCACATCACCGAATCAGGGGTCTCTGCGTGAGTTCAGCGTCATCAGTCGATGACTTCCCAACGGTTGGGATCATCGGCGGAGGTCAGCTTGCGCGGATGGCACAGCAGGCAGCAATTGCCCTGGGCATCAACATTCGCGTGCTGGCAGCGGCTGAGGGTGACAGTGCGGCCTTGGTGATCAACGACGTTCGGGTCGGCAACCACGATGATCCACAGGCGGTGTTCGAATTCGCCGAGGGTGTTGACGTCGTTACGTTCGATCATGAACATGTCCCGCCGTCAATCCTGCGCGAGCTTCAGGCAAGCGGACTTGCAGTACGTCCCGGGCCGGATGCCTTGATACACGCGCAAGACAAGATCGCCATGCGTCGGGCGCTCACCGATGCCGGTTTGCCGTGCCCGTCGTGGGGTTCGATTGCAGCGGATGCGCCTGTCGAGCAAATGCGCGAAGCCCTCGCTGCGTTCGGTGAGAAGGTTCAGTGGCCGATCGTCCTGAAGACTTCCCGCGGAGGTTACGACGGCCGGGGAGTCTGGCTGGCGGACACCCTTGAAGAGGCGGTCTCGATCATTGAAGACAACCCCTTGGAATCGCCCGCGGCCTGGCTTCTCGAAGAACGGGTCACCTTCCGCCGTGAGCTTGCTGCTCAAATCGCCCGCTCACCACACGGACAGGCAGTTGCCTACCCGGTCGTGGAGACCGTGCAGACCGAGGGCATCTGTCGCGAAGTTATCGCCCCGGCTCCAGACCTTGATGCCGACCTCGCGATTTCAGCGCAGAGCATTGCGCTGCGGGTAGCGGACGTTGTCGGGGTGACCGGGATGCTTGCGGTGGAAATGTTCGAGACCGCCGATGGTCTGCTGATCAACGAATTGGCTATGCGCCCTCACAATTCCGGACATTGGTCGATCGACGGTGCGGTGACCTCACAATTCGAAAACCACTTGCGGGCCGTGTTGGATTTGCCTCTGGGGAGCCCGGCCACGCGAGCGCCATACTCGGTCATGGTCAACGTGATTGGAACCGACAAGGGCGATCTGTATTCGGCCTACCGACACGTCATGGCGCGTGATCCGCATTTGAAGGTGCACTTGTATGGCAAGACGCCACGTCGCGGGCGCAAACTTGGACATGTCACCGTGACAGGCGAGGATCTAGCGTCCCTACGCCAGAGGGCGCACCACGCAGCCGACTATCTAGCAGGAGTCATCGATGAGTGAAAACACGCTTGACCCAGTCGTCGGCGTTGTCATGGGGTCGGATTCGGACTGGCCAACGATGAAGGCTGCGACTGAGGTCCTCTCGGAGTTTGACGTTCCGTTTGAGGCCGACGTTGTGTCGGCCCATCGGATGCCCGAAGAGATGATCGCCTACGGCAAGGGCGCGGCCGATCGAGGCCTGCGTGTCATCATCGCTGGCGCAGGCGGAGCGGCTCACCTGCCGGGGATGTTGGCAGCGGTAACTCCGCTGCCGGTGATCGGGGTGCCTGTCGCGCTGAAGCACCTTGATGGACTTGATTCGCTGCTGTCCATCGTGCAGATGCCGGCGGGGGTACCCGTCGCTGCAGTGGCCGTGGATAACGCGCGCAATGCCGGCCTGCTGGCTGTTCGAATCCTCGGTGCCTCTGATGACGCACTGCGCAAGCGCATGCTCGACTTCCAACTTGAGCTTCAGGCCAGCGCCAAGGCCAAGGGGGCTCGCCTGCGGGGCGAGTGAGTCAAGAATCCCGGCACCGCCGAGTGCCAGCGTGGACTACGCGCAGGCATCGTCAGCGGCGGTCTTTGGCTTGGACCCGGCAGCAGCTGGATCCGCGGCCGGTCCAGATACCTTTACGGCCTTCACTCCGTTGTAGCCGCTACCAACCGTGATGCGGAATGTGCGTCCCAGGTTCTTGACCGGCTTCACCGTCGCGTCGGGCAACGCCGCTTGAAGTGTCTTCAGTGAGTTGTCGTAGCGGGGGTCGTATTCAATGACCGTCTCTTCGCCAGTCCGTTTGGGTGCATTAGCGGCGATACCAACAACGCTGTATCCGGCCGCTTTCAGTTCCTTCATGGCCTTGGTTCCCTGCCCAGAAACGGTCGAGCCATTCAGAACGCGGACGCTGATTGATGACGGCGCGACCTCGACAGTCGGTCCGCTTGCTTCAGCAGCCTTCTCAACGAGCGGATCGCCGGTCTTGAGACGGTTGAAAAGTTCCGTGGATTTGGCTTGATCCCAGACGACGACTGAGCCGACACCCGGCGCCGACGTCTCGGCCCCGAGCGGGATCGTCTGGAAGGTCACATTCGACGGATTGACCGCACGCATCTTCGCGGCAAGGTTCCACATATCGCGCTTGCTGAAGTTCTCATCGACAGTGACGGCACCGGCCGCCGAATTCAAGAACGCGACCATTCGTGCGGGATTCAAGATGGTCGACGGACTGAGCGCCTGCTTGAACATCGCACCAACGAACGTTTGTTGGCGCTTCATCCGACCGAGGTCGGCGCTCGGGTCGAAGTAACGGGCGCGGACGAAGCCAAGTCCCTCAGTGCCATTGAGCATCTGATTACCGGCGGGAAGGTCGAGCCCGGACTTCTGGTCCTTGATTGGCGTCTTGAGACACAGCGGAACGCCGCCAAGGCCATCGACCATGCTTACGAAGCCTTGGAAGTTGATTTCCGCGTAGTGGTCGATATGAACACCGGTCGAACGTTCAACGGTCTCAACGGCGAGGCTCGGCCCACCGATGCTGAACGCGGCGTTGATCTTCTGTTTTGTGGAAGGAATCGTCTTGCCCGACGAAGTGGTGAAGGCTGGAATCTCGACGTACGAGTCGCGCGGGATACTCACGATTCCGACTGATCCGTCATCGGCGAGGTGGGCAATCATCATCGAGTCGGTGTGGCTGCCGTATTCGGACTGACCGACGTGCAATTTCTTGCGCTCGGACTTGGAGAGTCCTGTGCGGTCATCAGATCCGACGAGCAGGATGTTGGTTCCACCATCGTTCTCGGGCCTGTTCTTCACAAGGCCAAAGACTTCGGTTCGCTTGACTTGATCGGTTACCTCGGTCGCAGTGGCGTAACCAACGCCGCTGGCAACGAGCACACCAGCCGCCACCACAACGCCGAAGAGGCGCATTGGGTGTCTTTGGCGCATGCTGCTCGCCGGTGCCATGCGGATGCCTTTCATTTGGTGGTCTCAATTGGTTGCGACGCGCCCGGTAGTCCTGACGTTCCAGGTTTACAAGAACATCACGTTCTCGCTATTTGCCGTGTATTTACACCGCGGTGGGGCGCTGGGGAAGGCAATCAACGCTGTGGATGATGCTAAGTCGCAATTCGGCGAACCGAAGCTTGCGGCACGCCGAGAGTCAATATCGGGGGCAGCATGTGTGCTTGCGAAGAAGTGAAAGTAGTAATGTCCCACCGATGGCTACTCCAGGTGATCATGTGGCAGCGGAGCGCGAGTTAATCGTGGATGTCCGTGATGGCGAGGCGCATTTCGGTGACGCCGTGTCGGTAATTATGCCGGTCCTCAATGAGGAGCGGCACTTAAGAGAAGCTGTCGGGGCAGTGCTCGATCAGGACTTTCCGGGTTTGATCGAAGTGATCCTTGCGCTCGGCCCATCCACAGACAACACAGACTCGGTGGCGGCCGATCTTGTGGCCGGAGATTCTCGGGTGCGCACTGTGTCGAACCCATCCGGTCGCACTCCCACCGGGCTGAACGCTGCGCTGCAGGTGGCGACGCACTCGATCATCGTTCGGGTGGATGGTCATTGCGAACTTCCCCACGACTACATCTCTCGCGCTGTGGAAACCCTGATCCGCACCGGTGCCGACAACGTCGGCGGCGTCATGGCTGCGGAGGGGACCACGGACTTCGAGTCGGCTGTGGCGTTGGCGATGACCTCCAAACTTGGCGTTGGCGGTGCGCCCTTCCATGTGGGTGGCCAGGAGGGCGAAGCGCAAACCGTCTACCTCGGAGTCTTCCGCGCCCAGACGCTGCAACGGGTCGGTGGCTACGACGAGTCTTTCGACCGCGCTCAGGATTGGGAGATGAACCACCGAATCCGGTCCCTGGGCGGGAAGATCTGGTTCAACCCACAGATGCAGGTGTCTTACCGTCCGCGGCCAGACGTAAGAGCGCTAGCCCGCCAGTACTTCCAGTACGGAACGTGGCGGCGCGAGGTTATGCGGCGCCACCCTGAGACTGTTCAGGCCCGCTACCTGGCACCGCCAGTGGCTGTGGCAGCAATCGGCGTCGGGGTTGCCGCCGGCATCATTGGTGCGGTCGTCCCGTCGGCCGCCGCGTTGCGGCTTGGTTGGCTGATTCCAGGCGGATATGCCGCCGCTGTGACTCTTGGCGGGATTGCGATCTCGCGCGGCGAGAGCCTTTCCGTGAGGTCACGCGTGCCAGCGGTTTTGGCGACCATGCACTTGTCATGGGGTGTGGGTTTCCTCACCTCACGACCGCAAACAGGTGGAAAGTCCTGATTGTTCCAGCGATTCGCGGCGGCGTGTGCTCGCCCAATTTCAAAAACCGACCTATCATCGAAAAGCGCGTCTGCGAGGGGAGTTACTTGTGGCAAAGGCTGCCATCGACGTCAAGACCGTCGCTGACGACGACGAATTCAACGGCAACTATCACGTCTACGAGCCCTATAGGGCCGGCCTTCCCCGCAATTTCTCGGGATACGTAAGGGAACTCTGGCGTCGCCGAGAGTTCATGGCTGAAATGACTCGGGCAAATGTTCGGGCCAATCAGCTCGACACCTTGTTCGGTCGGTTGTGGAACGTGATCAACCCGTTGCTCATGGGGATGGTCTACTTCCTGCTTGTCGCGATTCTTGCTCGCGGCGCGACCATTCCGCACTACTTCGTGTACCTGTTGTCGGGGCTCTTCATATTTGACGTCCTCGAGACCTCTATGAAGCAAGGCGCGTCGTCCGTTACTGGGTCCGCCCGTATGGTGACCAACACGGCCTTCCCAAAGGCACTGTTGCCATTGTCCGCGGTGCGGGGCGCACTTGCAGAGCTTTGGCCGTCCCTCGTCGTCTTAGTCGTGGCGGGTCTGCTCTTTGGAGTGCGTCCACAGTGGACGTGGTTGTTGGGCATTCCCGTTTTGGCATTACTCACGATCTTCTGTGCGGGTATGGCGATGCTGCTTGCAACGATGCAGGTGTACTTCCGCGACACGAAGAGTTTCCTGCCCTACTTCCTGCGGCTGTGGTTCTTCGCGTCTCCGGTGCTGTGGACGGCAGATCAGTTGCCCAAGAGCGGTGAGTTTCTCCGATACATCAATCCGATGTTCGACTTCGTCGGCACGTGGAGCAATGCATTCGTTTACGGGGAATGGCCACCCCTGAGCGTTTGGCCCGTCATGCTCGGATGGGCGCTGGTCGCCCTGCTCATTGGCGGGTACGTCTTTCTATCTAGGGAGCGGGACTTTGCCGTCAGAATCTGAGCCCGCGATTAGTGTCCAGCACCTCTCGATGACCTACCGGACGACGTTCGAGAAGCGCCCGACCCTGAAGGACTCGCTGCGTCGCGTTGGCCGTGGCGAGCGAGTGGTTCGCGAGGTCGAAGCGCTCAAGGATGTGACCTTCGACCTACCACGCAGCCGTGTTCTGGGCATCGTAGGAAACAATGGCGCCGGCAAGACCACGTTGGTGCGTGCAATGTCTGGCATCCTGCCTCCGACTGAAGGCCGCATTGAGATCCGCGGACGCGTAAGCACACTGCTTGCGCTCGGCGTCGGATTCAACACGAAACTCTCCGGATACGAAAACATCATGTTGGGTGGTCTGGCCGTTGGTTACTCGCGCGCGGAGGTCGAAGAGAAGACTGATGAGATCGCAGAGTGGACCGAACTCGGCGACTTCCTCGAAATGCCCATGACGACCTACTCATCGGGTATGTCCGCCCGGTTGGCATTCGCCGTTGCGGTTCATATGGAGCCTGACATCCTCATCGTTGATGAGGCGCTGTCGACCGGTGATGCCTCGTTTAAGGCCAAAGCTCACGACAAGATGAATAGCCTCTTGGCAGAGGCCCACACGATGGTGCTGGTGTCACATGCATTGGCAACTGTGGAAGAACTGTGCACCGATGCGATCTGGCTCGAGAAGGGTCAGCTGAAGATGTACGGCACGCCTGCGGAAGTGATTGCCGCCTATAACGAAAGCACTGGCGTGGACCCGGCTGCCGTCACCACGATGCAGGACTTCTAGCCACACTGCGCGCTCGGTCGGTTTTCTACGGGCGACCGATTCCCTGGTACTGCCACCCGGCGTCGCGCCACTGTGCCGGATCCAGCACGTTGCGGGCATCCAAAATTCGTCGCCCGGCAGTCCGGCTCGCAAGCTCGTGCGGATCAAGGGTGACGAACTCGTTCCATTCCGTCAGGAGCAGCACGATGTCTGCTCCTGCGCATGCCTCGACTGCTGAGTCAACGAAGTCCAAGGTAGGGAACTGCGCAGCAGCGTTGGCCATGGCCTTCGGGTCGTATACCCGAACATTGGCGCCCTGCAGGTGAAGGTTTGCCGCTACATCGAGCGCAGGCGAATCGCGTACGTCGTCGCTGTCGGGCTTGAATGCCGCGCCAAGCGCGGCAACCACCTTCTCGTTCACCGTTCCGCCGAGCATCGTGGCCGCAGCATTTGCAGTTCGGCTGCGTTGGCGCAGGTTGATGTCGTCGATTTCCTTAAGAAACGACAGTGCGTCATCAACTCCGAGCTCACCTGCGCGCGCCATGAACGCCCGAATGTCCTTCGGCAGGCACCCGCCACCAAAACCAAGTCCAGCGCGAAGGAACTTCGAGCCGATTCTGTCGTCATAGCCGATCGCATGTGCCAGGGCCGTCACGTCAGCTCCGGCACGGTCGCATACCTCGGCCATCGCGTTGATGAAAGAGATCTTGGTTGCGAGGAACGAGTTGGCCGCCACTTTCACAAGTTCCGATGTGGCGAGGTCCGTGCGAAGGTAGGGCACACCGGCGGAAATCTGGTGGCTGTATACCTGACGCAGCAATTCATCGGCTGAGTCGCTGTCAGTGCCGATGACAATCCGGTCCGGGCGTTGGGTGTCCGCCACGGCGAAACCCTCGCGGAGAAACTCAGGGTTCCAGGCGAGTTCCACATGGACGCCTTCTGGAGCCAGCTTTTGACCGACGTCCCGAAGTCGAGCCGCAGTCCCAACAGGAACGGTCGATTTGCCGACGAGCAAAGCATCGCCGGTGAGGTGCGGGACGAGACCCTCAACTGCTGCATCGACATACGAGATATCTGCGGCATTGGAGTTTGCGCTTTGTGGAGTGCCAACGCAGATGAAATGGACGTCACCAAAGGCGGCGGCTTCGGCCATGTCAGTGGTGAAGTGGAGGTGACCAGATTCCAGCGCCTGTTCGAGGACCTCGGGGAGGCCAGGCTCATAGAACGGCGGTTGCCCCGAACTAAGTTGCTTAACCTTGATTTCGTCGACGTCAACGCCGATGACTTCGAATCCAAAATTCGCCATGCAGGCTGCGTGGACTGCGCCGAGGTAGCCGGTGCCGACGACGCATAGGCGTGGCCGGGATTGTTCAGACATGGGCCTTAGGTTAGTCCCAACGGTGTTTCCGGTATTCGTATACTCGCGAAGTACAAGCATCACCGAGTCTTCCCTTGCGGTGATACGCAATCCGCAACAGCAGGAGCGCTGGCCCAAATGGCAAACAACCCGGACTTCGACCTGTATCAACTTCCTGAAGAACACCGAGAATTGCAGGCGGCTGTGCGCGCGTTGGCCCTGGCCAAAATCGCTCCGCGGGCGGCCGAAATCGACGAGACGGGTGAGTTTCCCTGGGATGTCTATGAGGCCCTGGCGGCATCGGGATTCCACGCGATCAGCATTCCGGAGGAGTACGAAGGATCCGGCGGTGACAACCTCGCGGCCTGCATTGTCGTCGAAGAGGTTGCTCGAGTCTGCGGATCGAGTTCTCTGATCCCTGCCGTGAATAAGTTGGGAACAACCCCACTGCTGGTTGGTGGCGACGAGGCAATTAAGTCGCGCTACCTACCAGAGGTTGCTCGCGGCGAGGCGATGTTTTCGTACGCACTCAGTGAACCGGAGGCAGGCAGCGACGCCGCGAGTATGCGCAGCCGCGCAATTCGTGACGGTGACGATTGGATCCTCAACGGCAACAAGCGTTGGATTACTAACGCGGGCATTTCCAAGTACTACACCGTGATGGCGAGCACGGATCCAGAAAAGGGCCCGAAGGGTATTTCGGCATTTGTTGTCCACGCCGACGATCCCGGATTCAGTCTCGGAGCTCCAGAGCGCAAGCTGGGAATCAAGGGATCGCCAACGCGTGAGCTCTACTTCGACAACGTCAGGCTTCCGGCAGATCGCATGATCGGCGCTGAAGGCTCTGGCTGGAATACCGCGATGAAGGCACTCGACGTGACTCGTGTGGGCATCGGCGCTCAGGCAGTCGGGCTGGCGCAGGGCGCCCTCGATGCCGCGGTGGCCTACGCAAAGGAGCGGGTGCAGTTTGGCAAGGCCATTGCGGACTTCCAGGGGATTCAATTCATGCTCGCCGACATGGCGATCGAGGTCGAGGCCGCTCGCCAATTGGTCTACCGAGCAGCGGCAGTCAGTGAACGAGGTGAGCAGTCCGCGACATACTTTGGAGCTGCTGCCAAGTGCTTTGCGTCAGATGTCGCGATGCGGGTCACAACTGATGCGGTGCAGGTCTTCGGTGGTTATGGCTACGTGAAGGACTATCCCGTTGAACGGTTTATGCGCGACGCAAAGATCACGCAGATATACGAGGGAACAAACCAGATCCAACGGATGGTCGTCGCTCGCGCACTTTTGCGGGGCTAGTACCAGGGAACTGCGGCTGCAACCCCCATTGCCGCGTTAGAGTGACCATTCAGTTTCGCCGCGATTTTGGACAACAGTGAGGACCTTCTGAAGGATGAGCACTGCGCGAAATGAGTCCACTCCTGCCAACGGTGCACCTCGGAATGTTGCGGTCGTTCTTGCCGGAGGAGTCGGCGCTCGGGTGGGTCTGAACATCCCAAAGCAATTGATCAAGGTCGCCGGTCGGCCCATCATCGAACACACGATCGCACTGTTCGAAGAGTCGGAAGTCATCGACGAAATCATCGTGATGATGGTTCCGGGGCACCTCGACGCTATCCGCGAGATCGTGCGCAAGGGCAACTATCAGAAGGTGACGTCGATTCTTGAGGGCGCCGACACCCGAAACGCGACTACCGCTGCGGCAATTGCTGCGCTCGGTGATGAGGACTGCAACGTGCTTTTCCACGATGCAGTTCGTCCGCTGTTGTCAGACCGGATCATTCGCGACCTCGTTGACGCACTTGATTCCTATTCGGCGGTTGATACTGCAATCCCATCCGCCGACACGATCATCCAAGTTGATTCAGCACCCGACGTAGGTGTCCCGCAGAAACTCGAACAGCTCGTCGACGTCCTGCCGCGGCATCTGCTTCGTCGTGGTCAAACTCCGCAGGCCTTCAAGCTGTCAACGATTCGCGAGGCATATGAGAATGCCGAGAGTGATCCCAATTTCGTTGCGACCGATGACTGTACGGTCGTCCTGCGGTATCTGCCTGAAGTCCCGATCGGGGTCGTTCAGGGCGACGAACAGAACATGAAGGTCACCGAGCCGATAGATGTCTTCGTGGCAGACAAGCTCTTCCAGCTTGGCAGTCATGATCGGCCTGAGTCGATCACTCCAGATGAATACCGGGAACGCCTGCACGGGAAGACGATCGTGATCTTCGGTGGCTCGTATGGGATTGGCGCTGACATTGCTGACCTAGCCGCCAAACACGGAGCAATTGTGAAGTCGTTCTCTCGGTCGTCCACGAACACTCACGTGGAGCGCCGTGACGACGTCCGGGCGGCATGCGCCGCGGTCATCGCAGACACGGGCCGGATCGACTACGTAGTGAACACTGCTGGAGTGCTTCCCCGCGGTGAGCTCGCATCGGAGAGTGAAGACACGATCTACCACGCAACCGGTGTGAACTACTTAGCGCCAATCTTTATCGCACAGGAGTTCTACCCGCACCTGGCCAAGACCAAGGGTTCACTACTGCTGTTCACCTCGAGTTCGTACACGCGCGGCCGTTCTGGATACAGCCTTTACTCCTCGGCTAAGGCCGGACTCGTCAACCTCACCCAGGCTCTGGCAGACGAGTGGGCAGACTCTGGCGTTCGTGTGAACTGCATTAACCCGGAACGAACTGGAACTCCGATGCGCACAAATGCATTTGGGGCAGAACCACCAGGCAGTCTCCTGGAGTCAGAGGTCGTTGCGGCGGCGTCAGTCGACGTGCTGTTGGCAAATCAGACGGGCCACATCATTGACGTTCGGAGAGTTGATCCGCTGTCGGCAAAGGAACTGACAAGCGACATCGAGCTGGTCGCCGCCGACGCGGGTGAAGCCAGCGGCGGCTCGTAGATGGCTGTCACCAAAGAGGCTCGACGTGTCGCGAGCAAGCTGCGACACCGACTCGCATTACGAAAAGCCGCTCGTGAACTGGAGAAGACCGATGCTCCGTTGGAGCCAGGCAAATATCGAGTTCTCGTCTACTTCGGAGACACGGCGCCGCACCTGTATCAATTGACGCAATGGTTTCCTGCGCTGAAAGAAGTCGACGCTGTCCACGGTGTGCTCATCGTGACTCGATCGGCTGACGCAGCGCTTCAATTGCGCCAGGATCCCACCAATCCATTCCCGGTCGTCCAAGCTGCGATTCATAGCGACCTCGATCCCATTGTCTCGAGGCAGGATCCGAGAGTTGTCTTTTACGTGAATCACCATCGGTCGAATTTCTCGATGCTCTGGCACCCAACGATGATCCATGTGTATATCGGCCACGGAGAGTCAGACAAACTGGGAATCTCAGCGTCAAATCAACTCAAGGCGTACGACTTCGGATTCGTCGCTGGGCAAGCGGCCATTGACCGGGTAAGACGACGCCTGATCAACTACGACACTGCACACAGACTAATTGTCGTCGGACGCCCACAGAACGATTCCCTTCCGGAACACACCAAGGGCATCGAAGGATCACTACAAACGGTCCTTTATGCCCCGAGTTGGGAAGGTGATCGCCCGGCAAACTACTACGGCTCACTCAAGTCTCATGGTCCCACGATTGTTCGGTCGCTACTCGCGGACGGCGGCTACCGCGTCATCTTCCGGCCGCATCCGCTCACAGGCAAGCGAGATCCGAGCTACGCCGCTGCGCGCGATGACATCGCCAAACTCCTGAAAACGGCAGCTCTGGAGGACCCAGGTTCAGGCCACCTTGTCGATCTTGATTCGGACTTCGGCTGGCAGTTGGCAGAATGTGACGTGTGTATCGCGGATGTTTCCGCAGTTGCGCTCGACGCTGTTGCCGCGGGCAAGTCACTTGTGATCACCGAACCTGTCTCCGCGAGCGCAAACGTGTCGCCCGCATCGGTGATGTCCCGGTTTGACTTGCTGCCGCAGTCGCAAGCGGCGCAGATCGTGAGTTGGTTGCACAATGCACAGTCTGGCGAGCAGGCACAAACGATCGCTGAGGTTCGCGAGTACTGCTTCGGTGACACGACCAAGGGTGCGGCAACAGAAGCTTTTGTTGATGCAACTTCCCGGTTGGCCGATCTACGCGATTCACTCCTCAGTCAGCGTGATGCACAGAACTAGGGATTGATTCCTCACTACGCTGCGCGATCCTGTCGTCGGCGCGCTCGATCAATGCCGTGACCGCTTCGTTGAAGCGTTGAGACGCAGTAGGTTCGGACGGCCCTAGGAGGTATTCCCGAACGTCTGCGCGCACCGCCTCGGTTGGGTCGGGCGCACCACCTGCTACGACGTCAAAGAACAGCGATGAACCATGCCCGTCGCGATCGATGATCATCCCTCCGCGGGCGGATGGGAACTCGCGAATGAAGTCGGCTGCGGATTGCTTGCCGGAGTTGCAGACCGCGTAGGGTCTGCCGGTTGCGATGAAGTCGCTGAGGACGCTTGAGATATCCGTGATGAGGGCATCGGAGTGCTCAAAACACTGGAAGATCCCCAATCCCGAATTTGGTCGCACTACCACGTGGGCATTGGGTGCGAGCCCGCTGAAGTACTTGTTACCGGCCGAAGTCGCCAGGGCGTTCGCCTCGATTGCGGAACCCGCCCGGCCTGGCTTGCCAGGCGTCGCTTCGGTGCTGGTGAGCCCCGCCCGCTCGTTCGCTGCCCTCAGCATTGCGATTATTCGGTTGCTGGTGGCTCGGGCCTTAGGGTCACGAATGCCCGTGAAGGGATGGGGCTTGTAGATCAGCCGAATCGGATGTGGGGAGTTCAGGAGTTGCTCGACGACTTTGCCGCCTTGAGCCAACAGAGAGCAGTACTCCTGATCGGCATTCCAGCCCTCCCAGGTTGGCGCGTAAAGAATTGTTGGGATCCGGTCGGTCCCGTCCGCTTCAAGCGCCTGGAGGTCGATGGCATCGAGTTGTGGTCGCCCGACTGACACGAACTGTTCTGGGCGCAACCCGATAAGTGCACGCGAGTACCTGTCCGCTCCGGCCTGCCCGGCGACCCATACTTCGTCATAGACCTTGGTGAACGGATTGAACGAGGAACTCTTGTCACTGTCTCCATGCCCGATGAAGGCGCTCATTGGGTTCTGTTCACGAAGCAGATGGATGGTGTCGCCGGTATTCGACACGAAGAGGCAGGCGCGTAAATGGGTCAAGTCGAGTAGGAGCAGGTCCTGCGAATTGGTCAACGCAATCACTGGTAGTGAAGTCGTGCCGAGCGCGTCGAAGATGGGCACTGAACGAACGATGATGATTGTGGACTGCGGTATTTGTTCCGCAGTGGCGAGCCAACTCTCGAGTTGGTACACGGTGTCTGACGAGCCAATGCCGAGGTATACAGCGACCTGAGGGTGGTGGTCCTTGATTGCTCGCTGGACATCAGCGATTGCGCGCGCCCGGAATGCAGCGCCCTTGGTGCGCAGTACCTTGTCAGTGAGCAAGGTTCCCGCTGTCATTGCAAAGACTGCAACAACAGCGACAAGCCAGGCCAGCCACACTGAGCCGGTGATCAGGGATCCGCCGATGATGATCAGGACTTCCGGTATGACCAATGCAAGTCCACCCGCGAGGACCTTCGCCGCAAGCGGCGGCTTCCCTGCTGTGATCGGGAGGTTCCGGGTGAAGATCTCCGGGGTGAGTCGGGTTGCCAGCCGACCCACGGTGATCTCGGTGAACACGGACATCACGACAACTGCGATGCCGCCGAGTGCGATCGGGATCGCGATTCCCGAGTCATTCCAAATTCGCGCCCCGAGGAGTAGTAAGACCGCCAGACGCAGTGCCCGAATTGTGACGTCGAAGAATCCGCCAAGCGCCAGTAACTCCCTCAGTGGCGTAATCGTTCGCAAGGTCAATGCGGATGCGATCGAAGAGGCCGAAAGTAACAGGAGGCAAGGCCACCCCCAGCCGAACATGGCTGGGAGGATCGCCACCAGGGCTAATCCCAGTGGGAGCAATGTCGCGTCGGGTTTTGCGTACGGGCGCAGCGCAGCGGGCAGTAACTTGGTCATCGTTGGGTAATGCTAACTGGACTCAGATAACGGGCGGTCGTCCGCGCAGGGCCATGCGTCCGACGGTTCGCCAACTGATCGGACGGCGAGGGCCAGGATCCTCTCGCCAACCTTCCTTCCAGCCATCGAACCACGGACGGAGGCCGACCTTGTCGCCACGTGACTTGATGAGGTGCAGTGCAGTCCAGGTGCCGACGTAGAGAGGGATGAGCGGCGCGGGAAGGTTACGCCGAGCAACCCACACTCGGTTGCGGCCATGCATTCGGTAGAACATGTCATGGCGGGTCGGTGCTGCGGCGGGGTGATGTGCCTCAAGGTTCCCCGCGTACCACGCAACGTCGCCGCCGTCCCAGCACCGCCAAGCGAGTTCAATGCCCTCGTGATAGTAGAAGAGCTCATCACCGAAACCGCCTGCGGCGTTGAACGTACTACGGCGGACAAGTAGCGCGCCCTCCCAGACTGAGAAGGCAGCGCTGGATTCGTACGGATCGCCCTTTCGAACACGAGGGATCCAACGCGATGCGTCCTGCGCCGACAGTGGGTCGTGGACCCGAGGTTGCAGGATTCCAAGTTGTGGCCAGTTGTCAAAGGCAGCAGCCGCCCGAGCGACGAAGTCCGGGTCAGTAAGCCACGCATCATCATCGAAGAAGAAGAGGATGTCACCGTTGACGGCGGCTGCTCCAGCGTTGCGTCCACCACAGGCACCTAGGTTCTCTGGCAGGAATACCGGCCGCACAAGGGGTGGAAGATCAACCGGCTCCCATCCGTTTCCGACACAAACGATGTCAATGTCCGCGCCTTGCTGGGCGAGCAATGATTCCAGGCCCCTACGCAACTCGTCTGGTCTAGATCCCATGGTGAGGACAACAACACCAACAGAGGTCATGTGGTTGCTCGCAATCGGTTGCTGGAAAGGATGGCGACCGCGTGTCCGATGGTGGCCAAAATCGCGAAGACGAAGAGCGCCGCCACGAGGATTCGAGTCGCAGTGAGGTCACCAAGGAAGGCATCGATGACGGCGGCCACCAGAGCTAGCAACGTCATCTCGATGGAGTGGAACATCTTGTGGAAAGGCACGAAGCGCGCAAAGCGCCTCAGGCTCGCGATCAGTCCAGGTTGTGGTGCTGACACTGCTGCGGATTCGGATACGCGTGGAAGCCCTGCGTAGGCGCGGGCAACGTGAACGAAGTCATTGAGGCTTTTGTTGAGGAGGAGGACAACGGCGAGTAGAGCGCCGATCAGAATCCAGCCACTTCCCGCATCGAAGCCGCCTGCCGCGCGGACACCGAGGGCGATGGCGATGAACGCCTCAGTGGAGTAGTGAGCGATCTTGTCGAGGAACACTCCGGTTGGACTCTGTGACTGGTTCCAACGGGCCACCTCGCCGTCCGTGCAATCGATGAGCATCTGCAGCTGCCCGAGTACAGCCGCGAGGATGCCGCCGGGTAATCCAGGTATCAACAGACTCGCAGCAGCGGCCCAGCCGATGAGGATCATCACTCCGGTAACGGCGTTGGCGCTGAAACCCGCTCTCAAAAAGACGCGAGTGATGTACGGGGAAATCGGCCGGTGGTAGAGATCTCCTACCCAGTGCTCAGAATTCCGGCGCCCGGTGATTGCCTCTGGCTGGCACACCTCGCGAATCTGCGCGATGGTCGGTCGAGCTGGCCGCGCTGTGGTGCTGTTGTCAACCATGGGTGTCACCGGCCCGTTTGCCTGGACATCACCAGTTGACTCTGTCGGGGTGGTTCTTGAAGTACTCAATCGTTGCGGCCAATCCGGTGTCGAGGTCTGTCTTGGGTTCCCAACCGAGGATCTCGCGCGCCTTCGTGATGTCAGGGCAGCGCCGGGTTGGGTCATCGGAGGGGAGTGGTTCGAAAGTAATTTCGGGGGCGTTGCCGATCGATGTGGTGATTCGTTCGGCGAGTTGACGTACCGTGATCTCGTTGGGGTTTCCGATGTTGATCGGACCGGTCACGCCGTCGGGGCTCCCCATCAATTTCATGAGTCCATCAACCTGGTCGTCGACGTAGCAGAACGAGCGCGTCTGGGAGCCGTCGCCGTACAGGGTGATCGAATCGCCGCGCAGAGTCTGAACGATGAAGTTTGAGACAACTCGGCCGTCATTGGGGTGCATGCGGGGGCCATAGGTGTTGAAGATGCGGGCGACTTTGATGTCGACCTGGTTTTGCCGGTGGTAGTCAAAGAACAGGGTCTCCGCGCAACGCTTTCCTTCGTCGTAACAGGAACGAATGCCGTTGGGATTGACGTGTCCCCAGTACTCCTCGACCTGCGGGTGAACCTCTGGGTCGCCGTAGACCTCGGAGGTCGAAGCCAGCAGGATCCGGGCGCCGGTGCGCTTGGCCAGACCGAGCATGTTGATAGAGCCGTGGACCGATGTCTTCGTGGTCTGGACTGGATCGCGCTGGTAGTGAATCGGGGAAGCTGGGCAGGCCAGGTGGTAGATCTCGTCGACCTCGACGAAGAGCGGGAACGTCACGTCGTGGCGCATAAGTTCGAACCGCGGATTTGGCAGCAGGTGCTCAACGTTCTCTCGGGTCGACGAGAAGAAGTTGTCAACGCACAAGACTTCGGCTCCGCTTGCGAGGAGTCGTTCGCACAGGTGGCTACCGAGAAAACCGGATCCGCCGGTAACCAGCACCCTCGGTCGTAGGTGCATATGGCTCTTCACGTCAGATCCTCCTGGGATGGGTGCGAAAACGTGTTCCGCGCTTGCTCAGAAGGTTATCGCGCGGTGCTGAGAATCCTTGGCAGCCCTTTGCGGTTTGACCGCGCTTTGTGGCTACTTTGAACAGATTGACTGGGCTGCCGTTCGCGGCTTTGCTGTCTCCGCCGCGGCGCTCTGCTTAGCCGATGCCACGACTGGCTTCACCGTGGTCGGGAAGTCAGCGCCGACCTGCACCACAACTGCAGTTCCCTTGGCCTTTGAGGTAGCTGCGGTGGGGATCCCGGTGGCGTAACCAAGGGTCCGGGCAGCTTCCACCTGGGCAGGAATATTTGGGTTGTAAAGGATTGCCGATGATCCGGTCGTCTTGCCGTTCGTGACGGTGCCGACCTTGTAGTTCTCAGACTTCAGGAGATCCGAGGCCTTCAACGCTGCACCCGTTGCACCGGACACATTCTGGAAGTTCGCGGTGATCTCCGTTGGTGCTGAGGTGAGTGGCTGACCATCCGTTCCATCGGTTGGGGCAGGGGGCCATGCCTGGTCGGTGGCGATTGCGCGCCAAAGCTCAGCGGCCTGGCTCGGGATCACGGAGACTGTTGCGAAGTCCTCGTTGTACTTCCACGGCAGTGTGGCGAAGGTGATGTCTGACGGCTTGATGCCCGTCATGTTGAGGGCCAGATCCTTCAGCGCGTCGGGATTGGCCAATGACGGGTCAGTGGTCAGTGATTTTGCTGTTGCCGACAACACCGACAGCAACTGGGCTGGGTTCGTGATGACGCCAACAGAGGTCGCCTTCTTGATCGCGGATGACAGGAACTCCTGCTGGCGCTCGATCCGCGAGAGGTCACTGCCGTCACCGACCTGCTTGCGAGCCCGAACGAACGCGAGCGCCTGCTCGCCGCGGACCGTGTGGTTTCCCGCGGTCAGGTTCAGCTTGGCGTCCTTGTCGTGGACGTCCTTCTTCAGGCAGACGTCGACGCCGTCAAGCGCGTTGACGACATCCTTGAAGCCAGTGAAGTCGACGACGACGTAGTGATCGATGGTCAGGCCACTGAGACCTTCGACGGCACGGACCGTGCACCCAGGGCCGCCGTAATCGAATGCCTCGTTAAATCGCGAGACGTAGCCGCCCTTTGTACCGCCGCCTGTGGCTTTGCAGGTCGGAAGCATCATCTTGGTGTCGCGCGGGATGCTTACCGCGAGAGCGCGGGTTCGGTCGCCTGAGATGTGGAGAAGGATGGTGGTGTCGCTGCGTGCCCCCGCAATATCCGCAACGTGGCCGTAGCCCTTGGCATTCTTGCCTTCGCGGGTATCAGATCCCATCAGAAGGATATTCATGGGTGCGCCGGGAACGGGCGTGTTCGTTGTCCCTTGGAAATTGCCGTCGTTTCCACCACTGACGTTGCTAAGCACCTGAGTCGTCAGGTAGTTGCCAGCAGCTGCGGCACCAGTCGCGAGCAGTACGAGGACCGACAGGACACCAGCCATGACCCGCGGCCAGCGGCGGCGCCGGGTTTCTGCGGTCATTGTGCGGGATCCGATCTTGTCGATGCGTTCTCG
>CAYYRC010000033.1:0-24111 GCA_964474045.1 uncultured Actinomycetes bacterium
AACATCACCCCCACCCCCACCGGCCCCCACGCCACCAGACGCGAATGAGGCGGCCGGGATCGCGGGTTCCGTCCAACCCCACAAGCGAGCAGGATCTAGTCGGTGTGGATTGCGGTGCGGCCGCGGCCCTGCTGCTTGGCCTGGTAGAGGGCGTTGTCGGCGCGCTGGAGCGCGCTTTCGGGGTCGTCCCCCGCATGGGCCAGCGAGATTCCGATGCTGATCGATACGGGGATCATGCCGTCGTCGATCAGCAGGGGCACCGCGACATGGTCGTGAATCTTGGCGGCGACGTCGGCGGCGACGTCTGCTGCGTCGTCGGGGGTGCGGATGGTGGTCAGGGCCACCACGAATTCGTCGCCGCCGATGCGCGCGACGAGGTCGTCGGCACTGACCGCTTCCCGCAGCCGTCGGGCCACTGCGGCCAGTACGGCGTCGCCGGCGGCGTGGCCGTATTCGTCGTTGATCGGCTTGAGATTGTCGAGGTCCATGAAGAGCACCGCGATGGGCTCGCCGGTGCGGGGTTTGTGGCTCAGCAGTTCCTGGACGCCTTCCAGGAAGGTGCGGCGGTTCATGAGGTTGGTGAGCGGGTCGTGGCTGGCCATGAAGCGCATCCGCTCGCGGGCGTGGCGGGCCTCGGTGATGTCTACGA
Source organism: uncultured Actinomycetes bacterium (assembly GCA_964474045.1). Lineage (GTDB taxonomy): Bacteria > Actinomycetota > Actinomycetes > S36-B12 > UBA10799 > JACJWR01. The sequence goes on from CAYYRC010000033.1 coordinate 650, forward strand.
ATTGCGACACGAAGCCCGTCGGCTCCCCGTGGTCGTCGCGCAGCACGGCGACCGAGTGGTCGACCCAGATTCGCTCCCCGTGAGGCAGCAGCATCTGATGCTCGGCGGTCGCATGCTCGACCGGGCCAGTCAGCACCCGTTCGCGCAGCTCGCGGTCGATCTGGTCGGCCTCAGCGTCGAGCACGTCGGGGACGGCATGCTCGAGCAGCCACATCTCGGGGCGCTGCAGGATCCTGCACAGCGACGGGTTGACCTCCTGGAATGATCGGTCCAGATGGGTCAGGGCCATGCCCATGGGCGCGGACGTCATCGCAGTTCGGAAGCGCTCCTCCGAAGCGGCCAGAAGCCTCGCGGCGTCGAAGCGGTCCGTCACGTCGCGCCAACCAAGGGACAGTCCGTCACCCACTCGCACGGCACGGACGTCGAACCGGCGCGACCCGGCGCCGCCTTCCTGCGGGTAGGGATAGTCGTCCAGCACCAGCGGCTCCCCGATGCCCATGGCTTGGACGAAGAGCTCAAGCAAACCTGTCCCCACCCGGCCGGGGAAGAGGTCGCGCACGCGAGCGCCCTCGAAGTCCTCGCGGGGGATTCCCACGTAGGCGCAGGCCGCGGGATTGGCCTGCTCATATGTGAAGTCGGTGATCGCTCCGTCTGGATCGCGCTCTGCCCGTAGGTACACGTGCGGCTCCAGCGCGGAGTCGAGCACGGCCTGCAGCTTCCGACGCTCGTCGGCCAGGGCCTCCCGGTCAAGAACCCGGTTGCTGACGTCGCGCCAGGTCAGTGACAGCCCGTCCCCAGTGCGAGCTCCGGAGAAATCGAACCAGCCGTCGCGGCCCGCAAGCTCCCCGGACACCCGCACGTCGTGCAGGACGAGCGGCTCGCCGGACTGCACACAGGCGACGTAGTGCTCGAACATGCCATTGGCGCGTTGGCTGGGGAACAACTTCAGCATCCGTGCGCCCAACAGGTCCTCTCGCGGCACCCGCATGAAGTGGCATGCCGCGGGGTTGGCCTCCTCGTACTTGAAGTCGACGACAGCGCCGGACCCGTCTCGTACCGAGGCCAGGAGAACGTGCGGGTCCGCCAGGGCATCGAGGGTCGCCCGCAGCGCCTGCCGCTCGGCAGACAAAGCCGCGTCGGCGGCGACGTCGGCCTCCGCGTCGCGGTAGGCGCCCACCCGCCCCACGAGCGCGCCGGACTCGTCGAGCACCGGCTGTGCCCTGACGTTGATCCATCGGTAGTCACCGTCGGCGGTTCGCAGACGCGCGCGCAGGTTGATGGCGGTGCCATCGGCGACCCCGGTGACGCCAGCCTTCACAACGTCCAGATCGTCGGGGTGGCACAGTTGCGTCGGGCGGATGCCGTAGAGGTCCTCAGGTTGCCAGCCCAGCAGGTCCGTGATGGACGGCGAGAACCACGTGTAGGTGGCGTCCGCCTGCGCCGAGAACACCGCGTCGGCCGCGTTCTCGGCGAACAGGCGGTAGCGAGCCTCGCTCTGGGCGAGCGCCTCCTCGACGCGTACCTGCGCGCTGACATCGGCGATATTGGCGACGAGTTGCTGGACCGACCCGTCCGCGTCGCGTACGCAGCCCAACCAGATGTCGGCCTGCACCGCCGCGCCATCGCTGCGCAGGAGGCGGCGCCGCGCCCGGAAGGTGTCCCGGGAGCCCTGGAGCATCTGGGCTAGGTCTTCCGCGCCTCCGCTGAGGCCGTCCGGGTGGCTCACGTCCTGCCACGTCATGGACTCCAGGGTCCGCGCGTCGTAACCGAGCAAGGAGCAGAGCGCGGGGTTGACCTCCGTGAAACGGCCGTCGGGGGCCACCAGAGCAGTCCCGATGGCTGCGCCCTCCAGCGCCGCTCGGAAGAGTTGCTCTGACGACATGCTCGCCAGGCTATACGCCGCGTGACCGGCGCCCGTGGATGCGCTTCGGGTTCACACGGGTGCAGGATCCCGGGACCAGCATCGTCGCATCCGCCGCCTGGGTACGGGTCCCGGCCGCCGGCTACCGCCTGACCAGGTAGCGCAGCAGCACCACCTGGTCGCCGATGGGTCGGGTCTCGGCGAGCTCCAGCGCCACCTGGCTCCCCTCGCGGGGGAAGAAGGGCATGCCGCCGCCGAGCAGCACCGGATGCACGACGGCCTGGTACTCATCGATCAAGTCCAAGGTGGCGGCCGCTGCGGCGAGGGTTGCCCCGCCGATCGCGATGTCACCGCGGACTTGCTCTGCCCGCAGACGGGCGACCTCCGATGCGAGCACGTCGGGACCCCCGGCCGTCAAGCGGGCGTTCCCCTGGACTCCGGTGAGGCTGCTGGAGAACACCACCTTCGGGAGCGCCCGCCAGCGCGCCGCCCACTCCAACTCAGCAGCGTTCAGCGGGGCGCCCTCTTGCTCTGCGGTCTCCCAGTAGAGCATGGCCTCGTAGAGTCGCCGCCCCAGCAACTGGGCGCCGAGGGTCCGGATGCGGTCCAGCCAGTAGCGGAAGACCGCGTCGTCCGGATCGCCCCAGGCGATGCTCCCGTCCGGGCCCGCGATGTACCCATCCAGCGACACGTTCATCGCGTAGGTCACTCGTCGCATGGCAGGCCTCCGGTGCGTGCGCGCGTGTCAGTCAGCGATGCGGAGCCACGCATCACGCGACGTTCCACATTGCTGTGGTGACTGTAAGGCAACCCATCGGCCGGCCGGGTGGCGTCGGGACCAAAGTCCCATCACAGCAACGCATCCGCGTCCTAGCGTGGAAGAAGCCGAGCGGCGTCCCCGTGCCGTGCCGAGCGCATCGGCTTCGACGCGCAGGAGGGCGCAACTGGAAGGGTGTGGCCGCCGTGGCCGAGTTGTCGCGTGCGCGACTGGTGATGATGTTCCTGCTCGCCGTGGCGCTGTTGGTCGTTGGGCTGGCGCACGCCGCCCGAGTGTCGCAAGCCGCCCCGGCCGGCTCGCCCGCCCCGCTGGCGGGCGAGCCGTCGCCCATTGCCGTCGGTACCAACCCCAAGAGCGTGGCCATCGCGCCCAACGGGCAGTTCGCGATCGTGAGCAACGTCAACTCCCACACGTTGTCCCGCATCGATGTCGCCACCGGGACCGTCACCGCCACGATCAGCACCGGTAGCGGCAGCTTCCCCAAGGGCGTCGCCATCAGCGGCGACAGCAGCTCCGCCGCGGTGGCGCTCGCGGGCGGCGGGGTCGGAATCCTGAACACCGCCACGAACGTCTTGACCAAGTACAACCCGGCTACCCCGTATGCGCCCGGAGGTGTCTTCAGTGGGGCACCCAGGTCAGTGGTCTATGTCGGGTCCGAGCTCTTCGTCGGCAACGCCTCGGTGCCGTATCTGACCTACTTCACCCCACCGGAAAACACAGGCAAGCGCGACCTCACCGGCATTGGCGGATCCTGCGACCTCGCCAGTGTCCCCACCCAGGGATCGTCGTTCATCGTCACGTCCGAGAACACCAACGTGATCAACTACGTCTACTCGTGGAACTACGCGATCTACGCCATCAACGTCGGCAGCAACCCATGTGGCGTCGCCGTTGCGCCGTCGGGCGCCTTCGCCTACGTCGCGAACATGGGCAGCAACAACGTGTCCCGCATCGACTTGGCGACTCGGACAGTAACCGCCACCATCGCGGTCGGTACGTCGCCCACCGCGGTCGCGTTCTCGCCGGATGGCGCCTTGGCGTACGTGACCAACATGGCCTCCAACACAGTCTCGCGCATCGACACCGCGCGTAACACCGTGACGGCGACGCTTTCGGTGGGCGCCAGCCCCACGGACATCGCCGTCGTGCCGGACGGCAGCTTCGCCTACGTCACCAACTACAGCGACAACACCGTCACCAGGCTCAACCTCACGCCCGCGGCACCGATGATCACCTCCCTAACTCCTGGCAACGGCACCGCCTCGGCCGCCTTCACCGCACCCGCAGCCAACGGCAGCGAGGCCGTCAGCAACTATCAGTACTCAACCGACAATGGCGCGACCTGGACGGCCCGCACCCCGGCGGCGACGACGAGCCCGCTGGTGATTCCGGGCCTGGCCAATGGCACCGCCTACCAGGTGAAACTGCGCGCCGTGAACGCCGCGGGCGCGGGGGCGGCGTCCAACGTCGCCGTCGTCACCCCGCGCACTACTCCGGGGGCCCCGACGATCGTGGCCGTCACCGGCGGCGTTCGCTCCGCCTCGGCGGCGTTCAACCCGCCGGCCTCGAACGGCGGGGCGGCCATCATCAACTACGAATACTCCATCTCCGGCGGCTCCTGGACGCCCGCCAGCCCCCCCGCGACCGGTAGCCCGGTCGTGATCACGGGCCTGCCCGACGCTTTCGCCTACTCGCTGCGGCTGCGGGCGGTCAACGCCGCTGGCCCGGGCGTGGCGTCCGCGCCGTACAGCAGCGCCACCTTCCCGACCCCGGCTGCTCCGACGGCGCTGGTCGCGACCCCAGGGGACGGCTCCGCCAGTATCGCCTTCACACCCGGCGCTGACCACGGCTTCGCCATCACCAACTATCGCTACTCGACCGACAACGGCGCGACGTGGAAGACCCGCTCCCCGGCGACGGCGACGTCGCCGCTCCTCATCACCGGCCTGACCAACGGCGTGGCGTATACCGTCAAGCTTCGCGCGGTGAACAACTGGGGGGAGAGCCTGGACTCCGCCGCCGTCATGGTCACCCCGGCGCCCACCGGCATGCAGTTCGTCCCCATGACGCCGGCCCGGGTGGCTGACACCCGGCTGGCCGAGGGCGGGGCCGGGCCGATCTTGCCCGGGGAAGGGGGAATGCGGGTGCTGTCGGTGGCGACCGTCCAGGCCGGTGGCGCGCCGGCGGTCCCGGTGGGCGCCACGGCAATCGTGGTGAATGTGACGGTGCCCAACCCGACCTCCGACGGGCACGTCCGCATCATGCCCGGCGACGCCGCCCTGACGAGTGCGTCGGCAGTGAACTTCCGTGCGGGGGAGTCCATCGCCAACGGCCTGACCGCCAAGATCGACGCCCAGCGCCGGGTGAAGGTGTACACCGGCGCCGCCGCGGACGTGGTCCTCGACGTGGTGGGCTACTTCGTGCCCGCCACAGCGCCGGCCAGCGGACGCTTCACCCCGCTGGTGCCTGTGCGCGTCTACGACAGCGTCGCCGATCCGCTGGGTGAGCTCCCCGGCACCTCCGACCGCCAGGTGTCCACGGCGACCGCCCTGTCCGGCGGCGCGACGGCGGTCCCCGCCGGGGCGACCGCAGTCGCCTACAACATCACCGTGGTGCGGCCGGCCGGCGCCGGGCATCTGCGCGTGATGCCCGGAGACGAGACCACGAGCAGCAGCTCCACCATCAACTGGGCCACCGGCGGCGACGTCATCGCCAACGGCCTGACCGTCCGAGTCGATGCCCAGCGCAAGGTCCGCGTGTTCAACAGCTCCGGAGCGCCCGTTCACTTCCTGCTCGACGTGGTGGGCTACTACTCGGCGACCGGCTCCCAGTTCTACCCTTCGGATCCGGCGCGGGTACTGGACACCCGAGTCGCCTTCGGTGGCGCCGGGCCACTGGGCGCCTCCGGGACTCGCACGGCCTCTGTGGCCAGTTCCCTCCCCTCCGCGGGCGGCAGTGAGCAGGTGCCCAGTGGCGCCGTCGCCATCGCCTACAACCTGACGGTGGCCAACACCGGCGGCGGCGGGCACCTGCGGGTGTATCCCACTGGATCGGCGCTGGTGCCGGCCTCGGCGCTCAACTGGCCGGCGTCGGGCTACACCCGGGCGAACGGATCCATCGTCGCGATCAGCCCCGGTCGCCAGGTGGACATCTACAACGGCTCACCCTCAGCCGACGTCCTGATCGACACGCTGGGCTACTACCGCTGAGCTCGAAGGGCACCCCGGACATGGCGCCGTTGCTAGGGTCGCGCCGTGCAGAGCAACAGTGTGGGTCTGATTCCCACCTCCAGGTTCGACGCCTTCTCCGACGGAGTCTTCGCGATCGCCATCACCCTGCTGGTGCTGGAGCTCGAGGTCCCGCAGGGCGGCGATGACCTGCTGGGTGAGCTGGGACACGAGTGGCCCAGCTTCCTGGGCTACTTGGTCAGCTTCGCCTTCATCGGCAGCGTCTGGATCGCTCACAGCACGCTGGGGAAGTTCCTGCGCGCAGCCGATCAGCTGCTCGTGGGCTTGAACCTGCTGCTCCTGTTGTTCGTGTCGTTGCTGCCCTTCACCACCAGCCTCATGGCCACGCACCTGAGCAATCGCGACGGCGAGCACGTGGCGGTGGTGGTCTTCGGGCTCAACCTCTTCATGGCCTCGCTCTTGATCAACGCGATGCTGCGGCACGCCGCACGGTCCGACGACCTGTTGGACGGCGACGACGGTCCCGCGCTCAAGTCGTTCGCCCGCAGCAGGCGGGTCTCGCTCATCGTGCAAGGCGGGGCGACCGTGCTGGGGTTCTTCCTGCCCCGGGTGGCCGTGGTGATCTACCTGGTGATCTCCTTGCTGCTGTTGCTGGGTCCCATTTGGGGGGCGATGCGCCAGCACCGCAGCGGGGGTCGGGCAGCGTCGCCAGCCCAGTAGGGTCGCCAGCCCAGTAGGGTCGCCAGCCCAGTAGGTGGCCCTGGTCACGATCCGGCCGACAGTCCCCGCGTCGGGCGGTGCCGCGAGAACCCCGGTGACAGCCCACGTGTCCCTATACTCGGCGCGTGTCCGAGCCCGAAACGCCTGCCGGGGCCGCCAGCGGGGCGGGCACCCGACGCTCCGCCGCGCCGTTCGGCAGCAGCCGCCGGGTCGCATATGCCGCGCTCATCGCGCTCGGGATCGCGGTCGGCCTGGCGACGATCAAGTGGTGCATCGCGTTCTACTACGAGCTCTCGCCGGACGTCATGGACGAGGCCGGACGGCGGTGGTACCACTCGGTGATGGGCGGGGGCAGCTGGTTCGTGGGACTCGCGACTCTGGTGGCGGCCGTGCTGGTGGTCCGACTGGCGTGGATCTCCGGCAGCGATCGCCGGCTGATCTATTTCGTCTGCCTCATGGTGGTCGGCTTCAGCCTGTTCTCCATCCTGATGTCGCACGGTGCCTGGATGATCCCGGTGAAGGGCATCACGCTCTTCTCGCCGCGGATGGAGAAGTGGGGCATCGTCTACCTCGTCGTGACGGTCGTGGTGCTTATCCTCCATCCCGAGAGCCTGGCCAGCCCTGTGTATGGGGCCGTCATCGCCTTCAGCATCTTCGTCCTGGCGTTGACCTGGCACCGTTGGCGCCAGGCTGAGCGCGCCGAAGCGGACGGGGCGATGGCGAGCGCCTCGGCCTGAGCGCGCCCCCGTTTGCCGCTGCGACGGCCCCCCTGCGCGCCGCTAGGCTCGTTCCTACAGCCATCACACGGAGGGACTCGCCATGGGTTTCGGCAGCAACCTGAAGAAGAAGATGAAGGACCCGAAGAACCAGGAGCGCCTGAACAAACTCGGCAAGAAGGTCTCCGAGAAGGCGAAAGACCCCAAGACCAAAGCCAAGGTCCAGAAGGCCGTCGACAAGGCCAAGAGCAAGAAGAAGGCCAAGAAGAAGTAGCCGCTGCCGCACCGCCTCCGGCTTGGCAGCGGGCTCCGCGAAGGAGCACCATGGGTACATGGACACCCACCCCCTGCAGACGATCGAGCAAGTTCTCCAAGGCATCGATTCCGGCAATGCCGACGTGATCCTGGACGCTTACGCGGATGACGCCGAGGGCATCGACGAGGTCTCCCGCGGGTGGATGCGGGGCAGGGATCAAATCGCCGCCTACACCCGGCAACTCGTCGCGGACCTGGACTCGTGCAGCTCCGAGCTCGTCGACGTCCACGAGGCGATCATCGGGGATGCCGCAGTGGTCACGGGGATCCTCTGCCAGGACTACTCGCTGGCCGGGGAGGCGCAGTCGGTGCGGATGCCCGCCACTTTCGTGCTCCGCCGGGACTCGGGTCACTGGCGGGTGCTGCTCTTCCACGCGCTGCCGATTCCCGAGTAGGGCACGAGGGTCGACATAGGTCGTTCGTCCCTAACGGGCGGTCGCCGGCGCAGCTAGCGTGGAGTGATCAGCCAGGAGGGTGATCGGCATGCGGCACGGCCCAGAGCGAGTGCACAGCCTCGGCGCCGAGCGGTCGGCGATGTCGCGGCGTCGGTTCCTGGTCGCGGCCGCAGCCGTGGCGGGCTCGGTGGCCTTCCCCGGAGTGCTCGGCGGCTGCACCAGCAGTGTGACCTCGGGCGGCTTCGCCAAGGACCCGCCGCTGGAGCGCAAGATCGCGCAGATGCTGCTCGTGGGGTTCCGCGGCCTAACGCTGGAGGCGACCAACTACATCTACCGGGACATCCAGAAGTATCGGATCGGCGGCACGATCGTCTTCGATCGGGACGCCAAGCTCAAGACCTATGGCCGCAACATCACGTCGCCGGCCCAACTGCGGGCGCTCACTGCTTCGCTCCGGGCGATCTCCCCGACGCCGTTGTTCATCGCCGTGGACCAGGAGGGGGGCAAGGTCGCCCGGCTCAAGGAGAGCTACGGCTTCCCGCCCACGGTGTCGGCGCAGTACCTTGGCACGCTCAACGACCCGGCCGTCACCAAGCAGTACGCCGACAGCATGGCCGCCACCCTGGCGGACAACGGCCTGAACATGAACTTCGCCCCCGTGCTGGACCTCAACATCAACCCGGAGAGCCCGGCGATCGGCGCCCTGGAGCGCAGCTTCTCGGCCGATCCGGCGGTCGTGACTGAGCACGCGGGAATCTTCGTCGACAGCCACGACGCCCGCGGCATCGCCACCGCGTTCAAGCACTTCCCCGGGCACGGCAGCGCCAAGGCCGATTCGCACCTGGGCTTCGTGGACGTCACCGACACGTGGTCCGAGGTCGAGCTCCAGCCGTACCGGAACATGATCGCGGCTGGCAAGGCGCGCATGGTGATGACGGCGCATGTCTTCAACCGGCACATCGACCCCGAGCTGCCCGCGACTCTGTCGCCGGCCTTCATCACCGGGCTCCTGCGCGACCAGCTGGGCTTCGGCGGGGTGGTGGTGACCGACGACCTGCAGATGGAGGGGCTGACGCAGTTCTTCGATTTCAAGACGATCGTGGAGCGCAGCATCCTCGCTGGCGCGGACATCATCCTGGTGTCGAACAACCTGGAGTACGACCCCGAGGTCACGCCCACCACCATCAACCACGTCGTCAACCTCGTGCGCACCGGGCGCATCAGCGAGGAGCGGATCGATCAGTCCTACCAGCGGATCATCGCGCTGAAGGATCAGTTGGCCCTGTGAGGGCTTGCCGCTGGCGCGCTCGCCAGCGATGCGCTGATGGCGTCGAAGACGGCCACCGGCGGCCCCGGCAGCACCGGGTCGTGTGGGCGCGGGTAGTGAATCGCGACCTCGGTGAACCCCAGCTCCGCGAGTCGGCCCGTGTACTCCTCCCAGGCGCCCACCGACTGCTGCGCCCAGCCGAGGTCGAGCCCGGCGAGGGCCATCCGGCGCAGCGTCGCGGGGTCGCGTCCGACCGCATGGCAGGCGGCGTCGAGCCGCTCTACCTGCTCTGCCACCCCCGCGAACCACGCTCGCGCGGCGGCTCCGTGGTCCGCGCCGCTGTCCGGCGCGTCGCTGGTCAGGGGCCCGTAGGTCACCCAGGTCTGCCCGTGCTCCGCGGCGACGCGCATCGCCCTGGGGCCGGCGGCAGCGATCGTGAAGGGAACGCGTGGGCGCTGGACGCAGCCGGGATGGGTGCGCGACTCCACGGCCGCGAAGAATCCGCCCCGGAAGCTGACGGCAGGTTCTCGCAACAGCAGGTCCAGCGCATCGACGAACTCGGCGAACCGGTCCGCGCGCTGGCGCGGCGTCGGCGCGGCCTGGCCCAGCACCTGGGCATCGAATCCCTGGCCACCCGCTCCGACGCCTAGGTCCAGCCTGCCGCCGCTGATCTGATCGAGCGTCATGGCGTCCTTGGCTAGCAGCGCCGGATGTCGGAAGTTGGGGCTGGTCACCAGCGTGCCCAGGCGCAGGGCCGTTGTGCTCGCCGCCACCGCCCCAAGCAGCGGCACTGTCCCGAGCCAGGGGCCGTCGCGCAGGGAGCGCCAGCTCAGGTGGTCGTAGCTCCAGCCGGTGTGAAAGCCCCGGCCCTCGGCCTCCTGCCAGCGTCGGCGCAGTTCCGGCCAGGTCGCGTCCGGAAGGATGACCACACCAGTGCGCACAGCCGGGAATCTAGCAGCGCACCTTCGCGGTGATCCTGCGCGCGATCGCTGGCTCCTCATGATCATGGAGTTGGGGGCGGTCCGAACTGGGGATGCGGCCGGGTCCCTTGATCGTGAGGCGAGTTAGGACGAGGCGTTGTCTCATGGGCGCCGCCTAGGTGGGCTGCGCAGCGCGGCCCGGCCTGGTCGTGCCAGGATTCTCGGCATGCACCTAGTCGTGCTCAACTGGATCGGGCTGGTGGTGAGCACCGGCCTGGGCATCTTCGCGGGCGTTCGGCTGCTGAAGTATCTGGGTCGCCACGAGCTGCCCGACCAGGCGGAGGGCCACGCGTCGGGCTTCCTCACCGACGCTCTGGCTTACGTCAGCGGCGTGCTCGGCATCATGCTGGGCTTGCTCCTGTTCTTCTCGGTGCAGGTGTTCGAGGACGCTTCGGCCAGCGCGAAGGACGAGGCGCTCGCCCTGGTGGACGTGTATGAGGCGGCCGACTACTTCCCCGCGGCGCCCGCAGACCCGCTGCGCCGCGACACCATCTGTCTGATGCGCTCCGTGGCCACCGACTCCTGGGTGGCGGCCGAGGCCGGCGACTTGACCGGTGACGAGAACACGGCAGCCTGGGCGGCCGCCGTGCGCCAGGGGATCCAGGCCCTGCCGTCGGACGGCAACGTCCAGGCAGAGGCGCAGAAGGCTGCGATGGACTCCTTCCAGACGGCGCAGAACGCGCGCCAGAGCCGCATCCTCAGCTCGGTCTGGAAGCTCCCGACCATCGTCTGGCTGGTCCTGGACCTGGGAGCCTTCGTCTTCGCCGGGTTGGTGGTCCTGAGCCTGCCCGGGCGGCGCCGAACAGCCTTCGTGCTCATCGGCGCCTGCCTGTTGTTCACCATGGGCGTCGTCGGTGCCTTGAGCATGTTCGCCACGCCCTTCACGCGGCTGGGCGTCTCGGTGCAGCCCACCGCCGTCGAGGGGGCCCTTGTGCGGCTGCAGGGCACGTATCCGGAGCAGGACTGGAGCGCGTGCCCCCGCCTGGCCGAGTCGGTTCCGAACCCGTCTTGAGGTGAGGGCGCGCGCCGGGCGCGGCCCATCCGTCCGGGCGCGGCCTAGCCATCCGGGCGCCTCAGCCGTCGGCGCGGCTCAGCGCCGCCACACGTCGCGCAGGTTCACCAGCAGCACCAGCACCGCGAGCGCAGCGAAGGTCCAGTAGGCGACCAATTGCAGGTTCTCGAAGGCGTAGAACAGCACGACGCCTGCGCCCACCACCAGCGCGACGCGAATCAGGAAGGCCATGAAATACCCGCGCGCGATGGCCTCGACCGACAGCAGCAGGGCGATGAAGGCGATGAGGACCGAAGTCCGGGCGGAGCCCGTTGGCATGATCAGCCGCGCGAACATCCACAGGATCAACGGCGTGCTGACGATCGCCCACACCCCTAGCAGCCGCTCTCGAGTGCGGTTGCCGGGTTGGATCGGGGTGAGCCGGTGGTTGAGGTGCGCGTGCGGTGGCACCGGGGTGGGCTCGCCCGCCACCGCGGCCACGAGTCGGGCGCGCTCGTCGGTGAGGGCGACTGCCTGCTCGTTCAGCGCGAGCAGGTCGTCCTCCCTGCCGCGCAGGGCACGGACGACGGGTGACCCGGGGTCGATGCCGGCCGCCTGGATGCGAAGTTCCTCGCGCTCGGTCGCTGCGGACGCCTGCAGTGCGGCGATCTCGGCATCGATCTCGCCGACGCGTCGCTCCATCAGGCCCCGCTCCAGGTCCGGGTTCGGTGCGACCTTGGCCAGGCCTGCCCATCCCACCGGGTCCGCCCAGGAGGCGCGCACCGTGCCCGTCCGCTCATAGCGCGGCCCGGCCGGGCCCCGCTCGCCCCCCAACCGGTCGCGGGTGTCGTGCCCCCACAACCCGCGGTAGTCCACCACCCACCCGGTGGCGTCGTCGATCACCCGCGGCGACCAGGCATCCGGCTGCCCGGGTCCGATCGCGCGGCCGTCGCCGCGGGCGTAGTCGATGTAGGGGACACCCACCCCGCGGGCGGCGTTGCTCCAGGGCGTCAGGACCTGCGAGATCCGCCGGGTGACCTTCACCAAGCCGCCCAGGCTGGGCGGCTGCACCGTGATGAGGTAGTCCCCGGCCAGATAGGCGCCCGAGTGCGAGCCGGCGCCCGCGAAGACCACCGGGTGCCGGCCGTCGACCAGGCTGAGGTCCGGGTCATCCCATCGCCGCCGAAGGTCGTCGCCGGTTTCGTCATGGGCGGAGAACACCACCCAGCGGGGGATCGGCAGGCCGTCGTCGTCGGTCGCGCCGGTGCCGTCGAGGTAGATCGTCACCTGCTCCCAGTCGGCCTCGTGCTCGTTCACGCCGCCGAAGCCGGAGCGCCAGTTGTTGAACGAGTAGAAGAACCAGTACTGGCAGATGAGGTAGCCGGCGTCGCGCACGACGCGCCCGTAGTACACCGGTTGGGACGGGTCCAGGTGCTCGTTCTGGATCCGCATCGACACGGCGGCGCTGCCGCCGGGCACGCTCCCGCGGAAGATGAGCGACAGCCGGCTGATCGAGTCGATCGTCCGGCCCAGGATGCCGACCTCGGCCAACCGGCTGCCTCCCTTGAGGTGCTCGCGGTGATCGCGGAGCCGCAGGCGTTCCCGCCACGGGATGCGGCGCCCGGTGTTCACCGCTGACAGCGACTGCCCCGGCCCGGCCTCCTGGGCCCCCGCCACCGCGAGGCTCCCCAGGTCCAGATCACCGGGCTGGGCCGCCACTGCGGCGTCGCCTCCCGCGGTGCTCTGCCACAGCGCGGAGCAGGCAACGTAGGCGTCCACCCCCACGGGGAAGAACATCTCGCCCTTGGTGAAGCGGACGACGGGTTCGAACGCCCGCAGCAGGGCGAGGTCGTCATCCGGCGGCGTCACGGCATCGTTGGTCACCGGGTCAGCGTAGGGCGCGCAAGCGCCGACACGGAGAGGTATGCCCGGCAACGCTGGGTGGGGCGAGATCAGGTGATGGGACTAGAGTTCCGGTGAGGGTCGTGGCGCCACGGCGACCTTCGGCCGGCGGTGGGTGTGAGACGAGGTGCCAGCGTGACTCCAAACGACTCGCCCGAGGTCGCCGACCTGCGGCACGAGCGGGACATCTTGGCGCAGCGTCGAGGCCACCAGCGCTCGGGACGGCCGCTTCGACTACTCCCACCGCGTGCTGCGACCCGACGGGAGCATCCGTCACGTCCGCGCGCGCGGGCGCGTCACGGAGTTCGACGGTGATCGCCCGGTGACCATGCTCGGTACCGTCATGGACATCACCGACGAGACGTTGCTGCAGCAGGAGCGCGATCGGGCCGTCGTGGCGCTCGCAGCTAGCGAGCAGCGGCACCGACTGCTGGCCGAGAACGCCTGGGACGTGATCTGGACGATGGGCCTGGACGGCTCGATCACCTACGTCAGCCCATCCGTCCAGCGGATGCGGGGCATCACCCCCGAGGAGGCCATGGCACAGGCGCCCCAGGAGATCCACCCGCCCGAGTCGCTGGCGCGCGTGGGCGACTACTACAGCCGGCTGTTCCAGGCCATCGCCGCGGGGACCGAGCTGCCGACCTTCCATGGCGAGCAGGAGTACTACCGCAAGGACGGGTCGATCATGTATGGCGAGCTGGACGTGGTCCCGCAGGTGGACGCCGACGGCAACGTCGTCCAGATCCTGGGCGTGACCCGGGACATCAGTGAGCGCAAGAGGCTGGAGCGGGAACTCAACCGGCTGGCCCACACCGATCCGCTGACCGGGGTCTGGAACCGTCGCCACATGGAAGCCCTGCTGGCGCAGGCCATCGCCGACGCCCGAGCGACCGGCGTGACCCTCTCCGCCCTCATGCTGGACATCGACCGCTTCAAGCAGACCAACGATCGGCATGGGCACCGCGCCGGCGACGAGGTGATCGTGGAGCTGGTGCGCCGCGTCAGCCAGGTGCTCCCCAGGTCGGCGGTGCTGTGCCGATGGGGCGGTGAGGAGTTCGTGGTGCTGTGCGACAGGTGCTCCCAGGCGGGCGCGGTGGAACTCGCCGAGCAGCTGCGGCAAGTCGTTGCGGCCGAGCCCTTCGAGGAGCTGGGGGCAGTGACGGTGAGCATCGGCGTCGCGCAGCAGCGCGAGGGTGACGACGTCGCCGCCTTGATTCACCGTGCCGACGAGGCCATGTACCGGGCCAAGCAGGCCGGGCGAAACACCGTGGTGGCCGACGGCGGGCCTGCCTAGGCGGCTGGCAGCTGCTCCGGTTGCCCTGGCTCGGCTGCCTGGTCGCGGGCGTCCCACCAGGCCAGGCCCGCAATCAACACGGCTCCGATCACCACGCCGGTGACGGTGAACAGGACCCGCTCGATGGTGAACCGCAGTGCCGACTCGTCGTCGCCTGCGGTGGCGAACAGCAGCAGCATGGGGGTCAGGAACAACGTCTGCATGAAGTAGTTGCCGCTCACGGCGTAGGCCCCCAGCAGGGCCAGGCACAGCGCCGCCACGATGATCGTGCCGGTCGGCGGCATGACGGCGGCGACAACGAGGGCGATCACTGCCCCCAGCAGCGTCCCCCACAGTCGATCGCTCAAGATGTCGCGGCGTTCCTCGGGTAGCGGTCGCAGCGCGACGAGCAGCGTCAGCGTGATCCAGTACCCGTGCGGCAGCGACCACTCCAGGGCCACGTAGAACGTGACCGCGCACGCGATCGCCAGCACCACCGCGTGCCGCCAGGCGTGCGGAGCGTCCAGCGGGGCGGGCTCGGACTTGCCCTTGATGATTCGTAGCAGCACCAGCCCGCAGATCGCGCCGAACAGCGACCAGGCGCCCGCGGCCCACCAAGCCAGCCCGCGATCGGTGGATGCGAACACCACTGCCAGCACAGGGACCAGCGCGAGCATCCCGATCGACAGCTGGTTGGCCGCGCCCACCAGCAGCGTGGTCGCGGCGATCAGCAGCCCAGCCGCCAGCGGCAGCCCCTCGACTGCCGCCCCGGCCGCGCCAGCCGCGCCCACCAGAAGGGCCAAGGGGATCGCCAGGCGGTTGTCCGTGACGCTGGCGAAGGCCAGTGCGCTACCGCCAGCCACCCCCACCGCCATCCCCGCGGCGCTGCCGCCCAGGGTTGACGCGATGGTGCCGGGGATGCCGAGGGCGACCAGCAGGAAGATCGCGGTCTTCATACTCCCGGGCGCGGGTTTCCCCAGGTGCTCATGGGCGCTCGCTTGCGTGAGTCATGGATCCTCCGTCGGGGGTCGCTGATGTCATGATGCCTGACCGGCGCGGGCGGTCTGGAGTCGCGGAGCCGCAGCTCCTGCCGTCCACTGCTGAGGGCGTAGCCACCGCGCTGTGCCTCGCGGGCCGGGCGCGTTCGGAACGAGCCGCTGCTAGGGTAGCGCGCCGACATCTGGAGGGACCGTCCGTGGAACCCATCACCGCAGTCATCTTCGACTTCCACATGACGCTGGTGGACGGCGGCGACGGTGGGGCGTGGCTGGCCCAGGGGGCGGAGCAGGCGGGCGAGCGGCTGCCCCCGGACGCCCCGGCGATCGCGGAGTTCCTGGCCGACGTCTGGGGGCATGCCGTGCACTTCGACCCCGACGGCCGGCGCGACCTGTACCCGGAGCTGCACCGTGAGGTCTTCGACGAGTTGGTCGCCGAGGCCGCCGAGGACCACGGCTGGCAGCTGTCCGACGCGCTGGTCGACGCCCTGTACTCGACGGTCGCCGACCAGTGGCGGCCCTATCTGGATGCCGAGCCGACGCTGGCCGCGCTGGCCGCCGCAGGGGTCAAGGTCGCGGTGGTGTCCAACGTCGGCATCGACATCACCGATCTGTTCGAGCTCCACGGGTTCGCCCCGCATCTGGACGCGATCGTGCTGTCCTGCCGGGAAGGCGCGTTGAAGCCTGATCCGCGCATCTTCAGTGCGGCGCTCCAGCAGCTGGGCGCCGCCCCCGGAGAGACGCTCATGGTGGGGGACAGCCCCAGTGCCGATGCGGGTGCGGTCGGCGTGGGCATACGGACGCTGCTGCTGCCCCCGGTCAGCGGGCGCGTCCGAGGGCTGGACGCCGTGCTGCGCCTGGTCGGGGTCTCGGCCGAAGCCTGACCTGGCCTGGCCTGACCTGACCTGACCCGACACGACCCGACCCGACCCGATACGACCCGCCCGGCCGGGCTCAGCCGTCCTCGGCCACCACCAGGGTGGCGCCATCGACCTCGACCACCCACACCTTGCTGCCGGCCACCAGCTCGGAGCCGTTGACCTCCACCGCCGACCACTCCTGGCCGGACACGTTGACCACGCCGCGGCTCCCCCCGGTCAGCACCCTGCCGGTGGCTCCCCGCAGCCCCTGGGTGCCGCTGCGCAGCTCGGGCTGCCCCTTCGACAGGCGTGCGAGCACCGCCGGCCGCAGCGCCAGCAGCGACAGCCCGGCCACCACGGCACCGACGCCGCCGACCACCAGCGGCGACAGGTCCAGGGCCGCCATCCCTGCCGCCGCCAGGGCGCCCAGGGCCAGCGAGCCGAACACCAGGTTGGTGCTCAGCAGCTCCATCCCTCCCAGCACCACAGTGGCGACGATCAGCACCCAGAACAGCGCGGACACGTGCTACCCCGCGGCTGGTCCGCCGGGGGCGGAACCGCCGGCCTCCGACGCGCCGAAGGCCCGCGACATCGCCGCGGCCGCCTGTGACAGCTCCTGCGGAACCAGCCACAGCTTGTTCGACGGGTAGGCGGCGATGTAGCGCCACTGCTGGATCTGCTGGTAGGCCAGGACCTTGTCGTCCACCCCGGCCGTGTGGATGGCGGACACGACGTTGGCGAGCGCCTGCGACTCGCCCTCCGCGCGCAGGATCGCGGCCTGCCGCTCGCCCTCCGCCTTCAGGATCGCCGACTGCTTCTCGCCCTCGGCCACCTTGATCGCGGACTGCTGCTGGCCCTCGGCGGTCAGGATCGCGGCGCGCTTCTCACGCTCGGCGCGCATCTGCGCCTCCATCGCCTGCTGCACGTTGGCCGGCGGCGTGATGGAGCGCAGCTCCACCCGCGAGATGCGCACGCCCCAGGAGCCGGTGGTCTCGTCCAGGGCCGTGCGCAGCGCCGAGTTGATGGCGTCCCGGCTGGTCAGGGTCTGCTCCAGGTCCATCGCCCCGATGATGTTGCGCAGGGTGGTGATGGACATCTGCTCGATCGCAGTGAGGTAGTCCTGGATCTCGTAGGTGCTGCGCTCGGCGTCGGCCACCTGGAAGTACACGACCGAGTCGATCGACACCACCAAGTTGTCCCTCGTGATGACGGACTGGGGCTGGAACACCACCACCTGCTCGCGCATGTCGATGCGTGCCACCACCTTGTCGATGATCGGCACCACGAAGTGCAGCCCGGGCGACAGCGTCGAGTGGTACTTGCCCAGCCGCTCGACGATCGCGGTCTGCGCCTGGCGGACCAGGATGAACGTCCGCATCGCGATGAAGATGGCGAACACGATCACGACGACGGTGACCAGGGCGCTCACGAGCGCGGTCATCGCACACCTCCTGCGGCTTGACGGTCGGTGCCGGTAGCGGGACCAGGCGCACCCGGCCGTGCTTGCGCCCCTTCCTGCCATCTTCGACTCATTTCGCGGCGTCCACAAGGGCGCAACTTCGGGGAAGGGGCGCAAGGGCGAGCAGGGTGCGCGGCGGCGGGGAAAGGGCGCAACCGGGCGAAGAGGGCGCAATACTGGCAACCGCGCCGCCACCGGAGAGGCGCCCGCGCGTGAGGAGTCCCGATGCCCGCTTCCGCCAACGCCGCCGGATACGTGCTGTCCCGCAAGCTCCCCTCCATGGACAGCTACGTCGTCCGCGACGACGCCGGCAACGAGGTGTTCGGGGCCAAGCACCACACCGGCTTCAAGACCGAGCACTGGGACGTCACCGACGCCGGCGGCAGCAAGATCGCCGTGCTCACCCACGAGCGGATGCACACCCACGCGACGTACCTCCTGAACCGCGACGGCCAGCCCGAGGTCAGGATCGTCAAGTCCAACTGGATGCCCACGGCCGAGACGTGGAGCATCGACGGCCCGGGCGGCCCGCTCACCCTCAAGGGCGATCTGGCCGACTACGCCTGGGAGCTGACCGATGCCGCCGGCGACGGTGTGGCCGGCTTCCAGCGCAAGATCGTCACCATGCACCGGCAGTACTCCATCTCGACCAAGGGCGACCCGGTGCTGGTGATCTGTGCGGCTCTGGCAATCGACGCCGAGGCCGAGGAGCACGACCGGGACGCATAGGCACAGGCGGGCGGCGGCAAGCACCGGAAAACACCGCCAAGGACTGGCGGGCGAGCAGAGAGGGGGCCCTCATGGGCGAGCGGGCGTCGCGGGCCGCGTCGAGTGTGCGCGCCCGCTACGAGCGCCTGGACGCGATGCGCCGCCAGAGCCCGCTGACAGCCGTTGTGGCCCGCTTCCAGGAGATCGAGGGCGGCGACAAGAGCCTCCTGCTGTCGCTGGAGGTCTTCACCACCGTCATCCCGCTCATGATCCTGGGCTACGGCTTCGTGACGGGGTTCGCCGAGGGCGCCAGCCCCGCGACCCTCGTCGTCAAGTCCTTCGGGATCACCACGCCGCTGACCGAGGTGGTGGAGGAGACCTTCAGCAGCTCCGCCGAGCTGAGCTCGCTGTGGACGGTCGCCGGGCTCGCCGGGTTCCTGTTCTGGGGAATCCCGATGTCGATCACGGTGGCCGGGATGTTCGCCGCCGCCTGGCGGCGCGAGCAGTTCGGCATGTGGCAGCGACTGGGTCGTGGTGCGGGCTGGTTCGCGCTGTATCTGATCGCGCTGTCGCTGCGCCAGGAACTCGCCTACGCCTCGTGGACCCGGCTGCCGCTGTGGCTCGGCATCTTGGTGTCGCTCATCCCGGCGTGGATCTTCTGGTCGCTCACGCCGGTGATCCTGGTGCGCGACGGCGGCCGGGGGTTCAAGTTCCTCATGATGGCGGGCTTGGCCGGTGCGCTGATCGACGGCCTCATCATCCCGGTGGTGGCGCGGCTGGTGTTCCCGTCGCTGCTGCAGGGGTTCCTGGCGTTCGGGCCGATCGGGGTGGCGATGGCGTTGCTGACCTGGTGCGCCGCCATCGCGGGTGGCTGGGTGGTGACGGCCTGTGCCAGCGCCATCTGGTGGGAGCGGCGGGCCCCGACCGACACGGTCCTAGGCGCGGAGTCCCTGTCCTCCGAGCCGGTGCCGTCATAGCGCCGCCGCTGCCAGGATGATGCACCCATGGCCGACACCGGATTCTCCACCGCCTCCACCGAGCGCATGCTCGGCTTCAGCGATGCAGTGGTGGCCATCGCGGTGACGCTGCTCATCCTGCCGCTGGTGGACATCCAGATCCCGCAGAACAACGCCTTCGCCGACGCCCACCCGCTGCAGTACGTGTGGCAGAACAACCAGTCGCTCATCACCGGCTTCGCCATCAGCTGGTGCGTCATCATCATGTTCTGGCTGGCCCACCACCGGATCTTCGGCCAGATCGAGCGCATGAACTCGGCGGTGGTGCGCTGGAACCTGCTGTGGCTGTTCGCGATCGTCGTGTTCCCGTTCCCCACCAGCCTGCTCAGCCAGTCCGGCATGCAGGACGTGGGCGAGGTCATCACCTTCTACCTGTTCGACATGTTCGTCATCAGCTGCTCGCTGGCGATGATCGCGCGGCAGACCAACCTGCATCCGGAGATCTGCAAGCCCGAGGCGCGCGCCCCCAGCGCCCGGGACAACTACGGCTACATCATGTCCGGCTACATCGGACTGCTGGTGCTGGTGTCGTTCGTGGCGCCGCAGGCGGCGCTATGGGGGCTGCTCGGCCTGGCCGTGCTGGGACCGCTGCTCGGGATGCGCGCTGCTCGGCGGGACAAGGCGGCGGCCGGGCAACCGAAGGCGGCGGCTGCATCATGATGGTCGAGATCTGCGCCTTCCGGGCGATGGACGCCTTCACCGCGGCCCGCCTGGGGGCCGGGCGCATCGAGTTCTGCCGCGATGCCGCGGCCGACGGCCTGACGCCGGCGGACGCCGACCTGCAGGCGGTGGCGGCGCTGTTGGACTTCCTGCCGATCCATCCCATCGTGCGCCCCCGGGCAGCCTTCACCGCCGACGCGGCCGACGAGCGCGCGATGCTGGACTCGATCGCCCTCATCCGCGACCTTGCGTACCCCGGCCTGGTGCTCGGGCTGCTCGACGATGCGCAGCTGGAGCCCGACTGGCCGCGGCTGGCGCGGCTGATGGCTGCCGCGGACGGCCTGTCGGTGACGTTCCACCGGGCGTTCGACCTGGTGGACGACCAGTTCGGCGCCCTGCGCCGGCTGGCCGAGCTCGGGGTCGACCGGGTGCTCACGAGCGGGCGCCCGGGTGCCGCCCGGAACCGTCTGGGGCTGTTGGGCGAACTCGCCGCCGAGGGGCGCGGGGTGGGGGTGACGGTGATGGCTGGCGGGTCGATCGCGGCCCACGACGTGCCGGCTCTGCGCCGCGCCGGGTTGGCCGAGGTCCACTCCGCGGCCGGCGGCTCGTCAGCCGCCGGCGAGCTGGACGAGCTCGCGGCCAGCGCGTTGATTGTCGCCGCGCGCGAGGGAAGCTAGCCGCGAAGGGCACCGTCGGCGACGCTTCGGCGCTACGTTGATTGGCATGACGATCACCCGCCGCTCCCTGCTCGCCGGTGCCCTCGTGGGCGGCGCCGCAGCCAGCACCGGTCTGCTCAGCGCCTGCGCCAAGGGCGCGGACAGCGCCGCCGCCTCGTCGGGGGCCGCGTCCGGGGGCGCCACAGCCGTTACGGGCTCGGCGATCCCGAGTGCCTCGCAGATGGCCATCAGCGCTGCCGAGCTCACCCCCTTCGCACCGTTCGCCTGGCAGGAGTTCAACGGCGAGGCGCTGTTCGCGATGGGTGGCTGTACCTCGCAGGTGGCCGAGCCGGGCGAGCTGTTCCGGATCTTCCAGACCATCAACGCCCAGTCCGGCAACCCGGCGGACCCGGGTCCCGAGGCCTTCGACGCCTACTGCCAGGCGTTCGGCGCCTTCGGCGACCAGCTCGCGCAGCTGGCGCAGTCCTCCGGCAGCCACCCGGTCACGCAGCGCACCCGGCTGCTGCGCGCTTCGCAGTACGCCACGCAGCAGCTGTTCTTCATCCTCGGCGGCAGCCAGGGCAGCACCGAGGAGCAGGTGTTCAACACCGTCGAGAGCCGCTGGAACGCGGCGGCCAAGCTGTTCCAGCCCGCGGCCGAGCAGTTCGAGGTGCAGTCGGACTTCGGGCCGATCCTGGGCTACTTCTTCGCCCCCGATACGTCCAAGGACCGCAAGCCGACCATCATCATCAGTTCGGGCAGCGACGGGCAGAACGTGGAGAGCATGCAGTTCGGCGTCACCGCCGGGTTGCAGCGCGGCTACAACGTGGTGCTGTTCGAGGGCCCGGGTCAGATGACGCCGCTGTTCGTGCGCAACGTCGTGTTCACGACGGAGTGGGACAAGGTCGTCGGGCCGGTGCTGGAGTGGACCAAGGCCCGCGGCGACGTGGGCAAGATCGGCCTGATCGGGGTGTCGTTCGCCGGCATGCTGTGCGCGCGGGCGGCGGCCAACCTGCAGGGGCTGTCGGCGGTGGTGCTCGAGCCGGGGGCGGTCAGCTACGGGGACCTGTGGCAGGACCAGGGCGACGTCACCACGGTGCGCAACACGATGAACCTGCCCCCGGACCAGAAGCAGGCCGCGCAGCAGAAGCTCAACACCGAGTTCCAACAGGCCTTCACGTCGCTGCCGCGGAGCACCCAGTTCAACATCTATAAGCGCGGCTCGATCCTGACCCAGCAGACGCAGAGCGACGCCCGGGCCAACAAGCCGCTGTCGGACTACTACGGCTTGCTCGAGGCGCTGGTGTCGTTCGACTACACGGCGGACTACGGCAAGATCAAGATCCCGACGATGATCACCGCCAACGAGGGCGACCAGTTCTTCGCCCAGCAGGGCGCGCAGGGCTACAGCCTGCTGACCAACGTGCCGCCGGACCAGAAGTCGTTGTTGCAGCTGACAGCCGCCCAGGGGGCGCAGCTGCACGACCAGCCGAACGGCCCGACGGTGGCGCAGGAGTACATCTTCGACTGGCTGGGGCCGTTCCTGGGCGCCTCGGGCTGATCGTGTGGGGCTGATCGGTGGGCCAGCTCCGGCTCATTCGGCCCCCTACTCCAAGGCGAACGCGTTGACGATCTGCCTGCCCTTCAGTGCTGCCGCTTGGTTCGTCGTCAGCTCGGCTACCTCGACGACCTCGGGCCAGGCGTCTTCGATGATGTGGACCTGCCGGTCGAACATCTCCTCGACCTCGGCTGGCGCGAGGCCATAGTCGCGGGCCGCGGCCACGACCGTTGACCGGTTGCTCCAGCGCGGACCCTGTTTGTCGGGCGACGGTGCGCGGCCGATGTCCATTGCCTGCCGCGCCTGGGTCCCTGACCTTGCTTGGGGTGACACGTCGTAGGCGGGCGCCAGCTGCAGGTTCCGCCCGTCCCAGAACGCGGCGTGGTTGCGGGCGTGGTCGTCGGTGTTTCCGATCAGGATGTTGATGACCCGGTCGAGAAGGGCACGTCCGAGGCTGCCGGTGCCTGCGGATGCGTACCTGTGCAAGGAATCGAGGAACTCCGGGTAGCTCGACCATCGTGCGCCGAGGAAGTCGGAGAAGCCCAGGAGGGTCAGTGCCGACAGCAGTTGCCTCCGCGTCCCGTCCCCCGGACGGTCGAAGCGCTCCACGAGCAGCACGTCCCGCCCCAGCGAGTGCACGAGTCTGGTCTCCGGGACTGGCACACCGACCCGGCGCGCCAACTCCATCCCTGCGGCCTCCGCTTTGACGATCGGGAACGTGTCGGTCGACAGCGACAGCTTGGCGATGTAGTGCACGCCGTTGTCGCCGGCCACCAGGACCTTGGGGCGTGCCCCGCCCACTGCCGTGCCATCGGCAAGCGCGGCTGCAAGCTCAGGGGTGAGCGTGCCGTCTTCCATAGCCTGTGCGGCTCGGTGCAACTCGTCGAGCGTTGCCCCTGTCTCGCGCGGTACGTACTCCGTGCTGCTGAGTTGGAAGTCCAGCGCACCTATGCGATTGGACCCGGACTCCAGCAGGTAGACGAGGTCGTCGAGGTCGATGTGCTGGGTGCCAGCGCCGCGCAGGCCCAGCAGCCGATCGATGATCACACGCTGCCCCCAGGAGTCGGGGCTTGCATCGCGCAGGCACCCGGCCATCACCATGCCGTCGAGCGGCACCTGCCAGCCGGGCCGCAGTGGCAGTTCGCCGGTGAACAGGCTGAC
>CAYYRC010000034.1:0-12812 GCA_964474045.1 uncultured Actinomycetes bacterium
TAGCGGATCGCGGGGTGACCCCCTGCTGCTCCTGTATGCGGTCGGGTCTGGGTCAAGGGTTCCAGCAGCACGCGGCGCCGGGCGGAATTGGGGCCCGTGAACAGGCCCACGCTCCAAACCGGCCACAGCACCACCAGCAGGAGCGCACGCGGCAGCACGCCGCCGAGGTCGATGGCGGTGATCGATTCGTCAACGACGACGTGCGAGGTTCCTTGGTGCTCTCGGATCCCGGAGGACTCCTGGTGGGGCGTCTTTTCGCCTGTTGGTGCGTTCGCCTCGCAGGGTGTCAAGCCTGGATGAGGTCATTCGCACGAAGTGCGTCCAGCGCCAGTATCCGGTTGAGGCCAACAACGCTCACGGTTGCTGGGCGGTCTACCTGACCCCAGAGCAGCGCAGCGCGGGTGCGGACATAACAAGCACAACCGGCAGGACCCCGGCACAACCGGCGCCACATCAGGGGATGCAATGACTACGCTGGAACCGCGGAGCCGACGGGAAAGGCTGGTGGTGCGCAATGTGCGACGTCGTGGTGGCAGACGACGGGGTTCACATCGACCCGACAGGTTGGGAGCACACCGGCGGCAGGGTCGGGCCCTTCGTGCTGGTCTACGACGACATCGCGGCTGTCACGACCAGCGATGATCCGATCACACTGGTCCACGGCGTCAAAGAAGGCGTCGGGCTGCCCAAGACCAAGATCGGCACGTGGCATCACGACGACATTGAGGACTACTTCTGCATCCACAAGGACGGACCCGCGGTGGTCCTCGAACTCACAGCCGGGCAGCGTTTCGGGCAGGTGGTCGTGACGGTCGATGATCCTGCAGCCGTGGTGACCCAGATTCAGGCCCGCCTCGACGCTGCGGGTACCACCTAGGCGAGGGTCCACGGGAAGGCGCCGGCAGGAAGGCGGCGTGGCTCCGGTTGGCCTGACTCGGCGGGGCAGGCCAGGCCCGACCTCAACACCCAAAGTGGAAATGAATCCTGCAGCAGGACAGGTGGGGCCGTTTGGGCCTCGACAGGCTGCACGACGTCGCCTGCCACCCGAAGATCTGCCCCGATCCCGGGCCACCCGTACAATGTCGGACATGACCGAATACCGCGTCGAGCCCGAGTCCAAGTCCTGGACGACGACCAAAGTCGTCGCCGTCATCGTCGCCATCCTCACCGCCGGCTACATGCTCCCCTGGGCCATCGCCGCGGTGCGGGACGTTCCGCACTGGTCCGTGTTCTGGGTGAACCTCCTGCTCGGCTGGACCATCGTCGGCTGGATCGTCGCCCTCGTCATGTCCCTGCGCAGTCAGCGCAACGTCGTCGTCACCTGAGTCGCGGGAGCGCAGAACTACTTCGGCTCGGCTGTAACTCGGCGGCGGTGCCGGTGGCTGCGCTTGGGAGCACTCGGTCCGCGGTACAAGCCAAAAATAAGGGCCGCCACGAGGACGACGGCCCCGCCCACGATTCCCTGTACCTGGTAGGCCTGCACCATCGCGGACTGCTGGTCGTCGTCAGCGGCGACGACCTCGGTCATAGGCACCGAGTACTGCGACGCGACCTGTTCGCTGGATACGCCGTCGCGCAGGGACGTGGTGATCGATTCCGCCTGCGACACGTCCCCGCCGGAAGCCTGGATGCTCGCCGTCAGTGAGGACTGGAACGTCGAGAAGACGATCGCCGACATGATGACCACCCCGATGGCGTTGCCGAGGCTGGCCGAGGCCCCTCGGAACGCCGCCGCGCTGCCTTCCGAGCCCTTGGCGGCGAGGTTCATGATCGCGTTGGTCATGGGAGCGTTGGCTGCGGTGAGGGCGCCGCTGTAGAGGCACACGATCAGCAGCGACACCACAACCGGCGTGCTGACGCGCTGCGTCGCGGCGAGGAAGAGCGCCACCGACGTCAGGACCAGTGCAATCGTGCCCGTGGCCCGGATGCCACTGCGCCGGATCATCCGGCCGGACAGCCACGCTCCGGCGAGACTGGTCACCTGCACCGGAATCATGATCAACGAGGTGGCGAAGACGCCGTAGCCGTAGACGAACTGCGCGCCCACGGTGGCGTAGAAGGCCATACTGGCGAAGGGGACGAGCAGGATCACCACCAATAGCAGCCGAAAGCCGCCGTGTCGCAGGACCGAGATGTCCAGGCTCGGCTCCGGCAGGCGCCGCATGAGCACGACAAGCGCAACCGTGGCCACGGTTGCCGCCCCGCCCCACACGATCGTCGGCGTGGCAGCCCAGCCCGCCTGGCTGATGTTGTTCGCCGTCTGCACCAAGCAGGCCAGCGCGAAGCCGGCCAGCGCCGGGGTCCACAGCTCGACTCGTGTGCCGCTGGCGTCGTCGGGTGGCAATAGTCGCTTGGCCAGGTACGCGGCCGCGAGGCCTCCCACCACCCACAGTCCGATCACCACCCGCCAGCCTGTCAGGCCTACGAGCGCCCCGGCGGCGACCGGAGCGACGAGGTACACCAGCGGGGTGACCATGGCCAGCATGGCGAAGCCGGAGGCCCGCGCCTTGGGATCGGCCAGACCGGCACTGAGCATGCCAACGGACACCACGAAGATGCCCTCCTGTCCGACGCTGCTCAGAAGCATTCCTGCAGACGTCACGCCCATCGCCGGCGAGACCATCACGACGAAGTAGCCGACCGCCATGAGCAGCCCGCACCACACCAGCAGGCGGCGCGGGCCTATCCGCTGCCCGAGGACTCCGGCGATGAAGATCATCAGTAGTGCGCCGATGCTCGGCAGCTGTCGCAGCAGCGACTGCTGGGACTCCGAGGCGTCCAGCGACATGATCATCGGCAGCACGATGTAGTTGAAGGTCGCAGTGCTGACCAACGCCGCGGCGATGAGCGCGCACACGCCGATTACCAGGCGCTTCTCCTGCTGGGTCAAGGCAGATCTCCTGGGGGTGTGCCGGATAGCGGGCTGCGGTGGTCCGGGCTGCGGTGGTCCGGGCCGCGGTGGTCCGGGCTCGTCGGACAATCGGCTACGTCAGGTTGTTGACCGCCAGGCCGAGGGTGACCAACATTGTGAGCAGAGCCACCGCCGATTGCAGCGTGAAGATGCCCTTGGCCCTGCGTGTGAGTGGCATGGTGTCCGTGGGGCTGAAGGCGAACACGTTGGTGTACGACGTGTAGAGGTAATCCTCGGGCCGCGGCTGCCAGGGTTCGGCCTCGACGTCCTGGGGGAACTGCAGGTCGTGTCGGGTGTTGTTGGGGTCGCGGCGTGCTGCGGGGCCGCCACTGTCGATCCACCAGTAGACGACGCCGAAGGTGAGGATGTTCATCGTGAGCACCGCTGCGCAGGAGAGCAGCAGGTCGATGCCGTTGGGGTTGTTCGAGGGCGCCAACAAGCTCAACAGCATGGCCGTGTTGAAGGACACGGCCAGGACCATCACGATCAGCAGCACCCGCACGAGCGTGCGGACGCCCTCGCGGGCAAAGTTCCGCTCGTGGCGCAGTGCGATGAAACCGGCCAAACCCAGGGGAGCCTCGAGCAGCGGCCAGCCCAACCACCACTCCCCGAGACTGACGCGATCGGGCAGGATCAGCTGCAGAACGCAGTTCACCACCACGGCTCCCAGCAGAAAATAGCGAGCGCGGGGCAGGGGGTCAGTCGGACCGGTGCTAGCCGGCGCACCGGCCGTCTTGTTGTCGGTGTGGTCGCGCTCGCGCTCAGAGGCGGGCGGTTCAACCTGCGTCTGCGTGGTCTGGATCGGGTGGCGTGACATGGGGCCTCCTCGCGTGGACATGGGCCACGAGACTGTAGTGGAGCCTCCGCCGGTGCGGAGGTCCGTACCCTCGGTGTTCACCCGGCCACTTCATGTACTCTGTGTGAGTAACGGCGCCCGCCACGGCACCTGTGGTCACAAAGGGTAGCGTCTGTTGGGGAGTGTCACGCAAGTGCTGGGCGGAGGTGGGTGCCAAGCAATGCGGGCGGATCAGTGGCCGCCGCTCACTTCGGTTGGATCCGCAGATGAGCGCCAGGCCAGCAGTCGCCCGTTGCCTTGCAGGCGCTCGTAGTCGAGTGCCGCGATCTCGATCGAGCCCCTCCGGCACTTGAGTAGGCGAAGGTGGCAGTGCCTTCAAGTGCTGCTCGTAGATAGGTGCAAAGGCGGCGACGACCTAGCCGAAGCCGCGGCCTACTTACCCAGGAAGTAGCCGGTGACGTCGAGGAGGGCCTGAGTCGCGTTGCCGTTGCACAGAAGGTTGACCGTGCGGTCGCTGGCCCTGATCGGCACGGTCAAACCGTTGGCGAAAGCCTGGCCCGAGGCCGTCCAGTTGATCGACGACGTCGTGGATGAGGCCACGCCACCTGGAACCAGGGCGAGGTTGCCCGACCCCTGGGTCGCGGTGATCGTGAGGTTCACCGTCAGCGCGGTCGCCCCGGCCGGGATCGCGTTCGCGTCGATCACCGCTCCAGTGTTTGTCCGCGACGCTGCCACCGACACCGTCCTCGGAGGTCCGCCCAAGGTCAGCAGTCCCGTGGTCACACCGGGCACCCCGGTCCAGCGCGAGTCGTAGACCCGCACCGGCGTGATCGGCACAAACGCCCCCGCCGAACCCGGCGAGGCCAGCAGTCGCCACTTCCCGGGCGTCCCAGCCTCAACGCAGAACCACGCCTCACCCGCCGTGGTGACGAATACCGAACCCACGCTGTAAGTCGCCGACAGGTTCAGGAACGGCTGCCAGGGCTGGAGGTGGAGGGCCGCGGCGTTCTTCGACCTCGCCTTCAGGCCGGGTCCATTCGTGGACTCGGCCTCCACCCCGAAACCATCCAAGGACTCGCAGTGCACGCCGCGAGCTCCGGTGTCGCCCACCCCGCCGCACACCCCTGCGACACCCATGCCGTTGCCGACGCCGACTCCCCACACCCCGGGCCAGACTGGTGAGCTCGTGTCTCCCCGCACCCCGCAGCCACGGTCCGATACCCCGTGCACCCCATAGGCCGAGATGCCGTCCGCGTTACCTCTGACCCCCGCGGCCGTCTGCCCACTGCCGGACGTGTCGCCGCGCACGCCGAAGCCTGACGACGCGGTGCCCACACTCCCGGCACCAGCGCCAGTGTTGCGCACGAGATAGGTCCAGTCGCTTGCCGTCGAGGTCAAGCCCGTCGAAGCCGCGCTGGCGTCGTTGCTCAGGCCGTACTGCATTGCCCCCGCTGTCGCCGCCGCAGGACCGGCCCCGGCCACCTCGAACGCTGCTGCCCCTGCCACTGCACCGAGCCCGCTCAGGATCATCCCCCGCCGGCTCAGGAACGTCGGCGACGGGCCGTCCCCTTCGCGGGCAGGGGTCGCCCCTGAAGCTGTCACAGCGGCGGTCGGAAGCTCAGGCGGGTCCGCGTGGAGCCGCCGCACCTCGGCACGCAGCCGCTCAACTTCCGCCCGCAGAGACCGCACCTCGGCGAGCAACCCATCCTCGGTCCCAGCAACCCTAACGTCAGCCATGACGCCTCCAACCCGCCTCGGCACCGCCTGACACCCACGTGCCCACTTCCAACCTAGGACGCTGTGCCACGCGTGTCAGCACCCGTGAACCGCTGCCGCGATCCGCGGCCCGCACGAACGCGCAGGCGGCGGGTTCAGCTGTCCGGTCGATCGCCGACCACCCGGCGCTCCATCTTTGGGATTCCGGGGGTGGTGTCGTTGATGCCCCAGCTGATGACGACGTCGGGCGTGATGCGGAAGCGCGGTCCGCGCGGGGTCTGCTCGATCGCTGCCGCACCGATGATCTTCACGCCCCGCGGGGACCACGGGTCGACGCTGGCCAGATCATCGATCACCAGGGTCGCCCGGGGATTGCTCTCGATGTTGCGGTAGCGGACCGTCCGGGTGATGTCGAAGCCGGAGGTGAGGATGTCGTCGTCGTCGACCTCGAAGATGACCGGGGCGACGTCGGGCTTGCCGCTCGGCGACGCCGTGGCGAAGCGCATCAGGGGCTGCGAATCCAGATACCCCAGCTCGGCGGGGGTGAAGGCGTTCATCGCGTTCCTCCAGTCGCATGTGCCCTGGCAACGTAGCAGCGCCGAGTCATCCCACGTCGGCCGGATTTCCGGGATAGCCCAGGGCTGCTGTCACGAGGTCGGCGATGTGCACCGCCGGATCCAGGCAAGGTCCGGTGGTGCGCCCGCCGGACACGGTGCTACCGGCAGAGAGTTTCTGCGAGGTTCTGGGGTCCAGGCCGTCCTCGACGACGGCGAGAGCGGGGGCTGCCGATCCTGGCGGCGCTGTGTCCATCGGGGCCGACGGATATTCCGGGCCCATTACCGGCGGGCGCCGCGGGGCGCGCCGATGAAGCCGCCTACCATCGCGGGAACTCTGGAGGTGCGATGAGGATCGGGCTGGTGCTGGGCGGCGGGGGATTGACTGGTGGTGCCTTCCACGCCGGGGTGATCAGCGCCCTCGCCGATGCCGGCTGGGACGCGCGCACGGCCAGCATCCTGCAAGGCACATCGGCGGGGTCCATCACTGCGACGTCGCTGGCAGCGGGATTTCCCCCGGCGGACCTCGTCCGGCGCCACCTGGGCCGCCCCCTGAGCGCGCAGGCCAACGCCATCCTCGCGCGCGTGGGCCCGGACTCACGGGAGTGGGAGGCAGCTCAGGAGCGCTCCCTGCGCCCAGCGTCGCCGGGGCTCCTGGCGGATCTCGTGCGCAACCCCTGGGGCGCCCATCCCGGCAAGATCGCGGCCGCGGCCCTGCCCGAGGGCCGGGTGTCCACTGCCGGCATCGCCCGCGGGATGGCCGAGCTGTGCGGGGGAGTGTGGCCTGCCGACTCGTTGCGCATCTCGGCGCTGCGCCTCAGCGACGGCCAGACGGTGATCTTCGGCGGCGAGGGCGCCCCACGGCCCGAGGTGGGTGCGGCGGTCGCAGCCTCGTGCGCCATCCCCGGCTACTTCGCGCCGGTCGAGATCGGCGGGGAGCGCTATGTGGACGGCGGCACGACCTCGGCCTGCAACGCCGGGGCGGTACTGCACGAGGAGCTCGACGTGGTGCTGGTAAGCGCCCCGATGGCGATCCACTCCGGGGTGCGGGTGGCTCCGGACACTCCTTGGCGACGCGTCGTGCGCCACCAGGTCGATCGGGAGATCCGGGTGCTGCGGACCGCCGGCGCCCAGGTCGTGCTGTTCGCCCCCACGGCCGAGGTGGCCGCGGCCATGGGCGCCAACCCGATGGCGCCCGGCCGCGAGGCGGAGTCGGCGGAGGCCGCGTACGCCGACACCGCTGCGCGCATCGCCGAGCAGCCCGAGCTGCGTCGGTTGTTTGGCTGACCCGCCGGTCGGTAGGTTCGGCGCATGCCCACGTCCAGGGACCCTCGCCGGTGGTGGGCGTTGGTCGCGATGTGCCTGGCCATCTTCCTGGTGGCCGTCGACGGCACCGTCCTGAGCCTCGCGACGCCCAGCATCGTCGAGGATCTGCAGCCTACGGCCACCCAGGTGCTGTGGATCGGCGACATCTACTCCTTCGTGCTCGCGGGGCTGCTGGTGACGATGGGCAACCTCGGCGACCGGGTGGGACGAAAGCGGATGCTGCTGATCGGCGGCACGGCGTTCGCGCTGATCTCGATCCCGGCGGCGTTCGCCGGCAGCGCCGAGATGCTCATCGCCATGCGGGCGCTGCTGGGCGTCGCCGGCGCGACGCTCATGCCATCCACGCTGGCGCTCATGCGCAGCACTTTCAGCGACGCGAGGGAGCGCTCGTTCGCGGTGGGCGTGTGGAGCGCGATGGGTGCGGCCGGCGCCGCCGCCGGACCTCTGGTGGGCGGCATCCTGCTGCAGAACTACTGGTGGGGCTCGGTGTTCCTCATCAACGTGCCGATCATGGCCCTGGTGCTGGCGATCGGCCTGCCCGCCCTGCGTGAGTCCTGGGACCCCAACCCCGGCCCGATGGACATCCTCTCGGTGGTGCTCTCGCTCGTGGGGATCCTGGGCCTGGTGTACGCCGTCAAGGAGCTGGCCACACACGGCCTGCACCCGGTCTACCTGGCGGCGGGGGTGGTGGGAGCTGCCGCGATGGTGTGGTTCATCCAGCGGCAGCGCACTCTGGAGCATCCGTTGATCGACGTGCGGCTGTTCTCCAACTGGCCCTTCACCGGTGCCGTCCTGGGTATGATCCTGTCGGTGTTCGGCCTGGCCGGCTCGCTGTTCTTCTTCTCGCAGTACCTGCAGTTCGTGAAGGGGCTGTCGCCGCTGGCGGCGGGGGTTTTCGAGCTCCCCGCCACCATGGCGGCGCTGGTGGCCGCGCTCGTGGCCGGGCGGCTCATGCGGCGCTTCGGCCGGGGGCCGCTCACCGGGTTGGGACTCGTGGCCATCGGACTGGGAATGGCGGG
Organism: uncultured Actinomycetes bacterium; assembly: GCA_964474045.1. GTDB lineage: Bacteria > Actinomycetota > Actinomycetes > S36-B12 > UBA10799 > JACJWR01. The sequence goes on from CAYYRC010000034.1 coordinate 8,323, forward strand.
CATCGCCCTGGTGCTGGACAACCCGCACTACCTGGTGTTCGCGATTCCGCTTGTGCTCATCGGCGGCGGCGACGGGGTGGCGCTGACGGTCGCCTCCGACACCATCTTGGCCGTGGCGCCCAAGGACCGCGCCGGCGCCGCCTCCGCGGTGTCCGAGACGGGCTACGAGCTGGGGACGGCGCTGGGGATCGCTCTCCTTGGCAGCGTCCTCACCGCGATCTATCAGCGCAGCCTGGCTCTGCCGCCCGGGCTGGACGCCGCCGTCACGAAGGCCGCTATCGAGTCGCCCGGCGGCGCCTACGAGGCCGCGCCGGGACTGCCGGCGGCCCTGGGGCAGGCCCTGGAGGAAGCTGCGCACACAGCCTTCCAGCACGCGATGAGCGTCACGACGCTGGTGGGTGCCATGGTCCTGTTCGTGGGAGCCGTGGTGGCCTGGTGGTGCCTGCCGGGCAAACTGGAACCGGTGGAGGAGATGGCCGCGCACTAGGGGCGCGCAGCGCGAAGGCGCTGCCCCCGGCCGGTGGGGGCCGGGGGCAGCGCGGTCTGTGTTTGTGCTGGGGGCTACCGGGTGATGCCCAGCGTGAAGGCCGTGGTCACCCGGTTGGTGTCGGCGCGCTTGACGGTGACGTCGCCGAACTTGACCTGCTCGCCGCTGGCCAGCGCGGCGCTGCCGCGGCCGGGGGAGCTGAACACGGCCTGGTTGCCCTGCCAGGAGACGTTCACCGTGATGGCCTGACCGGCGCCGGACTGCACCTGGAAGGTCTTGGCGACGCCGCGCTGCAGCTCGGGCAGGTTGGCGCTCGTGCCCTTGCGCACGGGGTGCATCTTGCCGTCGACGTGAACGTAGGTGTTGTGGGCGGCCTTGGTGTTGTCCACCGACATCGTCGCCGCGCTGGTCTTGGCGATCGTGAAGGTGAAGGTCTTGGCATCCGTGTCCGCGTTGCGCTGGGCGGTTACCTCGTAGCCGTTCAGCGCGATCAGGCGGTCGGACTGGCCGACGCTCTGGCTCTTGCTGGCTTCCTGGAACTCGCCCTTGATGATCGCGGTCGCCTTGGCCACGGGGTAGCCGATGGTCGGGTTCGCGGCGCGCAGGTTCAGGTAGCTGCCGGAAGTGCCGCCGGAGATCCCCACGGTGTAATCCATGATGTTCGGATCCACGACCGTGCTCTGGCCGGGAAGCACCTTGGTGCCCCCGACGGTGAGGGCCTCGTCGGTGGTGTTGACCACGGTCATGCGGACGTTCATGAAGCCCTGCGGGGCGGCAGGTGCCGGTGCTGCTGCGCTGGCGGGTGCAGCCGGCGCAGCGGGGGCGGCGCTGGCTGCCCCGGCGGTGACGCCTGTGATGGCGGTGGCGAACAGGGCGGCGGCGGCGAAGGTCTTGGCGAGGCGGGAGGCGTTGGCGGTCATGGTGTTTCTCCTTGGTTTCGGTGGTTGGGCGGTGCTCGGTTGCACCAGGTTCGCCGGGCTCCGGACGTGGCGGAACCCCCTTCCCAACCGAAACCGTTTTCACCGAATTCGAAACCGTTTTCCGAGCCGGTCCCACCGCGTGATCATTGATGTGGAGCGACGCCCTGCACGTCCATCTGCATCAATGATCATGGGCTTGGGGGACCTTCAGAGGCTCCGCAGCACGTAGTCGGCCACCAACAGGTCGAAGATCGGCAGGCCGTAGTTGAACGACATGATCGTCTGCGTCGGACTCGTGCGTCCGTCCTGCGTGCCGATCACCACTTGGCCGAGTTCGACGTCGGGCGACAGGTCCGGGAAGACGTCGGTGAGCCCGTTGGTCGCGTCGAGCACCTGCCGCCGGTCGTCGCAGGAAACGACATCCACTGCGTCCAGGACACGCGCCGGCCATGCCCGGGTGTGGACGTTGAGCACGTTCTGCCCCGGCCTCAGCCACTCCGGTTGCAGGATGGGACGCGCCAGGTGTGAGGTGCAGACGATGACGACGTCGCATCCCTTCACCAGGGCCTCCTGGTCCATGGTGACCACCAATTGGCCGTCATATTCGGGGAAGTCCGCGACCAGGGCGTCGCAGCGCTCCCGGCTGCGCGAGTTCACGAGCACGCGGCTGCCCGGAAAGACAGCGGCGATTGCCCCCACGTGGGCCCGGCCGGTGCCGCCGGTGGCCCCCACGATGCCGAACACCGGGTCGGGGTTGGCCAGGTACGCCGCATCCATCATGCTGACCATGGCGGTCCGGATGTTGGTGATCCACGTGGCGTCCAGGATCGTGCTCACCACGCCTGTGTCCGGGTCCATCATGACGATGACCCCGTTGCTGGGGGACAAGCCCCGAGCGGCATTGTCGGGGTAGATGCTGATGAGCTTGGTCCCCGCCAGGTTCTCGCTCGGCAGGTAGGCGGGCATCGCGTGCGTGAAAGCCCCTGGTCGAGTGTGCACCCCTTGCTTGGCCGGGAACTCGAACTGGCCCCGCCCGTGCAGCTCGAAGCCCTTGCGCACCAGGTCGTAGACGGCCCGGGCGGGCAGATCGGCGGCGCGGATCTGCTCGTCCATGACGGTTCGGTACATGGTTCTGTTGCCTCCAGGTGTCCTGCTAATGCCGTCGGCTCCCGATCAGGCAACCGGCCCCTGGGGCTGCTGATCGGCAACGATGCAGGCCGCCACGATGTCCTGCAGCAGGGCAGCATCCACCCGCCAGTCGATGGGCACCTGGATCGTCTTCTTGTTGACTTTGTAGCTCGCCAGCCGCGGCCGGAACTCGTCGATCACCTCGGTGCGGAAGGGTGCGATGAGGATGTGCTTGGACTGCACAGAGGCCCCGAAGATGTAACTGCTGCCCGATTGCAGCATCGGCTGGTTCCACGCGATGACCTGGACGAGGTCGGGGTATTTGCTCGTGATCGCGGCGAAGATGGCCCGCATCGTGGTCTGCGCGGTTTCGTCGCACTGCGCCAGGTACTCGTCGAAGCTGTTGTAGCGCCGTGACGAAGTGGACCCGCGCGAGTACATCACCAGGGCGTTGGCGTGCGCCTGGGTGAAGCCGAAGTTCTCGCGCAGGAATGCGATCTGCTCGGGGTACTTCTGGCCCTTTACGGTCTCCATCTGGTCGAACCAGAACGACATGGGCTGGCCGTACTTCCGCTCGATCGCCGGGAAGTACGACGCCCGATCGGGGGTGGCGGCCATGCCGCCGATGCTAGCGGCCCGGAAGCGCCGCCGCGGACCGCAAGCGCGCTGCCACCCCGGCGCCACGCAGTATGTGGTGGACGTCGCTGGTTACTACTGACGCTCGCTGCTGCCGAGTCTCGGCGGCTGGCTAGCCTGCTGGGCGTGACCAGTCCCCATCCCGGCTCCCAGCCGCCGCTGCCCGCCTCCGGCTTGATCGCCTACCAGGGCGAGCCCGGCGCCAACTCGGACGCCGCGTGCCGTCAGATGTACCCGGAGCTGACGCCCTGGCCCTGTCCCACGTTCGAGGAGGCCTTCGCCGCCCTGGCGGATGGGACAGTCGACCTCGCCATGATCCCGGTGGAGAATTCGATCGCCGGCCGCGTTGCGGACATCCATCACCTGCTGCCGGACTCGGGGTTGTTCATCGTCGGCGAGTTCTTCCTTCCGATCCACTTTCAACTGCTCGCCCTGCCGGGGGCGGCCATGGACGACATCGTGCGCGTGCGAAGTCATGTGCACGCCCTGGGCCAGTGTCGGCGACTGCTCGCCGACCACGGCTGGACCTCGGCCGTGGCCGACGACACCGCTGGCGCCGCCCGGGAGGTCGCGGAGGCTGGCGACCCCAGCGTCGCAGCGCTGGCACCGCTCGCCGCAGCGGACCTGTACGGCCTGCAGGTGCTGGCCGCCAACGTCGAGGATCACCACACGAACACCACACGGTTCCTCGTCCTCGCCCGCGAGCCCGTCAAACACGAGGCGGCCGAGGGGCCGATGATCACCACGTTCGTCTTCCGCGTGCGCAACATCCCGGCAGCGCTGTTCAAGGCCCTCGGCGGCTTCGCCACCAACGGCGTCAACATCACCAAGCTGGAGAGCTACCAACTGGGAGGGTCGTTCTCGGCGACGCAGTTCTACGCCGATCTGGAAGGGCACCCCGACGACCGCCCAGTGGCGCTGGCGCTGGAGGAGTTGGGGTTCTTCTCGGTCTCCACCAGGATTCTCGGCACCTATCCGGCCAGTCCCTACCGCGCCCTGCAGTAGCTCCGTACTCTCGGCCCGCGCGACCCTCGGCCCGCGCGCCACGCGCCGGGCGCCGACGGCACCGAGGCAACAACTGCCAGGAGGGGCCAAATTCACCCTGTCCGCTGGCCCCCCGAACACCTAGCGTTGGGGTGAGTCACCGGGGGGTGGGGGAGTGCGGTTCGTTCGCGTATTCGTTGTTTCTTCGTTGTGCGCAGGCGCTCTGGCCTCGTCGGGCTGCGCCGCGCAGTCCGCCGACGCGGGCGCAGGCCAGGCTCTCGCGCCTGGTGCGACACCGGCCGGCGCGGCCAGCGCGAGCGCGCGGGCCTCCGCTC
>CAYYRC010000034.1:12912-23137 GCA_964474045.1 uncultured Actinomycetes bacterium
GCGCCTGGTGCGACACCGGCCGGCGCGGCCAGCGCGAGCGCGCGGGCCTCCGCTCCGCCGGTCGCCGCCGGCGCAGTGCCTCAGGCAGCTGCGACCATCACCGCCCAGGCTGCGGACGCCTGCTCATCGGGCCGTCTGGCCACGATCTCCCCGGGGGCCCTCACGATTGCCATGGCGGCTGGCTTGCCGTCGCCTTGGCTCGTCGGCGGAGCTCCCGGCCAAGGCCAGGGCATTAATCCGGCCGCTGTGGGCGCCATCGCGACGAGCCTGGGATACGACAGGGCAGCCGTGCGCTGGGTGGCACCTGGCGCACCAAGCGACGCCGCGATCGGGGTGTTCACCTCCGCCGACGCCGGCGGCGCCCAGGTGTCCGCCGGGTATGCGCCCATCGATGACGTCGTCATCGTTCGGTCCGGCGGCGGCTCCGCCCCGGGCCGGACGGCCTTCGTCCGCGGCTCGTCGGGCGAGTCCTCGGTCCAGCGGATCGCGACCTCCGGCACTGTGGGCGTTGCGTCGGCGCCGGAGGCGCTCACGGGTATGAGGAGCGGCGCTTATGCGGCAGCCGTCTTGCCACTGGCCGTGCTGGCGGATCCGGCCGCCGCGCCAGGGCTCAGGGCGGTCGCCCGCATCGCGCCGGCGGGCAAGTACCAGCCCGAGCAGGCCCGCATCATTCTTCCGGCCGCCTCGCCGATCGCAGCTTGCCTCAACGGCGCTATCGACCGGCTTCGGATCGAGGGTGTGTTGGACGGGCTGTATCGGCAATGGATCGGCTTGCCGGAAGCGGGGCCGGCGAAGTGAAGCGGGGTCGCGTGCTTCTTGCGGCGCTTGTGGCCGTCGCCCTAGTAGCGCCCCTCTTCGGGGCGTTCGGCGAGCGCCCCGCGCATGCGGCGACGTCGGTCTCCCCGCAGTCGGCTGTGGACCGGGCGACGGCCGAGGCCAGCTATCGGGGCGTGTACTCCTTCGTCAGCGTCATCGATCGCGCTACCGGCCAGGTCGTGGCTCAAACCGGCAACGCCGGGTACCAGGTCGCCTCCGAGTCCCTGATGAAGCTGTACCTCGCGGCCTACTACCTGAGGATCTATGGGGGCCATGCCTCAACCCCTCAGGGCGTCAAGGATCGTCTGGCCTACATGCTGCGCTACAGCGATGACAACACCGCCTCAGCGCTCTTCACGTCTGCGGCGATTCCCACCATCGCCGGCGTCTACGGCCTGCGGGGCAGCTCTAACGCCTACGGCAACCCCGGCTACTGGGGTGCCGCCCGCGTCACCGCCACCGACTCGGCACGCTTGCTGCAGCGGGCATCGGCCGATCCACTTGTGGGGCCGTGGCTGATCCCGGCATTGGCCAATACCGCGGCCTACGGCTCCGGGGCCGACGCCGGCTTCTTCCAGGGCTACGGTCTGAACGCCCTCAGTGGCGTGCACGGCTCCAAGCAGGGGTGGGGATGCGACAGCTACTGGACTGCGCCCTCATGCGCCATCCACTCGGTGGGCTACACGGATGCCTACTTCGTCGCGGTCCTGCAGCTGGCGGCGAGCTACCCGGACCCGATGCGCTGGACGGCCACCAACACGGCCTCGCAGGTCCAGAGTTCGCGGGTTTCGCCGCAGGAGGGCGACTTCATCCACGACGCCCGGACCGGCACGGTGTATCGGCTGGTTGGGGGCGCCCCCTTGCCGGTGGCGGACTGGAAGTGGTTCGGCGGCGCCCAGTCGTTTCGCGAGGTCACTCCGTCGGTGTTCGAGGCACTGCGGGCAAGCCCATCGGACGGCGTCTTCTTGCGCGACCCCTCCAACGGCGCGATCTACAAGACCGCTGGAGGTGCGCCGGTGTACGTGTCGGACTGGCGGGCAGTCGGCGGGGCCCGGCCGTTCCTGGACGTGGATCCTGCTGTGTTCGCCAACGCGGGCGGCTTGGGAGCGTGGGGACGTCTGCGGCTGCGCCCTGTCGACGGGACCTTCCTGCGGGCCCCAGATTCGGGCGCGGTCTTCGTCGTCGCCGGAGGTTCCCCGCTGTACGTCTCGGACTGGGGCGCGGTCGGCGGAGTGCGGCCGTTCGTCGACGTCGATCCGGTCGCGATCAGGGCGGCGGGCAGTCAGGGGGTGTACCGCTTCCTGCGCGGGAAGCCCGCCGATGGGACCTTCGTTCGTGACTTCCGCACACAGGCGGTGTTCCAGGTTGTTGCCGGTGCGCCGCTCTACGTGACGTCGTGGGCGCCCTTCGGAGGCGTCAAGGCCACGACGTTCGTCGATGGCGTGGCGGTTGCCAATGGCGGCGGTGGTTGGCCTTTCCACACGTTGCTGTCGCGACCGCCGGAGGGCACATTGCTGCGCGCTTGGCCCACTGGCGCCCAGTACCGCGTCGACGGGACCGGGCGTGCCGTTCGCAGCGATGCGCCGGTGCCGGCCGGTGCGCGAATGTTCTCCGTCAACCAGGAGACGATCGACCGTGCCGGCACGGGGCCGTGGTACCTGCACCTGAGCCCTTAGGGGGCAAGGCAACTACTTGCCGCGGTGCCGTGATTCCCGCTCATCTGTCAAACCGAGGGGCAACGGAGCCGGAAACAGTCCACCATGTCCCCATGTCTGTTTCGAGCGCCGATGGTCCCGCCACATTGACCGTCGCCCCGCGGGGCGGCATGGTCGCGGTGGCCCGCGGCTACAGCCTGATCGTCGCGCTGGTCGGCACCGTCACGCTGGCCGTGAGTCTGACCATCTCGGCCACTAACCCGCTGAGCGGCGGTGCCCTCAATGGAATCTTCACGACCCTGAGCTACTTCACGGTGTGGTCCAACATCGTGGCGCTGGTGGTCAACTGGATGCTGGCGCTCGATCCCACTCGCGATGGTCGGCTGTTCCGCTGGCTGCGCATGACCGCGCTGGTGATGATCGTCATCACGGGGCTCATCTACGCCTTGATCCTGGCTGCCAGCGCCCATCCCTGCGGCATCGGTGTCTGGACCAACATCGGCTACCACTACTTCGTGCCGTGGGCCACCCTGCTGGGCTTCCTCCTGTTCGGGCCACGGCCGCGCTTCACCTGGGACCTGGTGCCCAAGATGATGGCCATCCCGGTGGTCTGGCTGGTCTTCACGCTGCTGCACGGGCTGATGTCCGTGACCATCCCGGGCGACAAGTGCTCGGGCAACCCGCTGCAGGATGGCGCCAACTTCTACCCGTACCCCTTCATCACGCCCAACTACGACGGCACCGGGGCGCCGTCGCCCCTGATCCCAGGGGTGAGCGCAGACGGCTACGGCGGCATCGCCATCAACCTGGTGGTCATCATCATCCTCGGCCTCCTCATGGCCTCGGCGTTCGTCGGCCTCGACCGCCTGCTCAGCCGGGGTGCCAAGCCCACGCCCTTGGACGGCGGCGGTGACATGCCCGACGACGAGCCGGAGACCGTCTCCGTCCCGGCTCGGTAGCTTTGGCCGTGCCGCACGCCGCGGTGCGATCCGCGGCCGAGGGCGAACGTCGCCGCGTCGTCGTCGCAGGAGCGGCGGGCAACACCGTCGAGTGGTTCGACTGGACTGTCTACGCGCTCTTCGCGGTCTACTTCTCCGAGCAGTTCTTCCCCAGCAGCGATGAGTTCGCCTCGTTGCTGTCCACTTTCGCCGTGTTCGCCGTGGGCTTCCTGGCCCGGCCGCTAGGCAGCGTGCTGCTCGGACGCATCGCGGACCGGCGCGGGCGCAAGGCTGCGTTGTCGGTGTCCATCCTGATGATGGCCGGCGCAAGCCTTGCGATCGCGCTGTTGCCCACCGCTGACCGGATCGGTATGGCAGCGGCGGTGCTGCTCGTTGTGCTGAGGCTCGTGCAGGGTCTGTCCTTGGGCGGCGAGACCGCGGCCGTCGGTGCCTACCTGGTGGAGAGCGCCCCCGACGGGCGCCGCGGTCGCTTTGGGTCGGTCTACCCCATGACGATCATGATCGGCACGGTGCTCGGCTCGCTGACGGGGCTGGTGCTCACAGCCGTTCTGACCGGCGAGCAGATGAAGGATTTCGGCTGGCGCATCCCGTTCGTCATCGGCGGCCTGATGGGGCTCATCGGATTCTTCGTCCGCCGCGGCGCCCATGAGCCGCTCGATACCAGCCACGGCCACGAGCAGGCGCCGATTCGGCGCTCGCTGCGGGAGCACCGTGGCGCCGCCGCGGCCGTCTTCGTCCTCGTGGGCGCTGCCGGGCTGTCGTTCTTCGGCCTGGTCGCGGGCTTCCCCACGCTGGCCAAGTTCTACGGCGTGGGCGGCGAGGCGGCGTTCGAGGCCAACACGATCGGACTGGCCTTGATGGCCGTGCTGGTTCCGCTGCTCGGGGTGCTGAGCGACCGCGTCGGGCGCAGACCCGTGCTGGCCTTCGGAATGCTGGGGGTCGCGCTGACCGCGGTGCCCGCGATCGCGCTGTTGGCCGGCGGACAGCCGATGATCGCCCAGTTGCTGATCGTCGTCCCAGAGGCCGCGATGCAGGCTGCGCTGATGGTGGCGTTGATCGAGCGCTTCCCGACCTCGCTTCGCGGAACCGGCTTCGGGGCCATCTGGGCGTTGTCGGTCGCCTTGATCGGGGGGACGGCGCCGCTGATCTCCACCGCGCTGGAGTCCCGGGGCCTCGCCTGGGCCTTCCCCTGGTACGTCGCCGTCTGGTGCCTTGCCGCGGGAGTGGTCACGCTGCGAATGCGCGAGACCGCGTTCCAGCCGCTGCCGCACGGGTAGCTCCACCGCGCGCAGCCCGGTCGATTCGCGGGACGTTGGCCCCTGGTATCGCCTCGGGGGAACGACCACTCTGGGTGAGATAACGGGAGGTTGCCACCATGAACGGATATGCCCGCCCCCAGCGCAAGGCGCTGCTGCTCCTTGCTGTCGCGCTCTTGATCGCGGGGTGCTCAGGCGCGGGCGGGGCCGCCGACGGCGGTCGGTCGGGGGCCAATGCGAGCGCCGGGCCGGAGCGAACGGTCCCGGCTGCCTCGTCGCCCTACGCCTCGGTGGTCTCGACGCTGCAGGCAGACGTGCCCAAGATGATGGCTGCGGCGGGGACGGTGGGCCTGATGGTCACCCTGGTCGATGGCAATGAGACGTTGTGGAGTGAGGGCTTCGGCTTCGCGGATAAACAGGCCGGCACCCCGGTCACGGCCAATACGTCGTTCCACATCGGCTCGGTCTCCAAGACCATGACCGCGACTGCCGTGATGCAGCTGGTCAAAGAGGGCAAGGTGGACCTGGACGCGCCCTTGCGCCAGTACGTGCCGGAGTTCACGCTGCAGCCGGCGGGTGCCGCCGACGCCATCACGGTGCGCAGCGTGCTCGACCACCACTCCGGAATCCCCGGCGACGTCTTCAACGGCCTGTTCACCAACGGCGGCCCGAACCCGGAGTTCCGCGCCTGGCTGGTGCAGGCGCTGTCCGCGATGTATCCCGAGCGAGCGATCAATCAGGAGTGGGCCTACAACAACTCGGGCTACGTTTTGCTGGCGAACCTGGTGGAGCACGTCACCGGGAGCAGCTTCGAGGAGTACACCCGAACCCACGTGTTCGACCCCATGGGCATGACCCAGACGTCGTTCGACGACGCCAAGGTCGACGACGCGAACCTGACCGCCAACTACTCGGTGGCTGCCAACGACGACGGAACACCGGGCGAGCCGCAGTTCCAGGAGCGCGAATACATCAACGGCTGGGCGGCCGGCTCGGTCACGTCGACGGCCAACGAGATGTCGAAGTACCTGCAGATGCTCCTGGCCGACGGACAGGGCGCCGACGGCAGGGTGCTGCCGGCTGGCACGCTGGCGCAGATGTGGACGCCGCAGTTGAGGCTGCCCATCGACGTCCTCTACTTCCAGATGGGCCTCGGGTTCGCCCTCGGCGACCCGGCGCTCAACTGGGCGGGGCCGGTGGTGCAGCACGACGGCGCCACGTCGTGGAACTACTCCATGCTGCAGTTGCTGCCCGGCAGCACGCTGGGCGTCTTCGTGTCGGGCAACACCGCGGCGCCGGAGAACGTCGCTCCGGCCGTCGCAGCCAAGGCGCTCAGCCGCGCCTACACGGCCAAGACGGGAGCCGCCGCACCACCGGCGGCGACCCTCCCCACGTCCGAGCCCGTCGCCAACGACTCCGCGGTCGCCGCCGACTACGCGGGACACTACGCAACGGCCAACGGGCTGGACAGCGTCACTGCGGGTGCCGACGGCGCGCTGAGCTGGGCGCGGCACCTGGGCACCCCCGCGGCGGCGACGAGTGCGCTGACCCCGCTGGCCGACGGCTGGTTCGCGGTGGCGGGGGACGAGTCCACCCAGGTCCAGTTCCGCACCATCGATGGGCGGCGCCTGCTGGTCAGCCGCGTTCCGTGGGGGCCAGCGATCACCGAGATGATGTCCGGCGAGTTGCTGCCGGCCAGCACGATCCCGGCAGCCTGGGCCGCGCGGCTGGGCACCTACCTGCCCGTCGACGCTGAACCTCGCACCACGAGCCCGTTCGCCAACCCGACGGCGACGCTGGCCGACGTGGACGGAGTGCTGATGCTGCAACTCCCCTCGGACGTCGGCTCCGGAGTGCTCCAACCCGCCTCGGACACGCAGGCCTTCACCTTCGGCATCGGACCGGCGTTGGGCCGTGGGAAGGGGAACGTGCTGCAGATGACGGCCACCGGCGACAGCTTCGTGTTCCTGGGCGTGACCTACCGGAAGCAGGCCTGACGGCCGGCGCGGCGGCTCAGGCTCAGGCTCAGGCTCAGGCTCCAGACAGGGAGGGCAGGGAGTCGGCCAGGAAGCGCACCGCGCGGCCGGTGTACCAGGGCATGGTCCTGCCGCGCTGGTGGAAGCCGACATGTCCGCCGTGGGCGGTGATGGCGCGTCGTACCGGGCCACGGGTTTCGAGGTCTTCCCAGTCGACGGCCAGGTAGGGCGCTGCCGGGATCATGGGGTCGTCCAGAGCATGGATGACCAGTGTGGGAACCGTGATGGAGCTCAGGTAGGGCGCGGCCGAGCTGAGCGCGTAGTACTCGCCGGCGTCGCGGAACCCGTGCCGGGGAGCGGTGACCACGTCGTCGAACTCCGGCAGGCTGCGCGCCCTCGCGACTGCGGCGGCCTCTGCGGGCGTCAGCCGGGCGCCGCCGCCAGGAGCCGGCTCCCCCACGTCGCGACGCAGTCCGCGCAGCACCGCGCGCTCGTACAGCCCGAACGCCGACCGGCTGAGGTGCTCGGCGCCGACGACGAGGTCAAGCGGCGCCGAGACCGAGACGCCGGCATAGACCGGGAGCCCGCGCAGCGGCTCTCCCAGGAGCTTCAGCGTGACGGCACCGCCGAGGGAGAAGCCCATGATCGCCAGCCGCGGCCGGCCATCCTCGGCGAGGGCCTCGGGGCTGTCCGCGAGCTGGCCAAGGACTGCGCGCAGGTCGTCGGTCTTGCCCGCGTGGTAGGTGTTCGTCGTCGTGGGCTTGGACGCGCCCGCGCTGCGCAGGTCCACGCGGGCGACGGCGAATCCTGCTCGCAGCAGCGCCAGGGCGGTGGCCCGCACGTACGTCGACTCGGCGGACCCGCCGAGCCCGTGGACGAGCAGCACCAGCGCTGGGCTGCGGCGACTCGGGGAGTCTGTGCCATTGGGGGAGTGCAGCGTGACGGCCAGCCGGTCGCCGCTGTCGTCGTCGGTCGGCACCAGGATCGCCGACGGGCGTGAGATCGCATCCAGGTCGAAGTCCCGGCGCAGCACGAGGTTCAGGATCGACTGCAGGTGCCCTGAGCGCAGGCCCCGCGGCGCGCGGAAGCTGGAATTCACCACCATCGCTCAGTCCTCCTTCGTCTCAGTGACCATCTGACCGGCGTCGAGGCGCCAATGGCTGGTGGCCCGGAAGGTGCTCCGCAGCCGCGCGTCGTGGCTCACGAGCACAACTGCCCCCGGGTAGGCGGCCAGTGCCTGCTCCAGTTGCTCGATCGCGGGCAGATCGATGTGGTTGGTTGGTTCGTCCAGCACCAGCGCCGCAGTGGGCCCGGACGCCGCGACCGCCAACTGCAGGCGCGTGCGCTCGCCCCACGACAACAGCGAAGGCGAACGCCCGAGGTCGTCGGCGTCCAGGCCGAACTTGGCCAGATGGGTGCGGACCTCCTCTGCCGACAGCAGCGGCAGCAGGATGCGGGCCGCCGCGAGGGCCGTCGGCGCGTCCGGTAGCGCACGTCCCTGGTCGAGGACGGCTGTCAGGCGTCCCTCCAGCGGCGTCACGCGCCCGCCGTCGGCGATCTGGGTTCCCCGCAGGATCGCCAGCAGCAGGGTCTTGCCAGCACCGTTGGCTCCGGACAGCAGGACCCGGTCGCGGCTGTGGAGGGTCGCGCTGACCGGGCCCAGCGTGAACGATCCGGCGCGCGCGACGGCCCCGTCAAGGGAGGCCAGGACCCGCGGTGCGTCGGGAAGCGCCGGGAACTGCAGGCGCAGCTGCCACTGCCGGCGCGGCTGCTCCGGCGGGGGTAGGCGCTCGGCCTGCGCCTCGATGCGACGTGCCGCCTGGGCGCCTCCGGTCGCGCCATCCACCATCCGGTCGCGGGTGACCTTGTCCACCCGTCCAGCGGCGAACTTGCGCCGCGCCGTCGAGGCTCCGCGGTTGGCGGTGTCGCGTGCCGCCCTAGCCCGGGTCGTCAGGGCTGCGTGCGCGGAGGCGTAGTCGGCGTACTCCTGCGCTGCCGCCTCCCGGGCCGCCGTCCGCTCCGCCTGCCATGCGTCGAAGCCGCCGCGGTAGAGCAACGTTCGGCCCAGAACCGGGTCGAACTCGACGACGGCGTTGATGGTGGCGGCCAGGAAGGCCCGATCGTGGCTGACCAGGATGATGGGGACGTCGGCATCGGCCACGAATCCCTGCAGCAGCTCCAGACCGGCCCGGTCGAGGTCGTTCGTGGGTTCGTCCAGCAGCAGAGCGTCGTAGCGCGACAGCAGCACGCCGGCCAGCGAGAGCCGCGCGGCCTGGCCACCGGACATCGTCGCGGCCAGCTGGTCCGGCTCGGCGTGCAGCCCGACCTCGGCGAAGGTCTTGGCCATTCGGTCGTCCAAGTCGGCACCGCCACGGGCGAGCCACTCGACCAGTGCCGCGTCGTAGGCCTGCGAAGCGGCGGGCGACAGATCGCCGGACTCCAGCAGGGCGGTGGCGGCCGCCAGCCGCTGGCTGGCTCGGGCCACACCTGTGGCCTCGCGGAGGCACTCCAGGACCGTGGCCCCGGCCGATGCGCTGCGCCCCTGGGTCAGTAGCCCCACGGAATCTGCAGCCGGAAGCGAGACCTGCCCCGCCGCGGGCGCCAGCCTTCCGGCGATCACGTCTAGCAGGGTGGACTTGCCGCAACCGTTGGGGCCGATCAACCCCACCACCTCGTCGGCAGCTGCCGAGAAGGAAACATCTGCGGCGAGGATGCGCGATCCACGCTCGATCGCGACGCCCGTCAGCGTGATCGTCATGCCGCCCCCGCCTCCGGTGGCCCGCTGCGCCAGCCCAGCACGAGCACTAGCGCGGCTCGGGCCGGCCGAACAAGTACCCCTGCGCCAGGCCGACGCCCAGCTTGCTGAGCGCCTCCGCCTCGGCTTCCGTCTCCACGCCCTCGGCGATGAGCTCGGTTCCCGTGGTGCGCGAGAAGTAGCACATCCCGGCCACGAGCGCGGCCCGGGCCGGGTCGGAATCCACGTTGCGCACGAGGCCCATATCCAGCTTCAGGTAGTGCGGCGACAGCTCGAGCACGTGCCGCATGCTGGCGAAGCCAGCCCCAGCATCGTCGATGGCTACCTGGATCGGCGCGATCCGTCGCAATGCCCGGCGGACCTCCGCGTAGCTGGGGATGTCGGTGTGCTCGGTGATCTCGACCACGATGGAGCGCCCGCTGGGCGCCATCCGGTCGATCCCGCCGGCGACCACCGTCTCGGGTGCGATGTTCAGGCTCAGGAAGGGCCCCTCGGGGAGCCTCGCGGCGCTCTCCAGCGCGACGTCGATGCAGGCCTCCTCCAGCGCCACCCCGAGTCCCAGCTCGTGCGCCTCGGCGATGACCTCGTTGGGTGGCGTGCCGTCGTGGAAGCGGGACAGCGCCTCGTACCCGCAGACCTCGCCGTCGGGGAGCCGGACGACGGGCTGGAACACCGTTCGCAGAGCACGCTCGTCGATGATCTGGACCATCGCCTGCCGCCGGGCCTCGCTGGCGGTCAGCCTGTCGGTCTGGGGGCTGAGCACGTCGGCCGCGGTCTGGGCCATCTGCTCGATCAGCGGTAACCGCGA
>CAYYRC010000035.1:0-22025 GCA_964474045.1 uncultured Actinomycetes bacterium
CGCCCATTAAAGCGGCACGCGAGCTGGGTTCAGAACGTCGTGAGACAGTTCGGTCCCTATCCGCCGCGCGCGCAGGAGTCTTGAGAAGGGCTGTCCCTAGTACGAGAGGACCGGGACGGACGAACCTCTGGTGTGCCAGTTGTCCTGCCAAGGGCACGGCTGGTTAGCTACGTTCGGAACGGATAACCGCTGAAAGCATCTAAGCGGGAAGCCGGCTTCAAGATGAGGGCTCTCACAGGGTTAACCTGGTAAGGCCCCCAGTAGACCACTGGGTTGATAGGCCGGAAGTGGAAGCACGGTAACGTGCGCAGCTGACCGGTACTAATAGGCCGAGGACTTGACCTCACTTTTTTTGCACGCGTCCACTGTGCGGTTCCCGAGATACGGTCGGGAATCAATTGAATACCGCTACACCGATCTCAATAGAGTTTCGGTGGCCATAGCGAAGGGGAAACACCCGGTCACATTCCGAACCCGGAAGTTAAGCCCTTCAGCGCCGATGGTACTGCCCCGGGGACGGGGTGGGAGAGTAGGACGCCGCCGGACATCTTCTACAACGGGGCCACCCATTAGGGTGGCCCCGTTGTTGTTTCTGCTGCGCGCCGCACCTTCAGCCGCGCAGCCCACGCCGTTGCTTTCTGGGAGGCTTCGTGGCTGACAGGGATCGTTCCTCTGGACCGGACCGGGGCAAGTCTCGAGGAGCTGGCGGATCCGGTGGCGGTTCGAGGAGTCGGCCGTCCGGCAAGCCCGGTGGGAGATCGAGCGGAAAGCCCGGGAGCAAGGACCGTGGCAAGCCGACCGGCAGGTCCAGCGGTGCCGGCAAGCCCAGTGGGCGGCCGGGCGGCAGGTCAGGCGGCACGCCCCGCTCGGCAGCGGGTGCCCGTGGCGGCACCCCCGCACGTCGCCCCGGCTCCGCGCGGCCGCCGTCCCCTTTCGACGAGGACTTGCTGGCAGAGCTGTCCAATGAACAGGTGCTGCCGCGGGAAGTAGCCGTGGAGCTGGAGGCCTTCCCGGCCCGGGTCAAGGATCTGTTGGCGGCGTCCTATGTGCTGGTGGAGGACGATCCGGCCGATGCCTTGCGTTATGCGCTGGAGGCCAAGCGGATGGCCGGGCGCAGCAGCATCGTGCGGGAGGCCGTCGGGGTGGTGGCCTACCAGAACGGCGACTACGAGCTCGCGGTGAAGGAGTTGCGTGCCGCCCGCCGGATCAGCGGCCTCGACACGCTCGTGCCCCTGATCGCGGACTGCGAGCGCGCCCTTGGCCAGCCCGAGAAGGCGCTGGCGCTGGCGGATGAGGAGCTGCAGCTCGATCGCGCCAATCGGGTGGAGCTGCGGATCGTGGCGGCCGGCGCACGCATGGACCTCGGTCAACCCGAGGCGGCGCAGCTGCTGCTCCGCGGTCGACTCCTTGACAGTGAGGACCGGACTGCGGCCTCGGCCCGGCTGAAGTACGCCTATGCCGAGGCGCTGCTGGCGGCCGGTGACGCCGCCGGGGCGCGCGGGTGGTTCCTGCGTGCTGCGGACGCCGACGCGGAGGGCGATACCGACGCAGACGAGCGTGCCGCGCTCATCGGCGCCGAAGGGGACCGATGAGCGGCGCCCTGCTCGACGGCTACGACACCCTGCTGCTCGACCTCGACGGCGTCGTCTACGCCGGCTCGGGGGCGATCGAGCATGCCGTGACGGCGCTTACGAGCAGCCGCGGGTACGGCGCACGGCTTGCTTTCGTGACCAACAACGCCTCGCGCACTCCCGAGTCCATCGCCGGGCACATCGCGGATCTGGGTCTGCCGGTGTCACCGGACGAGGTCGTGACATCGGCCCAGGCGGGTGCCCGGATGCTTGCAGAGCAGGTTCTGACAGGTTCCCGGGTGCTGGTGGTCGGGGGTGAGGGGCTGCGCCGAGAGGTGGCGGATCGGGGTTTCGCGCTTGTGGACTCGGCGTCGGCGGACCCGGCGGCCGTGATCCAGGGATTCAGTCCCGAGGTCGGCTGGCGCCAGCTGGCCCAGGCCACGTTCGCCGTCCGCGCCGGCGCCGCCTTCTTCGCGACCAACACCGACCGGACCATTCCCACCGCCGACGGCATCGGCCCCGGCAACGGGCTGCTCGTGGGGGTCGTCACGCAGGCGACGGGGGTCGCGCCGCAGGTGGCCGGCAAGCCGGAGGTCCCGCTCATGGCGGAGTCGCTGGAGCGCACGGGGGCGCGCCGCGCCCTGGTCGTGGGTGATCGCTTGGACACTGACATCGAGGGTGCCAACAACGTCGGGCTGCCGAGCCTGCTGGTGCTCACAGGAGTCTCGACCCTGCTGGACCTGGCCCAGGCCCCGCCGTCGCAGCGTCCGACGTTTCTGGGTGCGGACCTGCGGGCGCTGCACGCGGCTCCGATCCCGCTGTCGCCGTCGACTGCTGATGGGGCGGCCCGCCAGGCACCGTCCGGTGATGCGCCGGGCTGGTGGCTCTGGTGCGCCGACGCCGCGGCCATGATCTCGGCGATCTGGCATCGGCTGGATGCCACCTGGTCAGCTCGGGAGGCAGAGCGGGCCGCGGCAGGCATCCTGTTGGGTTCCGAGTCGGCAGCCTTGGAGGTCCTGCTGGCTGAGCGTCCCCGGCCATGATCACGCTGGCGGTCGTCGAGGATCATGCGATGGTGCGCGAGGGGCTGGTGCAGACGCTTGCCACAGAGCCGGACCTGAAGGTCATCTACGCCGGGGCAGCGCCGGCCGACGTGCTCGCGCTGCGGCCCGGGCCGCGGATCGTGCTGCTGGACTTGGATCTCAACGGCGAGCCCGCGGACCCGGCGGACGCCGCCGCGTTGGCGGCTCGGCCGGACTGCGACGTGATCGTGGTGTCGGCCCTGCAGGACCCAGAGCGGGCCCGGGCCATGCTGGACGCCGGCGTCGCCACCATCTGCCCCAAGCACGAACCCATCGAGGCTCTGGTGGCCGCCGTCCGTGCTGTGGCCGCGGGGGAGTCCTGGACCTCGGCACTGGTCGCGCAGCTGCTGCTGTCGGACCGGCGGCCGAACCGTCCGGAACTCTCCCGCCAGGAGCTGCGGGTGCTGCGGGCCTACGCCGCGGGCATGCCGCTGACGGCTGTGGCGGCCCAGCTGTTCATCACCCCGGACACCGCCGCCCAGTACGTCAAGCGCATCAGGCGCAAGTACGACGAGGTGGGCCGCGACACCCACACGAAGTCGAGCTTGTATCGGGCCGCCATCACCGACGGCTTCCTGGAGGTGGAGGAGGGTCAGCCGGAGGTGTGACCAGATGTCCGCGTCGGCCTCCTGCCGCGCCAGCTGACGCTCATGGCCAGCCAGCCGTCATGGACGCCGGCGCGCACCTGCAGGTCGATGGGTGGGGCCGACGACGTCCTGAGGCCTGGATCGCACCAGCCGGTGGACTGCTCCCCGACGAGAGTGATCTCGCCGCCGCCGTCGTCGAGGAAGGCGGTGAGCTGTCCGGCGGCGCCCGCGGACGACCGCAGCAGTGCGCCTATGGTCGGTGCCATCCACGCCAGAGCACTGGGTTGCGGCTCGCCGCCCCGGCCGCGGTCCCGGTCGCGGCCGTCGGCGTCAGTCCCGCCTCGCTCGTCGGACCAGGCGACTGCCAACTGCACACCTGCCTCCTGCGCCTCCCCGGCCCAGCGGGCCATGGTGGCCGCGAGCGGCGAGCCCATGGCCAGGGGCGCCAGCGTCAGGAGGGCACGCACGTAGAGCTCCGCCACCGCGGCCCGGGCGCGCACGGCAGCCGAGCGGGGGTCTGCGCTGCCGTCGGCCATCGCCAACAGCAGCGGCCGACTCACCTGGACAGCGTCGCGCAGATACTCCGCGCGGATGCGGACCTGTTCGCGGGCCCGAGCCTCTGCCACGGCCTCGCGCTCCCGCTCCCGTTGATCGATGGCGGCCTCAGCGCCGGCCCGCGCGATCAGGTGGCGCAGCAGGCCGAGCACGACCAGCAGGGCGCCGTAGATGAGCAGGGTGGGCGTCACTTGGAGGCGCTCATCGATCGCATAGGCCAGGGACAGATCGGCGGCGGCCAGAGCCAGCACGCAGGCGACCACCAGGCGCATGCGGAGTCTCAGGTGGTCCAGATCCGGGTCGGCGCCGACGGCCTGCAGGACTGCCGCCGGAAGACCGTGCTCGACCCCGGCGGCGGCTGACCAGCGGGCGCTCACACGGGTGCCGACGTCCACAGGCTCGAGGCCGCTGACGATGCCGCCCGGCTCGGCGTACACGCGGCGGTACCTGGCGGCCAGTTCTGTTCGCGTCCGTTGATCCGGGATGCCGGGACCATCGTCGGTCACCAGGAGCGTGAGGCTGACCGGCTCCACCTCGCCCTCGACCCACGCTTGATGGGCGCCGTGCTTGGCGGCGTTGGTCAGGGCCTCGCCGACGAGGGCGGTGAAGGCTTCAGCCGTCGCGGGCGGCAGGTCGCAACCGTCACCGGGGACTCGGTCGATTCGCACGTGGATGCTAAGCCCGAGCGCTTTGCGCTGCTCCACCAACCTGGCCAGCCGGGCCAGGAGGTCGTCGACGCTGGATTCGTCGGCGGACTGCCCGTCGGCCTCGGCCGATGCCGCGTCGATGGCCTCGATGTCGTCGGCGCAGCGCCGGCGAAAAGCCGCCACCTCCTGTTCGGTGGTGAGCGGGCGGCGCAGGACGGTCAGGGTGTTGGCGACGGTGTCGTGGAGCAGGCGTCCGATCCGCAGCCGCTCGGCCCGTGCCTGCTGGCGACCTGCCGCCAGGGCATGCCTGGCGGCAGCCCGGGCTGCGAGCCCCTCACGCTTGTCGGCGACCTCGATGAGCAGCTGTGCCACAGCGGTCGCCAGCAGCCCGTCGATCAGAACATGCAGCACATGTGCGCCGGCGGCTGCCCAGTACGGTCCGGCGGCATGTCGGATGCCCAGCACCACGGTCAGGACAGCCGCAGCTGTGATGGTGAGGATGCCGATGGCACGTCGGGCCGCGGTGGCCGGCCGGAGCAGCAAGCCGGCGCTGAGGGCCGCCAGCGTGACGGTGCTGGTGATGCTCCACGCCGTTCCGGCAGCGCTCGAGTTGGCCAGCTGCGCCAGGCCGATGATCCCCAGCAGCGCCACGTAGGGGCGCGGCCTGATCGTCCGCGTCGCCAGCCCCAGCCAGGTGAGGGCCGCCGCCGCCAGCAGCGCCAGCGCGAGCGGCCATGAGGAGACGTCCGGCCGTTGGGCCGCTGCGGTGATCGCGAGGGCGGCGATCCACAGCGCACCGAGGACGGTGGCCGACAGGGCCAGCGCATGTCCGGTGCGACTCGACGTGCCGGGCGCCGCCTGCATGTGCATCATCTTCGCGCGGCCGGCGGGCCGCCACCGCCTGCCGGGCTAGAGCAGCGCCCGCAGCCGCAGGAGGTCGCGGAAGCTGGCATCGAGCCGCACGCGCCCGGTCGCCCAGGCGTGCGCGAAGGACAGCTCGCGGTTGGTCATCGCCACCAGGTCGTCGCTGGACATGGTCAGGCGGATATCCGACTTCGGGCCTTCCGGCTCACCCTCGGTGATGTTGATGAGCTCCCCCTTGTGCAGGGTGCCGCGGAACATCACGTCGTGGTCCAACAGGTGCAGGGACAGCGTCCGGTCGGGAATCTTGCTCTCGCGGTGCTGCTTGTCCACCGCCGAGAGCCGCTGGTTGAGCTCGTCGAGGGCCGCCCGGCAGTCATCCAGCGAGGCCATGGGGAAGCTCCTGATCGTCGTTTCCATCGAGCGGCACGTTAGCGCAATACGACCGTCCGAAGCGGGATGCCGGCGACACGGCGACCGGCGGCTATCCTGGTGTCACAGCGCGATCCCGCCGCGGCCAGAGGCGGCCCGGCGGCCGCGCCCTTCAGCCGTAGGAGAGGCACTATCGTGATCGACGCAGTCAAGAGCTACGTGCAGATGGCATCCGGCATCCTGGAGGCCACCGCGGCCAAGGCCAAGCAGACCGCCGAGCAGGTGGTGAGCCAGGGCATGGAGTCCGGCACCCGCGCGCCGGAGCAGATGGCGGGTCAACTCGCGCTGATCGCCGAGGACCTCATGGAGCAGAGCCGCACCAACCGAGAGCTCGTAGTTGGGCTCGTGCGCACTGAGGTCGATCGCGCGGTGGGACGCGTGGGCTTCGTCCGGGAGGAGGAGCTGGCGGCGGTCCGAGCACACGTGGACCGGCTCGAGGGTCAACTGCGCGACGCCGTGGAGAAGGTGGGCGACCTGCCGGTCGTGTCGCAGGTGGCTGGGCTCGCGGCCGACTCCGCCGACGCCGCCGAGGATGCAGCCGAGAGCGCCGCGGAGTCGGCTGCGGCCGTCGCCCGCTCGGCCAAGACGCTCACGGAGACCACCGCGCTGCGCAAGATGCACCTGGAGCACGCAGCGCCCGAGGTCACCGACCTCCCCGCGGAGAAGACGGTCGTGCGAAAGCCCGCCGCCAAGAAGCCCGCCGCCAAGAAGGCGACTGCCAAGAAGCCCCCCGCCAAGACGGCGGCGAAGAAGTCGGCGGCCAAGAAGACGGCAGCGAAGAAGCCGGCGGCCGAGTAGCACGTGGACTCGACCCCACAGGACTCCACAGACCCGGCGCAGGCCCGCGTCGATTCTGCCCTGGCCGAGTTCGAGCGTGCCGCCAGTGCTGAGCCGCACGAGCTGGCGGGCGTCTTCGACGGTGTCTACCAACAGTTGCGGGCGGCCCTGGATGCCGCGGAGCGGGTCTGAGCGACCGGCGGCTGGACGCCGAGCTCGTCGCCCGCGGCCTGGTCCGCTCACGCGACCGAGCGGCTGAGCTGGTGCGCGCCGGACGGGTCCGCGTCGATGGCCGCGTTGCTGCGAAGCCGTCAGCGAGGGTGTCCGCCGCCGCGGGCGCGGTGATCGAGGTGGACGACCCGCTGGGCGGCTATGTCGGCCGCGGCGCTGGCAAGCTGCTCGCGGCGTTCGACGGGTTCGCCGTCTCGTCCCTGGCGGGGGTTGCGCTAGACGCGGGCGCCTGCACCGGCGGTTTCACCCAGGTGTTGCTGGAGCGTGGGGCCGAACGCGTCTACGCGCTGGACGTCGGGCATGGCCAACTCGCGCCGCCGGTGGCCGCCGATGCGCGCGTGGTCGACATGTCGGGGACGAACATCCGCAGCTTCGAGGGCGCCCCGCCGCCATGGCGGGCCGCCTGGGTGGTCGCCGACCTGAGCTTCGTGTCGCTGACGCTGGCGCTTCCCGGGCTGACGGCATGCGCGGCACCTGCGGCGCAGGCGGTGCTGCTCGTCAAGCCGCAGTTCGAGGCCGGCCGGGCGGCTCTGGACGGCTTCGGCGTGGTTCGCGACCCGCTGGTGCGCGCAGCTGCTGTGCAGCGCGTGGCCGAAGCGGCCGGTGCGCTCGGGTGGCGAATCGCCGGGTTCATGCCCAGCCCGGTTGAGGGGGGCGCGGGCAATAGGGAGTACCTGCTCTGGCTGCGCCGGGGCACCGCCGCGACGGAATCCGCCCCGCCGATGCCGGACCTCGGCGCCGCGGTGCACCAAGATGGGGTCGTGCTCTTCCCAGCTCCCAGCGACACCGGCGACGGTCGCGCATGAGTCGCCGAGTCGTGCTCGTCACGCATCCGGGACGACCCGATGCGGCCGGGATCGCGGAGGAGTTCGCGGGACTCCTGCGGGCCGAGGGCGTCACGCCCGTGGTGCCGAGCGATCAGGCGGCGTTGTTCGGCGGCCGGCTGCGCGCGGCGGACGGTCCTGAGTTGCTGGCGGGGGCGGAACTCGTGGTGGTGCTCGGCGGTGACGGCACGATCCTGGGCGGCGCCGAGCGGGCCCGCGAGTCCGGTGTGCCGCTGCTGGGGATGAACCTGGGCCACGTCGGCTTCCTGGCAGAGGCCGAGCAGAACGAGCTGGCCGACGTCGCCCGGGCGGTCGTCGGCCGGGAGTACCGGGTGGAGGAGCGGCTGGCGCTGGACGTCGACCTCTTCTCCCGGTCCGGGGGCGCGAAGCATTCCTGGGCGCTGAACGAGGCGACCATCGAGAAGGCGGCCGACACCCGCATGGTGGATCTGCTCGTGCGCATCGACGGTGAGCCGCTGTCGCGCTGGGGCGCCGACGGGCTGGTGCTGAGCACCCCGACGGGCAGCACGGCCTACGCCTGGTCCGCCGGCGGCCCGGTGGTGTGGCCCGACGTCGAGGCGCTGCTGGTCGTGCCGCTGAGCGCGCACGCCCTGTTCGCCAGACCACTGGTGGTGTCGCCGACCTGCGAGGTGTCCGCCGAGATGCTGTCCGACCGGCCGCAGCGGGCGGTGGTGTGGTGCGACGGGCGCCGGCAGCTGGAGCTCGCCGAGGGCGACACCGTCGTGGTCCGCCGCTCCGATCGGCCCGTTCCGCTGGCGCGGCTGCACTCCCCGGCTTTCGTGGAGCGGCTCGTGGGCAAGTTCGACCTGCCGGTCGAGGGCTGGCGGCGTCCCCCCGGACCGCCCGCGGGCTTGCCGGAGCTCCGTCCATGATCGAGGAGATCGCCATCTGCGGACTGGGGGTGATCGAGTCCGCCGAGATCCGCCCTGGGTCCGGGTTCACGGCGCTCACCGGCGAGACCGGCGCCGGCAAGACGATGATCCTGACGGCGGTGGCGCTGCTGATGGGAAGCAAGGCGCCGACGGGCCTGGTGCGAGGTGAGAAGGCGCGGGTGGAGGGGCGGCTGAACATCGCCGGGTTCGACGACCTGGCCGAGGCCCTCGAGGACGCCGGCGGCGAGTTGGAGGATCAGGAGCTGATCATCAGCCGCAGCGTCCCGGCGCAGGGCAGGGCGCGGGCCGTCGCCGGCGGCGCCAGTGTGCCGGCGGCGACGCTGGCCGAACTGACCGCGGGCTTGATCGTCGTCCACGGTCAGGCAGAGCAGCTGCGCATCAGGCACAGCGGGCGGCAGCGGATGGTGCTCGACGCCTTCGCGGGTGCCGACCTGGAGCTTCCGCACAACCGCTACCGCGCGGCCTACGCCCGATATCAGAGCATCACCGCCGAACTCGCCGAGCGCTCCTCCTCGGCGGCCGGTCGGGCGGCCGAAGCCGAGCTGCTCCGCCATGACCTGGAGCAGATCGCCGCCGAGGACCCGCAGCCCGGCGAGGATGTCGAGCTGCGGGCGGAGGAGGAGCGGCTGGCGAACGTCGCCGAGCTGATGATCGCCAGCGACCAGGCCCATGCCGCGCTGTCCGATCCAGATGCCGGCGACGATGCCCAGGGCCGCATTGGGTCGGCGGTGCGGCTATTGGAGCGCGCCGGCGCCTTCGACGACGAGCTGGCGCACCTGGCTGGGCGACTCCGGGACGTTGGCGAGGCGCTGGCCGACGTGGCGGCCGACCTGGCGTCGTATGGCAGCGCGCTGGATGCCGACCCCGCGCGGCTGGCGGCGGTGCAGGCCCGGCGCGCGGCGCTGGGAAGGCTGACGCGCAAGCACGGCCCGAGTTTGGACGACGTGCTTGCGTGGGCCGCCGAGCAGACCCCGCGGCTGGCGGATCTGGACTCTGACGACCGGCGCATCGCCGAGCTCGCCGAGGAGCGGGCCGAGGTGTTGGCGGTGCTGGCAGACGAGGCCGCGCAGCTGTCGAACCTGCGCGCCGCCGCGGCGGCGGCCCTGTCCGAGGCCGTCACCGCCGAGCTCCACGGCCTGGCGATGCCCGACGCCGAGCTTTCGGTGCGCCTGACGGGCACCCCAGATCCCGACGGGCTCCCGCTCGCCGGGCACACGCTGGCCTTCGGCCCGGACGGCGTGGATGCGGTGGAATTCCTGCTGCGCCCGCATCGCGGCGCACAGCCTGCGCCGATCGGGGTCGGCGCGTCGGGCGGCGAGCTGTCCCGCGTCATGCTGGCCCTGGAGGTGGCGCTGGCCGGTGCCGACGCGGTGCCGACGATGATCTTCGACGAAGTGGATGCAGGGGTCGGCGGCAAGGCGGCCGTCGAGATCGGGCGCCGGCTGGCGCGCCTGGCCCGCCACGTCCAGGTCATCGTGGTGACGCACCTGCCGCAGGTCGCAGCCTTCGCCGACACCCACCTGGTCGTCACCAAGGACTCCTCGGGCGCCGTCACGGAGTCGTCGGTCGCCGAGGTGGTGGGGACGGCGCGGGCGCGGGAACTGGCGCGGATGCTGGCCGGCCAGGAGGACTCCGACCATGCGCTCGCCCATGCCGCGGAATTGCTCGACCTCGGACGCCGCGAACGGGGCTAGTGCCGCGCGCCTTTGCGACGTCGCCGCTGTTACCGTGGTGGTCCGTGGATCGCATCCGTCGCGGCAGCAAGAACCGCGCCACCCGGCACATCATCGTCACCGGCGGGGTCGCCTCGTCGCTGGGCAAGGGGCTCACCGCCTCCAGCCTGGGCCAGCTGCTGTCGGCCCGGGGTCTGAGCGTGACCATGCAGAAGCTCGACCCGTACCTCAACGTCGACCCCGGCACCATGAACCCCTTCCAGCACGGCGAGGTCTTCGTCACCGACGACGGCTCGGAGACGGACCTGGACATCGGGCACTACGAGCGCTTCCTGTCCGTGGACCTCAACGCCGCGGCGAACGTGACCACCGGCCAGGTCTACTCGTCGGTCATCGCCAAGGAGCGGCGCGGCGACTACCTCGGCGACACGGTCCAGGTGATCCCGCATATCACCGACGAGATCAAGGCCCGCATCGTCGCGATGGCCACACCCGAGGTGGACGTCGTGATCACCGAGGTGGGCGGCACCGTCGGCGACATCGAGTCGCAACCGTTCCTGGAGGCCGTGCGGCAGCTGCGCCAGGACCTCGGGCGCGAGAACGTGTTCTACCTGCACGTGTCGCTGCTGCCCTACATCGGGCCGTCCGGCGAGTTGAAGACCAAGCCGACGCAGCACTCGGTGGCGGCGCTGCGCTCCATCGGCGTGCAGCCCGACGCCATCGTGCTGCGCTCGGACCGCGCGGTGCCCGAGGACATCAAGCGCAAGATCTCGCGCTTCACCGATGTCGACCTGGACGGAGTGGTCGCCGCTCCCGATGCCGCCAGCATCTACGACATCCCCAAGGTGCTGCACGACGAGGGCCTTGACGCGTTCGTCGTCCGGCGGCTCAACCTGCCCTTCCGGGACGTCCAGTGGGACACCTGGAACGACCTGCTGCGCCGGGTGCACTCGCCGTCGACGGAGATCACCCTGGCGATCGTGGGCAAGTACATCGACCTGCCCGACGCCTACCTGTCGGTGACCGAGGCGCTGCGCGCCGGCGGCTTCGCGAATAACTGCCGGGTGGTGCTGCGCTGGGTGCCCTCGGACGACTGCAGCACGCCGGCGGGGGCCGCCGCCGCGCTCGGCGACGTCGACGCGATCTGCGTTCCCGGCGGCTTCGGCGTCCGCGGGATCGACGGCAAGGTCGGCGCGCTGCGCTACGGCCGCGAGCAGGGAATCCCGACGCTGGGCCTGTGCCTGGGCCTGCAGTGCATGGTGATCGAGTATGCCCGCAACGTCCTGGGCTGGGACGACGCCAACTCGGCCGAGTTCGACGCCGGCACGTCCCACGCCGTGATCGCGACCATGGCCGATCAGCACGATGTGGTCGCGGGCGAGCGCGACATGGGCGGCACCATGCGGCTCGGTCTCTACCCGGCGCACCTCGTTGCGGGCACGGTGGTCCGCGAGGCGTACGGCGAGCCCGAGGTGGCAGAGCGGCACCGTCACCGCTACGAGGTCAACAACACGTATCGCGATGACCTGGCCGCCGCCGGGCTGGTGTTCTCCGGCACCTCGCCGGACGGCCGGCTCGTGGAGTTCGTCGAGCTGCCCCGAACCGAGCACCCGTACTACGTCGCAACGCAGGCGCATCCCGAGTTCCGCAGCCGGCCGACGCGTCCGCATCCGCTGTTCGCCGGGCTGGTCGCGGCCGCCCTGGCGCGGCAGGACTCACTGCCTGTGGACCGCCAGGGCTCGCCGGCATGAGCGAATGGTCCGGCGACGTCGCCGACACCGACGCCGACGTCGCGATCATCGCAAGCCGCACGGTGTTCCACGGCGGGATCTGGGACGTGCGCAGCGACGTGATCGACTTCGCCGACCAGCGCATCACCCGGGACCTGATGGTGCACCCCGGCGCGGTGGGCATCATCGCCCTCGATGACGACGACCGCGTGCTGCTCATCCGCCAGTACCGGCACCCCGTCGGGCGCTACCTCTTCGAGCCGCCGGCGGGTCTGCTGGACAAGGACGGGGAGGGTCCGCTGGCCGCCGCCCAGCGCGAGTTGGCTGAGGAGGCGGGGTACAGCGCCCGCCGGTGGGACGTGCTGGTGGACTTCGCCAACACCCCGGGCGGCTCGTCGGAGGCGTTGCGCTGCTACTTGGCCCGCGGGCTGGAGCCGCTGCCCGGCGGGCGCATCCACACCGGCGAGGCCGAGGAGATCGACCTGCCGCGGGCCTGGGTGCCGCTGGACCGCGCCCGCGACCTGGTCCTGGCGGGGGAGCTGCAGAACCCGACCACCGTCATGGGAGTGCTTGCGGCCTGGGTCAGCCGCGCCGGCGGCTGGAGCTCACTGCGTCCAGCAGACACCCCGTGGCCGCTGCGGGACTATGTAGTCCGGACGGGGCGCACTCCCTGAGCGAGGGCGCGGGACACGGACCCCCGGGCTGGAGGGCAGCATGCGAGTCGGCGTACCGCGGGAGCTGAAGAACAACGAGTTCCGCGTGGCGATCACGCAGGCCGGCGTGACCGAGCTGGTGGCGCATGGCCATGAGGTGTTCGTGGAGCGCGGCGCCGGGGAGGGGTCGTCGATCCCCGACCGGGACTACCTGGGTGCCGGCGCGACGATCCTGCCCACCGCGGATGATGTCTGGGCCACCGGTGATCTGATCCTGAAGGTGAAGGAGCCGATCGCCGAGGAGTACCACCGCATGCGCCGCAGCCAGGTGCTCTTCACCTATCTGCACCTGGCGGCCTCACGGCCGTGCACCGACGCCCTTCTCGCCTCCGGCATCACCGCCATCGCCTACGAGACCGTCGAGCTGCCCGACGGCTCGCTGCCGCTGCTGGCGCCGATGTCCGAGGTCGCCGGGCGGCTGGCGCCGCAGGTCGGCTCCCACGCGCTCATGCGGGCCTATGGCGGACGTGGAGTGCTGCTGGGGGGAGTGTCGGGCGTGCACGCGGGCAAGGTCGTGGTGCTGGGCGCCGGGGTTTCCGGCAGCAATGCCGCGGCTATCGCCCTGGGCATGCAGGCCGAGGTCCTCGTCCTCGACCGCAACATCGCGCGGCTGCGGCACCTGGATGCCATCTACCAGGGCCATCTGCAGACCGTCGCCAGCAACACTTACGAGGTCACGCGCTGCCTGCTCGACGCCGACCTGGTGATCGGCGCGGTGCTGGTGCCCGGTGCCAAGGCCCCCATGTTGGTGAGCAACGAGCTGGTGGCGCAGATGAAGCCGGGATCGGTGCTGGTGGACATCTCCATCGACCAGGGGGGCTGCTTCGCCGACTCGCGGCCGACCACCCACGCCGAGCCCACCTACCCCGTCCACAACTCGCTCTTCTATTGCGTGGCGAACATGCCCGGCGCCGTGCCGCACACGAGCACTTGGGCCCTCACCAACGTGACGCTGCCGTATGCGCTGGCGCTGGCCGACCACGGGTGGCAGGCGGCATGCCGGGCCGACCACGCGCTCGCCCTGGGCGTCAACGTGCACGCCGGCCAAATCGTCTACCGCGCCGTCGCCGACGCCTTCGGGCTGCCGGCGGCCAGCCTCGCCGAGGCACTCAGCTGAGCTCCGGGGCGCCGGCGCCCAACGCGCTCGAGTCGGCGGTCGATGCCTACCTGGCCCACATCGAGGTCGAGCGTGGCCTCAGCGCGCACACGGTCGCCGCCTATCGGCGCGACCTGCAGCGCTACGTCGCCTACTGCGCAGCGTGCGGGGTGAGCGATCCCGCCGCCGTCACCCCGACCCTGGTGGAGGACTACCTCGGGTGGTTGCGCAGGCCGGCGGGGGCTGGCCTGGCCGCCGCGTCGGCGGCCCGGGCGCTGGCGGCCGTTCGCTCGCTGCACGCTTTCGTCAGCGGGGAGCAGGAGGGGATGGCCGACCCGGCCGCGGCTGTGGCCCCGCCAACGGCTCCGCGGCGACTGCCCAAGGCGCTGCCGTACTCGGACATCGAGGCGATCCTGGACGTGGTGGGAGCCGCCGCAGCCGCCGGAGAGGGCCACGGTGCGCCGCTGGCGCTGCGAGACGCGGCGCTGCTGGAGCTGCTCTATGGAACGGGTGCGCGCATCTCGGAGGCTGTTGGGCTGGACGTCGACGATCTGCCCGAGGCCGGGGACTCCGAGGCGTCGGCGGCGGCGCGCGCGTCGGCGCCGGAGCCGGAGTCGGAGCCGGCCGGCCCAGAGGTGCTGCTGCTGCGTGGCAAGGGCGGCAAGGAGCGGATCGTGCCGTTCGGAAGGGCCGCGCGGGCCGCGCTGGATTCCTATCTGGTGCGTGGCCGACCTGCCCTGGCCGCCAGGGGGACCTTCACTCCGGCGCTCTTCCTCAACGCCCGCGGCGCCCGGCTGTCGCGCCAGAGCGGCTACATGGTGCTGCAGCGAGCCGCGGAGCGGGCCGGGATCAGCGCCAGTGTGTCGCCGCACACCCTGCGGCATTCCTTCGCCACGCATCTGATCGAGGGTGGTGCGGACGTGCGCGTCGTGCAGGAGTTGTTGGGGCACGCGTCGGTGGCCACCACCCAGATCTACACCCTGGTCACGCCGCAGCGGCTGTTGGAGGAATACGCGACCTCGCACCCGCGGGCGCGTCGCAGCACGGTCTGAGGCTCGTCGGCGGCTACCTTCGGCGGGTGAGTGTTGCGGCGCCCCCCGAACTTCGCCCGGCTGCGCCGACGGCGGCCGTCGACGCGGGTGCGCCGACGCAGGACGCAGCCCAGGTGGCGGGCTTCCACGTCTCGCTGGCCGGCTTCAACGGCCCTTTCGACCTGCTGCTCAGCCTCATCGCCAAGCACAAGCTGGAGGTGACCGAGCTCGCCCTGCACCAGGTCACCGACGACTACCTGGCCTACATCCGCGGGCAGGGTCCGGAATGGGACCTGGACGAGACCACCGAGTTCCTGGTGGTGGCAGCCACCCTGCTGGACCTCAAGGCCGCCCGCCTGCTGCCCAACGGCGAGGTGGAGGACGATCAGGACCTGGAGCTGCTCGAAGCGCGCGACCTGCTGTTCGCCCGCCTGCTGCAGTACCGGGCCTTCAAGGCCGTGTCGGCGGAGTTCGCCCAGATGTTCGAAGGTGCGGCTCGGCGCTATCCGCGGGTGGTGGGGCTGGAGCCAGCCTTCGCGCAGATGCTCCCGGATGTTGTGCTCGGCCTCGGTCCGCAGCGCTTCTCGGAGCTGGCGGCGGTGGCGCTCGCACCCCGAGCCGAGCCGGAGGTTTCGGTCACGCATGTCCATGCGCCGCCGGTGAGCGTTCGCGAGCAGGCCACGCTGCTGATCGCCGAGCTGCGCTCCCGGGGCCAGGCGACGTTCCGGTCGCTGGTTGCGGGCGCCGAGTCGTCCATGGTGGTGATCGCTCGGTTCCTGGCGCTGCTCGAGCTGTATCGACAGGGCGTCGTGGCCTTCGAGCAGGCCGCGGGGCTGGCGGAGCTGCACGTCCGCTGGACCGGACAGGCAGACGCGCGGGTGGACGTGGCCGACTTCGACGAGCAGGAGGGCGACGGCTCATGAGCGAGCATCACGATGTGATCGACCTGACGGTCATCGACTTGACCGAGGTGGCCCAGGCCCCCGAAATCCAGTCCCAGGAGCCGTCTGCTATCCAGTCCCAGGAACCCCCTGCGAGCCAGGTCGAGGTCCTGGGACCGGACGCTCCGGATCTGGGAGCCCCCACGCTGGGGGCGGCGCTGGAGGCGCTGCTCATCGTCGCCGACGAGCCGGTGTCGCTGACGGAGCTGGCCGCGACGACCGGTCGACCGGCGGACGAGGTCGCCGAGGTGCTGCTCACCCTGGCCGACGAGTACACCCGCGCCGGGCGAGGGTTCGACCTGCGCGAATCCAGCGGCGGCTGGCGCTTCTACACCCGCGGCACCTGCTCAGAGGTCGTCACCCGCTACGTCACCGAGGGTCAGAGCTCCCGGCTGTCGCAGGCCGCACTCGAGACGCTTGCCGTGGTGGCCTACCGGCAGCCAGTGGCCCGCGCCCACATCAGCGCCGTGCGCGGCGTCAACGTCGATGGCGTCGTGCGCACGCTGCTCACCCGCGGGCTGATCGAGCAGGTCGGCAACGATCCGGAGACCGGCGCGACCCTCTACGGCACCTCGCAGTACTTCCTGGAGCGGCTGGGCCTGGACCATCTGGACGAGCTGCCGCCGCTGGCCCCGCACGTGCCGGTGGGGGAGGAGCTCGACGACCTCGTGGGCCTCGTCGACCAGCCCTGATGAGGCGGCCCTGGTGACGCAGCCAGAACCGGAGGGCGTGCGGCTGCAGAAAGTGCTGGCCGCGGCCGGGGTGGGGTCGCGGCGCTACTGCGAGATCCTCATCGATGCGGGTCGCGTGCAGGTGGATGGTGAGGTGGTGCGTACCCAGGGGCTGCGCGTCGATCCGGCTCGGGCGGTGGTGCACGTCGACGGCAGGCGGATCCCGACCGCCCCCGGCACCGAGGTCTACCTGCTCAACAAGCCGGTGGGAATGCACACCACCATGTCCGACCCCCAGGGTCGCGCGTGCGTGGGCGATGTCGTGGAGCCCTTGGGCCTGCGGCTGTTCCACGTCGGCCGGCTGGACGCCGAGACTGAGGGCCTGTTGCTGCTCACCAACGACGGCGAGCTCGCCAACCGCCTGACGCACCCCTCACACGGGGTGAGCAAGACCTATCTGGCCCGGGTGCCCGGCCCGGTCCGCAAGTCGACCCTGGCCCAGCTGCGCGCCGGGGTTCGGATCGACGAGCGGCCGGTGCAGGTCGAGTCGGTACGCGTCACGGGGAAGCTGGCAGCGCCCCGCGGCGAGGAGGCCCAGCTGGAGCTCGTGATCCACGAGGGGCGCAAGCACATCGTGCGCCGGCTGCTGGCAGAGGTGGGTCACCCGGTGCTCGCGCTGGTCCGGACTCAGTTCGGCCCGCTGCATCTGGGCGGCTTGCGGCCCGGTGAGCTGCGCCCGCTGACCTCGGTCGAGCGGCGAGACCTCTACACGGCCGCCGGGCTGTGACGGAGGTCCCCGCAACTGTCGGTCCGGTGGCGGGCAGTCGCTAGTCTTGGCGCTGCGGCTGCGAGGTCCCCGACGCCGCCCCGACTGCTATTCAGGAGGCTCCGGTGGCGGTGCGCGCGATCCGCGGTGCGACCCAGCTGCAGGCCGACGTCGCCGACGAGCTGCACGAGGCCGTCGCCGAACTCGTGCAGGCGATGATCAGCAACAACGAGCTCGATCAGGACGATCTGATCAGCATCTTCTTCACGGCCACGCCCGACCTTCACTGTGGCTTCCCGGCCGCCGCCGCCCGTTCCCTGGGCCTGACCGACGTCCCGCTGATGTGCGCGCAGGAGATCGCCGTGCCGGGTGCCATGCCGATGGTCGTGCGGGTGATGATGCACGTGCAGACCGATCGGCCGAAGGCGCAGATCTGGCACCCGTACCTGCGCGGGACCGACGCTCTGCGGGCCGGCTCGGAGGACGAGTGACGGCAGCGCCGGGTAGCCGTGCGACGGTGCTGGTGATCGGCGCCGGACTGATCGGCACCTCGCTGGGGCTGGCCGCAAGGGCGGCAGGGCTCGACGTGCTGCTGGCCGACCGGGACGCGGAGCACGTCGCGATGGCGGTGGCCGCCGGCGCCGGACGCGCGCTTCCCGCGGCCGGGAACGGCGAAGGTCCTGGTGAGGGCGCGGTACCCGACCTCGTCGTGGTCGCCGTTCCCCCGTCGGCTGCGGCCCAGGTGGCAGCTGGCGCGCTGGCCGACTTCCCGGAGGCGACGATCACTGACGTCGCCTCGGTGAAAGGTCCGG
This sequence comes from uncultured Actinomycetes bacterium, assembly GCA_964474045.1. Taxonomy (GTDB): domain Bacteria; phylum Actinomycetota; class Actinomycetes; order S36-B12; family UBA10799; genus JACJWR01. The sequence continues at coordinate 17,915 of CAYYRC010000035.1, forward strand.
TGATCGCGCGCTTGGCCGAACTCGGGGCGGATACGTCCCGATTCGTTGGCGGCCATCCGATGGCAGGTCGCGAGACCAGCGGTCCCGGAGCCGCAACCGCCGAGCTCTTCCGCGGTCGGCCCTGGTTGCTGACCCCCGGTCCCGATGCCGATCCGCACCGCGTGGAGCAGGTGCGCAGGTTCGCCGAGGGCACCGGCGCCGTGGTCCGGCTCATGCCCGCCGAGGCCCATGACCGCGCTGTCGCGCTGACGTCGCACACGCCGCAAGTGGTGTCCTCGGTGATGGCGGCGCGGTTGGCCGAGGCGGATCCGACGCTGGTGGCCGTCGCGGGTCAGGGGCTGCGAGATGTCACCCGAATTGCCGCCAGCGACCCGGCGCTGTGGTCGGACATCCTTGCCACGAACGCATCCCAGGTCCTGCCGGTGATCGCGGCGGTGCAGGGCGACCTGGCGGCGGTCGCCGAGGCTCTTCGCGACGAGGCCGGTCGGACCGGCGCCGGTACCTCCCGAATCGAGGCGGTGGTCGCGGCCGGCAACCGCGGCGCTGCCTCGCTGCCCGCGAAGCACGGTGGCGCCGCCGCCTCCTACGCAGAGGTACAGGTGGAGGTTCCCGATGCGCCTGGGGCGCTGGGCGAGTTGTTCCTCGCCGCCGGCCGCGCCAGGATCAACCTCGAGGACGTCCGTATCGAGCACACGGTCGGACGGCTCACGGCCATCGCGCACCTGTACGTCCTGCCGGAGGTCGCCGATGATCTGCGACAGGCGCTGGCGGACGACTGGCCGGTGCTGGACTAGCGACGCGGCGGCCACCACGACCGCGCCGGTAGGCTGCAGGCCATGACGGTCGTGGCAGTGGACGGATCAGCGGGCTCGGGCAAGTCCAGCGTGAGCCGCGGCGTCGCCGCCCGCCTTGGCCTGCGCTACCTGGACACAGGGGCGATGTACCGGGCAGCCACCCTGTGGCTGCTCGAGCATGGCATCGACCCAGCGGACCCGGCGGCGGTGGCCGCCCACGCCAGTGCGATCGAGATTGAGTCCGGCACAGACCCGTCTACACCGACGATCGCCCTGGCGGGGCGCGACGTGGCGGCTGAGATCCGCAGCCCCGGCGTCACCGCCGCAGTGAGCTCCGCCAGCGCCGTTCCGCAGCTGCGCGAGCGCATGGTCGTGCTGCAGCGGCAGGCGGTGGCGGCGGCTCAGCTGGCAGGGCCGGGCATCATCGTGGAAGGCCGCGACATCGGTACCGTCGTGCTGCCGGACGCGGACCTGAAGGTCTTCCTGGTGGCGGACCAGCAGGTACGTGCCCAGCGGCGGGCGGCGGAGGACGCCGAGCGCGGCCACGGCGGCGACGTCGCCGATACTGCGGCGGCGTTGGCGGAGCGCGATTCCGCCGATGCCTCCCGCGCGACCAGTCCGCTCGTCCAAGCCGCCGACGCGGTGGTGGTCGACGGCACCTACGACGATCTGGCCGCGGTCATCGACAAGGTGGTCGACCTCGTCGTCGCGGCGGCTGGCTGATGGGCTTCCTGGCGAAACGGGGCGGCCGCGACGGCAGCGTCTCCCCGGCGGGCGCTGCGGCGGGCGCCGCGGCGGGCGCCCCAGTCGGCGCTGCGGCCCACGCTTCGGCCCGCAAGCCCCGCGGGATGCGTGGCGCTGCCCAGGCACGGCGATTGCTCTCGCCCATGCTGCGCACCTGGTACCGACCGGTCACGATCGGCGCCGACCTGGTGCCGACGCGAGGACCGGCGCTCGTCGTCGCCAACCACATGGCGTTCCTGGACTCCCCGCTGCTGATGGGTGCCTTGCCCCGGCCGGCGCGGCTGCTGGCCCGTGACCAGCTGTTCGAGCCGCCGCTGGACAAGCTGATGGCCACTGCGGGGCAGATCAGCGTGCGGCCGGGCGCGGACGTGGTGGCGTTCGACCGTGCCGCTGAGGTGCTTGTGGCGGGCGAGCTCGTGGCCGTCTTCGCGGACGACCGGAGGCTGGACGGCCAGGTCACCACGTCGAACCACGCCGGCGCCTACCTGGCGCTGCGGACGGGGGCGCCGATCGTCCCAGTGGCGATCCTCGGGACCCGGCGCACGGGAATGGCCGCCGACGCGCTGCCCAAGCGCCGCTCGCGGCTGGCGATCGTGGTCGGTGAGCCTTTCCGGCTCGAGACCCACGATGATGTGTTGCGACGCACGGTGATCGCCTCGGCAGGTGAGAAGCTGCGACAGCGGCTGGCCGATCACGTGGCGGACGCTGCGATCACCATGGGCATCCGGCTGCCGGAGGACGGCGGGCGCATCCCGACAATCCAGGAGGCGCACTGATGGCAGGTTCGGATGGTCACGACATGGACGCGGACCCGGTAGACGCTGTAGCCGCAGAGGATGTAGCTGCGCCCGGCCTGTCGCCCGGGGACGCGTATGCCGACTTCGACGAGGGGGACGACCCGGACGCCCTGCTGGCCCACGACCCGGGCTGGTCCACGGTGGAGGCGTCGCCGTACGACGCGGCTGCCGCCGAGGTGGCCGAGCCGACACGGCCCGTGGTTGCCGTCGTGGGTCGGCCGAACGTCGGCAAGTCGTCGTTGGTCAACCGGATCCTGGGGCGTCGGGCGGCCGTCGTGGAGGACGTGCCCGGGGTGACGCGCGACCGCGTGGAGTACGACGCGGAATGGTCGGGCCGCGAGTTCGTCCTGGTGGACACCGGCGGCTGGGATACCAAGGTGAGCGGCCTGGCTGCCAGCGTGGCCGCGCAGGCTGAGCGCGCCATGCACGAGGCCGACGTGGTCGTGCTGGTGGTGGACGCCACCGTGGGCGCAACCGACACCGAGGACGCCGTGGTCGCGGTGCTCCGGCATGCCGGCGTGCCGGTGCTGCTGGCGGCCAACAAGTGCGACGACCAGCGGGCGGAGCTGGAGGCCGCGGGGCTGTGGAGCCTGGGCCTGGGGGAGCCGCATCCGGTGTCGGCGTTGCACGGGCGCGGGAGCGGGGACTTCCTGGATGCACTGCTCGCGGTCCTGCCCGAGCAGGGGCGCGCGGACGCTGTGCGCTTCGGCCCGCACCGGGTCGCCCTGCTGGGCAAGCCCAACGTCGGTAAGTCGAGCCTGCTCAATCGGCTGGCCGGCTCGGAGCGGGTGGTGGTCCACGACGTCGCCGGTACCACGGTGGATGCGGTGGACGAGTTGGTGGAACTCGGCGGTCAGGAATGGCTGTTCGTGGACACAGCGGGGATTCGGCGCCGAGCCCGGGAGTCGTCGGGGCACGAGTACTACGCCACGCTGCGCACCCGAAATGCGCTCGAGCGCAGCGAGGTCGCGGTGGTGCTGATCGATGCCAGCCTGCCGATCACGGAGCAGGATGTCCGACTGGTGTCGATGGTCGTCGACGAGGGGCGGGCGCTGGTCCTCGCGCTGAACAAGTGGGACCTGCTGGATGACGAGCGCCGCTACTACGTCGACCGCGAGTTCGACCGCGAGTTCGACCAGGTGCCGTGGGCGCGCCGGGTGAACCTGAGCGCACGTACCGGGCGGCACGTCGATCGGCTGGTTCCGGCCCTGGAGGAGGCGCTCGACTCGTGGTCGCGGCGGGTGTCGACGGGGAGGCTCAACACCTTCCTGCGCGAGTTGCGCGATGCCAACCCGCACCCGATCCGCGGCGGCCGGCAGCCCCGCATCATGTTCGGAACCCAGGCCGCGACGCGACCGCCGACCTTCGTGCTCTTCACGACGGGCTTCCTGGAGGCGGGCTACCGGCGCTTCATCGAGCGCCGGCTGCGCGAGGAGTTCGGTTTCGTGGGCACGCCCATCTCGATCCAGCTTCGGATTCGCGAGAAGCGCAAGAGGAAGTAGGCGGTGTGCGCGTGCCCGTGGGTCCCCGCTAGTCTTGGGGCGCTTCGGGGCACAGCGCCGGAGTGGATCGGCAACGCACGACGGGGTGCCCGCACCCCGGCCACGGGCTGTGGCGCAGCTTGGTAGCGCACTTGACTGGGGGTCAAGGGGTCGCAGGTTCAAATCCTGTCAGCCCGACAGTGAAAGAGCAGGTCAGGGGCGGTTTCGGCGGAGACGCGGGGCCGCCTCATTCGCGTCTGGTGGCGTGGGGGCCGGTGGGGGTGGGGGTGATGTT
>CAYYRC010000036.1:0-18942 GCA_964474045.1 uncultured Actinomycetes bacterium
TCCTGACCGCGCATGAGGACCACCCCCCTCCGGATGGACGAACGATGCGAACTGCCACCACCGGCCACACGCCGGCACCAACCCCCACGCACCAACCCCGAGATCAGTCGCCGCCCAAGTTTGGGCCCCGCACCCTTTGCAAGTCGAACTGGATTACTAATACAACGGTACCGCCCGCCCCCGCCAAGCGCAAGCATGTAATAGAATTTCTTATCTATAATTTCTGCAGCCGTCGCCTTCGTCGACCAGCGCCACCGCACGACCGATCCGAGGTGCCCCGCCGAACGAACCACTATTTGCCCGACCGCAGCAGCTGCTCCACCACCTCAGCGGCAATGTCGGTGCCGCTGTGGGCTCGCATGCTGGTGAAATCAGGGCAGGCGTTGACCTCCAGGATGGCTGGCCCGTCGCCCGTCTCGATGAGGTCCACCCCCGCGTGCCCGAGCCCAAGAGCCGCGGCCGACGCTGCGGCCATCGCGCTTTGCACACGTGTGAGCCCCACTGCGTGCTGGCGACCCCCCAGGTAGACGTTCGTGCGGAAGTCGTCGGGATGCGCGGCGCGCTCCGTGGCCGCCACCACCCGGCCCCCCGTGACGATGGCGCGGATGGTCCGCGCGCCGTGGCTGCCGGATCCGTCCGCGGCGGACGTGACGAAGGGCTGCAGCACGAGCGCCGATGGCCCGTCGGCCGCCAGGTCCGCCAGCGCGGCGGACAGCTCAGCGTGTGACCGGACCAGTCGAACCCAACGCCCCTGGGCACCGTGGGTGCGCTTGGCGACGACTGGGTAGCCGATGAGCTCCGCAGCGCCTGCGACCTGACCGAGCTCGTCGCTCGTCACGATAGTCGGCACCTGTGCCACGCCCGCCGCGGCCAGCACGACGCCGGTCGCCGCCTTGTCGTCGGCGACCGCGGCGGCGGCGGCGGGGTTGAGGGCCACCACCCCGCGGCGCTCGAGGGCAGCCATGGCGAGCTGCGCCCAGGGCTGCCGGTGCACCACCGCGGGCGCCAGGTGGGTGACGCCCTCGGCCCCCGGCACCCGCGGCGGCCCGGCGTCGTCCAGCACTACCCGAAGCTCGTCAGCAACCAGCTCGACGGCATCCACGCCGACGTCGGCGCAGGCACCCAGCAGCGCCGCGGGCACGGCCTGGCTCCAGCGCCCGCGGACGATGCCGACGACTGCGTCACTCGCCATTGCGCTCCCCCGCATCATCGCCGCCTCGGTCCTGCTTTGCGCCCACGGCCCTGCGGAGGTAGGCGCTGATCCGACCGGGGACATCGGCGCCGGTCACAGCATCCAGGTGGTCAAAACCCGCCCAGCCGTCGACTTCCAGCACACGCAGATCGTCGTCAGGACCGATCAGGTCCACCCCGGCAGCGTCCAAGCCCAGCGCGGCCACCGCCCTCACCGCGAGATCGGCACCCGGGTGGGACAACGGCAGCGGCTCGCAAATAGCCCCCAGCCGCGCGTTGGCGCGCCACTCCGCATCCGCCCCCGGACGGCGGCGCATGAGGCCCGCCAACTCACCCGCCACCACGTAGGCGCGGACATCGCCATCGCTGACCACCAACGGCTGTGCCACCACCGCCTCGACCGCCGTCGTGGTCGCGCGGCTCCGCATCGCCTGCCAGAAGGCGCCCACGGCCGCCCCACCATCGGCGACCCGGGTCACCAGATCGCCGCTGTGCCCGCGGGCGGGCTTCACCACACCTGTGCCGGGCGGGAGGTCGGGCTCGGCGTCGCCAGCCGACATGGCCAGCCCTGCCACATCCGGCAACAGGCCAACGGTATCGACGGTCGGCACCCCGGCCGCCGCCAGCGCGAGCCCGGTCGCCACCTTGTCGCGCCCCACCCGTTGGGCCCACCCGCCGTTGAGCACGACCACGCCGGCGTCCTGCCACAGCTGAAAGGCTGGCCGCAACACATCCAGATAGCGTGCGACGGTGCGCCCGACGACAGCGTCGGGACACCTCTCCAATCCGTCGACGTGGACATCAACCCGGCCTGAACGGATCCGTATCCACACCCGCTCGGGCCGCGCCTCCACCACCCGCCAGCCGTCCCGGCCGAAGGCCGTCAGCAGTGCCCGCCGCGCGCGCGGGTTGACCTCTGGATGCGACAGCATGAGCAGTTCCATCACGCATCGGCCTCCACCTGGCCGACAGCCTGCCAGCACAGCAACAGAAGCACCAGGTTCAGTAGGGACGAGGACCACAGCCCGAGCATCCCCGAGCCCGCCCAGGTGGCGAAACCTGTAACCGAGATGTTGAGGACGACGAGCCCGGCTCCTACTGCAGCCACTGCCGCGGGCAGCGGCAACAGCCGCGGAACCCGATCCAGCCGACGGCCGACCGAGGCGGCCACACCGGCGATCAGCCAGGCCAAAGGGAGCACAACCACGACGACGAGCAGGTGCACCACCCACCACCAGGGGCTGAGCGGGACCACCACCCACCCCACCAACAGTGCGATCGCGGCGGCACACCCGACGAGGGGGATGTGCCAGAGGTAGATGCCGATCCCTCGGGCGCCGACCAGCGCCACCACTGCCCACCGCCGGTCGTCGCTGAGGAAGGCGGCCAGCGCTGGCCACAGCACGACGAGCAGCAGCACCTGCCCGGCACCGTACAACGCCAGCACCAGCGTCGGCGGCGAGAGGTTGGACAGCTCCGAATCCCCGCCGATGGTGACGAGCGAGGATGAGTAGGGGCCGAAGAGGGCAAGCGCGACCGCCGCCGCCAGCAAGGCCGCTGCCCCCAGAGCCAGCGCGGCCCGCGCGGCGGGCCCGTCCCCGGCCCTGCGCCGAAGGACCGGGATGCAGTACCCCAGCTGGTGCAGCCAGCCCCACACCAGCAGCAGGTTCAGCCACCCAACCCAGCTCGGCCCATCGGACCAGCGCACCGCATCGACGCCGGCGATGAGCAGCAACCAGACCCCGAGCACCAGCAGCGGGCGCCGAGCCGCCCACCGGGCCGTCACGGGCGCCGCCGACGACACCAGCAGATAGACCCCGGCGAACCACAGCAGCTGCGACAGGAAGCGCCCCGCGCCGACCACCTGCTGCGACATCCCCCCGAAGGGCAGCAGCACCACGGTCCAGAGGGCGGCATAGACGAGCACTGGAGTGACCAGGCCGCGACTGCGTCGAAGGAGGTACTCCCGCGCGCCGTGCCGGCGCAGGGAGGCCGCGTTCGACACCGCCCCGGCGGCGAAGAAGATGGGCAGAACCTGGAACACCCAGGTCAGGGGCACCAGCCAGCGTTCGGACTCCAGCACGTTGGCCGCCGTGATGGCTGGCGTGATGTGCCACGCCAGCGAGTGGCCGACGACCACCACGACCAGCGCCAGCGTCTTCGCCGCATCCAGCACCCGGTCCCGGCTGCTGCTGGCGGCGGCCACGCGCTGCACCAGCGTTGTGCCCACGTGACCCTCCTTCGTCGACGGCCGCCAACAGCCTCCCGCTGCCCGATAGGTTGAACCCATGGAGGCAGCCGACTACATCGCGCTCGAGAACGCGTACGGAGCCCACAACTACCACCCGCTGCCGGTCGTCGTCGCGACCGGCGAGGGGGCGTGGGTGACCGATGTGGCTGGTCGACGCTATCTGGACTTCCTCAGCGCCTACTCGGCACTCAACTTCGGCCACCGAAACCCTCGGCTGGTCGACGCCGCCCGGCGCCAGCTCGACCGGGTAACCCTGACCAGCCGCGCCATCCACAGCACCGAGCTCGGCCCCTTCTGCCAGGAGCTGACCGAGCTGCTCGGCCTGGACCGGGCGCTGCCCATGAACACCGGGGCTGAGGCCGTCGAGACCGCCCTGAAGACGGCGCGCGCGTGGGGCTACCGAGTCAAAGGGGTACCGAGGGACCAGGCGTTGATCGCCGTGGCGCACGGCAACTTCCACGGCCGCACGACCACGATCGTCTCCTTCAGCGACGACGACACCGCGCGGGCCGACTTCGGACCCTTCACGCCGGGGTTCGTGTCCGTCGACTACGGCGACGCCCAAGCGCTGCGCGCAGTGCTGGCCGATCCGCGCGTCGTGGCCTTCCTCGTGGAGCCGATCCAGGGCGAGGCTGGTGTTCGCGTTCCGCCCGTGGGCTACCTCGCCGAGGCAGCAGCAGCCTGCCGCGAGGCCGGGGCGCTGTTCATCGCCGACGAGATCCAGTCCGGCCTCGGCCGGACCGGCAGGACGCTGGCCTGCGACTGGGATGGCGTCACCCCCGACATGGTGCTGCTGGGCAAGGCGCTCGGTGGCGGGATCCTGCCGGTGTCGGCGGTGGTGTCACGCGACGAGGTGCTCGGCGTGCTCCGCCCCGGCGAGCACGGCTCGACGTTCGGCGGGAACCCGCTGGCGCTGGCCATCGCCCGCGAGGTCATCGCCATGCTGCGCGAGGACGACATCCAGCAGCGCGCCGCCGAACTCGGCGAGCACATGCTGGCGCGCCTGCGGGCCGAGGCGCCGCCGACGGTCAAAGAGGTCCGGGGCCGGGGGCTGTGGGCCGGCGTCGAGGTGTTCGACGAGTTCGCCCCGGCGCGCCCGCGCTGCGAGCGCGCGCTGGCAGATGGCGTGATCGTCAAGGAGACCCACCAGACCACGCTGCGGCTGGCACCGCCGCTGACAATCTCGCGCGAGGACCTGGACCATGGGATAGACGTGGTGCTGTCAGCCCTTGTCTGAGCCCTTGGCGGGCGTTGCGGTTGCCGATGCGACACTGCGCCGCCGCCGCTCCGCGGCATGGGCCTCCTGCTCCTTGCCCACCTTGGACCGCCGCCACCACCAGCGCAGCGTGTAGCCGTGCCGCACCAGGACCAGGGCTGAGCCGATCACCATCAGGATGGGCAGCACCACTCCCAGCGCCAGCCACATGCCCATGGACATGAGCTCGTTGTCCAACCACTGGAAGTTCATGCCGAAGTAGCCCGTCAGGAACGTCACGGGCAGGAACAGGATCGACACCACTGTTAGCTGGTTGATGCGATTGCCCTGCATATTGCCGACCTCGGTCTGGTAGTCCTGCGCGGCGTTGCGCAGTGCGTCCTGCGCGTCCCCGACGCGGCCCACGACATCTGTCACGTGGTCGCAGTAGGCCTTCAGATACTGGGCTCCGACGGCATCCATGCCCGGCAGGGACCCCGGGTCCACGAGAGCCTCGGACAGGTTGTCCGCATACACCGGAAGGCGGCGGGCGAGCGGGCCAACGCTGGAGCGCAGCGCCCGCAGCTGCAGGGGCTGGTCCGGGGATACCTTTTCGATGATGTCCGAATCCACGTCGTCGATCTGCTCGGAGATCGCCGTGATCCGGTGGTCCACGGTCGCCAGCACCAGCTGCAGCAGCACCCCGGGCACCACGCTGGGATGGTTGAACAGGGTCATGCCGCGTTCCTCCATCAGCGTGCGGACCTCGTCCATCGCGCGGTCGGCGCCGAACCGCACCGTCATGATGCCCTTGTCATCCCAGGCGAAGTGCACGAGCTGCAGGTCGCTCGAGTCGGGATCGTTGGCCCAGGTCGCGCCCAGAATCCGCCCCTGGAAGACGCTGAACATGCCCATGGAATCCGTCCGCTGCGCATAGGTGATCATCACGTCGCTGTACCCCAGCGCCGTCAGCATCGGGACGAGTTCGGGATCCTTCGGCCCACTGGCCACGACATCGACCCAGCGGTACCCGGAAGCCGGCTTGGCGGCGTCGGCCAGTGACAGTGGCGTGGACTTGTGCCCGTCGTAGGCGGTGGCCCTCATGGCGCCCGAGTCTAAGTCGGTTTCGTGCGAGACGGACCGCAGCGGGCGCCCCCGATGCCCGCGCGTCGCGCCGCGAGCGCCACACTGGCGCCATGACGGCATACCCCCACCTGCTGCAACCGCTGGATCTCGGCTTCACGACTCTGCCCAACCGGGTGCTCATGGGCTCCATGCACGTCGGGCTGGAGGAGGCCCCCGGCGGCTTCGAACGGATGGCGGAGTTCTACGCCGCGCGCGCCCGCGGCGGCGTCGGCCTGATCGTCACCGGTGGCATCTCGCCCAACGACGAGGGACGCCCCTACCCCGGCGGCGCCAAACTGACCGACGAGTCCGAGGCCGACGCGCACCGCGTGGTGACCGATGCGGTGCACGCCGACGGTGGGCGGATCTGCCTGCAGATCCTGCACTTCGGCCGCTACGCCTACCACCCCGAGCTCGTCGGCCCCAGCCCGATCAAAGCACCCATCAGCCCCTTCGCCCCGAACGAGCTGAGCACCGAGGACGTGGAGCGGACCATCGCCGACTACGTCCGGTGCGCAACGCTGGCCCAGCAGGCGGGCTACGACGGCGTCGAGGTCATGGGCTCGGAGGGCTACCTGATCAACGAGTTCATCGTCCGCGCCACCAACCACCGCACCGACGAGTGGGGCGGCGACTACGCCAACCGCATGCGCTTCCCGATCGAGATCGTGCGACGCATCCGCGAGGCCGTCGGCGAGGACTTCATCATCATCTACCGGCTGTCGATGCTGGACCTGGTGCCGGGGGGCTCGACGCTGCCCGAGGTGCTGCAGCTCGCCGGCGAGATCGAGGCGGCCGGCGCCACGATCCTCAACACCGGCATCGGCTGGCACGAGGCCCGCATCCCGACCATCGCGATGCCCGTCCCGCGCGGCGCGTACACCTGGGTGACCAAGCAGATCATGGGCACGGTTGGCATCCCGGTGGTCACGAGCAACCGGATCAACAACCCCGAGCTGGCCGATGAGCTCATCGCCGACGGCGTGGCGGACATGGTCTCGCTGGCCCGGCCGATGCTGGCCGACCCGGACTTCGTGGCCAAGGCCGCCGCGGGCCGGCCGGACCGCATCAACACCTGCATCGCCTGCAACCAGGCGTGCCTGGACCACACCTTCGCGCTGAAGATCACCAGCTGCCTGGTCAACCCGCGCGCCTGCCACGAGACCGAGCTGGTGCTGGAGCCGGCGGCTCAGGCCAAGCGCATCGCCGTGGTGGGCGCGGGGCCGGCGGGACTGGCCTGCGCGACCGCGGCGGCCGAGCGCGGGCACGACGTGACCCTCTTCGAGGCCGGCGACGCCATCGGCGGCCAGCTGCTGCTGGCCAAGAAAGTACCGGGCAAGCAGGAGTTCGACGAGACCCTGCGCTACTACGGCGTGCGCCTGGCCGAGACCGGCGTGGACGTCCGGCTGAACAGCCCGGTCGCCGCCGCGGACCTGGTGGACGCGGGCTTCGACGAGGTCGTGGTGGCCACCGGCGTCACCCCCCGCATCCCGGAGATTCCCGGGGTGGACCACGCCTCTGTCGTGAGCTATCTGGAAGTACTCCGCGACGGCGCCCCGGTGGGCACCAACGTGGCGATCCTGGGTGCTGGCGGCATCGGCTTCGACATCGCCGAGTACCTGACCGCGGAGGGCGAGGACACATCCCAGGACGCGGCGGCGTTCTTCGCCAAGTGGGGCGTCGACACCGAGTACTCCCACGAAGGCGGCCTGCGCGCCCCCGAGCCGGAGGCACCCGCTCGCAACGTCACCCTGCTCCAGCGCAAGACCTCCAAGGTCGGCGCGGGCCTGGGCAAGACAACTGGCTGGATCCACCGGGCCGAGCTGGCCAAGCGCGGCGTGGTGATGCTGCCGGGCGCGTCCTACATCGGGATCGACGACGCCGGCCTGCACCTGCGCGTGGACAACGAGGAGGAGACCATGGCCGTCGACACCATCGTGTTGTGCACCGGCCAGGAGCCGCGCCGCGACCTGTATGACGACCTGGTCACCGCAGGAGCCTCGGCCCACCTGATCGGCGGTGCCGACATCGCGGCGGAGCTAGACGCCAAACGGGCCATCGACCAGGGGACCCGGTTGGCGGCTACGCTGTAGGGCATGTCCGCACAGCGCAAGTGGAGCGATTTCAGCACCGGCCAGAAGGTCGCCATCATCGCCGTAGGCACCGTCGAGGTGGCGCTCACCACGGTGGCGGCCGTCGATCTGGTGCGTCGCGACCCGGCGACCGTGCGCGGCAGCAAGTGGCTGTGGGCGCCGGCGCTGGTGGTGCAGCCGTTCGGGCCGATCGCCTACCTGGCGCTGGGGCGCAAGGCCGCACCGATCACGGAACTCGCCTCCTAGAATCCCGACCGTGACGGCACGCTCCGCTGACGCGAGTCCGGCGTCCGACGAGCCACGGCTGCAGGTGGTCCGCCTCCACGGCGCGGATGTCGCCTTCGTGGACCTGCCCGGGGCCGCCGATGGGCCCGCGAGCCCGATCGTGGCCTTGCACGGGCTGGGTGCCAACAGCTCCCACTGGCTGCCCGCGGCGGAACTGTTGGCAGGGCGGGGGCATCGGGTGATCGTGCCGGACCTGCCGGGCCATGGCCGCTCCGGCAACGGTCCCGGGGACTACTCGCTGGGGACGCTGGCCAGCTCCGTGCGCGACTTGCTCGACCACCTCGGTCTGGCGACCTGCACGCTGGTCGGCCACTCGATGGGCGGTGGGATCGCGCTGCAGTTCGCCTACCAGTTCCCGCAGCGGCTGGATGCTGTGGCGCTGTTGGACGCGGGCGGCCTGGGGACCGAGACCTCCTCGGCCCTGCGCTGGCTCGCCCGTCCCGGGTCCGGGCTGGTGCTTGCCGCCGCCTTCAACTCCGCCACCGTGGGCGCCCTGGAAGCCGCCGCCCGCCGCTGGCCGCTCGGCGGCCGCCGCACGCCGCCCGACCTGCTGTCGGACGCGTCGCTGGCGCGCTTCCGCGAGCTCGCCGATCCGGACCACCGGGAGGCTTTCCTGAGCATGCTGCGGTCAGTGGTCGACGGTGGTGGCCAGCGCGTGTCGGCCGTCGAGCGCCTGTCCGTGCTGGCCGACACGCCGACCTTGATCGTCTGGGGCGCCCGCGACCACATCCTGCCCGTGGCCCACGGCGACCGCGCCCATGCCGCCCTGCCGCACAGCACCCTGGTGGTGCTGCCCGAAGCCGGCCACGATCCCCACCTGGACGCGCCCGGGATAGTCGCGGAGCTCATCGACGAGCTGGCCCGGCACCGCGCGCTGACCCTCAGGCAGACGGCGCCGCCACCGGCGTGAGCTGCGGTCGCTTCGCGGACAGGCCGTCGCCGCTGCTCACTCCGCGCAGCCGCCGCCCGACCCACGGACCCAGGTGGCTCCACACCCACTTGGCGTCGCTGGTGCGCGCCGCCAGCCAGGAGTCGTCCGCCGCCGGCGGGAGCGGGTCGCGCCAGCCGTCGTCCTCGCCGCCCACCGCCTCCCAGGCCGCACGGGAAACCCGCTCGTGGCCGATCTGCGACAAGTGCAGGCGGTCCACCGACCAACACCGGGGGTCATCGAAGAGCGCGACCCCCCAGAAGTCCATCAGGTAGCAGCCGTAGGTGTCCGCGATGCGCCGGACGTGATCGTCGTAGGCGTTGATGCGCTTGGCCAGGGTCCGCAACGCCACCGACCGGCGCGCCGGGTCGCCCACGCACGTCAGCAGCACCTGCGCGCCGCTCTCACGCAGCGCCTCGACGCCCTCGGCCAGCCGTTGCCCCACGCGATCGACATCCACGCTGGGGCGCAGCACATCGTTGATCCCGGCGGCCAGCGATACCAGGTCCGGCTGCAGGGCGACCGCTGCCGGCACCTGCTCGTCGATCACCTGGTCGATCTTCTTCCCGCGCACGGCCAGGTTGGCGTAGCGCAATTCCGGCGCGGCGGCTCCGGCCCGCTGGGCGAATCGGTCCGCCCAACCGCGATAGGTGCCGTCGGGGCGCTCATCGTCCAGGCCCTCGGTGAACGAGTCGCCCAGGGCCACAAAGCGGGTGAAGTGCGGAACAGCAGCGTCGGCCGCAGGCATCAGTCCTCCGTCCAGAGGGGGTAGTCGGTGTAGCCCGAATGATCCCCGCCGTAGAACGTTCCCGGATCCGGGGGGTTGAGCGGCAGCCCCTCGGCCAACCGCCGCGGCAGGTCAGGGTTGGCCAGGAAGGCCCTGCCGAAAGCCACCGCGGAGGCGTCACCGGTGGCGATCTCGTGTCGCGCCCGGGCCGCGTCGTAGCCGCCGTTGAGGACCACCGGCCCGTCGAAGGCTCCCCGCATGAGGTCGAGCACCTCGTCCATGCGGGGCTCCGCTCCCGGCATCATCGTGCCGGTGTCGGCGAGGTGCAGGTACGCCAGGCCGAAGTCCGAGGCCGCCGTCGCGATGGCACGGTGCACCGGCCCGGGATCGGGATCGTCGATGCCACTCGCCGCAAAAACCGGTGAGAGCCGCAGGCCCACCCGATCCGCCCCGACTGCATCGACTGCAGCAGCCACCGCCTCGACGTGGAACCGGGCGCGATTCGCCACCGAGCCGCCGTACTCGTCGTCGCGGTCGTTGACGTTCGCCGCGGCGAACTGCTGCAGCAGGTAGCCGTTGGCGCCGTGCACCTCCACGCCGTCGAAGCCCGCTTCGACGGCGCGCGCGGCCGCCGCACCGTAGTCCGCGCAGGTTTCCCGCACCTCATCGGTGCCCAGCGCCCGCGGCGGGCTGGCCGGCACGCGGCGGCCGACCCCGTCCACCTCGACGAAGGCCATGCACCTGTCGCACGGGCGCGCCGACGACGACACCGGGTCCTGCCCGGGATGCAGCGACACGTGCGACACCCTGCCCACGTGCCACAACTGGCAGAAGATGCGGCCGCCTGCGGCGTGCACCGCGCGGGTGACGGTTCGCCAGCCGTCGACCTGCGCGTCGGTGTAGATCCCCGGCGTCCAGGCGTAGCCCCGGGCGACCTCGGAGATGTTCGTGGCCTCGGACACGATGAGCCCGGCCGAAGCCCGCTGGGCGTAGTACTCGGCCATGAGCTGCGTGGGGACGCCGCCGGGGTCGCTGGCCCGGGAACGCGTCAGCGGCGCCATGAAGATGCGGTTGGGCGCCAGCAGCGCGCCAATCTGCACCGGGTCGAACAGCGGGTCGATGGCCTCCATCACGCCTCCAAGTACGCCTTCAGGTTGGCAAGGCCCGTCTCGATATCCCGCCCGATCGCCTGGTCCATCTTCATCACCTTGTTCATGATCGAGAACATCAGCGACTTGGGCGTGCGCATCTCCCACGTCAGCTGCGTCTCATCGTCGGCCTCGGCGAGCGCGAAGCGCACCTTGCTGGCGGACTTGAAGGGCTTGATGAATCGGAGGTCGACGTCGATCTGCTCCGGTGTGGCCGACACCACCGTCATCTCACCCTGACCGGCCTTCTTGTTGCCGCTCCAGGCGTAGTGCGCGCCAGCGCCCGCCGCCGGGCCGCTGTAGCTGCGCTGAAGGTTCGGGTCCAGGCCCTCCCAGGGCGACCAGTGCTGCCAGTTGCGGAAGTCCTGAAGCTGCGCGACCACCTGGTCCGCGGGGGCGGCGATCCGGGTGTCGCGGGTGATGAGCAGGTAGTCGGTCACGGCTGGCGTCCCTCTTCTTCGACGTCGGTGCGTGGCAGCCTACGCCCGGCCCAGCTGATTGACTGGCTCACCATCACCCCTGCCCACTTGACCACCCACGCAAAGGACCGACCCCGTGCTCTCAGCCCTCATCAGCTCCACCGACGGTCCCGCGGCCATCACCGTGGGCGAGTCCCCGGAACCGGAACCTGCTCCGGGCATGGTGGTGATCGACGTCGTCTACGCCGGTGTGTCCTTCCCGGACGTGCTGCTCAGCCGCGGTGAGTACCAGCTCCAGCCGCCGCTGCCGTTCATCCCCGGCAGCGAGGTCGCCGGGGTGGTGCGCAGCGCGCCCGACGGCAGCGCGCTGGCTGCCGGCGATGCGGTGGCGGCGTTTCCCATGCTGGGCGGATTCGCCGAGACCGTCGCCGTGCCGGCGCCGATGGTGTTCGCGCTGCCCGACGGCGTCGCCCTGGACGTCGGGGCGGCGCTGCCCATGAACTACTTCACGATGGACTTCGCCCTGCGCCGCCGGGGGAGGCTGCAGCCCGGGCAGTCGGTGCTGGTGCAGGGGGCCGCCGGCGGCCTGGGCACAGCCGCGGTCCAACTGGCCACAGCGATGGGGGCGCGGGTGATCGCAGTCGTCTCCACCCCTGCCAAAGCCGAGGTGGCCAGGGCCGCCGGCGCCCACGACACCGTGGGCGCCGACGGTTTCGCCGCCGCCGTCAAGAACCTGACCGGCGGCCGCGGGGTGGACCTCGTTGTCGACCCCGTGGGCGGCGACCGGTTCACGGACTCGCTGCGGTGCCTGGCGCCGGAGGGGGCGTTGCTGGTGCTCGGCTTCACCGGCGGCGGCATCCCCACGCTAAAGGTCAACCGCCTGCTGCTCGCCAACACGAGCCTGATCGGCGTCAACTGGGGCGGCTTCTGGATGCGGCAGCCCGAGTTCCTGGCCGAGCAGTGGCAGCGCCTCGCGCCGCTGGTGGCGTCCGGCGCGCTGGCGCCCCCGATCGGCGCCGTGTACCCGCTCCGGGAGGCAGCCGCAGCAGTCGAGTCGCTGGCAGCGCGAAGCGCGACCGGCAAGGTGCTGCTGCGCGTCCGCTGACACCGTGCTCGTACCCTTGACTCAGAGTCTGCACGGATGATCTCGAACCCCGATTAGGAGTCGCTCACATGGGCGCTGTGTCCCGCTGGGCCGTCCGCAAGCCGTGGCAGGCGGTGATCGTCTGGGTGCTGGCACTCGTCCTCATCGGCGGCGCCGCAGCGCTGTTCAAGGGTGCCTACAAGGACACCTTCAACCTGCCCGACACCGAGTCGACCACCGCCCTGCAGATCCTCGGCAAGCAGTTCCCGGAGGCTGCCAAGCAGCAGGCCTCGATCGTCTTCAAGCCAGACTCGGGCACGATCACCGACCCTGCCACCAAGGCCAAGATCGAGGCGCTGGAGCAGCAGGTCGCGGCGATACCGGCGGTGGAGACCGTCAACTCCCCGTATCAGCCGTTCGCGGCGGAGCGTGGCCTGGCCAGCCCTGATGGCCAGTACGGCCGCGTGGGCGTGGTCTTCGGCGGCACGACCGCCACGCCGCCGCTGGCCGAGGTCAAGCAACTCGTGGCCGAGGTGGAGGCGCTCAACGGCGACGGCATGACCATCGGCGTCGGCGGGCAGGCCGTCGAGTTCGCCAGCACCGAGCCGCCGAAGTCCGAAGGCGTCGGAATCCTGGTCGCGATCGTGATCATGCTGATCATGTTCGGCGCCGTGGTGGCCGCCGGGCTGCCCATCCTGACCGCTCTCATCGGTCTGGGTGCGGGCCTGGCACTGGTGACGGTCGCCGCCCGGTTCATGGATATCGCCACGTTCGGCCCGACCCTGGCCGCCATGATCGGGCTGGGCGTGGGGATCGACTACGCGCTCTTCGTCATCAACCGCTACCGGCAGGCCGTCAACGTCGGCCGGGAGCCCCGGGAAGCCGCGCTGGAGTCGGTCAACACCGCTGGCCGCGCCGTCGTCTTCGCCGGCACCACCGTCGTCATCGCCCTGGGCGGCCTGTTCGTCCTGGGCATCTCGTTCATGAACGGCCTCGCGGTGGGGGCGGCCATCACCGTGGTGATGGTGATGCTCACCGCCGTCACGCTGCTGCCCGCGGTCATCTCGCTGCTGGGCACGAAGGTGTTCGCCTGGAAGATGCCGTGGGCCCGCAAGCCGAGCACCAAGGAGGGCCGCGGGCTGGCGCGCTACGCCGGGGCGCTGCAGCGGCGCCCCTGGCTGTTCGGCGCCGTGGCGCTGATCGTCATGCTGGCACTGGCGTGGCCCACGCTGTCGATGCGCCTGGGTTTCCCCGACGCCGGCGGCAAGCCCGACGGCAACACGTCTCGCATCGCCTACGACCTCACAACGCAGGGCTTCGGCGCCGGTGCCAACGGTCCGTTCCTGGTCGTCGTCGAGCTGCCGACCGCCGGAGACGTCGCCCCCGCCAACGAGCTGGGCAAGGCGCTGGCGGCCACCCCCGGCGTCGCCTCCGCCTCGCCGGTGGTGCCGGGTACCCCGTCGGTGGCGGCGGACGGTTCCGCAGCCATCGTGCAGGTGCTGCCGACGACCGGACCACAGGACGCTGCCACCTCCGAGCTCCTGGACACGATCCGCACCGAGGTCATCCCGCAGGTCGAGCAGAAGACCGGGATCACCGCCTACGTCGGCGGTGCGACGGCCGTGACCGACGACTTCACGACGGTCCTGGGCCAGGCCCTGCCGGCCTTCCTGCTGGTTGTGGTCAGCCTCGGCTTCCTTGCCCTCATGGTGCTCTTCCGCTCGCTGGTGGTGCCGCTGACCGCCGCGCTGACCGCGCTGCTCAGCCTGGGGGCCGCGCTGGGTGCGATCGTCGCCGTGTTCCAGTGGGGCAACCTGGCAAGTCTGTTCGGGGTCACCGCCACCGGCCCGATCCTGCCCTTCCTGCCGATCATGCTGTTCGCGATCCTGTTCGGGCTGTCGATGGACTACCAGGTGTTCCTGGTGTCGCGGATGCAGGAGGAGTGGACGCGCACGCAAGACAACAAGCTCTCGGTGCGGCGCGGCCTCATCGGCTCCGGCCGGGTGGTCATGGCCGCTGCGGCGATCATGTTCAGCGTCTTCATCTCGTTCGTGTTCGGCGATGACAACACCATTAAGATGTTCGGCTTGGCGCTGGCGATCGCGGTGGCGCTGGACGCCTTCGTCGTGCGCCTCGTGCTGGTGCCGAGCCTGATGACGGTGCTGGGCCGTGCCAACTGGTACCTACCGGGCTGGTTGTCGAAGATCCTGCCCAGCGTTCACATCGAGTCCGAGGAGGAGGCCGCCGAGATCGTGGATCCGCTGGCCGACGACGAGCCGGAGCCGGCGCAGCGCTAGTCAGTGGCCGCGCACGATCGCGCGGAGCCGCTCGGCGCGCTCGGCCAGGGCGGCCTCGGCGCCGCGTCCGCGCGGCTGGTAGTAGCGGCGCTCGGCGACAGGCGACTCCACATACTCCTGCGCCACCACGCCCACCGCGTCGGCGTGCGGGTACACGTAGCCCTGGCCGTGGCCGTGCGCGGCGGCCCCGGCGTAGTGCGCGTCGCGCAGATGCGGCGGCACCCGCGGCGCCAGGCCGCCCCGGACATCGGCGAGCGCCGCGTCGATGGCCTCGATCACGGCGTTGGACTTGGGCGCGAGCGCCAGGTGGATGACCGCTTGGGCCAGCGTGATGCGCGCCTCCGGCATCCCGATGACCGACACCGCCTGCATCGCCGCCATCGCCACCGGCAGCGCGGTCGGGTCGGCGAGCCCGACGTCTTCGCTGGCGAGGATCACCAGGCGGCGGGCGATGAAGCGGGGGTCCTCCCCCGCTGCCACCATGCGGGCCAGGTAGTGCAGGGCGGCATCGACGTCCGAGCCGCGCACGCTCTTGATCAGGGCGCTGGTGACGTCGTAGTGAGCGTCGCCGTCGCGGTCGTAGCTGGGGACGAACGACTGCACGGCGCTCTCGACCGCCTTGACATCGACGACGGCGCCCTCGGACATCCCGGCGGCTGCAGCCTCCAGCGCCGTGAGCGCGCGCCGCGCGTCGCCACCGGCGAGCCGGATCAGAGCCGCACGGGCATCGTCGGCGAGCGCCCAGCGCCCGCCCAGGCCGCGCTCGCTACCCAGGGCCCGGTCGATGAGCAGCCCGAGATCGGCCTCTGAGAGCGCCGTGAGCCGCATGACGATGGACCTGGACAACAGCGGGGTGATGACGGCGAAGGAGGGGTTCTCGGTGGTGGCGGCCACCAGCGTGACCCAGCCGTTCTCGACCGCAGGCAGCAGCGCGTCCTGCTGGGTCTTGGAGAACCTGTGGACCTCGTCGATGAACAGCACCGTCGGGCGCCCCGCCACCAGCTGATCTCGGGCGGCGGCAACCACCGCGCGCACGTCCTTGACCCCTGCGGTGATCGCCGAGAGCTCCACCAGCCGCCGATCACCCGCCGCCGCGATCAGCGAGGCGATGGTGGTCTTGCCAGATCCCGGTGGTCCCCACAGCACGACCGAGGACCAGGCAGCCCCCGTGGCGCCGTCCGCTAGACCCCCGGCCACCAGACGGCGCAGCGGCGAGCCGGGTGCGAGGGCATCAGCCTGCCCGACCACCTCGTCCAGCGACCGGGGTCGCATGCGGGCGGCCAGCGGCGCCCCTGGCCGGTCTCCGCCGAGCTGGGCGTCGAACAGCGTGTCGCCTTCCATGGCGCCACGATAGGTCAGTCGCCGGGGCGTTGTGCCGGCCCGCTCTGCCGCCCGCCCCAACCGCTCACAAGCGCCCGCCACAGGTCTTCCAGCCACGAGGGACGGCGGGCGGCGTCGCCATCATCAGGCGCCCGACGGTGCTGGTGATGCCACTCGGCCCGGCGCCACAGCAGCCAGCCGAATGTGAAGACCGCGTCGAGCGCCGCGAGCCACACGACGAAATAGGCGATGGCCACCAGGTTGAGCGCCAACAGGTAGCTGGTCACCAGGAACGCCTCCAACGAGATGACCGTGCCGCTGATGATGATCAGGCTGACCATAGTGAGCGGGACGGACTTGGCTAGCTCGTGGGCGCCCTCCCGGTTGACGTGGGCCAGCAGCCTGCTGCCTCCCACCACCACCCCGGCGGCGATCAGCAGCTCCTGGCCCGGCCGCAGTGCCTGCCCCCGGTTGGCGGCCAGCACCAGGATCCCCAAGATGCTGGCATACCACAGCGGGATCAAGAGGAAAGGGGTGACGGCGTAGCGGGCGATGGCTGCGGCGGTCGTCGTGGGCGGCCGATCGTCGTGGTAGGTCAGCGCCAGACGGGGGCGCTGCATCCCTCGGTAGATGGACCGCAGGACCAGGATCGCGACTGCCGCAACGGCGATGTAGCCGAGCAGCTCGAAGCCGGACACGTGCCAGAACTCGCCGCGGTCGGCATCGATCCCGTATTGGCGCAGCAGCTCCGGGAGCTCGATGTCGATGTCGGGCGCGGGCGTCGGGTCGGCCCCGCCGATGCCGGCGACGAGACCTGCGACGACGGCGACCACTGCAGCAGCCTAGAGTCGTCGCAGCCTCCGCACGGTGCTTCCGGTCAAGATTCCCGCCCACTCGTGCTCCCCCAGACTCCCGCGACGACGACCATGAGGGCTGCTCAGTGACCGATGATCCGACGCGACGCCCGGCCAAGGCGCAGCTGCGCCGGACGCTGCGCGCCGCCCGTCGGGAGGCGGCGGCTGCGGCCGACCCAGGTCGCGCCCAGGCCGTCAGCGCCGCGGCGCTCGGCCACCCCCTGGTGGCGGCCGCCATCGAGCGCGCGCGGGCCACCGCGGGGCCGCACCCGGTCGCGGCCTACGTGTCCACCCCCGGCGAACCACCGACGGCCGCCCTGCGACAGTCCCTGGCCGCCGCGGGCCTGGATGTCTGGCTGCCGATCGCGCAAGCGGACCGTCAACTCCTGTGGGTCCCCGACCCAGGCCCGGGAGCAGCGGCCGCCTGGGGTCTGCCGCGGCAACCCCTGCAACCGGACCAGGCCGTCCCCCCTGCGCAACCGCCGCCGCGCTTCCGGATCATCCTGGTGCCGGCCCTCGCCGCCACCGGCGAGGGCCGGAGGCTCGGCCAGGGCGGCGGCTACTACGACGCCTGGCTCAGCACGCTGCCGCGGTATCGCGACGGCGGCCCCCTGCGCGTCGCCCTCGTGGGTCCCGACGAGCTCATGGACGACGTCCCCGTCGAGCCCCATGACCAACCGGTGGACGCGGTGGTGGTGGCATGACCGCGGTGCTGGCGTTGCTGTCCAGCCTGCTGTGGGGGTCTGCGGACTTCCTGGGAGGTTTGACGAGCAAGAAGCTCCCCAGCCTGCTGGTGGTAGCCCTCAGCCAGACCGCGGGCCTGGTCGCCGTGACCTGTGTGGCGCTCGCCGCGGGGGCCTGGACCGCACCCACCGGCTACCTGCCCTGGGCCGTGCTGGCCAGCCTCAGCGGGGCCAGCGGGCTGGTGGTGTTCTACAAGGCGCTGGCAACGGGGAGCATGGGGGTGGTGGCGCCGATCTCGGGCCTGTCCGGCCTCGTCCCGCTGGCGGCCGGGTTGCTGGGCGGCGAGTCCTTCAGCGCGATCCAGGCGGTGGGCGCAGTCGCTATCGGCATCGGCGTGGTGCTGGCCAGCGGCCCAGAGCTGCGGGCCGACACCGGCTGGCGGCCCCTGGCCTACGCCGTGCTGGCGGCGCTGCTCTTCGGCATCTCGATGCTGGCGATCGCGCGCGGCTCGGAGTACTCCGCCCTGATGACGATGACCGGGATGCGCGTCGTGTCGGTGACCGTGCTTGGGCTGGCGGCCGCCATCAGTTGGCGCCGCGGCCGCTTCGGGCGCCCCAACCTGCGGTCGTCCCTGCCGTGGATCGTCGCCCTGGGGGTGCTCGACGTGGGCGCCAACGTCACCTTCGGGATGGCTGCCGACCAGGGGCCGCTGGTCATCGCCTCCGTGCTGGGCTCGCTGTACCCCGTCGTCACGGCCGTGCTGGCGGCGACAGTCCTGCACGAGCGGCTGCGGCTCATCCAGTACGCGGGGGTGGCGGCGGCCATCGCGGGCCTCTTGGTGGTCACGTCCGCGTAGCCGCCACGCACGACCCATTCGTCAATATTTCCTGACCGGCCGCTACCATGGGCAGCAGCGCAACGCTGTTGCCACCGCCCGCCAACGCGGCGGAAATCTACCGAAGGACTCACATGAGCATCGCTGAATTCCTCTGGTACGCGCTGATGGTCTTCTGCTTCGTCGCGTACCTCTTCATCCTCTTCTTCATCCTGACCGACCTGTTCCGCGACCACAAGCTCAGCGGGTGGTGGAAGGCGGTCTGGATCCTGTTCCTCATCTTCCTGCCCTTCATCACCGCGCTGGCGTACCTGATCTTCCGCGGCAAGGGCATGGGCGAGCGCGCCCAGCAGGCCCAGGCGGACGCCATCGCAGCCCAGAACGCCTACATCAAGCAGGTGGCCGGCACCTCCACCCCGGCCGACCAGATCTCCGGCGCCAAGGCGCTGCTGGACTCCGGTGCCATCACCCAGGAGGAGTTCGACAAGATCAAGTCGCAGGCGCTG
>CAYYRC010000037.1:0-18739 GCA_964474045.1 uncultured Actinomycetes bacterium
GCGCCCGCCGTCCTCGACCGGCTGCAGCGCGCGGCCGCGGCCGCAGCCGGCTAGGCCGGTGCGGGTGCCGGTGCCGGGTCGTGGTCGGCCACGACGAAGTCGATCGGCTCGGTGAGGGCGGGGCTCGACTCCAGCCATTGCTCCGGGTCGCCCTCTGGCAGGGAGTCCAGGGTGGTGACGCTCACGCCCCACTTCTTGAGGTTCGTGTTGATCGCCTCCCGGGCGGCGGCGAACTTGCGGGCGATGAGGCGCCGCCTGGCCCACTCCACCTCGCGCTTGCGCAGGGCGACCTCGACGGCCTGGCGCTGGTCCTCGGTCGGCTGCAGCCTGAAGGCGGCCGCGGTCGCCGCCACGGTGTCGATGCGGTAGTCGTGGCCCCGGCGCACGAAGGTGCCGGGAGCGAAGTGCATGCCGTTCTTCAGGTCCACCAGGGTCAGCACGAAGGTCGAGATGGGCCGCCACAGGACCTCGCGCGGCACCTTCGGCGGCCGGGTGTCGGGTCGGCCCATCCACCAGGGTGGGCGCACCACCTGTCGATAGCCGAACTTGTTCACCGGGTCGTCATGGTGGACGACCATCAAGTGCTTGACGCGATCCAGCCGCTCCGCGTCCACGTCGGCCAGAGTGCTGGGCTCGGAGATCGCGAGCATTGAGTCGCTCGGGTCGAAACCCTCCTCGTCCGCGATCCAGGCGTTCCAGGTATGGGTCCGGAACGGCACGCCGAGGTAGAGCCCGCCGTCCAGCCCGAGCTCGTCGAACTGTGCCGAGCCGTCGGGGAAGGCGATGTCCAGGGCCACCTGGGCGCCCAGGCTCTCGCCGAACTGCACGACGGTCGGCCGCTCGGCCTCCGGCAGCTGCGCGACGCGTGCGGCGATGCCGGCCAGCACCCGCCGCTGCAGCTCGGCGCCGTCGCGGGTGTCGGTCAGCGCCAACGCCGAGGGGACGAGCGCGTACTGCGGCATCACGATGGCGCAGTCCCCGCCGGTCAGGTACTCCAGGGTCTCGGCGAAAACATAGGACACGTAGCCCACGCCGGTGGGCGAAGCGACGCAGATGACCTTGCGGTCGAACGCGCCGAGGGCCTCCATCTCGGCCAGGCACAGCTCGGCCCTGGCCTCGGCGCTGTCGGCGGCCTCGTAGCCCGCCACGATCCGGATGGGGGGCACCGCCGTCTCGGTGCCCATCACGCTCATGATCTCGGCCGGAGTCAGCGCCATAAGAACGAATCGCCGGCCCTCCTTGCCGATGTCGGCGAAGTCGATGAGCGACCTGGGACCGGCGGTCACGTACTCGCTGGTGGGGGCCTCCGGATAGGCCGCCTCCACCACGTCGCCACCGTGCTCCACGCGGCGCTTGACGCGGCTGAAGCCCAGCACCCCGGCCGCCCCGAGCAGCGAGACCGCCACGGCGTGGCCGAGCCAGGGCGAGCCGATCTCCACCCGGCCGACGTGCTTGCTCATCGTCTTGGACACCCGCCGCGCGATGATCTGCTCCGTCCCGGCCACCGCCAGCAGACCCAGCCCGGAGGCGACGCCGACGCCGACCGCCCGCACAGTGCCCTTGGCCGACGCGACTTCGAACGCCGGCCGCTCCGGGTCGATCAGCCCGTAGCGCTGGGCCCGGCGGCGGCGCTGGTAGACGCCCAGCACCGCCAGGCCGCTGGCGAGCGTCAGGTCGATGATGAGCGAGCGGTTGCGCCAGCCGGCGGTCTGGGGGAAGTGCCCCAGCACCTCGTCGGTGGCCGTCACCAGTATGGTTGCCGACCCGCCGGTGGTCAGGAAGTGCCCGGCGAAGCGGACGAGCGAGCGCTGCATGGGCTCGTCGGGATGAGGGGGCAGAGCCCGCTCGACGACCAGACCGGCGGTGAGGAAGGCCAGAGAGCTGGTCAGCATCGCGTTGGCCGGGGGACGGCGGTTGTGCACGCCGTGGCTGCCGCTGGAGTACAGCGCGACGGTCTCGATGGCTGCGGCGCTGGCGGCCGTGAGCAGGTAGTGCGTGCTCGCGACGACGCCGGTGGCGATGGCCTGGTCCGAGGCGCTGCGCGGCAGCAGCCCGCGGGCGTAGGAGCCCGCTACGGAGGTCGCCGCTCCGATGACTCCGGCCCGCACGGGCGGCAGGCTGGGAGCGGTGCGGAGCCGGGGCACGACGCGCGAAAGCGCGGCCCCGATTCGCCTCAGAGCGGAGGCAGCGGCGGTGGGCTCGGGGATCGCCACGGTGCTGGACATAGCCGAACGCTACTTCAATGCGGTCCCGCGGGTGCTTCACTGACGCCATGACCGCGAAGGATCCGTCCCAGCCGGGTGCCGCAGCCCCGGCCCCAGCCGCGCCTCCGGCCCACAGATCGCTCCTTGCGCGGATGCGCACGGCGATCTCCAGCAGCGAGTCCCCGTTGAACTGGACGGGCGCTGGGCTGATGGTCGTCAGCGGCGCTGCTGCCGCCGGTCTCGGCGAGCTCTACGACCACCGCACGATGCCCGTGACGGCCATCATCGGCCTGGTGCTCGGGCTCGTGGTGGCCTCGGCGCCCATGTTCATGGCCATCCGTCTGATTCTGCTGAACGGCGTGCTGCTGGTCGCCGCCTCAGCGCTGGGCGTGGGCGTCGCGGACAACGCGCTCGCGGCCGGGTTGGTGATGGCGGTGCTGGCCTTCATCGGTGCCGTCTGGACTGCCGTGCCGGTGGTCGGGGCGGTGTTCAGCGGGCTGCCGGTACTCGTCTTCTTGCTGCTGGTGGCCAAGGCGCAGGAATTCACCTCGGGCGCGGCGACGCTGAAAGTGGCGATAGCGGCGGCCATCGGGTTGGTGGCGCCGATTGCGCTGGCCGTGCTGCTCTCGATCGCCGACCCCCGCAAGATCGACCGCAAGTTGGTGGCGTCGGCGTGGACGCCTGGCCTGCCGGCCGCGCAGCGGACGCTGTCGCTGCAGGTGCTGCTCCTGGACGGCGCCCCGGCGCCCCTGATCTACATCACCACCCAGGGCGTGCTCGGGCTCGTGTGCCGGGAGTGGCTCCTGCGCCGGGGGCTCATCGCCGCGGACGACTCCGAGGAGTCCACGCCGGCCAGCGAGCCGGCCAGCGAGGCGGCCAGCGGGCCGGGCATCGCGAAGGCAGCGGATGCGCCCGCGCAGGTCCCTTCAGCGCAGGGGCAGGCAGCGGCCAAGGCCGCCGAGGCCAACGGGGCCGCTGTGCGAACGGCCTTGGCTCCCAGGGGCAAGGCCGTCCCGCGGCCCGTCACGCTCGACACGGCGCCGCTGGCGGAGGCGGCGGAGGCGGCGCAGAAGGCTGGGAACGCGGCCGCCCGGGGGACGTGGCAACTGTGGGCGTCGTCCCAGGAAGGGGCGGCCGCGGCGCTGAACGGCAAGTTCGTGCCGCGGTTGCTGATTCGCCCGGCGGTCACCATCGTGCTGGCGTTGATCCGGTCGGTCCTGCGCCCCGACGTGTCCGCATTTCGCTACGGCGTCCAACGCGCCCTGGCGCTGGGGGTCGCCATCTTCGCGTTGGTGATGTCGCACGGCAACGAGAACGTCTTCTGGGTCACCCTCACGCTGGTTTCCGTGCTGCAGACCAACATGCCCCAGACGCTGGTCAAGACCGTCCAGCGGGTGGCGGGAACCCTTGTCGGCGTGGTGTTGGCGATAGCCCTGAGCCTGGTTCTGCCCACCGCGGTGCTCGTGCCCTGGCTCGCCGGTGCCGCAATCCTGGTGGGTCTGGCGTTCCAGCGCCGCAACTACGCGGTGATGAGTGGCCTCATCGCCTTTGCGATCGTCCTGCTCTTCGGCGCGCCGACCAACAAGGTGTTGGAGTTTGCCGGCATGCGCGCGATGGATGTGGCTATCGGCGGGGTGCTGGCGGCGGTGGTGGCCCGCATCGTGCTGCCGGTCCACGCCAACCCCGCGGTCCGGCGCGAGCAGGCGATCGAGGCGTTGCGCAGCCTGCAGGCCGCGATCCAGCAACGGCTGGCCGATCCTGCGGGAATCAGCATCGAGAAGGTCCTGGGCCGGCAGGCCAGCTCGTCGACCGCCCTGGCCAACCTCGACGCCACGGTCGAGGAATTGTCGGATCGGCGCGTCGCGGCGGCCTACCAGAAAGACACAGCCCAACTGCGCATCTGCAATGAGGAGCTCTTCGTCGTGGGTGCGGTGGTGGTGCGCCTGGTGTCCAACCCGGCCCCCGAAGATCTCACCATGGACGATGCCATGAAGGCGATCGGCGAGCAGATCGATCAGCTCGCGGCCAAGTCGCCCGCGCCCGCGGCCTGAGTACCGTCCGCGTGGCTCAGTCCGAGTCCCGCTTCGGGTACTTGATGCCGGAGCCTTCGCCGGACTCGTAGACAACCTCGGGCGGTCCCACGATCAGCGGATCGGGCTCACCCACCACGGCCTCGTCCTTGCCGGGGTACTCGAGGTTGCACAGCACCCAGCGGATGGCGGCCAGGCGGCCGCGCTTCTTGTCGTTGGAGCGCACCACCGTCCACGGCGCCCAGTCCGTGTCCGTGGCCTCGATCATGGCCTCCTTGGCCGCTGAGTACTCGTCCCAGCGGTCGAGCGAGGCCAGGTCCATCGGGGACAGCTTCCACTGCCGGACCGGGTCGATGCGGCGGATCGTGAAGCGGGTCAGCTGCTCTTTGCGCGACACCGAGAACCAGAACAGGATGACCCCGTCGCGCACCAGCATCCGCTCGAACTCCGGGCACTGCAGCATGAACTCGTCGTACTGGTCGTCGGTGCAGAAGCCCATCACGCGCTCGACGCCGGCGCGGTTGTACCAGGAGCGGTCGAACATGGTGATCTCACCGGCGGTGGGCAGGTGCTTGATGTAGCGCTGGAAGTACCACTGTCCGCGCTCCTCGTCGGTGGGCTTGGTCAGCGCCACGACGGTGGCGCCGCGCGGGTTGAGGTGCTCCATGAAGCGCTTGATGGTGCCGCCCTTGCCGGCGGCGTCGCGGCCCTCGAAGACCATCACGACCCGCTGGCCGGTCTCCTTGACCCACGACTGCACTTTGAGCAGCTCGATCTGCAGCAGGCGCTTGGTGACCTCGTACTCGCGCCGGGACATCCGCTCGCCGTACGGGTAGCCCTGCTTCCAGGTGTCGATCGGGGTGCCGTCGGGTCCCAGCAGGATCGGGTCGTCGACCTCGTCCAGGGTTCCCTCGACCGACAGGCCGCGCAGGCGCAGCTCCTCGTCGTCGAGGTCCTGCAGGCTGGCGATGAGGTCGTCCATCTCCATGACGGCTTCCCGAACCTCGTTGTCGCTGGCAGGCATCCGCTCTCCTCTTGTCCTTGCGGCCGCCGGCTGCTGGGTGGACAGCGCGCCGCTGGGAGTACCAGTGTGGGCTATGAGCAGCGCTGCATACGACCGGAACGCCAACATACGAAGGTGACCAAAGAGTGAACGACGCGACCGAGGACCGTCCGAGCAAGGTCCAGGCAGCTCCGGCCGAGGCGTCCCGAGCGCTGAGCGACCACCCGTGGTGGGCGCTGTCCGCGCTGCTCATCGGCCTGTCGATGATCGTGATCGACGGCTCGGTGGTGAACGTCCTGCTGCCGGACATGGTCGACGACCTGCAGCTGACCACGACCGATGTGCTCTGGGTCAACTCGATCTACTCGCTCATCTTCGCCTCCCTGCTCATCCCGATCGGCCTGGTCTCCGACAAGTACGGCCGCCGCAAGCTGTTCCTCATCGGCACGGTCGTGTTCATGCTCGGTTCCTTCGGCGCCGGTGCGTCCACCGGGCCGGACATGCTGATCGCGCTGCGAGCCGTGCAGGCCATCGGCGCCTCGATGATGCTGCCGAGCAGCGTCGCGATCATCAACGTGATGTTCACCGGCAAGCAGCGGGCCATGGCCTTCGGCCTGTGGGGCGCGGTGTTCGGCGGGGCTGCTGCCCTGGGGCCGCTGCTGGGCGGTTGGCTGGCGCAGGACTACTCCTGGCGGTGGGCGTTCTATATCAACGTTCCGGTGGCGATCCTGTCGAGCATCCTGGTGTGGCGCTACGTGCCGGAGAGCAAGGTCGACTCCGGCGACAGCCTGGACCCGGTGGGGATCGTGCTCTCGGTGACGGGGTTGTCGCTCGTGGTGTTCGCCTTGATCGAGGGCGACTCGTACGGCTGGTGGAACCAGCTGCGGCCCTTCACGGCGGGGCCGATCAAGCTGGAGGGCCACCTGTCCATCGTCCCGATCGCGCTCGGCCTCGGCGTCCTCCTGCTCATCCTGCTCGTGCTGTGGGCCAAGCACCGGATGGCCGTCGGCAAGACGCCGCTCATCGACCTGCCGCTGTTCGCTATCCCGCGCTACGGGTACGGCAACATCGTGGCGCTCGTGGTCAGCTTGGGCGAGTTCGGCATCCTCTTCATGCTGCCGCTGTGGATTCAGAGCGTCGCGGGCTACAACCCCTTGAACACCGGGATCATCTTGACCGGGCTCGCCCTCGGGGCCCTGGTGAGCGGCGGTATGGCACGGCATCTGGCTGCCCTGCTCGGCCCCACCAAGGTGGTTAGGGTGGGGATGGCGTTGGAGATCGTCGGCATCCTGGGCACCGCGATGGTGCTCGCGCCGACCCGCTCGCCATGGTGGCTCATGGGGCCACTCTTCGTGTATGGGATCGGACTGGGTCTGGCGTCGGCCCAGCTGACGTCGGTGGTGCTCGAGGACGTCCCGCCGGACAAGTCCGGCCGCGCCTCGGCGATGACGTCGACGTTCCGACAGCTCGGATCGGCGCTGGGCAGCGCCATCCTGGGCTCGGTGTTGTTCGCCGGCCTCGGGCACTTCATGACGGTGGACCTCAAGGGCGTGTCCAACCTGCCCGAGGCGCAACAGCAGCAGATCGTGGACACAGTCAAGGGCTCGTCCGGGCAGGCGATCCCGAAGCTGGCGAAGGTTCCTGGGCTGGGGCCGGAGGTGGAGGCCGCCCGGTCGGGGTACACCACGGCGGCCAAGGACACGGCCTATGTGGCGGCGCTCTTCGTCCTCATGGGCCTGCTGGTGTCCTTCGGGCTGCCCAAGGACGAGCAAGCCAACGCGGATGCGTCGGCAGTTGATGAGCTGGCCGCGCAGCCGAGCTAGCCTGCGCCAGGATCGTCCGGCGGAATGGCCTCGTCGTCAGATTCGGGCTGGGGACCAGTGCCTGCGGCTGATCCTGTGCCGCCACGGGCGCCAGTCGCGGCCGTCGCACCCACCCCGACGACTGCTGTATCGGCCACGGCCCCGCCGCGGTCCTCAACCTCGATCTCGGCATCGTTCTTGCGCCGGACGTCCACCAGCGTCACGATCACCACGGCCACCATGGCGGTCATGACTCCGACCTCGACCCAGAAGAACACGAGGATGTCGATCCAGGACCCCACGGGCGGCGCTCCGGGGAGGAAGTTCCGGATGGGGATGAGCGAGAACAGCAGGGCCGCCATCCATGAGGCGACCGCCACCGAGGGCTCCATGGCCCGGCTCACGACCGACTCGGCCACCCACGCCGCCAGCACCGCCACTGCCATCATCAGCCCGAGCAGCAGCAGCGAGATGGCTATGGTCGATCCGGCCCGGCCGATGGTCTGCCCGATCGTCACGAAGTAGGAGTCGGTCTGCTTCACGGTCGCGCTCAGCTGCCAGCCAGCGTCACGGAACGACAGCGCCGCGATCACCGGCACCCGCCGGCCCTGCCCTTGGTCGACCTGCTCGCTGTACAGATAGGCGGCCACGGTGATGTCGCTGTGATACTCATCGAAGGGGTAGTCCTGCACGCGGCCGTGCAGCGGGATCGTGATCTTCTTGGACGCTGGCACCGTGCCCGCGGCGTACTCGATCGACTGCCCGTCCAGGGTAGGACTGATGGAGAGCCGCAGCGCCTTGACCATGCGGCCTTGGGAGTCGATGAGCTCCTGGTTGGGCTGCATGGCGACGATGGCCTCGGTCAGCGGTGCCTCCGGGCTGATTTTCGACTCCACGATGCTGACCGAGATGCCGTAGGGGGGCGCTTGTACCTGCGGGATCTCCTGCAGCGACACCGTCCGGGCGTATGCCAGCGCAGCGAGCACGTAGACGATCGCGATCACCGCCACCAGGACGGCCGTCACCCGGCGCGCGCGCGTCCGGGTGGCCCGCTTCGAGAACCGGCGGAGGCGCCCGACGCCGTCGTCTCCACGGAAGATCAACTTCACGGATTCGACCCTAGTGCGCGGTCGTGCACCCGCATACGAGCCGGTTGCTCGGCGGCCTGGCTCACTCGTAGACGAACGAGGTCTTGGTGCGCGGGTTCGGGTCGACCCAGTCGGTCAGGTCGTTCTGCAGGGCCGTCAGCACGTCGTAGGCGTCACGGGCCACCGAACCCCGGTAGTCCTCCTGGTCGTCGCCGTACTTGAAGCTGAACTCGGCGACCACGGGGGTGATGTCCTGTTCCCCCTCGTCGTACCAGAGCACCATGGCGCACTCGGCGGGGATGTCCCGCTTGCCCAGCAGGATGTTGGCGCCGGCCAGCACGACCTCCTTGGCGGTGAACCCAGACACCAGTTGCAGCGGCGCCTCCCAGGGCAGCTCGTCCACCGCGTCCTTCAGCCCCGGGAAGATGTCGGCCACGTCGCCCAGCGTTCCCAGCTCCGCCGCCGCGTCCAGGTCGGCGGTGGTCGAGAAGCTGAACACGCTGACGAACGGCGGCTTGACGTCTTCCTCGAACTTCGTCTTGGCGGTTTCCGAGGCGGCCTCCATGACTCGATCGCCAGCGACGTAACGGTCAGGGTGGCGGAACTTGAGCGTCACCTGTCGCTCCTCGGACTCAGTGTCCAGGCGCTCGCGCACGATGTAGCTCTCGCCGTGCAGGCCCTGGTCGTCGGTGTCGAAGAACCGGATGAGCCGGATCGCCTTGACCTCCCCGAAGTCCCCTTCCACGGGGATGTCGATCCGTGCCAGGCGGGCGCCCAAGTCGGCCCAGAATCTCCCCACCGCCGCCGCGAAGGCCGTCTCGTCGCCGTTGAACAACTCGGGTCGGAGCATCACCTTGTACTCGCGAGAGGTGACGAGCTTCGGCTTGGGCATGGCGGGCTCCCTCGGGACGGGCGCCGATCCCGGCGCGTCCGCCATGATGCCTGCTCCGGGGGCCCGGTGTCCCTGCTCGGCGCAGTGCGCCCTAGGCGGTCTGGGCGGCGCCCGCCTTGCGCGCCTTGGGTTGCGGCGCCCCCAACTTCACCCGCAGCAAGTCCCCGCGCCACGCCCCCCTGGTCGTGCGGATCCCGACCGTCAGCCAGGCGGCGAGCAGGCCGACGTACAGGACGACGGCCGCCCAGCGGAAGAAGGCCACCTGCGTGTGCAGAGCCAGCTGCGTCGTGCCGGTGACGCACGTGCCGACGGGGAACGTGAACGACCACCAGGTGAGCGCGAAGCCCATGCGCGCCCGTAGCGCGCGCACGGTGAGCATCGTCGCGATGCTGAACCACAGGACGCCGAACCCCCACATCGGGACGCCGTAGAGCACCGCCATCAAGTCGAACGCCGTGGACATCGGCGGCACCAGCACGATCAGCGCCGCGGTGCCGAGCGTGCCGGCGGCGGTGATGGACTGCCCGATCGGTCCCAGCACGATCCACAGCGTGGGCACGCGCGGCGAGCCGCTGGAGCCGAAGTGGGCCAGCCGGCTCCAGATCAGCGTGATGATGATGAGCGAGGCGATCAGCGTCATGCCGAACATGGCGTAGCAGCAGTAGAGCATGGTCTGCTGCCCCTGGCCGGGGGGCAGGTGCGTCACCAGGGCGGCGCCGGTTGAGGCCGAGACCATGGGCGGGACTACGGGCATCAGCCAACCCCCGAAGGCGCCGTCGCGGGGCACGCTGTGGCGGGTGAACAGCAGGAAGGGCACCACCGCCGCGGAGACCAGCCCGCCGACCGTCCCCACCGACCAAAGCACCCAGTCGACCACCAGCGCCGGTCCCTCCCCGATGACCTTGGACCCGACCAGCAGGGTGGACAGCCCGACGGTCATGAACGCCATCGGCGGCGCGCCGAAGAACTGTGACATGACCGGGTCGTGGGCCACGTTGTAGACCGTGCGGCGATGCCGCAGCCAGTTGATGGGCACGGCCACGCAGAGCACGATGAAGATGAGCGAGGCCAGCGCCCACGCGGCCATCGTCAGCGCATCCAGACCCGGCAGCCGGATGGGGAGCGTGGCTCCGGCGACGGCGATGATGCCGGTCCCCATCACCGAGGCGAACCAGTTTGGCCCGAGCAGGATCGAGTTCGCGTCGTCGGCCAGCGGAGAGGACAGCGCGCTGCACAGGCGGGCGAACTTCCCGTCCTCGGTCTGCGCCGTTATCGGGGCTTCCTGCTCGTGCTCGCTGTCCACTCAGGCCTCGCTCGGGTGATCGTCGGGCGGCAGCCTAGCGCCAGGGGGAGGGCGGTTGGGCAGTCCGACGGTCTCGATGGTGTTCGCGATCCAGGTCGGCTCCCCCTACCTTTGACAGGTGAAGGCCCAGGGGCACGACCCCGCGGACCGTGCGGCGCCGGCGGACCACGCAGCCCCCGCGGAGTTGTTCGCGCTGCTGCTGGACTCCATGTTGGAGCCCTTCGTCCTGCTGCAGGCCGTACGGACCCCCGATGGCGCCGTGGTCGACTTCGAGTTCATCGACGCCAACGCGGCGGCGCTGGCGGTCTACCAGATGGGGCGCCAACAGCTGCTCGGGCAGCGCCTGAGCGCGCTGCACCCGGCAGCGATGACCACCGAGCTGTTCGGCATGTACGTCGCCGTGGTGGACGAGGGCAAGCCGATCGTGCTTGATGACTGGGTGTATCCGCAGGACATCTTCGAGGGGCGCCCGATGCGCTACGACGTGCGCGCCGTGAAGGTCGGCGACTGCGTCAGCCAGACCTGGCGCGACGTGACCGATCGCTACGAGGCAGCTCGGGCGCTGGCCGACAGCGAGGCGTCCCTGCGGCTCATCACGGAGCACTCCACAGACGTGATCACGCGCGTGGACAACGCCGGCATCTGCGAGTGGGCCTCGCCCTCGACCACCGCCACGCTGGGCTGGCAGGTCGATGAGATCGTCGGAACCCGGGTCGGCGACCTCGTGCACCCCGATCATCGCGATCCGGCCGAGTCGGCGCGCAAGGCGCTCATGGCGGATTCGTCGGCGGTGATCACCGCACCGTTCCGCTGCAAGGACGGGACCTATCTGTGGTTGGAGGGGGCTATGAGCCCGTTGCGGGACCCCTCCACGGGGGCAGTCGTCGGACGCGTCGGCACCCTTCGCGACGTCGACGCCAGGACCCGGGCGACGCAGCGGCTGGAGCAGAGTGAGGCCAAGTTCCGCGCCGCCATGGAGTCCGCCCCGGCGGGCATGGCGCTGGTCGGGCTCGATCGGTCCTGCCAGCAGGTCAACGGGTCGCTCTGCCGGATTCTCGGGCGTAGCGAGGAGGCCCTGACCGGCCGCTTCGTGAGCGACTTCCTGGACCCGCCGGACGACGAGATCGACCAGCAGATGCGCCGGGAGCTGCTGGCCGGTCCGGCGGCCTCGGTGACGCGGGAGCACGAGATGATCCGCTCCGACGGCACCCGGCTATGGGTGGAACACTCCATCGCGCTGCTGCGCGACCGCCATGGCGAGCCCGAGTCCTACGTCAGCCAGTTCATCGACGTCACCGACTCCCGCCTGGCCCGCGAGCGGCTCACCTTCCTGGCAACCCACGACACGCTGACGGAGCTGCTCAACCGGCGCGAGCTCGTTGGCCGCTTGGAGGCGCTGCTCATCGAGTCGGAGCCGGACGTCCGGATCGCAGCCATGTTCATCGACGTCGACGGGCTGAAGCAGATCAACGACAGCTTGGGCCACTCCGTGGGCGACCAGGTGATCGCAGCGGTCGCCTCGCGGCTGCGGGAGAACGTGCGCCCGCACGACCTGGTCGGCCGCTTCGGCGGCGACGAGTTCGTCGTCGTCCTGGTCGGCCTGAGCTCGCTGCGCGACGCCCTGGCCACGGCTGCCCGGGTCCAGGAGGACGTCTGCGAGCCGGTGCGGCTGGGCCGTGGGCGCCGGACGGTGCCCGTGTCGGTGAGCATCGGTCTGGCGATGGCCGAGCGCACGGATGTGCCGGAGGTGTTGCTGTCGCGGGCCGACCAGGCGCTCTATCGGGCGAAGGAGACCGGGCGCGCCTGCACCGTGCTGTACGACCCCGACGATCCGTCGTGGCGACGACCCCGGCGGCGCTGAAGCTGCCTAGTCCCCCCGGACGGCCGCCTCGATCGCGGCCACGTCGATCTTCTCCATCGGCATCATGGCCGTGAAGGCGCGGTAGGCCCGCTCGCCGCCGGCAGCCATCGCCTCGGACAGCACACGGGGCGTGATCTGCCAGTACACCCCCCAGCGGTCCCGGCACCAGCCGCAGGCGTTCGGCTCGCCGCCGTTGCCCACGATGGCGTTCCAGTAGCGGTCGGTCTCGGCCTGGTCGTCGGTGGCGATCTGGAACGAGAACGCCTGGGTCTGCGGGTAGCCCGGTCCGCCGTTGAGGCCCACGCAGTGGACGCCCGCGACGACGAAGTCGACCAGGATGACGTCACCGGCTTTGCCGGACGGGTAGTCCGCTGGGGCGAGGTGCACGCCCTCCACCCTGCTGTCGGGGAAGGTTGCGGCGTAGAACTCGGCGGCCTCCTGGGCGTCGCCGTCAAACCAGACGCAGATGGTGTTCTTGGGCATGGGCCCTCCTCGTTCCGGTGGCGCGGCGAAGGTGACGGCACAGTGCCCCCGGTCCGGCTCGAACGGACGACCCACGGATTAAAAGTCCGGTGCTCTACCAACTGAGCTACAGGGGCTCGCGGTAACGCTACCGGACGCCGCCGGTGCCTAGCCCCCGACGGCCGTCACGCGGCGCAGCGTGAGGTTGATCCGGCCGCCGCCGGCCAGCAGGTCGGACGTGCCGGCGTACACGCGGCTGACCCCGTGGAAGTTGAGCCGGGACTCGCCGCCGAACACGAACACGTCGCCTGACTCGAGCCGGATGCCCGTGGTGCCCCCTCCCCGTTGCGGGCCTCCCATACGGAACATCGCCGCGTCGCCGAGCGACACCGACACGACGGGTACGTCCAGCGCGTCCTCATCCCGGTCCTGGTGCAGGCCCATCCGGGCGTCCCCGCGGTAGAGGTTCACCAGGCAGGCCTGCGGCGCGGGCGCGTCCGGCAGGCAGGAGCTCCACACGCTCAGCAGTTCTCCTGGGATCGACGGCCAGGGCCGGCCGGTGTCGGGGTGGTGGGGCTGATAGCGGTAGCCGTTGCGGTCCGACACCCAGCCGTGGCTGCCGAGGTTGGTCATCTGGACGCTGAAGGGCCGGCCGCTGCGCGGCATCACCGGGATGAAGAACGGGGCTGCGGCGACCACTGCGCGCAGCGCTCGGACCAGCGCCTCCTGCTGGGCTCGGTCGAGGAACCCGGGCAGATGGCGACATCCGGGCGGGAGCGTCGCGGGGGCCACGGGCGACACTGTGCCAGGTCCGGGCGCAACGCCTACGATCCGGCTATGACGGCCGACCCCCGAGGCGTCAAGGCGCCCCAGACCAGCGTTCCCATCGCCGACGTCCTGGCGCGGCGCTGGAGCCCCCGCGGTTTCGATGTGACGGCTGAGCTGGACGCAGCACAGGTCGCCGCTCTGCTCGAGGCTGGCCGCTGGGCACCGTCCGCCGCCAACAGCCAGCCATGGCGGTTCCTCGTGGGCCTGCGCGGGACGGCCGACTTCGACCTGATCTACGGCTGCCTCACCGGGGGAAACCTGGCCTGGGCCAATCGTGCGAGCGGGCTCATCGTCATGGTGGCGCAGGTGCTCGACGACCAAGGGAACCCGCGGCAGTGGGCCGAGTACGACACTGGGCAGGCCGCGGCCGCGATTTCCGTGCAGGCGGAGTCGATGGGCCTGTCGGCGCACCAGATGGGCGGTTTCGACCGGCAGCAGGTCGTCGAGCGCTTCGGGCTCGACGACGCGCTGCGCCCGATGGCGGTCATGGCGGTCGGGGCGCTGGACCCCGAGCCCGAGCTGCCCGAGCCCTTCGCCACCCGCGAGGCGGCGCCGCGGCAGCGGATCGCCCTTGCCGACCTGGTGCTGAACGGTTGGCAGCCCTAGGGCCGGACCGCTAGCGTCGCTTCATGACAGATCAACCGAACAGCGCGCACACCACCATCTACACCTCGACCGTGTTCGACCCGCCTCCCGGCTACCGCGTCGAGCGCGGGATCGGGCTGTGCTGGGGGTTGCTCGTGCGCTCGGTGGGCTTCGCCAAAGGCTTCACCGGAAGCTTCCGGTCGCTCAAGGCCGGTGAGGTGCCGCAATACACCGAGGTCGTCGACTCGGCGCGCACGGACGCGGTGCAGCGCATGATGGACCACGCGGTGCAGCTCGGCGCCAACGCCGTGCTCGGGGTGCGCTTCGACTCCTCCGACGTCGCCGACGGCCTGGCTGAGATCCTGGCCTACGGCACGGCTGTCGTGGTCGTGCCCGTCGACAAGTAGTCGCTGCCGCCGGCGCGGCGGCCGGGCGCTACCTCGCAGGGTGCCGCTCGTGCCACAGAAAAGCGCTGTTGACCAGCACCGACACCCCGACGTCGATGGCCCGTTCGTCGACATCGAAGGTCGAGGCGTGCAGGTCCAGACGGGGTCCGGGCCGGGCCGGATCGTGCGTCCCCAGCCGGACGTAGGACCCGGGCACCTCCTCCAGGTACCAGGCGAACGTGTCGCCTCCCCACGATTGCTCGGTCGCGACGATGGCATCCGGGCCCAGCACCAGCCGCGCCGCATCGTCGAAGATCGTCGTGGCGTCGGCGTCGTTGACCACCGGCGGGATTCCACGCGAGTAGACGAGCTCCCACTGCGCGCCGGAGTCGGCCAGGACCTGTTCCAGGGCCACCCGCAGCACATCAGGAGCGGCGTCCCACATTGCCCGCGACGGCGTCCTCATCGTCCCGCGCATGCGGGCCAGGCCGGGGATGACGTTGGGGGCGTCGCCCGTGTGCAGGGCGCCGAAGACCAGCCTCGTGGTGCCGATGTCGGCGGCGAGCTCCGCGAAGCGCCTCGGCACCTCCTGCACCACGCGAGCCGCGAGGTCGACCATGTTGACGGTCCGCTCGGGGCGCGCCGTGTGGCCGCCCGGGCCACTGAGGACGATCTCGACGGTGTCCGAGGCGGACGTGATCGCACCCACGCGCGTGCCGAGGTGGAACAAGTCGGTCTTGGGGTCGCAGTGCAGCCCCAGGATCACGCCGACCGAGTCCAGCCAGCCCGCTTTGACAACTTCGATCGCCCCGCCGGGGACGCTCTCCTCCCCGGGTTCGAAGATCAACCGGACCCGGCCGGGCAGGCGCCCCAGATCATCTAGCGCCTGCAGGGCGATGCCGGCGCCGAGCACGATCGCCGAATGCACGTCGTGCCCGCAGGCGTGCGCCACCCCGGGCGTCCGCGAGGTGTACTCCGAATCCGTCATGTCGTCCATGGCCAGCGCGTCGATGTCCGCGCGCAGCGCCACGATCGGGCCGTCACCCGCCCCGATGTCGCACACGACCCCCGTGCCGCTGGCCAGCACCACCGGGTCGAGGCCGTTGGCGCGGAGCCAGTTGCACAATTTGTCCGTGGTCGCGCGCTCCTGGTAGGAGAGCTCCGGATGGCGGTGCAGGTCGCGGCGGAAGTCGACCAGCGACGGGCCGTGCCGGCGCAGGAAGTTGGACAGGTCCAGGGGGGCGAGCTGGGCATCGTTGGGACGCCCGCTGGGCATCTCGGTGGTGCCCCGGTCCGATGTGCCCCGGTCCGATGTGCCGCGACTCATGCGCCCGCTCATGCGCCCAGCCCGTCCTCCAGCTCTGCGGCGAGCGAGGCGACGACCTCCGGCAGCGTCGCGCCCTCGGCGACCAGGGCGAGCTGGCGCTGGTAGGACGCGCCTCTCGCGATCATCTGCGGCACGAGGTCCAGCTCGGCGCGCGAGCCCAGGCGGTCGGCGATCGGTCGCAGGTGTTCGACGAGCTCGTTGAGCTCCTCCGTGAGCGGCTTGGTGTTGCCCTGGTCGTCCACGATCAGCCGCGCGTCCAGGCCGTAGCGCGCCGCCCGCCACTTGTTCTCGCGCACCGCCCAGGGGCGGCGCAGCGGGACCTCCGCCCCGGCGTCGATCAGCTCGTCGAACCAGGTGACGATGCACTGCGCCAGCGCCGCGATCGCGGTGACCTCCGCCAGCGACGGGATGCCGTCGCACATCCGCAGCTCAACGGTGCCGAAGCCGGGGTGCGGCCGGATGTCCCACCAGACCTCGCGGACGGTCGAGATGCTGCCAGCCCTGATGAGCGCGTCCAGGAACAGCTCGAACTCCTCCCAGCCGTCCAGCCGCGGCGGCAGGCCGGCGGTCGGCATGATCTCGAAGATCTTGGTGCGCACGCTGGCCATCCCCGTGTCCGCACCCTCCCAGAAGGGGCTCGAGCAGGAGAGTGCCAGCAGGTGCGGCAGGTAGGTGGTCAGCCCGTTCACGGTGGCGATGGACTTCTCCGCCGAGCGGACTCCGACGTGCACGTGGACGCCATGGATCATGAGCCGCTGCGCCGGCCAGGCGATGGTCTCTACCAGGCGGTTGTAGCGCTCGTTGGGCGTGATCATCAGGTCTTCCCACTCCACGTAGGGGTGGGTGCCCGAGGACATCAGGGACACGCCGCGGGCGTCCAGCAGGGGTTGTAGCTCGTCGATGGTCGCCTGCAGGTCGGCGCGGGCCTCCGCGGGGGTCTCGCAGATACCCGTGATGACCTCGATGCTGGACTGGAACAGTTCGTGCTTGGCCTTCGGATGCTCGCCGCCATAGGGCGCGCCGGCCTCGGCCAGCACATCCACCGAACAGGCCACGGGCAGCCCGGTGACGTCGTCGACCACCCAGTACTCGACTTCGACGCCCAGCGTGCTGCGTTCCGAGGAGTTGAATTCCATGGGTCGAACGGTAGTCCCGACCGGGTGCCGATGGGCGTTGTTGCCGTGGGCGGCGCCGTTGCCGCCCCCCAGCGGACGCCGGGGGCGGCTGTCGCGTATGCTTCCAGTGCTCTCACCGGAATGTCGGAATGCGCAGGCCCCCATCGTCTAGCGGCCTAGGACGCCGCCCTTTCAAGGCGGTAGCGCGGGTTCGAATCCCGTTGGGGGTACGGCCACGCACAGTCGTGTTTGGCCCCGTAGCGCAGTTGGTTAGCGCGCCGCCCTGTCACGGCGGAGGTCGCGGGTTCGAGTCCCGTCGGGGTCGCCATCTCGTTCTGGTGAACGGTTTGCGCGTCCCCGTTTGAGCGCTGCGACCGTTGTTGTCCAATGCGCCCCTTGCTGAGTGGCGCATCGCGCAACAACGGTCGCAGCACGGCGGACACACCAGCGCGGCGGAAGCGCCAGCGCGGCGGAAGCTCTCCACAGTTACTGCTGTGCGGTGCCGGAGGCGGGCGGGGCAGGCCACGCTTGTGGGGTGAACAAAGGGGGATCATCATGTCAGCCATGTCCGATAGCAGCGTGCTCACGCGCGACGACCTGGACGCGCTGCCGGACAACGGGCTGCGGCGCGAGCTCGTCGATGGCGCCATCGTCATGACACCGGCGCCCGGGACGGCCGCGTCAAGCGCGACATCACGAGGCCGCTGGCATCCAGTGCTACTGGCTGCTCGACCCCAGCGAGCCCTCGGCCACGGTCCTTGAGCTCGTCGAGGGGCGCTACGAACAGGTGGCCCACGCCACCGGCGACGACAGCCTGGGCGTGACCCAGCCGCTGGCGCTCGAGTTCTCGCAGGCGGAGCTGCTGCGCGACTGATCGCGGATGGTTCCAGGCGGCGTGGTTGTGCTCCTGGTCGCCCGGCTGCTACGTTGCTCCGAGTGCTTCGTCAGTAGCGCGCTGCACAGGGGATGCTTTGGCTTCGGGGGTGGACGATGCGTAGTGGACTTGCTGTTCTTGGGGCGTCGAGTGTGCTGGTGGTCGCTGGGGGTCTGATGGCCACTACGGGGGTTTCGACTGCTGTTCCCCCGCCGGCTGCGGGTGCTGCGCAGGTGCAGGCGGCGGTTGACGCTTCGGGAATGGGCGGCTACACGGCGCTGGCCCCGGCCAGGTTGATGGATACCCGGGCTGGGGAGCCCACGGTCGATGGACAGGGTCCGAAGGGCGCCTTGGCCCGGCAAACGTCCGTGGACCTGCCGGTGCTGGGTCGCGGCGGTGTGCCGGCGCAGGGCGTGTCGGCTGTCGCGGTCAACATCACGGTGGCTCGTCAGACTGCTAGTGGGTGGGTCACGGCGTGGCCGGCCGGCCAGTCCCGGCCGACGGTGTCCAGTCTGAACTTCCCTGCGGGGCAGGCGATGGCCAATGCCGCCATCGTGAAGGTGGGTGCCGGGGGAGCGCTGTCGTTCTACAACGGCGCCGGCGGCGACGTCCAGGTGATCGTCGATGTCATGGGGTGGTTCTCTGACACGTTGCCGGCAGGAGCCACTGGCCCGGCGGGACCAGCGGGCCCAGCGGGACCGGCGGGGGCCGTAGGACCTGTGGGGCCAGCCGGATCGGTCGGCGCGCAGGGACCT
The DNA here is from genome assembly GCA_964474045.1 of uncultured Actinomycetes bacterium. Taxonomy (GTDB): domain Bacteria; phylum Actinomycetota; class Actinomycetes; order S36-B12; family UBA10799; genus JACJWR01. The sequence goes on from CAYYRC010000037.1 coordinate 18,516, forward strand.
GCAGGACCAGCGGGCGAGAAGGGCGCGACCGGCGCCCAGGGCCCGGTGGGACCGGCCGGGGCGCAAGGTGCAACTGGGCCGGTCGGCCCAGCTGGGCCCGCCGGGGTTGCTGGTGCGCAGGGACCGGCGGGACCCGCGGGAGTCGGCAGCGGCTACATCATCAAGGACACAAAGGGCAATCGCATACCTGGGGTGGAGTCCCTAAACCTGCAGCCGGATTACGA
>CAYYRC010000038.1:0-16776 GCA_964474045.1 uncultured Actinomycetes bacterium
GCAAGCGCGACGACCACTCCGACCGCCAGGCGTCCCCAGGACGGCCCGCTTCCCCTGCGCAGGCGGGGCAGCAACGCCGTCCAGCGCGAAGTCCTCACCCTCAGCTCCCCATCCGGCCCCGGCAGTATCCTGTCTCCGCCGGCACACCTCGCCGGTGCAGACAGGATACGGGGCGCTCCCGCGGCTGCGGGTAGCACATGACCGCTCATGCCGACAAAATCCGAGACCTGAACCTAACCCGCAGCGGCTTAGCCCATCCGGGCCGAGGCGCGCCGACCGGCGCAGACGCTGCCGTGGCGCTGCTCGATTGCCCGGTGCACCGCGGAGAGCGCGCGCCGCCCACGCTTCCACACGTCCGCCACCACAGTCTGGCCATCGGGCGTCCAGGACAGCGTGTGCGAGCCGATCGCACCGCGGCCGAAGGAGTCGCCGTCCAGGCGCACGAGCACGTCGCCAGGACCCTGCCCGCCGGGATTCCAGGTGGTGATGGACGAGGCGACGCCGTAGTTGGTGGAGCAGTCCTGCACGCTGCGCAGTCCACGCGCCAGGTCTGCGTTACCGGCCGAACGCGCGAGCACAGGGTCCCGGTAGCGCAGGCCCACCTGCTCCTGCCAGCCGACGCCGTCGGGGGCGTCCCACTGCCGGTAGCCGCCGAAGGCGTCCGAGCCGCTCGTGCCCACCACGAACCAGGGCGCGCCCTCGCCGCCCTCGTCCTCCTGGTCGTAGTTGCGCCGACGATCCAGCGCGGGGATGGCCAGCGCCGGGTCGATGACTCCCTGCGGCAGCGTCCGCAGCGAGGCGATCCAGGGCTCGCCCGGTGCGGTGAAGGTATAGGTCGGCGCCGCGGGGTCGCAGGTCTCGACGGTCGCCACCCAGGTGCCATCGACCAGGTGCGCCTGCGGGAACGAGTAGTGGTGCGGGCCGCTCAGCACCTCCCGGCGCTCCACGACGGCGCCGTCGCCGATCCGCAGCGCGACGATCGACCCCAGGCCGCGCCAGCGCCGGTACTCCTCGACGAACACCCACAGCTGCCCGCCGGCGTCGCGCACCGGGAACGGGTCGGCCCGGAAGGTGTTGCGGTCCGGCGCCGACAGGAAGGTCCCGGTGGGGCGCGCGCCGGCCAGGAGATCGTCCAAGGACTGCTCCACGAGCACCAGCGCCCACAGCCGCTCAGTCGTGAGCCCACGGATCAGGCGTCGCCGATCCATGGCTCACCTCCCGGTCGGCGGCGGCGGGCGCTCACCTCGTCGTAGACCTGCGTGATTCGCTCCACCCAGTCGGCCTCGGTGAAGTACTGCTCGTACACGCTGCGGCAACGCAGCCTGAGGGCATCATTGCCGTAACGCACCCAGTCCAGCACCCGATTCAGGGAATCAGGGTCGATGCCGGGCCCATCAGTGCGAACGGTACTCGCCACTCCCAGCCCGACGAGCTCCGGCGCATGCGGACTGGTGTCGATGATAGCCACCGGAATCCCGGCCTCCAGCGCCTCGATCACCACAAGCGGGGCCGCCGCCTCGGGGCCGAGGCTGCTGAAGACCAGCCCCCGGTACTCGGGCAGGCGCCGGCGCAGCTCGGCGGCGTCGAGCTGCCCGAGCAGCCGGATGTCCTGGGACTCCCGCGCACCGATCTGCCGCTCCAGCTCCGACCGCAAGGGGCCGTCGCCGGCGATATCCAGCCGCTCGCCGCGCGGCCACGCCGCCACGAGCTCGGCCATGCCCTTCTCGGCCCGCAGCCGTCCCACGGCGATCCACCCGGCGCCGGAGCGCACCGGTGCCACCCGCGAGTGCACCTGGGAAACGCCGTTGGGGACCAGGCGCAGCCGGGACTCCGGCACGCCATAGCGGACGTAGGTGGAGCGCGCGAACGTCGACAGCACCACCAGGGCATCGCTGCGGCGCAACAGCGGGTTGTCGGCCAGGCCCCCGGCGTTGCGCACGGCGATCGGCAGCGAGGCCAACCGGGAATCCCGGTAGCAGCCGTGCTCGACAGCCGCCCAGGGACGCCCGTCCGGGCACTCCGTGCACAGGTGGCCGTCGCGGAACAACAGGCCGTTGGAGCACAGCGGGCGGAAGTTGTGCAGTGTGTGGACGATCGGCCCGCGCCACGAATCGACCCAGGTCGTGCCGATGTTGGGCACAGTGTTGTGCACATGCACGACGTCCGGGGCGAAGGCCGCCAGCCGCTCCGCGGGGTTCGGTCCGCGGTTGGTGAGGGTGCGCCAGGCCGCCTTGGCCTTGTAGCCGGGCAGGCGCTCCTCGTCGTCGGTCCTGCGGCCGAGCACCAGGACCTCGTGGCCGGCGCGCGCCAGCGACTCCGCCTGCGCCGCGACTGCGACGTTCTCGCCGCTGGACTGCGCCGACGAGTAGAAGCTGTGCAGCAGGGCGACCCGCATCAGACGTTCCGCGGCCTCAGCGGCTGCGCAGCGAGGCGATGTACTCCTTGCACACCGCATAGTCGGGCAAGAGGCCGGCATCGGCGGCCTCGGCCAGGGTCGGTGCGGCGTCGTCCTTGGCCGACAGCGAGCACTCGCCCAGGTCGAAGGGCCAGGCGATGCCGATCTCCGGGTCGAACGGGTAGACCTCGTGCTCGCGGGCGGGCGCGTAGGGCTCGCTGCACAGGTAGATCGCGGTCGTGCCGTCCACCAGGGCCGCGATGCCGTGGCCGAGCCCCTCCTCCAGGTACACCGCCCGGCGGTCCACCGTGTCCAGCAGCACCGTCTCCCACTGGCCGAACGTCGGCGAGCCCACCCGGATGTCCACGATCACATCCAGGAAGGCGCCGTTCATGCAGGTGACGTACTTGGCCTGGCTCGGCGGCGCGTCGGCGAAGTGGATTCCGCGCACGGTGCCGCGCGCGGACACCGAGCAGTTGGCCTGCGCCAGGTTCAGCGGGTGGCCGACGGCCTCGGTGAAGGCGGCCTCCTTGAACCACTCCAGGAAGACACCCCGGGAGTCACCGAACTGCTTGGGGGTGATGACCCACGCGCCGTCAATACTCAGCGGGCTGATGTCCATGCCGACACGGTAGCGCCCCCAGCCCCGCCGAGGGGTGCCCCGGCTGGGCTCAGTAGGCGCCGCGGCCGGTCAGGACAGCCTTCATGGTCCGCAGCACGATGATCGCGTCCAGCGGCAGCGACCAGTTCTCGACGTAGTAGAGGTCGAGCATCACCGACTGCTCCCAGTCCAGGTCGGAGCGTCCCGAGACCTGCCACAGCCCGGTCATCCCCGGTTTGGCCAGCAGCCTGCGGGTGGCGACGTCGTCGTAGCGCTCGACATCGTCAAGCGGGTGCGGGCGTGGGCCGATGAGGCTCATCTGCCCGAGCCAGACGTTGAACAGCTGCGGCAGCTCGTCCAGCGAGAACCTGCGCAGGAAGTGCCCGACACCGGTGATGCGCGGGTCGCGCGCCATCTTGAACGTCGCACCGTCGTCGCCGTGGCTGGCGCGCAGCTCATCGCGCTGGGCGTCGGCGTCGATAACCATCGTGCGGAACTTGAAGCACTCGAAGGTGGACCCGCCGACGCCGGCGCGGGTCTGCATGAAGAACACCGGACCCTTGCTCGTGGCCTTGATGACGAGCGCGACCACGGCAAGCGGCAGCGCCAGGACTATCAGCAGCAGCGACGAGCCCACGATGTCGATGGTGCGCTTGATGAACCTGGCCGGGCCGGAGAACCGCGGCATCTCGACCCGCACCAGGGCCATGCCGTTGATCGGCTCGATGCTGAGCCGGGGCCCGGCGATGTTGGCGATCTGCGGGCTGACCAGCAACGACAGGTCCGACTCCTCCATGGCCCAGCCGAGCCGGCGCGGCCACGAGGGGTCCTCGTGCTGTGCCGGCGCATAGACGATGGTGTCGGCGTCGCAGTCGACGGCCGCCTTGACCACCACCGCGGGATCGGGGTCGGCGGCGTCGGTCAAGTCCCAGCTGCCCACCTGGTCCATGAGGCCGCCGGACCGCGCAAACTGCTTGGCCAGCTGCTCGTACTGCGCCTCCGCCGCGACCACGAAGACGCGGTGCAGGGGTTCGCCGCGCTGCAGCCGCCGGTGCAGCAGGTTGCGCATGATGGCGCGCTCCACCAACAGGAAGACGGTCCCGGTGATGGCGACGTAGACCAGGTACCGCCGCCCGTACTGGGTGTTGGTGATGTAGGCCAGCGACATCGTCAGCGCCACGGTCCACAGGCTCGCGAGCAGGACCCGCCGATACTCCTCGGCACCGCCGCCCAGGATCGTCGTCGCGCGGGTCTGGGTCTGCCACAGCATCGTCGGCCACAGCACGGCGAGCGTGACGATCATGAACGTCCGGGGCGGATCGCTGATCGGGCCCTCGTAGCCCCACCCCAGCAGCACGCCCAGCAGCAGCGCCGCCCCGATCGCGACGAGGTCCGCGACAGCGACCATCCGCGCGTGGTGGCGCTCGGTCAGCGCCACCCGGGCGCGGCCGACGAGCGACTGCTGGGGGTCCGGGCTCAATCCCCGGCCCCGCCTTCGCGGAACCACTCGACGGTCCGGCGCAGCCCGGTGTCCAGGTCGACCGTCGGCTCCCAGCCCAGCACGGCCTTGGCCTGCGCGATGTCCGGCTGGCGCTGCTTGGGGTCATCCGAGGGCAGCGGCTCGTAGGCGACCCGCCGACCGCCGCCCACCAGGTCGGTGACGGTCTCGGCCAACTCGCCCACCGACATCTCGTTGGGGTTTCCCAGGTTGATCGGCCCCGTCACCTCGTGCGGCGTGGCCATCATCCGCATGAGCCCGTCCACGAGGTCGTCGACGTAGCAGAACGAACGCGTCTGGGAGCCGTCCCCGTAGACGGTCAGGTCATGCCCGGCCAGGGCCTGCACGATGAAGTTGCTGACCACCCGACCGTCGTCGGGCTGCATCCGGGGACCGTAGGTGTTGAAGATCCGCACGACCTTGATGGACATGTCGTGCTGGCGGCGATAGTCGAAGAAGAGCGTCTCGGCGCAGCGCTTGCCCTCGTCGTAGCAGGAACGGATGCCGATCGGGTTGACATTGCCCCAGTAGTCCTCGGACTGCGGGTGCACCGTCGGGTCGCCATACACCTCCGACGTGCTGCTCAACAGGATCGGCGCTCCCACCCGCTTGGCCAGGCCGAGCATGTTGATGCTGCCGATCACCGACGTCTTGGTGGTCTGGACCGGGTCGCGCTGGTAGAACACCGGCGAGGCCGGGCACGCCAGGTGATAGATCTCATCCACCTCGACGTACAGGGGGAACGTGATGTCGTGGCGGAGCAGCTCGAAGCGCGGGTTGCTCAACAGGTGGTGGATGTTCCGGCGGGTGGACGAGTAGAAGTTGTCCACGCACAGCACCTCGGCGCCCTCGGCCAGCAGCCGCTCGCAGAGGTGGCTGCCGATGAAGCCTGCGCCGCCGGTCACCAGGACGCGCTTGTAAGCCATCGGATCATGATATCCACGCCGCCCGGACCCTCCCCCGACCCGCAGCGCGGCGAGCCGCCTGTGCACCGGCTGGCCTCCGGAAGGCTAACCTTCCGGAGGGAGGAGGCCGCCGTGTCCGACAGCCTGGACGTGCTCATCGACGACCAAATCTTCCTCATGCATGCCCGCGGCGGCATCTCGCGGTACTTCGCCGAGCTGCTGCGGGAGTTCCGCGACCACCCGCAGCTCGGGGTCAACGCCTTCACGACGGTGCGCTGGTCGCCCAACCAGCACCTGCGCGCCGTGGATCCGACGGTGCGCGACCTGCCGTTCCCCGAGCTCTCGTTCGGGTGGAAGGCCGCCAAGCGGCTGAGCGCCTACCCCGCGGCCGGAAGAGAGCGCCGGGCCCGGCCGGACGTCGTGCACTCGACGTACTACAACCCCTCGCGGCTCGCCGAGTTCCCCGGCATCCCCAAGGTCGTCACCGTCCACGACATGGCGCCGGAGCTGATGCCCGAGCTGTTCGGCGACGATCCCCACCTGGCCAAGCGGCAGTTCGTCGACCAGGCCGACGCGATCATCTGCGTCTCGGCCAGCACCCGTGACGACCTGTTCGAGGTCTGGGGCGAGATCGACGACCGGCCCGTCGTGGTGACGCCCCACGCGACGTCAAAGGTGTTCAACCCGTCCGCGGAGGCCTTCCAGCCCGGCTACCGCTATGTGCTGTACGTGGGGTCGCGCGACCCCTACAAGAACTTCGGCATCCTGCTGACGGCGTTCGCCGGCAGCGCCGCCCAGGGTGCCGGGGTGCGCATCGTGGCAGTCGGCGGCGGCCCCCTGAGCGCGGACGAGCTGGCACTGGCCGACGCGCTGGGCCTGGCCGACGACCTGGTGCAGGTGACGGCCTCGGAGGACGACCTGCCCGGGTTCTACACCGGCGCCGTGGCTTTCGTGTTCCCGTCCTTGATGGAGGGCTTCGGCATCCCGGTGCTGGAGGCCATGTCGTGCGGGACGCCGTGCATCCTGGCCGACACCAGGGTGTTCCGAGAGGTCGCCGACGACGCCGCGGCCTTCTACCCGGCGCGGGACCCGTGGGCGCTGCGCGCAGCCCTCGACGACCTGTTCACCCATCCGGCGCGCCGCGCCGAGCTGAGCTCCCGTGGCACCGAGCGCGCGGCCTCCTACTCGTGGGAGCGCACCGCCGAGCTGACCGCGGAGGTCTACCGGCAGGTGGTCGGAGGATGACGGCCGTGGCCGCCGCCGAGCCGTGGCTGACCGTCGTCACCGTCGTGCGCAACGACGCCGCAGCGCTCAACCGGACGCTGGGCTCGGTCGGCTCGCAGCACGGCGCGCTGCACGAGCACCTCATCGTGGACGGCGCGTCCACCGACGACACGACCGAGGTCGCGCACGCGGCCGCAGTAAGCCACCCGGGGCGGGTGCGGGTCATCAGCGAGCCGGACTCGGGCATCTACAACGCCATGAACAAGGCGATCGTGGCCGCCCGCGGCAGCCACCTGCTGTTCCTCAACGCGGGGGACGACTTCACCAGCCCCGACGAGGTCCTGTGGACCCACGACGACTGGGTGCGCGAGGGCTACGAATGGGGTCGATATCGGGCGCGGTTCGTGGACGGCCAGCGCCGCCCGACCCGGCCGCTGGCCTCTGCGCGGCTGGACGTCGACACCTTCTGCCGCGGTGAGCAGGAGCGCTACCACCAGGGGGCCATCATGTCGCGGAGGATGCTGCTGGACCTGGGCGGCTTCGACGAGCGCTACCGGATCGTGGCCGACTTCGACCTGATGCGCCGGGCGCTCATCGCCGGATACCGCCCCTGGTGCTCGGATCGCATCATCACCGACTACGACGCGTCGGGGCTGAGCGCGGTGGCGTGGCGGCAGTCCCTGCGCGAGGAGCACGAGGTCCGCGCGTCCGGCGGGGATCCCGTGGCCCGCGCCGCCTCCTGGACGGTGCTGGCCAGGCGCACGGCGCTGATAGCCGCCAGGCGCACCCTCCGCCGGGGCGCCGAGGCCACGCTGGGCGTGGCCCGGGTCAGCGAGCTGCGCGGCGCCGACCTGGCGGGGCGGCGCTGAGGTGGCCGGACGCACGCGCGGCAAGGAGCTGGCACGCCGAGTCCTGCGCTGGCCCGGGGTGGGCCCTGCCGTGGGCGGGGCCGTCGGCCGGCTCGGGCGCGCCTCGACGGCGGCCGGACCACGTCTGGAGAGCGTCTACCGTCGGCTTCCAGCCAGCGGCGGGCTGCCCTACGGCTCGACGGCCGAGTCGCAGCGGGCGGCCCTTCTGGACTACTACGACCGGCTCACGGCGCAGTTGGAGCGCACCGAGTACCTGCCCCGCATCAGCATCGTCGTGCCGACCTACAAACCTGACCACGGGTACCTGCAGGAGATGCTGGGCTCGATCGCGCTGCAGGTCTACCCCGACTGGCAGCTGTGCATCGTCGACGACGCCTCCGGCGACCCGGAGGTCACCGAGATCCTGGCCGATTTCGCCGCGGCCCACCCGGGCAAGGTGGCCTTCGCCACCCGTACCGTGAACGGCCACATCGCCGCCACAAGCAATGATGCGCTGAAGCTCGCCGACGGTGACTATGTGGCGCTCCTGGACCACGACGACCGGCTCTACCCGCACGCGCTGGCCGAGGTCGTCCTCGGGCTGGCCGACCACCGCGCGCCCGACGGCGCCCTGCCGCTGGTGCTCTACACCGACGAGCGCATGATCGACGAGGAGGGCAACCCCATCGGCGAGGTCTGGCTGAAGCCGGACTGGATGCCGCTGCTGCACCTGACCAGCAATTACACCAACCACCTGACTGTCTATGCGCGCTCCCTGCTGACACAGCTGGGCGGCTTCCGCGCAGGTTTCGACGGCTCCCAGGACCACGACCTCATGCTGCGGGCCACCGAGGCGAGCGAGGCCGCGGGCGTGCCCGTGGTGCACCTGAGCACGATCGCCTACCAGTGGCGCAGCCACCCCGGCAGCGTAGCCAAGGACCCGGGCACCAAGTCGTACTCCGTCGAGCCGGCGATGCGCGCAGTCGCCGAGGCCTGCCAGCGGCGCGGCCACCCCGCTCAGGTATCCCGCGAGCCCGGTTTCGTCGCCAACCGGATCGACTTCGCGCTCCCCGACCCCGCGCCGGCCGTGGCGGTGGTGCTCCTTCCCGCCGACGGCGACAGCGCCGCGTGCCTGGCCTCGTTGGGCCGCAGCACCTACCCGCAGCTACAGCTGCGGCTGCTGCACAGCGCCGGCGAGGCCGACCCCACACCCACCACCGCCGAGGCGCTCGACGCCGTGTTGCACGACTGCCGGGCGGATTACCTCGCCATCGTCGCCGACGACCTGCTGGCCACCCGAACGGACTGGGTGGAGGCGATGGTTGGGCTGGCCCAGCTGCCCGGGGTCGGGACGGTGGGAGGGCTCATCCGGCGCGCCGACGGCACGGTTGGGGCAGCAGGGCTGATCGGGCTGGGATCTGCGGGCGTGGCCCCCGCGATGGCCGGGATGCCGCCCACCGAGGACGTCTACCTGGCCTGGCCGGTGAGCATTCACGAGGTGTTGGCGGCGCCCATCGACGCCCTGCTCGTGGATGTGGCGGCCGCGATCGCCGCCGGGGGCTTCGCGGCGGCCGGGGCTCGGCTGGGGTTCGGCGGCTTCGACGCCGACCTGTGTCTACGCCTGGCTGCGGACGGTCAGCGCACGGTCTACACGCCGTACGCCGACTTCGTCGAGCAGGCGCCGCGCGAAGGCGGCAGGGTGGAGCTGGCCGAGCGGGAGGAGCTCGTCCGGCGCTGGGGCGCGCAGCTGGCCCACGATCCTTACCTGAACCCCGGGTTGGCTCGCACGCCGGAGTTCCGGGTGGACTCGGCGCTGACGCTGCCGGAGGTACCGCCGGAGGTCTTCACGGAATGGCTGCAACTGCATCGGACACCCCGCGTGGTTCCCCAATCGCGTCCACACCTGCCCATACAGTCGCCACATGTCGGAGCAGACCAGGGCCATTGACCTGACGCGGCTCGAGGCCGGTGCTATCAACCGGAGCAGCGGCGATCGGATACCCAACTCCTTCCGCCCGGCCCCCGTGCGCCTGCTCCAGCTCGGGGCACGCGACCAGGCCGGTGAGGGCGACTGGCGGGAGTACGAGCAGCCGCTGCCCGAGGTCCTCATCGCGCTGGCCCAGAAGCTTCCCGGGGCGTTCTACGACGTCGGCGCCAACTCCGGCTTCTACGCCATTCTGCTCGGACGCCTCGGGCTGGCGCGCCAGATCGTCTGCGTCGAGGCCATGCCCCCGATCGCCCAGGTCTGCCGGCGCAACCTGGCGCTGAACTGGGTGGGAGCCAGTGTCGCCGAGGTCGCTCTGAGCGACTCCGTCGGCACCGCGACCCTGTACGTCCCCTCCGACCACCACCGCGTGCTCGAGACCAGCTGCTCGCTGGATGAGGAGTTCAAGCCCGAGGGCAGCGAACCGCTGGAGGTCCCCACACTCACTCTGGACGCGCTGCACGCCCAGCGCGGCCATGAGCCGGTGGGCTTGGTCAAGATCGACGTGGAGGGTGCGGAGCACTTGGTGCTCGCCGGCGCTGACGAACTAATCAGGCGCGAGCGACCGGTGCTGACCGTCGAGGTGCTGCCGCGGGCACCCTTTGCCCGCATCGACTCTTTCCTGGCCGAGCATGGCTACTCGCTGGTGCCGCTGTTCCGCAGCGGACCGGGGGCGCCGACCAAGTCCGCCGCCTTCGCGGAGGGCGCGTGGAACCAGGCCGCGATCCCCGACGAGCGGCTGCCACAGCTGCTGCCTGTCATCGTCGATGCCGCCGCGGCCGCGGATCGGGTGGTCGCCAACCTCGACCCCGATGTCGCCGTGGCGATCGAGCTCGAGGCCCTTCACACGGAGCGGGAGGCGCTGCGCCGCGAGCTCGAGGAGAACGACGAGCGGCGCCGCGCCATGCTCGCTGAGGCCGCGCTGGAGGATCTGCGCGCGCACCTGGTCGACGTGCAGGCGTACGTCGAGGAACTGCGCGTCAAAGAGCAACAGCTAGCCGAGTTGCGCGCACACCACGCCGAGCTGGAGCCCTACGTCCGCGGGCTGGAAGCCCAACTGGCGGCCGGGCCTCAGGCCACCGGCACGCCAGACGCCAGCCAGCAGCGAGGCCTGACCAGGCGGCTGCGCGCCGCGATCGGCTCCGACAAGTCCTAAGCAGCAGCCGCCGCCCGGGCATCGGCTGCCTCGCCGTCCCGGATCAGGATGGCGCTGGCGGCCAGCACCGCGATCTGCAGCACCAGCGCGGACCTCACGGGCAGCGACAGCGACGACTCCTGCCCGCCCAGCAGGCAGAAGGTCACGAAGATGATCAGGCCCCACTGCCGGTCCCACGGCACCGCGCGCACGGCTATGAGGGCCATGACGAAGATCAGCATCGCCAGCGTCAGCAGGCCTACCAGCCCGGACTCCCCCACGGCCTGCATCATCATGTTGTGCGCGGTCGTCGGCGTCCACGGCAGGTTGAGCGGTGCCAGGTAGTCCGGCGACAGGAACTCCGGCCCGCGGCCGACGAAGGGGCTCCGCTCGAACTCTGACTGCGCCAGGCCCCAGGGGATACCGCGACCGTTGAAGGTGTAGCCAATGGTCTCGGTGATGATGACGGGCACGGTGATCATCAACCCGGCGACTGCGGCGACCGCCGGCGGCACCCAGTCCCAGCCCCGCCGCTGCAGCGGCAGCAGCGCCACCACCAGCCCGCAGCCCGCGGCCACGGCTGAGGTCCGGCTCTGGGACCAGACCAGCGCCGCCGCTGAAGGGATGGTGATCCCGAGCAGCAGACCCCAGAAGCGGCGCCGATCGGCCACGTGGTCGAGGTGGTCGGTGATGAGCTGGCGGATCGAGAGTGCAACCGCCAGACCCGCGAAGATGCCCATGGTGTTCGGGTGCGGCATGACGCCGCGCAACTGCTCCAGCCCGAAGAGCGCACGGTCCTGGGCCGGCTCCACGAACAGGCCGTAACTGAAGATCCCCAGCTCGGCCAGCACACCCGCGGCGAGGCCCGCCCAGGTGACGGCGGCCAGGGCCAGCAGCGCCGACCACCGCACAGTGGACGGCGGCAGCATCGTCGCGACCCATGCTGACACCCCGACCACGATCGCGAAGGCGAGCTGGCCCAGGACGATCGGCTGCCCGCGGATCATGCCCAGCAACTCCGGCACCGCCATCGCCACCGCAGCCGTGACTCCCAACCACAGGGCGAGATCGGGTGGCCGGTGCTTCAGCAGCACCCACACGCCGACCGCCGTAGCCGCCACGGCCACCGCGGCATAGCCCGCCGCAGGCAGTCCCAGGCGCCCGAGCCCGAAGGCTCCTGCGAGGAACACGAGTGCGACCACCGCGGCACGGGTGGGGAGGGCGGCAGTCATGCGGTCAGTGTAGGAGGGCTCCTGCGGACTCATCGCAGGATCGCCATGGGGATCAGGGCCGCCAGTAGCCCGGCGCCCAGCGAGACCCCCAGATAGGCGGGGCCGCGCCAGCTCCACTGCCGCGGCGGCGCCGGCGCGGCGGCCTTGCGCGACGATGCCCGTCCGGGGTCGGCCAGATCCCAGACCTGCAACGTGAAGCCCGAGAACGTCGTCAGCGCCCCGCAGAAGCCAACCCCCAGCAGCAGCGACCACCCCTCCGCCAGACCCCCCTGGAGGCTCAGACCGGTCAGCAGGCCCAGCACGGCTGAGCCGACGACGTTGACCGACAAAGTGCTGATCGGCCACCCCGGACCCCAGCGGTGCAGCGTCCAGAGGTCGGCCAGATAGCGCAGGACGGCGCCCACGGCGCCGCCGAAGGCCACCGCCAGGGCGCCGGCGATCGTCATGCCTGTTCCGCCTCGGTCAGCTCGTCGCCGGCCGCTCGGAAGCTGCCCGGCGAGCTCACGAACCACCCCAGCGACACCAGCACGAGGCCGAGGGCGCAGGAGGCGCCCAGGTAGGCGATCGCGGGGAGCATCCCGCGGGCCTCGGCGAGCTCGATCGCATCCACCATCATGGTCGAGAACGTCGTGAGACCGCCGAGAACGCCGGTGACGGCAAGCGGCCGCAGCCAGTCCGGCGTCGCCCTACCACCGACCTCGCGGGTCGCCAGTCGCCCGCCCAGGAGGCCGAGCACGAGGCACCCCGTGAGGTTCACGAGGAAGACGGCCGTGGGCCACGCACCAGCCGGGGTGGGCCAGATCGTCTCGGCCGCGTACCGCAGCAGGGCCCCGGCGGCGCCGCCGACGGCCACAGCAGCCACCAGGCGGAGCTGTGGACGCCAGGGGTGCGCCATTCTCTCGTCCGCCGCCTCGTCGGATCAGGCGTCGCGACGTGTGAAGACGAGCCAGCCGATGAGCAACAGCACCACGGTGGTGCCGAAGTACAGCCCGGCGCTCGGGAGCATGCGGTCCCCCTGCGCGAACGCCGCGCCAGCCGTCATCGGCAGAGCCTTGTCCAGCCAGGGGAACTTGCCTCCCAGCAGTTGCAGCGCGACGGGCTCGATCAGCAGCGCCCACACCAGCACGAGCACGATGGAGAGCGCCTGGTTGCGCGTGATCAGGACCAGGGCGAACACCCAAAGGCAGTAGGCGAGGCCGTAGGCCAACGCTCGCAGCACGTAGAGGGCGATCGTGCCGTCCAGGGCGAACTCGACGTACTGGGGAAACAGCTGCGCCACCACCAGCGCCACGACCGTCGTGAGTACCAAGAACGCCAGGACCCACAGCGAGATGGTCCAGAGCTTCGCGAGCATCACCCGGGTGCGGCGCGGGAAGGTGGACAGCGTCAGCCGGATCATGCCGAAGCGGTACTCGCCGCCGAACGACTGCGCGGCCATGACCGACAGCGGCACGAGCACGATCGGGCTGAGCAGCACGGCCAGGACCGAGATCAGGGTGCCGCGGCCGACGCGCTCGCCCGTCGCGGGGTCCAGGTTGGCCATGGCCGAGAAGCCCGCGGTCAGGGCCCCGGCCAGCACGAGGGTGATGAGCAGGATGATCCAGGTCGAGCGAATGGTGCGGATGCGACGGTTCTCGTAGGCGACGATGGCCATCAGGAGTTGTCCTTGCGTTCGGCGAAAGGGTTGTCCGAGCGTTGGATGACCGTCACGTCCTCGACCGCCTCGACGGTTGTGGCGTCGCTGGTTGGGGCGTCGGCGGCTGGGGCGGCCGTGGAGCCCAGGCCCAGGACATACTCCTGCTCGGAGTTGGTCAGCTCGAGGAAGGCCTGCTCGAGGCTGGCCGTGCGGCGCGTGAGCTCCCAGATCCGGGCGTTGGCGCGGAAGGCGATGTCGCCGAGCTGCTCGGGCGACATGCCGACGATGGACAGCCCGTCATCGCCCTCCCGGACTGCGTTGAATCCGGCTGCGGCAACCGCCTCCACAATGGCATCGCGCTCCGGGCTGCGCGCGAACACGTCGTTGCGGGTGCTGCGGGCCACGAACTCGGGCATCGACTCGTCGGCGACCAGCCTGCCCTTGGCGATCACGATGACGTGGTCGGCCATCAGCTGCATCTCGTTGAGCAGGTGGCTGGACACGAATACGCAGTTGCCTTCGGCCGCGTAGGCGCGCAGGAACTCGCGCAGCCACTGGATCGACTGCGGGTCCAGCCCGTTAGCCGGCTCGTCGAGCAGCAGCACCTTGGGCTCTGCCAAGATCGCCCCGGCCAGCCCGAGACGCTGGGCCATGCCGAGGCTGAAGCCCTTTGGGCGCTTCTTCGCCACGCCGCCGAGGCCCATGAGCTCCAGCACCTCGTCGACGCGGGCCTTGGACGTGCCGCTGGCCGCCGCGAGCATCCACAGATGATTGCGAGCGGTGCGGCCGGGGTGGAAAGTCTTGGCGTCCAGGTGCGCACCGACCACCTTGGCCGGCACATCCGTCTCGCGCAGCTTCAGCCCATCCCACAGCGTGAGGCCGGTACCGCGGTCCAGCCCCAGCATGAGGCGCATGGTGGTGGACTTGCCCGAGCCGTTGGGGCCGAGGAAGCCCGTGACGACCCCTGGTTCGATGGTGAAGCTGAGGTCGTCCACCGCGCGCACCTTGCCGTAGGACTTGCTCAGGTTCATCGCCTGGACGGTCATGTGGTCCCTTCTGCCCGCACCCGGCTGACCGGCGCCCGCGGCCGACGACAGGGGTTTGCCTGCGAGGCTAACCCGCCGCAGGCGCCAAACCGCGGCGGCGCGCCACGGCCGCGCCTGGCCGGCGCTAACCTGGCGGCCATGCCGACCTATCAGTACGTGTGCCGCGACTGCGAGCATCGCTTCGAGGCGGTGCAGTCCATCCACGACCCCAACCTGACCGAGTGCCCGGAATGCGGGGGCGCGATCCGCCGCGTGCTGTCGCCTGTGGGTGTGACGTTCAAGGGCTCGGGCTTCTATCGGACCGACAGCCGGGAGACGAAGAAGAAGTCCGGCGCATCATCGGCCGGCAAGCCGGCGGCGGATGGGGCGGCTAGCAAGGGTGGGGAGTCGGGATCCTCAGGTGCTGGTGGCAGGAAGGGGTCGGACGGCGGGTCGGACGGCGGGTCGGACGGCGGCAAGGGGTCGAGCACGGCAGGGTCCAGCGGATCGGGCGGCGGGTCCGGCGGAGCCGCTGGCAAGGACGCGGGCGGGACGAAGTCGGCTGCGTCCGGGGGCACCGGCGGTGGCAGCGCCCGCTCTGGGTCGTGAGCCACAGCCCCCTCCTGCAGCCTGTGGATAAGTCGAGCTGCCGCGCAACGCGGCGGGCTACCGTCCAGCCATGGCCGCAATCAACCGGTTCGTCCGCCGACACCGGCGAGCACTCGCCTTCGCCCTTGCCTTCCTGGGCGTCCTGATCGGCCTGTCGGCGCTGCGCACTCGGCCGCAGACGCGCCCGCTGGTCGTCTTCGGCGCCGACCTCCCGGCCGGCCACGTCATCCGCGCGACAGATGTGCGGGTCGTGCAGGTGGGCCCGGAGGCCGTGCCGGCCGGTGCGATGACCGATGCCACGGGGGTCGAAGGCGGCAGGCTGGCCGGTCCGGTCGCCGCTGGCGAGGCTCTGACGCCCACCCGGGTCTTGGGGCCGGGGCTCTTGGCAGGTTCGCCGCCGGGGACCGTGGCCCTGCCGGTGCGCCTCGACGAGAGCGCCGATGCGGCATTCGTCCGGCCGGGCGACCTGGTGGATGTCGTGGCTGCCCCGCGGGCGGCCGGCGTCGACTCGGCTGGCGGCGGAGCTGTGCCCGCGGCTCGGACGGTGGCGCGAGGGGTGCGGGTCCTGGCCATCTCCGGTGAGGAGTCGGCGAACGGGTCGCTTCTGGGGGGCGCCGCCTCGGGTGCCGGGACGTCCTCCGGGTCGGTGCTGGTGGTGGCAGCTGACTCCGCGACGGCCGCGACGGTGGCCGGACTCGCTGGCACAACGCGACTGTCCGTACTGCTGCGGGACGGATGACCATCCGAGGTTGGGTGGCGGCCCAATGCCGGTGCGGTAGCGGATTCTTAGTCCTGCGACGACTGGGGAGGGTGCGCGGGGCGTTATGAGTGCGCCGGTAGCCTGATGAGCTGGGACCGGTCGGGCGCTGACGTTGGAGGCACAACGATGAAGATCTGGCGGGGCTTCAAGGAGTTCATGTCCGAGGGCAACGCCCTTGAGATGGCGGTCGCATTCGTGCTGGGCGCGGCCTTCACCATGCTGGTCACCAGCCTGACGGACAATCTGATACAGCCCATGGTCGGGCTGCTGCTCGGGGGCGGGGTCGATGCCGGAACGATCACGATCGACGGGCAGACGATCGACTTCACCGCGATGATCAACGCTGCGATCACCTTCCTGATCACCGCCGTCGTGATCTACGTCGTGTTCGTGCACCCCATGAACGCGATCCGTGAACGGCGCCACCGGGGTGAGGCGCCCAAGCTGAACTCAGAGGACTACCTGCGCGAGATCCGCGACCTGCTGGCAGCCCAGAGCCAAGGGGGCTCGGCCGATCGGCCTGGCTCGTCGAACCCGGACGGCGGGGGCGCTGGGCCAAACGCGGGTTGAGACACGACAGCCCGGTGCCCAGGGCCCGACGCTACGGGTCGAGGGGTGGTGGGGGGTGGCGGGTGTGGGTGAGGCCGGCGGGGGTGGTCCAGCGCCAGGCTGTGCTCAAGGATCCGGGCGGGCCGTCGTCGTCGTTCCCGAGTTCTCGTTGGCGGTCGTCGGGTGGGGGGAGGTTGGTGAGGATGTAGCCGTGGTGGGTCTTGAGGTTGTGGTGGCGTCGGCACAGCGGGCCCAGGTTGGCCGGGGTGGTGGCGCCGTCGGGGTAGGCGATGGTGTGGTCGAGGTCGCAGGATTCTGATGATCGGGTGCAGCCCGGCCAGCGGCAGGTGGCCTCCCGGGCCCGCACGAGGCGGG
>CAYYRC010000039.1:0-14698 GCA_964474045.1 uncultured Actinomycetes bacterium
CTCGGCCAGCGTGACGGGATGGTTGGGTGCCGAGACGTTGATCCAGGGGGCGACCGGTGGGTTGGCCAGCAGGACGTCCAGCACCGCGCCCTTCCGGGCGCTGTCGGCAGTGTCGCCCCAGAACACCACGCCGGCGTCATCCTTGAGCAGCAGGCGCACCTTGCCGCCCTCGGCCTGCCCAGCGGCGATCGCAGAGCGCGAAGCCGGGCTCAGCCCCGCCAGCGCCGTGGCCACCATGGCGCGCTCGTCGCCGGCCCCCTCCTCGATGCGGGGCAGCGCCGCGACATCGCTGACGCGGCCATCGACGGTGGAGCCGTCGGTCGCGATGAGCTCGGTGCCGCTGCCGTTCTGCGCCGAGCCGACGATCACCTTCGGCGTGACCTGGATGCGGACCGCGTGCGGCCAATCCAGGTCGACCGTCGCCCTGTCGATCGTTGACAGGGCCTGCACGCGATCGGTGACGGCCGCGGTGTCCACCGAGGCGAGGGCGGAGCCGAGCGGGACCGCCGCAGCGTCGAGGATGCTGTTGACGTCGATCTGCTGCTGGCCCTGCACCTCGACGCCATCGGCGCGCAGCCACGGCGAGCCATACACCACCCAGGCGGTCGCACCCCCGAGGGCCAGCGCGGCGCAGGCGCCGCCGGCGATCCATCCCAGCCGCCGCCGTTGCTGCTTGCGCCGCTGCGGCGTCTGCCGCCTGCGCTCTCGGGACAGCACGACGGTGGTGTCCTCACGCTCAGCGTCGAGCAGCCCGCCGCTGGCGCCGCCGCCTGCACCGGAGGTCAACGCGCATCCTGGCGCAGCTGCAGCAGGTCCAGGACCGCCGGCGCCATCAGCGCGACGTCGCCCTGGCCGATGGTCATGATGATGTCGCCCGGCTGCGCCCGGTCCACGAGGTGCTGCGGGACCGCGGCCGAGCTGGGCTCGAACAACACCTGCTCGGCCGGCAGCGGCACGTTGTCGGCCATGGCGATCCCGCTGGCGCCGGGGATCGGCTCCTCGCCGGGGGCGAAGACCTCCAGGACCACGACCTCGTCGGCCAGTCCCAGGTTGTCGCCGAACTCCTTCACGAACAGCGCCGTCCGGTAGTAGTGGTGCGCCTGGAAGGCGATCACGATGCGCCCGTCGCCGGCCACGTCGCGCGCAGCCCGCAGCGTCGCGCCGACCTCTGTGGGGTGGTGCGCGAAGTCGTCGAACACCCTGATGCCGTCGGCCTCGCCGCGGAAGTCGAAGCGGCGCCGCGTTCCGCTGAACTGCTCCAACCCGTGCACCACGTCCACGGCGGTGAAGCCCAGGCCGACGGCCGCGGCGAACGCGGCGGTGGCGTTGAGGACGTTGTGGGCCCCGGGTACCTGCAGCGTGATCTGCGGCGACCTGACGCCGCGGTCGACCACCGTGAAGGTCCAGCCGACGCCGCTGCGGTTGAGCACCTCGACGTGGTAGTCGGCCTCGTCGGAGAAGCCGTAGGTGCGCACGTCGACGCCCGCCGCCCGACCGGCTTCGATGACGCGGCGCGTGTCCGGGTCGTCGATGCACGCCACGACGAAGCCGTCCCGCGAGCCGATGTCGACCACGAACTCCTCGAACGCCTCGATCAGCGACTCGTAGTCGCCCCAGAAGTTGAGGTGGTCGGGCTCGACGTTGGTGATGATGCCCACCTCCGCGCCCAGGCGCAGCATCGATCCGTCGGACTCGTCGGCCTCGGTGACGAAGACGTCCCCGGCCCCGAGGTGGGCGTAGGCGCCGGTCTCGTGCAGCTCGCCGCCGATGGCGAAGCTCGGCTCCGCGTCGCAGTTCTGCAGGGCTACCGTCAGCATCGAGGTGGTCGTGGTCTTGCCGTGCGTCCCGGCGACCGCGACGCCGCGATGCCCGGCCATCACCTTGGCCAGCGCGACCGACCGGTGCAGCACCGGCACGCCCAGCTCGCGGGCCCGGATCATCTCCGGGTTGTCCTCCTTGATGATCGTCGAGGCGACCACCGCCACCGGCCGGCCGACGTTGCCGGCCTCGTGGCCCACCGCGATGTCGGCGCCCACCGCGCGCAGCGCCGTGAGGCGGCGCGAGTCCTTGGCGTCGCTGCCGGTGACGGCCACGCCCTGGGCCAGCATGATCCGGGCGATGCCAGACATCCCCGATCCGCCGACGCCGATGAAGTGCACCGGCCCGGCACCGAAGTCCAGCCCCTCGGCAGCAGCCTCGTCAGCGGCACCGGGGAGTTCAACTGCGACCATGGGTTCCTCCTGCTGTCAGGGTCATGCGGGCAAGGCGCTCGGCTGCGCCGCGACGGCCCTGCGAGGCCGCCGCCGCGCTCATGTCGAGCAGTCGGGCGGGGTCGGTGGCCAGCGGGACCACTGCGGCCACCAGCCTCGCCGGCGTCAGGTCCGCGTCGTCGACGACCAGGCCGCCGCCGGCGTCCACCACTCCGTCGGCGTTGCGGCGCTGCTCGCCGTTGCCGATCGGCAGCGGGACGTAGATGGCCGGCAGCCCGACCGCGCTGAGCTCCGCGACGGTCATCGCGCCGGAGCGGCACACCGCGAGGTCGGCAGCGGCATAGGCCAGGTCCATGCGGTCGATGTAGTCCACGCTGACGTACCCGTCGACGTGGTGGTCCGGCCGCTGGTCGGCGTTCTTGCCGCCCACCGAGTGCAGCACCCCGATCCCGGCTGCCGCGAGCTCGTCGGCCGCGCCCACGACGGCCTCGTTGATCCGCCTGGCCCCCTGCGACCCGCCGAAGACGAAGAGCACGGGACGCTGCGGATCCAGGCCGAAGAACGCGCGCGCCTCGGCCCGGCGGGCGCCCCGGTCGAGATCGGCGATGCTCGAGCGCAGCGGCAGCCCGACCTCCTCGGCGCCAGCCAGGGAGCCCGGGGTGGTCTCGGCGATGTATTCGGTGAAGCGGGCGCCGACCTTGTTGGCCAGCCCGGCCACAGCGTTCGCCTCGTGCACGACGATCGGCACCCGGCTCCGCCGCGCCGCCAGGTAGGCGGGCAGCGCGACGTAGCCGCCGAAGCCCACCACGACGTCGGCCGAGCGCTGCCGGTAGACCTCGCGGGTCTGGCTGATCGCCGACCGCAGCCGGCCAGGCAACGTGACGAGGTCCTTGTTCACCTTGCGCGGCAGCGGCACGGCCGGGATGAGGTCGAGCTCGTAGCCCCGGGCCGGGACCAGCCTGGTCTCCAAGCCCTTCTGGGTGCCCAGGGCCGACACCGTGATCGAGGGGTCGATGCGCACGAGGGCGTCCGCGAGGTTGAGTGCCGGCTCGATGTGACCTGCGGTTCCCCCGCCTGCTACGACGACATGCACCCGGCTAGTCTCCCATGCCCGCCGCGTCGGCAGCCGCACGCGGCGACGCTGCGCGGGGCTGTGCCGCCGGCCGCCTCGCCTGCCGACGCTGCCGCCGGTTGCTGATCCGCCGCTGCTTCGTGTAGGCCGCCGCAGCCGGCTCGCAGCGCGCGAACGACAGCAGCACGCCGATCGCGGCAAGTACCAGCACCAGCGATGATCCGCCGTACGACACCAGCGGCAGCGGCACGCCCGTGACCGGGAGCACGCCGATCACCGCCCCGATGTTGATGAGGGTCTGGGTGAAGATCCAGGCGACGATGCCCATTGTCGCCAGGCGGACGAACACCGAGTCCGTGCGCCGTGCGATGCGGATCGCCACCAAGCCGATGACTCCGAACAGGAACAGCACGAAGAGGGTTCCGAAGAAGCCCAGCTCCTCACCGATGACGGCGAAGATGAAGTCGTTGTGGGCCTCCGGCAGGGCGCCCCACTTCTCGCGGCTGCCGCCCAGGCCCACGCCCCACCAGCCGCCGGTGGCCAGCGCCATCTTGCCGTGGATCACCTGCCAGCCAGCACCCGTCGGGTCGGCCTCCGGGTCCAGCCAGGTCGCGAACCGCTGCATGCGGTAGCCCTCGGTCAGCGACATCAGCGCGATGACGCCGACGAGCAGACCGCCGATCAGCCCGAACAGCCGCATCGGGACGCCGACCATGAACAGCATCATGGCGATGATGGGCATGAACACCAGCGCCGTTCCCACGTCACCCTCGAGCAGGATGAGCAGGACGATCCCGCCGGCCACGGGCAGGAAGGGAAGCAGGACCTCTTTCCAGTCCGTCAGCCGGTCCTGGCGCAGGGTGAGCAGCCGGGCGGACCACAGGATGAAGGCGAGCTTGGTGAACTCGCTGGGCTGCAGGTTGAACCCGCCGGGCAGGCCGATCCAGTTCTGCTGGCCGCCCACGTCGATGCCGATCCCCGGGATGAGGACGAGGACGAGCAGCACGATCGCCACCGCGAGCGAGGGCGGTCCGTAGCGCTCGAAGAACGACACCGGGCGGCGGGACAGCCAGAGCATCGCCGGCACGCCGATGAGGGCGAACAGGAACTGCTTGGCGAACTGTCCGAACGTGGACCCGTCGGCCGCCAGCGACTCGACACTGGAGGCGCTGTAGACCATCACCAGCCCGAAGCCCAGCAGGATCAGGGTGGCCGTCAGCAACGCGACGTAGTCCGCCATGGCATGGTCCAGGAAGGCCAGCCGGCGGTGGCCCTCAGTGTGCTCGTGCTGACGGCGGCGGCGGCGCACGCGCCGGACCTGGGTGTCGGTCAGCGACGGGTCGGTCAGCGACGGTTCGGTGAGCGAGGCGTCGGTCACGAGGCCCCCAGCCGTCGCGCCGCATCGGCGAAGGCGTCGCCGCGCTCGGCGTAGTCGGCATACATGTCCCGCGAGGCGCAGCCCGGCGCCAGCAGCACGGTGTCACCGGGTTCGGCCAGCTCCGCGGCCGCGACCACCACTTGGTCCATCGCCCCAGTGTCGGTCGCATCGACCTCCACGATCGGAACGTGCGGCGCGTGTCGCGCCAGCGACTCGCGGATCACCTGGCGGTCGACGCCCAGCAGCACGACGGCGCGCATGTGCTCATGGGTCGCCGCGACGAGTTCATCGAAATCCTGACCCTTGGCCTGCCCGCCGGCGATCCAGACCACCGGGTCATAGGCCCGCAGCGACGTCAGCGCCGCATGCCAGTTGGTGGCCTTCGAGTCGTCCACGAAGCGCACGCCGTCGTGCTCCCCGACGTCGGTGATGCGGTGCGCCGCCGGGGTGAAGGCGCGCAACCCGGCACCGACCGCGGTGGCGGGCACGCCGTGGGCGCGCGCCAGCGCAGCGGCCGCCAGGGCGTTCTCGACCTGGTGGGGCGCCGGTGGCTTGACGTCGCCCAGGGCGCAGAGCTCCTGCGCATGGGAGGCGCGGTTGTCCAGGAACGCACGGTCGACGAGCAGGTCCTCGACCACCCCCAGTGAGCTGGGCGCCGGCACCCCGAGGGTGAAGCCGATGGCGCGGCAGCCCTCGACGACCTCGGCATCGCGCACCATCTGCTCCGTGGCGGGGTCGGCCACGTTGTAGATGCAGGCCTTCTGGGTCCGCTCGTACGCGCGGGCCTTGACCGCGACGTAGTCGTCGAACGAGCCGAAGTAGTCCACATGGTCGGGGGCGACGTTGAGGCACACGGTGGCCTCCGGAGACACCGAGTAGACGAAGGCCAGGTGCGGGGCACCGATCTCGACGGCCAGCACGTCGTAGGGCTCCCGGTTGACTACCGCGTCGATGAGCGAAACCCCGATGTTGCCGACCGCCGCCGCCCGCAGGCCCGCGGCCTTGAGGATGGACTCCAGCATCAGGGTGGTGGTGGTCTTGCCGTTGGTGCCCGTCACGTACAGCCACGGCGCCGCGCCCTGGGCCGGCCGCAGCCGCCAGGCGAGCTCGAACTCCCCCCACACCGGCGTGCCGCGTTCGATGGCGGCCGCGATCCAAGGCGAGTCCAGCGGGATGCCGGTGGACACCACGAGCACGTCGCCAGCGGGCAGCTCGTCGGGTCCCACGCCGAGCATGACCTCGGCTCCCAGCGTCTGCAGCAGGATGACCCGCTCGGCGTGGGGGCTGCCCTCGTCGGGCACCCGGGCGTCGATCACCGTCACGCGCCCGCCGCGCTCGAGCAGCGCCACGGCCGCCGGGAAGCCGGACACGCCCAGGCCCGTGACGATGACGTGCAGGGACTCCGGCGGCGTGTCCAGGCCGTAGCCAGGACCGCTCACAGGCAACGTCATGTGCGCACCCACTCGGCGTAGAACAGCGACAGCCCCAGGCCGACGAAGAGCGCCTGCAGGATCCAGAACCGCGTCACGATGGTGACCTCACCCCAGCCCTTGAGCTCGAAATGATGGTGCAGCGGCGCCATCCGGAACATGCGTTTGCCGGTGAGCTTGAACGATCCGACCTGCAGGATCACCGACATGGTGGTCATGAGGAACACTCCGCCGAGCAGGATGAGCAGCAGCTCGGTCTGGCTAAACACGGCCAGCGAGGCGATCGCTCCGCCGAGCGCCAGCGAGCCGGTGTCGCCCATGAAGATCTTGGCCGGGCTGGTGTTCCACCACAGGAACCCGAAACAGGCCCCGGCGCACGCCGCTGCGAACACCGCCAGGTCCAGCGGGTCGCGCACCTCGTAGCAGCGCTCGAAGCGCGTGAAGGCGCAGTTCTGGCCGTACTGCCACACGCC
Source organism: uncultured Actinomycetes bacterium (assembly GCA_964474045.1). Classification (GTDB taxonomy): domain Bacteria; phylum Actinomycetota; class Actinomycetes; order S36-B12; family UBA10799; genus JACJWR01. The sequence goes on from CAYYRC010000039.1 coordinate 6,564, forward strand.
CAGCAGCGCGAAGGCGCTGAAGGTGACGACCGAGGCGCCGGCCGCCAGGCCGTCCAGGCCGTCGGTCAGGTTGACGGCGTTGGTGGTGGCGGTGATGAGCAGCCAGATCCAGAGCACCGCCAGCACCATCGGGAGCACGATCGGGGTGTCGCGGACGAACGAGATCGCCTCGGAGGCGGGGGTGCGCCCGTACTGGTCGGGGAACTGCAGCGCGAGCACGGCGAAGCTGAGGCCGACGAAGGCCTGGCCCAGCAGCTTCGTGCGCGCCCGCACGCCGGTGCTGCGCTGCTTGAAGATCTTCAGGTAGTCGTCGGCCATGCCCACCAGGCCCAAGCCGACCATCAGGTAGAGGCACAGCAGGCCGCTGATGAGCGGCGGGCGCCACACCACCAGGTGCGCCACGAAGTACCCCAGCACCACGCCGATGATGATGGCCAGGCCGCCCATGCTGGGCGTGCCCTTCTTGCCCTGGTGCTCCGGATACTGGATGCCGTCGCTGGACACCCGGATGGCCTGCGAGTAGCCGTGCTTGCGCAGGAAGCGGATGAGCAGCGGGGTGCCGAACAGGCCCACGATCAGGGCCACGCCGGCGGCCACCACAACCTGAATCATGCGTCGCTCCCGTCCGCCCGCGCTGCCGGGTCGAGGTCGATGATCGCCGCGGCCACCCGCTCCAGGCCGCCGGCCCGCGAGGCCTTGACCAGCACTACGTCGCCGGGCCGCAGCTCCGCGGCCAGCAGCTCGACGGCAGCGTCGGCGTCGGCCACCCAGGCGGACTCGTCGCCCCAGGAGCCCTCGTGCGCGGCTCCCATGTGGATCGGCCGGGCGCCCTCGCCGACGGCGACCAGCCGGCTCACGTCCAACCGCACCGCCAGCCGCCCGATCGCGTCGTGAGCGGTGCGCGACTCGTCGCCCAGCTCGAGCATCTCCCCCAGCACGGCCCAGCTACGACCCGGGTCTTCCCCCTCGCCGCCCCTGGCCATGGCGACCAGCGCCTTGAGCGCCGCCCGCATGGACTCCGGGTTGGCGTTGTAGGCGTCGTTGATGACGGTGACCCCGCCGTCGGTCGTGGTCACCTCCATCCGCCAGGGGCTGCGCGCCGTCGCCGAACTCAGGCGATCGGCGGCATCCTGCAGCGAGATGCCCAGTCCTACCGCGACGGTCGCGGCCGCGGCGGCGTTCAGCGCCATGTGCTCGCCGGCCAGTTGCAGGGCGACGTGCGCGGTGTCGCCCTCGAACCGGAGGTCGAACGAGGCGCGGGCCATGCCGTCCAGCCGCAGGCCCGCAATCCGGACATCGGCTCCGGCCGACTCGCCGAAGGTGAGGACGCGGCCAGCCTGCGTCCCCTGGCGCATGGCTGCGACCAGCGGGTCGTCGGCGTTGAGCACCGCCAGCCCCGCCGGCGACAGCCCGGCCACGATCTCGGACTTCGCGGCGGCGATCTGCTCCTGGCCGCCGAACTCGCCCACGTGGGCGCTGCCGACGTTGAGCACGACCCCCACGTCCAGCGGCGCGATCCCGCACAGATAGGCGATGTGGCCGCGACCGCGGGCGCCCATCTCGAGCACGAGGAAGCGGGTGTCGGCGTCGCTGCGCAGGGCGGTCAGCGGCAGCCCGAGCTCGTTGTTGAACGAGCCGACCGGGGCGATCGTCGGACCCGACGGCGCCAGCACCTGGGCCAACAGGTCCTTCGTCGACGTCTTGCCGGACGAGCCGGTGACGCCGATGGTGGTGAGCTGGGGCAGTCGCTGCAGCACGGCGGTGGCCAGCCGGCCCACGGCGGCCAGCGGGTCCGCCACCACGACGGCCGGCTCGGCCACCGGGCGCTGGCTCATCACGGCGGCGGCGCCCTGTGCCAGCGCCGCGCCCGCGAAGTCGTGGCCGTCGCTGCGCTCGCCGGCAAAGGCGACGAAGAGGTCGCCCGGGGCCACGCTGCGGGAGTCGATGGTGATGCCGGTGACGACGGTCGCGCCGTCGCCGACGAGTTCGCCGCCGACCGCTGCGCAGACCTCGGCCAGGGTGATCGGGATCATCGCTCGGCCGCCTGGGCCGTGTCGGCTGCCGCGGCCATGGCGGCCATGGCCGCGGCCAACTCGGTCACGTCGTCGAAGGGGTGCACCGTGGCGCCGACGGTCTGGCCCTGCTCATGGCCCTTGCCCAGCACCAGCACCGAGTCGCCCGGGCGCGCCTCGGCGACGGCGACGCGGATGGCCGCCCGGCGGTCCGCCACCTCCACGACTTGCGCTCGCTCCGACGCCGGCACGGCTGACACCCCTTCCCACATGGCAGCGCGAATGGCCGCCGGATCCTCCGAACGAGGATTGTCGTCGGTAATGACGACGAAGTCCGCGAGGCGCGCTGCGGCCCCACCCATGAGGGGCCGTTTGGCCGCATCCCGGTCGCCGCCGCAGCCCACCACCGCGAGCACCCGCCCGGGCGCGGCAGCGATGGCGCGGGCCACGGCGTCGGGGGTGTGCGCGTAGTCCACGAAGGCCCGCAGCCCAAGGTCATTGCGGACCGGCTGCATCCGCCCGGGAACTCCCGGGCAGTTCCGGATGCCGGTCAGGGCGGAGGCCAGGTCGATCCCCAGGCTGCAGACCGTCGCTGCGGTTCCGGTCGCGTTGGCCACGTTGAAGTCGCCGATAAGCCCGACGTGGGCGGGCACGCCAGCGGTCAGCTCGGACGCCACCGCTGCGGGGCCGTGGAGCCGGAAGTCCATGCCGTCGCCGGAGATCTCCATGCCGTCGGCGAACCAAGTGGCGGGGACGTCGGCGCCCACCGCGTAGGTCTGCGCCGCCGGCAGCCGGGCGGCCAGCACCCTGCCCCACTCGTCGTCGACGCAGACGATCGCGCACGGCACCGTGTCGATGAACGACGCCTTGGCCGCGAAGTAGGCGTCCATGGTGCCGTGGAAGTCCAGGTGGTCCTGGGTCAGGTTGGTGAAAACCCCGGCGTCGAACTCGACGCCGCCGACGCGGCCGAAGACGATCGCGTGCGAGGACACCTCCATCACCACCGCTGTGATGCCGCGCTCCTTGATGTGGGCGAGGATGGCGTGCAGCTCGACCGCCTCCGGCGTGGTCCGCTCGGCCGGCAGCCGCTCATCCTCCAGGTAGATGCCGGTGGTGCCGATGACGCCGACGCGCTCGCCCGCCGCCCGCAGGGCCGCGGCGATCATGAAGCTCATGGTGGTCTTGCCGTTGGTGCCGGTGATCCCGACGACCGTCAGCCCCGCGCTGGGGCGGCCGTAGACGGCTGCGGCCAACGCGCCCGCGGCAGGACGCGGGTCGCCGGCGACCACCACCACGGGAAGCCCGGGGTCACGGCCGTCCGCCGCCAGGATCGCCGCACCCGCCTCATCGGTCACCATCACCGCGGCGCCCGCCGCGGCCGCCTGGGCGGCGAAGTTCGCGCCGTGCGTGGCGGCGCCGCCGACGGCCAGGTACAGGTCCCCAGGCTGCACCTGGCGCGAGTCCATGGCGATGCCCGTGACGTCCAGGTCCGCGGGCCCGTCGGCGGCTAGGCCGACGTCCAGGCCAGCGGCCCGCAGGACGTCGCGCAGGAGTACCGGCCGCCGCTGCTGGGGCCGAGGGTGAGCGATGACCATGCCTACTGCTTCGCCTCGGTGGCCTGCGGCTGCTGCGGCTGCGCGGCGGTGGCGGTTGGCTGCTGCTGCTGCGGCTGCGCGGCGGTGGCGGTTGGCTGCTGCTGCTGCGGCTGCACGGCGGTGGCGGCGTCGGTCTTGGCCGTGTCGGCGTACACCGGGAGCAGCGGGTCGGTGTTGCCGGTGGGCGCGACGCCGCGGGCCTGCAGGGCGGCGGTCATGAGCTCCTTGAACACCGGGACTCCGTTGTCCGAGCCCATGTAGGCACCCTGCGGGTCCTGCACGATGACCGCGGCCACCAGCTGCGGGTCGTCGGCGGGAACCACGCCGATGAAGCTCGAGGTGTAGCCCTTGTAGCAGCCGCAACTGTCGTCCACCCGGTTGGCCGTCCCGGTCTTGCCGCCCACCTTGTAGCCCGGGATATTCGCGTTGTTGGCCGTGCCCTCCTCGCTGACGACGCCCTCCATCATCTTCAGCACCTTCTTGGCGGTCTCGGGCTCCACGACCTTGGTCGTGGGCGGCTCGGCCGCCGGGACCTCCTTGCCGTTGTCGTCGATCGTGGCGGCGATGAGCTTGGGCTGCACGCGCACGCCGTCGTTGGCCATCGTCTGGAACACCGACGTGATCTGCAGCGCGCTCAAGGACAGGCCCTGCCCGAACGACAGCGTCGGGAAGGTCGAGTCGGTCCACTCGTCGATCGGCGGAACATAGCCGCCGGCCTCGCCGGGGAACCCCAGGCCGGTGGGCTGCCCCAGGCCGAACCGCGTCAGGTACTCGCGGAACTTCTCCGGCCCCACGCGCTCGGCAACCTGGATCGACCCGGTGTTGCTGGACTTGGCCAGGATGCCGGCCAGCGTCAACTTGTAGGGCTCGTGCGGCGAGTGGTCGTGGAAGTCGCGGGTGCCCCGGTGGATCGTGTCGGCAACGTCGAAGGACGTCGACGGTTCGGCCTTGCCCTCGTTGATGGCCGCGGCCATCGTCATGATCTTGCTGGTCGAGCCGGGCTCGAACGCCTCCACGACGGCACGGTTCTGCATGTCCTCGGGGCGCGCGTTGCCGATGTTGTTGGGGTCGATGGTCGGCACGCTGGCCATCGCCAGGATCTCGCCGGACTTGACGTCCATCAGGATCACGGTGCCGCTCTCGGCCTTGGACTCTCGGACCTGGCGGGTGATGGCGTCCTGGGCGATGAACTGCAGATCGCGGTCGATCGTGAGCTTCACGCTGGAGCCGGGAACCGGGTCCTTCTCGACGTCCGTGCCGGTCGGGATCAGCTTGCCGTCAACTACCTCGACGCGGCGCTCGCCGTTCTTTCCGGCCAACTGGTCGTTGAGCTCCAGCTCGACGCCCGCCATCCCCTGCGCGCTGTCACCGCCGACGAACCCGACGACGCTCGCCGCCAGCGCCCCGTTGGGGTAGTCCCGCTTGAGGGTCGGCTCGGTGGCCATCCCCGGCAGCTCCAGGTCCATCACCCTCTGCCCGGCATCCGGGGCCACGGCCTTGGCGACGTAGGCGAATCGCTTGTCGCCCTTGAGCGACGCCTCGATCTTGTCCGCGGGCAGGCCGACGATGGGCGAGAGTTTCTTGGCGTAGTCCGCGGGGTCCTCGACCAGGGTCTGGTCCACCACCACGTTGGACGCGTCCACGGACTGCGCCAGGGGCACCCCGGTGGAGTCCAGGATCGCGCCGCGCTTCGCCGTCAGGATCGAGGTGTCCATGCGTCCGCTGGCCGCGCGGTCGGCCAGCGCCCCGGCGTCCACGACCTGCACCTGCAGCAGCCGCACGCCGAAGACCGCCAGAACGCCCACCAGGATGTAGGTGACCCAGCGCATCCGAACTGCCGGCCGTCCCGGCGTGTAGTGCAGCTCGTTGTTCCAGAAGCGCTGCCAGAGGGGGCGTCGCGGCGGCATCGGTGCCGGGCCACGATCTGTGGGGGTGCGCGGTGACTGGGTCGTGCTCACCGGCTCTGGCCCGAGTCGACGAGGCCGACGGCGGTCTCCCCGGCTGCGCCGGAGGTGGTGCTGGTGGTGTTGGTCGTGCCGGTGGTGGTGGTGCTGGTGCCGGTGGTCGTGCCGGTGCCGCCGGTCGTGCCGGTGCCGGTGGTCGTGCCGGTGCCGCTGGTCGCGCTGGTAGGCGCGGAGCCAGCGGCTGCAGCGGAGCCGGCGGTCAGCGTCGACGTGCCGTCGGGGTTGACCGCGCCGTATTGCGGGGCCGGCGCCGGGGACGGTGTCGCCGCAGCGGCGCCTGCGTCGCCACCGGTGGTGTCGGTGGCGGCGGCGTCCGTCCCGGCGGTGCCCGCGGTCCCCGCGGTGCCGGCGTCAGCCGAGGTCGTCGATGCCGCGGTGCCGGCGGCCGGCGCGGGCGCGGCCACCGGCGTGGGCTCGCCCATGACCTTGCCCGACTTCAGGTCGATGAACGCGGGGGCAGTCACCGGGACCATGCCCAACTCCTTGGCCTTCTTGGCCAGGTTCGCCGGAGCCTCAGCCTTGAGCAGCTCCGCCGACAGCGCCTGCTCCTTGACCGCGAGCTCCCTGGACTTGCTCACCGCCGAGTAGCGCTCGAAGCTGCCCTGGGCAAGGACGGTGTTGAGGATCAGACTCAGCGCCAGGCTGGCGGTGATGAGGATCCCCACAAGCACGTAGAAGCGGCGCAGCTCGGCCCCGGACCCGGCCGCCGCGGAGGTCGCCGTCCCCGTCGCGGCGCCCGTCGCGACACCCGGGGTGCGGGCCTGGGCCGGGTAGCTCACCCGGGCTGCGGCACGGCGCCGAGCGGCCGCCCGAGCACGCGCCTGGGCGGCCCGGCTGGAGCTGCCCGCGACGCTGCGAGGGGCTTCGTGCGGTAGTGCTGTCACGTCGTCTCCCTGATGCGTTCGACGGCCCTCAGGCGGACCGATGCGGCGCGCGGATTAGTGCTGATTTCTGTCGGCGACGCTATCCCCGCCCCCCTGCCCAGCAGCCGGAAGGCAGGCCGCGCGTCGGGCGGAATCACGGGCAGATCCGGCGGAACGGCCGCCTGCGTTGCCGAAGCGAAAGTTCTCTTTACGATTCGATCCTCGAGCGAGTGGTAGGCCATCACGACGACCCTCCCGCCCATGCCTGTTCGGCCCAGCCAGCCGGGCAGTGCGCGCTCGACGCAGCCCAACTCGTCGTTGACCTCGATCCGCAGGGCTTGGAACGTGCGCTTGGCCGGGTGTCCGCCGCCAGTGCGCTGGGAGCGCAGGGGAATCGTGCGCTCCAGCAGTTCCACCAGGGTGCGGCTGTCGGTGATCGGCGCGGTCTGGCGCTGCTCGACGATGGCGCGGGCGATGCGGCCGGCGTAGCGCTCCTCGCCGTAGTCGCGCAGGATGCGGGCCAGGTCGGGCTGGGAGTAGTCGGCGAGCACCGCAGCGGCGTCGAGCTCGGCGCTGGAGTCCATGCGCATGTCCAGCGGGGCGTCGTAGGAGTAGGCGAACCCGCGCGAGCGCAGGTCCAGCTGCATGCTCGACACGCCCAGGTCCAGCAGCACGCCGTCGACCGCGGAGATACCCGCGCGCGCCAGGATGGCATCGACCTGGTCGAAGGTGGCGTGGACCAGGGTGATGCGGCCGCCGAAGGGGGCCAGTCGCTCCCCCGCGCGACGCAGGGCCTCCGGGTCGCGGTCCACGCCGACGAGCTGCAGCTCTGGGTAGCGCTGCAGCGCGGCCTCGGAGTGCCCGCCAAGGCCGAGCGTGCCATCGACCAGCACGGCGCCAGGTCGCTCGATGGCAGGTCCCAGCAGCTCCAGGCAGCGGTCCAGCAGCACCGGGATGTGCTCGGCTGCGTCATCGGGCTGCCTCTCCATCAATGGACTCACTCATCGTCGTCGTGGGCTGGTGCTGCGGGCGGTGGGGTGGGTGTGCGGGCGGTGGGGTGGGTGTGCGGGCGGCGTGCTCGGCAGGTGCGCGACAACCGCCGAGTCGAGTGGTCCCGCCCCGCGGCCGGCCTGCTCGCCATCGACCGGGGAAGTGTCGATGGAGCGCGGGGAATCGCTGACCGGGGAAGTGTCCGCGGTTCCGGGCCGACGGGAGGGGGCCACCCGACTCGAGGGTCAGAACAGTCCGGGGACCACCTCCTCGGACAGGTCGGCGAACTCGGGCTCGGAGCTGGTCAAGTACTGCTCCCAGGCGGTCGCGTTCCAGATCTCGACGGTGTCGTGGTTGCCGACGACGACGCACTCGCGGTCGTCGCCTAGGCCGGCGTACTCGCGCAGGGCAGGCGGGATCGTGACGCGCCCCTGCCGGTCGGGTACCTGGTCGAATGCGGTGGAGAAGAACACTCGGGAGTAGGCGCGGGCTTTGGCGTCCGAGCGCGAGGCCTCCCGGATGCGGCCCGCGTACTCGGCGAACTCTGGGGTGGGCCAGACGACCAGCGAGCGGTCCTGCCCCTTCGTGAGCACGACGCCGCCCGCGAGCCCCTCGCGGAACTTGGCCGGGAGGGTCAATCGGCCCTTGTCGTCCAGGCGCGGGTGATGGGTGCCGAGAAACACCGTCCACCACCTCCTCGCCGTCGTCGTG
>CAYYRC010000039.1:14798-16766 GCA_964474045.1 uncultured Actinomycetes bacterium
TCCGCTCCCGAGTCCCCCACTTTACCCCACTGCGCCCCACGATCAACCCTGGAGTTGCCAAGGTGCCCCACTGGCCACACTGTGGGTTGTTGCCGTGAGGCAGTTCTGTGGGTGCCGGCTGGTTCGGCCGGTACAGCCCCACCGGGAGTCAGGCGAACATCGATTGGGACAAAGGCCCCTTCGGCGTGGGCCTCGACACGTGGGCCCCACTGTCGCGGCGCGATCACGGACTCTGCGCCCTCATGATCATGGCGCTGGTGCTGGACTCGACCGTGCGACCGCGTCCGCGGCCATGATCATGAGGCGCCTCGGGACGCTGAGGTTGGGGCAGCTACCTGGCAGGCTCTGGACGCACTGGGTCCGACCGGGCCGTCGTTGGGTCCAACGGGCGGGTTCGGTCCGCGCCCTGGATCACCCCTCGCGGCCGGGTCTACCATCGAGGTATGGCCCGGCGGCGGCGACGCGGTTCGGCCCTGGCTGCGGCCGGGGCGCTCGCCGTTGCCGCGACTCTGGGGAGTACGGCAACGTCCAACGCCGCGGCGCTGCCCGGCGCGACAGCGCCCCCGCCCGCCCCGCCGTCGATAAGCCGTCCGACTCCGCCCATGACGTGGCGCCCCTGCCCGACCCCAGAGGCGCCGACGCTGCAGTGCGGCACGCTCGCAGTGCCCTACGACTACGCGAAGCCGAGCGGCGCCAAGTTCACCCTGGCCGTGTCCAAACTCCCCGCCACAGGGACGCCAACCGGCACGTTGTTCTTCAATCCCGGTGGTCCGGGAGGGGAAGGCGCGCGCGTCGTCCCCTTCGTGGCCGCCGTGGTTCCGCCGTCAGTCCGAGAACGGTTCGACATCGTCGGCTGGGACCCGCGGGGCCTGGGCGGCTCCAAGCCGGCCTTGCAGGACTGCAACTACCTCCGGCTCACGCTGCCCACCAGCGGGCCGGTCGACTGGGTCGCGGCCAGGTCGCGCTCCGAGGCCGCGGTCGCGGCGGCCAACCGCACCTGCATGACCCGCAACGCGGGCATCATCAACTACCTGGGGACCAACAACGTGGCGCGCGACTTGGACAAGCTGCGCGAAGCCGTCGGCGACGACAAGGTGACCTATTGGGGAATGAGCTATGGCACCCGGATCGGCTACGTCTACGCGATCTTGTTCCCCGGTCGTATTCGTGCCATGGTCCTCGACGGGAACATCGATCCGAAGGGCACGTACGCGGGCCTGGCCCAGGGCGGCGTAGCGCTGGACTCCGCGCTCACCTTCATGCGCCAGGCGAGTCCTGCCGTCCACAAGTCGACCATGGACACCCTGCAAGGCCTGGACGCGGCACCCATCGACCTCGGCGGGGGTGTGCGGTACACGCGCTGGGACTACCTGACGACGATGTCGGGGGTCATCCCGAGCGAGGAGAGCTGGCCGCAGATCAAGGGCTTCAACGACACCGTCGCGACGGCCCGGCTCGACACCCCCGAGGGCGCCCAGGCCCGCACCCGGCTGAAGGCTCAGACCGGTCGCACCGACCAGAACCTCGGCGGCGCCTTCTCGGTGGTCAACTGCCTGGACTACGCCGACCGCATGACACCCGCAGCACAGGAAGACGCCATCAAGCGCAACGCCCTGGTCGGGCCCGTCTTCGGCGGCCTCATCACTAGCGAGTACGTCCTGGGTTGCTCCGGGCTCACCGTCCGCCCCGACCCGGTGCCGACGACGAACTCCCAGACGAACCTGGCGCGCATCGCAGGCCTGCCGGTGGTCGTCGCCAACGCAAGCAACGACGGATCCACGCCGATGCCGTGGGCCATGCGGATGAAGGCGTCGTTCGCCAGCTCGACGCTGGTGTCGTACGTGGGGGCCCAGCACGTCATCTGGATGCTGACGCCGTCCACCTGCGTGAACGATCAGATCACCAACTACGTGGTGTCGCTGACGCGGCCGCCGGGGGGCGTGTGCGCCTTCGCGCCGGCGGGGTAGG
>CAYYRC010000040.1:0-12783 GCA_964474045.1 uncultured Actinomycetes bacterium
TCGTCGTTCCCGGGTTCTCGTTCGGTGTCGTCGGGTGGGGGGAGGTTGGTGAGGACGTAGCCGTGGTGGGTCTTGAGGTTGTGGTGGCGTCGGCACAGGGGCCCGAGATTGGCCGGGTCAGTGGGGCCTTGCGGGTAAGCGATGGTGTGGTCGAGGTCGCAGGCCTCCGACGATCGGGTGCAGCCGGGCCAGCGGCAGGTGGCCTCCCGGGCCCGCACGAGGCGGGCCACCGCGGCGCTGGGGGTGTAGGTCCGTGATGAGACGGTGGTGACCAGGCCGCCGGCGTCGGTGAGCAGCAGGCGCCAGCGGCCCTGCGCAGCCAGCGCGCGGGCGAGGTCGGCGGGGACGGGGCCGAGGCCGGGGACGTGGGCGGGGTTCTGGGCGAGGCCGAGCAGGGTCGCGGCGTCGATGACGACGTGGATGTCCGGGCGCGCCGCCACCGCCACAGGTACCGCCGGGCAGCGACCCGGGCCAGGGCAGCCGCCGGAAGGCTCCGGGACGTCTGCGTCGCCGTCCGCGCCGCTGTGGGCGTCGGCGGGGTCGTCGCCCTGGCCCGGGGTGCGGGCCAGGAGGGTCGCGACGAACACATCCGCGCGGTGCTGGTCCCTCGTGCAGCCCGCGCGGCGCCCAGCGCCGCCGGCGTGCGCGGCCGCGGCCGCGGCTGCGGCTGCGGAGAGGCGGTTGTCGATGCGGTGGGCGTCCACCGCGTCGATCAGCGCCGACACCCACGCCATGCCGTCGACGTCCTCGCTCACCGTCACCCGCCGCCGGCCGAAAGCCCGCCCCCGGGCATCGCCGCCGTCTTCGTCGGGGCCTTCGGCGTCGTCGGCGTCGTCGGGGGGCGGGGTGAGGGCCAGGGCGAGGGCCCTCGCGATGCGGCGCAGCTCCCACGCCGGCCACGACGCCCGACCCCCGGCCCGCCGATCCCGGATCCGCCCCGCCATCCCGTCATGCACGGCCATCCGGACGCCGGCGGGCAGCTCCGAGGCCGCCGAGGTGATCGCGCGCAGCCCCGAGGAGAACAGCAGCCCCTCGTCCACCAGCGCCCCCAGAGCCGACACCCGAAGAGCCCCGCCGCAGGCCTCGGGGCGCGGCTCGGCATCGTCGCCGGGACTCGCGTCGGCACCTGCATCGGCATCATCATCTGGGACTGCGTCCGCTGCGGCGCCAGCATCGGCATCCGGATCCGGGCCGGCGTCGGCTGCGGCGTCGTCGTCAGGATTCGCGTCGGGCTCGGCGCTGTCGCCGTCTGTGGTCTGGGGCTCCAGGGCGCGGGCGGCGCGCAGCCGGTAGGACACCGAGTGCGGGGAGATGCGCAGCACCCCCGACAGCTCATCCCGGGCCCGGTCGAGCACCCGCGCCGGGGCGAAACCCTCCGGCGTCGCCGCGACCGGGTCCGCGCCCGCGGCCGACAGCAGCGCCCGCCCGGCCTGCACGCCCGTCCACGCCGACTGCGCCTCCCACGCCGCGGCCAGCAGCAGCTGGCAGCAGCACGGGAACCCCGCCGCCGAGCCCGGCAGCGGGAACCCCCGCCCACCACCAGCCAGCGCAGGACCCCACGAGGGATCCGGCGGATCCGACGGTGCGGGCGAATCGGGCGGCCCCGGCGGATCGGGGAACACCACCGCGGCGTCCAGCGCCGACCCCGCATGAAACCGAGGGCCCGCCGGGCAGACCTGCACCATCGGCACCTCCGCCAGGGCCGCAGCCAACTCCGGGCCCGGCGCCAAACCGATCAACCCGCGCACCTCCGCGCACAGCGGCGCCACGGCCCACTCCGGCTCCACCCACCCCGCCACCGGCGAAGGACTGGCGGCGCCGGAACTGGGCACACAGGGGCCACCGCGAGAGCCGCGAGATCCGCGCCGCTGAGCACGCATGGGAACCACCCCCGCCTGGTGAGACGAATGAATCGACCTGAGACAACCGGACTTGAACCGGCCACAACCCCCACGAACCAACCCCGGAAGGATACCCGGGTCAAGAAGTCAGCCCGGACATCTCAATCAAACTCTTTTACTAATTCAAGCGTAGCATCCCCCCACCTCTAAGGCAAGCCCTTATTCGAACGATTTTCGATTCCTACCCAGGTTCGAACACGAACGCCGTCGTGCGCCCCGCGTGCCTCACCCCAGGGCCGCTAGGGCCCAACTCCGTCCCCGGGCGGTCCCGGCCTAGGCCAGCACCATGAGCGCGATCGCGATCATGGCCAGCACCAACGCAACGAGCGCGGCAACGAGCCAGCCCCGCGCGGGCCCGCCGCGCGACGATCCCGAAGCCGTCACCGGCGTCCCGGCGGCGACAGCTTCCTGCACCGAGGCCCACACCGCTCCCGGAGGCTGTGCATAGGCGCGATCGGCGCGGGCGGCGCGGCCGAGGTCCACGACTTCGGCCAGTGCATCGAGTTCGGCCGAGCATGACGGGCAGCTGCGCATATGCAGGTCGAAAATGGTGGTGGGGGCCGACTCGCCGATCGCCACCAGGGCGAGGTCGGTCGGGTCGCAGTGTGCCCCCTCAGCTCGCGCCACGGCTGCCCGCCAGTCGGGTGCGCATCGTGCGCAGGCTGCGGGCGACGATCGCCGACACGTCGGATGGGTCCATCCCCAGCCGTCGAGAAATGTCGCCCCGGTCCGCCTGCTCGTTGATCAGCTGCAGCATGACGTTGCGGTCGGGGTCGCCCAGGTCCGTCAGGTCATCACGAACAACCAGCCGATCCAGCAGGGACGCAGCCGCGGCGTCGTCAGCGGGCGCGGAACCACCCGCCGAACCACCCGCAGAGCCCCCGGAGCGGGCCGCCATCGTGCCGCGCCGGACAGCGGCCGTCAGGGCTACCTTCTGCTGATCGGCCGACAACCCTGGCTGCCGCCACGCCTCCGCGAAAGCAGCCGCCGTGACGTCCCGCGCCAAGAGCGGATCACCGGTCCCCCGGAGCGCCATGGTGTAGATCAGCGCCCCCCAGCGCCGGTAGGCCATGGACAACTCCAAGTCCTCGGTTGCGCCGCCCGCGGCAACTCCGGCCCGGCCGGATGAAGCGCCCTGCTGCCTCGGCTGAGTGGGGGCGAACCTTGACATGGCCGGAATTCTGTCACACGCCTGTCGGTCGTCGAGGGCACTTCCAACAGGTCGAGAAACCCCGCCGGAACGCCGCCGCCCACTGGCTGCGGCCGCGACGAGGAAGGACGGCTCGGAGCGGTCGATCCTCGATGGTGCTGTGAGTCCTCGATGGTGCTGTAAGTCCCCGTTGGCGCTGTCAGTCCTCGTTGGTGATCTGCTCGCAGAGGATGTCCAGATGCCCGTTGTGCTGTGCGGTCTCCTCGATCATGTGCAGCAGCACCCAGCGCAGGTTCACGCGATCTTCCGGGCTGCGCGGACGCGCTGCTGGATCGGCCAGACCCATCTTGGCGGTCACCGCGTTTGACTCCTCCACGGCCAGTTCGTAGTCGGCCACGATCTCGGCCAGCGGGACGTCGTCCACTCGCCAGTCCCGGTCCGGGTCGTCCTTCGTCCAGGGCGGCTCCCACCCATCACCGGCCAGCACCCGGCGAAACCAATAGCGCTCGACCGCCGCTAGGTGGCTGAGCACGCCGGCGGGTGTGGTCAACGACGCCACACGCCGCAGCTTCGAGCGCTCATCACCCAGGGCAGCCACGCGGTGCAGCGCCAACTCACGGTGGAAGCTGAGGAAGGTGAGCAGCATCTGCCGCTCGTCCGTGCCGTCACGCGGGTCCCGTCGGGCCATGGCCGAAACCTAGCGCCGTGACGGTGCGTAGCGCTCGGGAAAGCCGCAGCCGCGCATCACCGCCCCAGGGCGACCAGAATGGCGCTGGCCGTGCGAACGACAACCGAGGAGCCTCGATGGATGCGATCTGGGCCGGCCGCTCACTGGCGCTGTGGGACGCTTTCACCCAGCGGTGCGTCACCGGCCGCGGACGCCGGCTACGGGTGCACGAGCCGAGCCGCGGGCGTTGGGCAGGAGCTGCTGCTGTCGGCCGTGTCGCGGCGTGGCCCCTGAGCCAGGTGATCTGGTGCGCCAGCGCGATCGAGGCGCTCGAGCATGCGGGCCAGCCAGCGGTGGCTCGCCGCTGGCAGCGCGGCACCGGTGCCAACAGCCGTCGGCCCCGCACCCAGCTGCCCGTCCACCCCGACGCCGAGGAGGTGTGGACGGCGCTGCAGTGGTACCGCTCCGGAGAGGCCTACCTGGACCACCGACCACGCGGCAAGCGCTACTACGACGACAACGCCTGGCTGGGGCTGGTCGCCGCGCAGCAGGGTCTGCTCAGCGGGCAGCCGCGCTGGTGGGCGCGGGCAGCAGAGATCGCGCGCTTCGTCGCCGCGGGACACCTGGAGAGCGGCGGCGTGTACTGGGTGGAGCCCGGGGACACTGTCAACGCTTGCTCAACCGGCTCGGGCGGTCTGCTGTTCGCCGCCCTCGCGCTCGAGTCGCCGCTGCTGACCGAACCCCAGCGCGAGGCCTGGGCCGCCAGAGCTGGGTCCACCCTGGCGTTCCTGGCCGGTCCGCTGCTGCGCGAGGACGGCCTGGTGGCCGACCACGTCCGCGCCGACGGCACCGTGGAGCCGTCGGTCTGGGCGTACAACCAAGGGCTGTTGTTGCAGATCGCAGCTCGAACCGGCGACGGAGCGACGGCCGACGCGATCGAGGCGGCCGTGGCGCGCGGGCTGCCGCCGGCGGTGCTAGCTCGACAGCCGGCGACCTTTGCCTGCATCTGGCTCCGGTCGCTGCTGGCGCACCGGGCGCTCGCCGGCTCGGACGAGGCGCCGGAGGTTGCGGACTACCTGGAACGCGCCTGGGCCCGCGGCCGAGCTACCGACGGCCTGCTGCGCGGCGTGTCGCGCTATGACGACGGCGTGGTGCTCGACCACGTCTCAGTCGCCGGACTGGCCGCTGCCTACGCCGGCGGGCCGGAGGTTTGGTCCAAGCTGCTATAGCGCGCCTCCGAGCGGTGCCGGCTGTAGAGGAAGTAGATCAGCAGCCCGGCGATGAGCCAGACGGTGAACGCGATCCAGGTGGCGCCGGGCATCCCCAGGATCAACACGATGTTGATGATGATGGCGACGACCGGGATGACCGGCCCAAGCGGAACGCGGAACGGGCGCTCCAGGTCGGGCTGCTGGCGCCGCAGCACGAGCACCGCGACGTTCACGACGGCGAACGCCACCAGCGTGCCGAGGCTGATCGCCGCCGCCAGCTCGTTCAGAGGGACAAGGGCCGCCAGCAGCGCCAGCCCGATCGCCAGCAGCCACGTCGTGAAGACCGGGGTCTGCGTCCGCGGCGACAGCTGCCCCAACCGCTTGGGCAGCAGGCCGTCGCGGCTCATGGTGTAGATGATCCGCGACAGCGTGTACAGCACCGCGATGACGACGCTCGTGATGGCGACGATGGCCCCGACCGCGATCACTTCGCCGGGCCAGGTCTGGCCCGTCACGTCCTGCGCGATCTGCGCCAGCACCGCCTCGCCCTGCTGACCGGCGAACTCCTGCCATGGGCGGGCGCCCACCGCGGCGAGGCCGACGAGGGTGTAGATGATGGTGATCACCGTCAGCGCCCCGACGATCGCCACCGGCACCGCCTTGCGCGGGTTCTTCGCCTCGGCGCCCGCGACCGCCGCCGCATCGAAGCCGGCGTACGCGAAGATCAACTTGCCCGAGGCAGCGATCACGCCCGCAATTCCCAGCGGCAGGAACGGCGTCATGTTCGCCGAGTCAAAGCCCGAGAAGGCCACCACCAGGAAGAAGCCGATCAAGAGCAGCTTCAGCACCACCAACGCCGCGTTGATCCGGGCGGACTCCTTGGCCCCGGCCGACACCACGAACGCCACGGCGAGCACCAGCAGCGCCGCCGGCAGGTTGAACATGCCGCCCTGCATCGGCCCCCGCAGGAACTCGTCGGGGATGTTGATCCCGAATGCGTCGGACAGCCCCGCCGACAGGTACTCGCTCCACCCCACCGACACCGCCGCGACGCCCACGCCGTACTCCAGGATCAGGCACCACCCCACCACCCAAGCGATGAGCTCGCCGACGCTGGCGTAGGCGTAGGAGTACACGGAACCCGACGACGGCAGCGCGCTGGCGAGCTCGGCGTAGGACAGCCCTGACAGCAGGCAGGCGATCCCGGCCAGGACGAACGCGACCACCACCGCCGGGCCGGCCAGCGGCACCACGACCCCGAGCACCACGAAGATGCCGGTGCCGATCACGCTGCCAACAGCCAGCAGCAGCACCGCCATGGTGCTCAGCGAACGGTCCAGGTGCACTTCCTCGGACACCGGGCCGACGCTCGTGCGCGTCAGCGTGGCCCACGTGCCCCGCCAGCCCGACGGCGCCTCTTGGGTGTCTGCCATCAACGGGCTCCTGAGCGGTAGCTGGCTAGGACGCGGCCTCGTCGACCACCGCGACCTCGGTGACCGGGACGCCGCCGATGAACGTGTCATACCACAGCGCCAGCATCACAAGCAGGTAGATCTTGCGGGCATGGTCGGCGGTGCCGGCGGCATGCTCGTTGAACAGCCGCTCGATCTCGACCAGGTCGAAGTGGGCGTCCATGTACTCGTTGCCCAGGATCTGCGCTCGGAACCAGTCCGGGTTCTTCTTCAGCCAGTGCCGCACGGGGGTGGGGAAACCGAGTTTGGCGCGGTCCTTGGTGGACTCCGGCAGGATGCCCTTGAAGGCCTGCCGCAGGATCCACTTGGTGGTGCCGTCCTTGTACTTCAGATTCTCCGGCACGCGGGCCGACAGCCCCGCCACGACCATGTCCAGGTAGGGCACTCGCAGCTCCAGCGAGTGCGCCATCGTCATGCGGTCAGCCTTGGCGAGGATGTCGCCGGGCAACCAGTAGTTCATGTCCACCTGCTGCATGCGGCGCGACTCCGGCTCGGCCTCGAACCCGGGCACCGAGGCGGCGAGCTCGTCGCCCGGGCGCTCGTGCGGCTGGCCGACGAACGGCCCGCGCCAGATGCGGCGGATCTCGTCGGGCTTGAAGATGTAAGCGTTGCCGATGTATCGGTCGGTGAACGGCGTCAGCGCCCGTCGCAGGTAGCCCTTGCCCTTGAACTCGGGCTTGCTGTCCACCAGCGGCGCCACCACGCGGCGGCGGAACCAGCTGGGGCTCTTGGCCACCGGCCGCAGCGACAGCGGCTCCCGGTAGATCGTGTAGCCACCGAACAGCTCGTCGGCGCCCTCGCCGGAGAGCACCACGGTGACGTGCTTGCGCGCCTCCTGCGCGACGAAGTACAGCGACACCGCGGAGGGGTCCGCGACCGGCTCGTCGAAGTACCAGGCGACCTTCGGCAGCACGTCCAGGTACTCGTCGATGTCCACGATGATCTCGTGGTGGTCGCTGCCGATCCGCTCGGCCACCTCGCGGGCCTCGGCGATCTCGCTGACCTCGTGGAAGCCGATGGTGAAGGTCTTGACCGGGTCCAGGCCGAGCTGCTTGCGGCGCTCCTGGATGAGCGTCACGGTGATGCCGGAGTCCACGCCGCCGGACAGGAACGCGCCGACCGGCACGTCGGCGATCATGTGGTGCTCGACCGAGTCGCGCATGACCCGGCGGATCTCGGCGGCCAGCTCGTCCGCGTCGGTGATGGTCATGGACTCCGCGGCGAACCGATAGGACCAGTACTGACCGACGTCGAAGGTCCCGGTGGCCAGGTCCACCACCGCGTAGTGCCCCGGGCGCAGGCGCGTGATGCCGTTGAAGAACGTCGCCGCCAGCGGGTTGAACTGGAACGCCAGGTACTGCCGCACGGCCTCGTCGTTGACCGTCGGGATGTAGCGGGGGTCGGTCAACAGGCTCTTGATCTCGGAGCCGAACGACATCATGACGTCACCGTCGGCGCCCGGCTCCGTGCGGTAGTACAGCGGCTTGATACCGAACTGGTCGCGCGCCAGCACCATCTGGTTGCGGGCGACGTCGTAGATCGCGAAGCCGAACATGCCCCGCAGCTTGTTCAGCATGAGCGACAGGTTGTCCCGGCCGTACTGCTCGTAGAGGTGGACGATCGTCTCGGTGTCGGTGTGCGTCTCGAAGGTGTGGCCCTGCGCCTCCAACTCCTCGCGGAGCTCGTGGAAGTTGTAGATCTCGCCGTTGAAGACGATGCCGACCGTGCCGTCCTCGTTCCAGATCGGCTGGTGCCCGCCGGCGACGTCGATGATCGACAGCCGCCGCATCCCGAACGAGAAGGCCGGCGCCGTCAGGCGGCCCTGGTCGTCCGGCCCGCGATGGGTGATGACGTCCAGCATCGGCCCGATCACCTCGGCGGTGAAGTCCTCCGGGCCGAACACGCCTGCGATTCCACACATGCGCCGAATTCTAGTTGGGGGGCGGGACTTTCCCCCCTTGCGGCCACGGTGCGTCGGCACACGCTGGAGGTATGAGCGCAATGGTGGAGTCGCATGTGGACGCCGCCCTGCGGCTGTGGCAGGACGACGGCCTGCTGAGCGCCGAGCAGGCGGCGGAGCTGCGCGAGGATCTGGTCGCCCACGATGCCACCGTCGAGCAACGTCGCGGGCACCTGGCGGGTTGGCTGGTAGAGGGATTGGGCTACTTGGGCGGTGCGCTGGTGGCGGTCGCGGTCGGCCTGGTGGTGGGCAACTACTGGGGCGAGCTGGCCGATGGCTGGCGGGCAGCGCTGCTGGTGGCGTTGTGCGTGGGCCTGGGTGCCGCTGGCTTCGCCGTGCCGCAGCACGCGCCCGCCCGCGGAGCTTCGGGCGGAGGGGCGGCGGTCCGGCTGCGCTCGGTCCTGTGGCTGGCGTCTACCGGTGCGGCCGCAGCCTCGGCGGCGTTCATCCTGGGTGAGGTGATCGATGTCTCAGACCGCTGGATCGCCGCGGAGGTAAGCGGGCTAGCGCTGCTCGTGGCGGCGGCGTACTGGTGGCTGCTGCGGCAACCCCTGCAGTTGGCCGCCACGCTCGTGCTCAGCCTGATCACGGCCGGGGCCCTCGCCGGAGCGATCGGACCGCAGCAGGTACCCGGTCCCGAAGAGGTGCCCTCGACCCTGCCCGGCCTGGCCGTGTGGGTCGTGGCCCTGGTGTGGTTCGTCCTGGGCCTTTACGGGCGCGTGCCGCCGCCCAGGGAGTTGGTGGTGGCCCTCGGCGGCGCGGGGCTGGTGTTCGGCGGCATGATCGCCTTGACCGGGTCGCAGTACGCCTGGGGCCACCTGGGCGCGTGGCTTGCGGTCGCGACCCTCATCGGCCTCCTCGCAGTGGCCCTGCTGCGGCGCGACTTCGTCCCGCTGATCGTCATGGCGCTGGGCACGCTCCTGATCGTGCCGCAGGTCATCTCCATGTACTTCGGCGGCGGCCTGGGGGCGGCGCTGGTGCTGGTGGCGGTCGGGGCGGCGCTGATCGGGGCGGCGGTGATGATCGCCCGC
This sequence comes from uncultured Actinomycetes bacterium, assembly GCA_964474045.1. Classification (GTDB taxonomy): domain Bacteria; phylum Actinomycetota; class Actinomycetes; order S36-B12; family UBA10799; genus JACJWR01. Next base: position 9,393 of record CAYYRC010000040.1, read on the forward strand.
CGGCGGCGGCCGCGCGCAGCTGCGGCCACCACGAGGCGAGCCTTGCCCCCTCCCCAGCCCTAGGATCGAAGGCATGGGTGAGGCGATCATCGTCGGCGCCGGGATCGGCGGCCTGACCGCGGCGCTGGCGCTGCAGCGCGCCGGCGTCGGCGTGCGGGTGCTGGAGCGCGCAGAGCGGCTGGTGCCGGCCGGTGCCGGCCTGACGATCCAGCCGAACGCGGTGATGGCCCTGCGCCGCCTGGGCATCGGCTCCACCTTCGAGACCAAGGCCCAGCCACTGTCCACAGCGCAGATCCTGACCGCGCAGGGCAAGCTTCTGCAGGGTCTGGACCAGGCCGCAGCGACCCAGTTGCGCAACGACGTGGGCGCGCCGGCCTATGGCATCCACCGGGCGACCCTGCAAGCGATTCTGTTGGGCGCGCTGGAGCCGGACACAGTCGAGCTGTCCACGGCAGTCGCGGACGTCGACGCTGCGGCCGGCCGCGTCACCCTGGCCGACGGCGGGCAGCGCGAGGCTGCGATCGTGATCGGCGCCGATGGCCTGAACTCGATCATCCGAACCCGGCTGGTGGGCGACGGCCTGCCCCGCTATTCGGGGTACTACTGCTGGCGCGGCGTGACCCGCGCGGCGCCGTTCCCGCCGGACTGGTCCGGGGAGTTCTGGGGGCGCGGGACGCGTTTCGGCGGCTGCGGCATCGATGGCGGCTGGTTCTACTGGTTCGCCGTCGCCGACGGCCCCGCCGGGGGCAGGGATCCGGAGGGGGCGCGCACCGCGGCGATGGATGCCGTGCAGGGCTTCGACGAGCGCGTCGTCGAGTCAGTTGCCACCACGGCTCCCGACGACGTCTTCCGCACCGACATCTCTGACCGCGATCCGGTGGCGAGCTGGGGCGTCGAGCGGGCGACCCTGCTGGGCGACGCCGCCCACCCGATGACCCCCAACCTGGGGCAGGGAGCGTGCCAGGCGATCGAGGACGCGCTGGTGCTGGGCGACCGCGTCGCCCGCCTGGGCGCCGAGCCCGCCGCCCTGCGCGCCTACGAGGACGCCCGCATCAAGCGCGCCAACACCACCGTCCGGGCCGCCAGACGCCTGGGCGACGTCGCGCAGGCATCGACTCGGACCGGCAGCTGGCTGCGCAACCGCGGGGCGGCGCTGCTGCCGCAGGGCGCGCTGCTCCGTCAGCTGACGACAGCCTGGTCGCTGCCCGCCGACTACTGAGGGCCCCATCTGCCACCATCCCTGCCATGTCGCTACCGAGGTACCTGACGGGCCAGCCCGTGCCGGAGTCGCCGAACCCTTCGTTCAGCGTCCGCGGTCGTCGCCAGTTGCTGGCCGACTTCCCCTACACCGCCGCCGGCCTGCGGCTGCCGGGGCGTGACGGGAAGGCCGTCTTCCTGTGGCTCGGCCTCTTCTGCGTGTGGGTGCTGCTGATCCCCACCGCGCTGGCCGTCTGGATGGAGGCGCCGCTGGTGTTCCCGCCGCTGGCGTCGAGCGCCCTGATGGTGTGCGCCCAGTCGACCCGGCTCAACGCCACCCCGCGGGCGGTCATCCTGGGCCACGGGTGCGGGATCGTGGCCGGGCTGACCGTCGTGGTCGGCATGGGGATGCTGGAGCAGGGCGACACCATCACCACCCTCAACCCCAAGCACGCGGCCGCCGGCCTGGTGTCGATCGTCCTATGCGTGCTGGCGATGGCGCTCGTGGGAGTCGCGCACGCTCCGGCCCTATCCACGGCGCTGACGATCGGTCTGGGGCTCGTCGCCGGACTCGACCATGTGCTCGTGCTGCTCGCCGGCGCCATCGTGCTGCCCTACTGCGCCGCGCCGGTGCACCGGCTGGCCGGCGTGCCCTACCCGTGGTGGAGCCCGCCGCTGAACTCCGGCGGCGACGACGCCCGGACATGACTAAGGTCAGGCGCACCATCCCCAATCCGCCAGGGAGAGCCATGACCGCCGTGCCCACCGTCGAGCTCAACAACGGCGTGCTGATCCCGCAACTCGGCTTCGGCGTCTTCCAGGTACCGCCGCCAGAGACGCAGCGCGTCGTCGAGCAGGCCCTGGAGATCGGCTACCGCCACATCGACACCGCCGAGATGTACGGCAACGAGGCTGGCGTGGGCGCCGCCGTCCGTGCATCCGGGCTGCCGCGCTCCGACGTCTTCGTCACCAGCAAGCTCAACAACGGCTACCACCACCGCGACGATGCGCTGCGCGCCTTCGACACCACGATGGCCGAGCTCGGGTTGGACTACCTGGACCTGTTCCTCATCCACTGGCCGCTCCCCGGGCACGACAACTACGTGGAGGCCTGGCGGACCCTGGAGGGCATCTACGCAGACGGCCGGGTGCGGGCCATCGGCGTGTCCAACTTCCATGTGGCGCACCTGGATCGCCTGGCCGCCGAGTGCGACGTCGTGCCCGCGGCCAACCAGATCGAGTCCCACCCCTACCTGCAGCAGGACGCGCTGCACGCCGCCGACGCCGAGCGCGGGATCGCCACCGAGGCCTGGTCGCCCATCGCCCGCGGGCGCTGCCTGAACGACCCGGTCCTGCTGGGCATCGCCGCCGAGCACGACGTCACAACCGCCCAGGTGGCGCTGCGATGGGCGATCCAGCGCGGCGACATCGTGTTCCCGAAGTCGATGGACCCGACGCGCATGGCCACGAACTTCGACCTGTTCTCGTTCGAGCTCACCGCCGACGACATGGCAGCCATCGCCACCTTGGACCGCGGCGAGCGCACCGGGCCGAACCCCGACGAGTTCGACTGGATCCCCGGCAGCTGAACGTCCTGATCACCCCAGCCCTGCTAGTGTCCCAACCCTCGTGAGTAACGAGTCCGACACGCAGGGTTAGGGAGGCGCGACCACGCCATGTACTTCTTCTTCATCCCCTGGGTCGTGCTCATCGTGGGCATCGTCGTCAACGTCCTGCTGGACCGCCATGCCGAGCGGCGCACGTCCGCGCGCTTCGTGGAGATCGCCCTGCTGTGGACGGTGGTGTGGTTCGGGGTGTGGGGGTTGCTGGCCGCCTTCGGCCACATCGGGCCGGGCGCAGCCGACTCCGCCGCCTCCATCGGCTACGCCCCGAGCATGTTCCAGTGGGAGGTGGGCTTCGCCGACCTGGCCCTGGGCGTGCTGGGCGTCGCGTCCTTCTGGTTCCGGGACCGCTGGCTGACGGCCGGGGTGGTGGCGCTGGCGATCTCGTACGGCGGCGACGCGATCGGGCACATCATGCAGTACGTCGCCCACGACAACACCGCGCCGAACAACGTCTGGGCGATCCCGAGCGACATCGCCCAGCCCCTGCTGGGCATCATCCTGCTGCTGCTCTACCGCCGCGGCCTCGGCAAGCTGCCGACCGGCTACCGCCGCGGGGTGCAGGGTGCCGC
>CAYYRC010000040.1:12883-14680 GCA_964474045.1 uncultured Actinomycetes bacterium
TAGCGGGCGCCCCGCTCGTCCTGCTTGGGCAACGGCCGCCACTCGGCGTTGAAGACCGCGCACAGCAGGATCGCGTACATCATCGTGTAGATGCCCAGCATCGCGACGATGATGCCGGTGAGGGTGCCGTAGATCTGCTCGTAGTGCGACACGTACGACCCGAACAGCGCCACGCCGATGATCAGCGCCATCGTCGCCAACGACCCCAGGCCCGCGCCGAGCGCCAGATCCCGGAAGGGCACCCGCCCGCTGATGCTGAAGCGGAAGAGCGCAGCCAGGGTCAACGCGATCACGCCGGTGGCCACCGGCACACCGATCACATAGCTGAGCGCCCTCTGGGTGGAGTCCGCCTGCCCGTGCCAGGACCCGTAGGCGGCGGCGACGCCGACGGACACGCCCAGCACGACGACGGCGACGACGGAACCGAGGAACGCCCGCCACCGCGCCAGGATGTAGTTCTGCGGCGCCAGTCCGTACGCCTGCCGCACGGCCCGGGCGAACGCGTACATCCCGCTGGACACGCTCCACAGGGTCACCACCAGTGACACCACCAGACCCGCGGTGAGCGTGCCGGAGTCCGATGACGCCACCTTCTCGGCCTGCTGCGCCAGCACGGCGCCCAGCGAGTCCGGCGAGCGCTGCACGATCGACTGCACGGCGTCGGCCATCGAGCTCGGGTCCACCACCAGGCCGAAGATCATGATGACCGCGATGGTGGCCGGGAAGAGCGCGATGACCAGCCAGAAAGCAGAGCCGGCCGCGCTGAGGCTCAGGCGGTAGCCGCTCTGTTTGGCGATGACCGACAGGATCGTCGAGTACAGCCGGGCGGTGAACGGGCGCGCGTCGATCCTGGCGGTTACCTGGTCGCGTGCCTCCAGCGCCCGGTCCTCGGCCTCACCAATGACTTTCTTCGCCCGGTCGCGCAGCTGCTCGTCGCCGTCGCCTGAACCCCCGGCGGCTGCTGCCGTCATGCCCTGGCCGCTGTCATGCTTCGGCCACCGTCATGCGGCCATTGTGCCGCGTCGTCGGTGGCGCCTCTAGCCGAGCATCTGCGACAGCGTCACCGGCTGCAGGCCCTGCGCCTTGAGCGCGGGCACGAGGTTCTGCACGATGGTCGCGGTGGTGCCGGCGTTCGGTGCGCCGTTGAGGTGCAGCACGATGATCGAGCCGGCCTGCGCCTGGCTGGCGATGGACGAGGCCACCGCGTAGCCGTCCTTGGCGAAGGCGTCCGATCCGCTGATGTCGGTGTCCACGACCCGCTCGCCGTTGGCGGCCACGATGGCCACGTCCTCATCGTCGTGGCACAGCCCGGGGAAGCGGAAGAACTTGGGGTACTTGCCGGTGTAGGACTTGATCACCTCGGCGGTGTCGGTGACCTCGGCCGCGCCGTTCCCGGGCAGCGTCGGCAGACCGTAGCAGCCGGGGGTCCAGGACATGTGGTCCCAGGAGTGGTTGCCGATCTCATACAGCGGGTTGCCGGCCAGCCGCTGCATGCCCTCGGGGTACTGCTGGGCCCACATGCCGGTGACGAAGACCGTAGCGGGGGTGCCGGTCTGCTCCAGGTAGTCCAGGACTTCGGTGTTGATCTGGGCGGGCATGGTGCCGGCCTGGACGCGCCGCAGGGAGTCCGGGGCCAGGTCGGCGTCGAAGGTGAGCGCGACCTTGTTGTTGCCCTCCCGGGCCGAGTACTTGATGACCTCCGGTGGCACCGGGGCGGGGGTGGTCGGCGTGGGGGTGGGGGTGGGGGTCGGCGTGGGTGTGGGGGTCGGCGTCGCGGTTGCGGTAGGGGTACCGGCC
>CAYYRC010000041.1:0-13836 GCA_964474045.1 uncultured Actinomycetes bacterium
ATCTTCTCGAACGGGTCCTCGAGCTCGATCTCCTTGGCGATGGAGACGCCGTCGTTGGTGATGGTGGGTGCGCCCCACTTCTTCTCGAGGACGACGTTGCGGCCCTTGGGGCCGAGCGTGACCTTGACGGCGTCGGCGAGGGTGTTCATGCCCCGCTCCAGCGACCGTCGGGCCTCCTCGTCAAAAGCGATGATCTTCGCCATTGAGTATGTCTTCCTTCCGGAACTCCGGTGGTGGTTGAACCCGCCGAGCCGTCCGCGACGAACGGCGGAGCCGGTGCCGGTCCTTTCCCGGCCCGCGCCCCACCTCGACTGAGCGGGGGTGACCCGGCGGCAGCAGCGTTATCACTCCCGACCGCCGAGTGCTAACGCCAATGTTGGCACTCTCCGGCCGAGAGTGCAAGCAGCGGGGTCGAGATGTGAAGGGCACCACACGCACCAAGGGGTCCCGCGATGACCGCGGGACCCCTTGGCGTTGGTTTGGGAAGACGAGCCTCAGATGAGGTGGACCGCCTCGGCCTGCGGACCCTTGGGGCCGCTGACGATGCGGAACTCCACGCGCTGCTCCTCGTCGAGGGACTTGTAGCCGTCCATGTCGATGGCGCTGTAGTGCACGAAGACGTCACGGTCCTGGCCGTCGACCGAGAGGAAGCCGTAGCCCTTCTCGGAGTTGAACCACTTGACCACACCCTGGACGGTGTCATTGCTCATTGCGATGGTGCCTTTGCTGTGAGGTGATGCATCCGGCGATCGCCGGATACTTCGGACAACTGTACGGCACTCAGCCCAGCAGGGCCAGAACAGCCTCGGGGTCTGGCGGAATAATCGCCGTCGGACCAACCCGATCCACCACGGCGTCGAGCGTCTTGAGGCCGTCGCCGGTGTTGAGGATCACAGTCTCGGCATCCGGGTCAAGCCGGCCCTCGGCAAGGAGTTTGCGCAGCGTGGCCACCACGACGCCACCCGCGGTCTCGCCGAAGACGCCCTCCGTGCGCGCCAGCAGCTCGATGCCCTCCACGATCTCGTCGTCGGTCACATCCGCGACCGCGCCGCCTGAGCGTCGCACCGCGTCCAGCGCGTAGGGACCGTCGGCCGGGTTGCCGATCGCGAGCGACTTCGCGATGGTGTCGGGCTTGACGGGGCGCACGACGTCCCAGCCGGCCTCGAAGGCCTGGGACACCGGCGCGCAACCGGCGGCCTGGGCGCCGAACACACGGTAGTCGGACTGCTCCACGAAGCCGAGGTCGGCCAGCTCGCGCCAGGCCTTGTCGACCTTGGTCAGCAGCGAGCCTGACGCCACCGGCGCCACCACCTGCTGCGGCAGCCGCCAGCCGAGCTGCTCGGCGATCTCGTAGCCCACGGTCTTGGAGCCCTCGGCGTAGTACGGGCGCAGGTTGACGTTGACGAAGCCCCAGCCTGCGGTCAACGGCTCGCCGATGAGCTCCGAGCACAGCCGGTTGACGTCGTCGTAGCAGCCCTCGACACCCAGCAGCACACCGCCGTAGGCAGCGGTGGTCACGGTCTTGCCGGCCTCGAGGTTGCTGGGGATGATCACGGCCGAGCCCATGCCGCCACGAGCAGCTGCAGCGGCTACGGCATGCGCCAGGTTGCCGGTCGAGGCGCAGGCGAGCGTCGTCAGGCCGAGAGCCCGGGCAGCGCCCTGGGCGACAGCGACGACACGGTCCTTGAAGGAGTGTGTGGGGTTGCCCGAGTCGTCCTTGATCCACAGCTTGCGCAGGCCGAGTTCGGCCGCCAGGCGGTCCGCGGAGTGCAGCCGGGTCCAGCCGGGGTTGAGGTTGGGCGCCGAAGGAGCGCCAGCGGGGACTGGCAGCAGGCCGGCATAGCGCCAGATGCTGGCCGGACCGGCCTCGATGGCCTCGCGGGTGACGCCGCTGAAGTCGTAGGCGACCTCTAGCGGGCCGAAGCACTCGGCGCAGGCGTAGGCGGCTCCGAGCTCGAACACGGCGCCGCACTCGCGACAGGTCAGACCGGTGGCGTTGCCGAAATCGCCAGGAACGACAGCAGGGGCATCGACCTGGGGGGAACACGAAACAGAAATACTCATGGTTGAAGAGGCCTCTCCTCATCTACGCCCGACGAAATTCGTCAGGCCGGAATTGGCACCTTCCCTGGCCGGCCTCGCGCATGAGCGCGAACAGCTACAGGTGGTTGCCGGGGCTTCGTCGGGCCGTTCCCTCTGCCCCTCTGGATGAGCGGTATTCAGTTGTTAAGGGCGGAGCCTAGCGGATGGGGTCGCTCGTGGGAAGATCGGAGGGGCCGGGCGTCAGCAGCAGCCCGGCGTGCGGAGCGCAGAACACGGCGAAGGGCGGTGGCGGATGCTCGAGGCATCGTCCCAGTGGCTCGCGTCGCATTCCTGGGCGGCGGCCCAGTGGCCCGCTGGTCGCGTCGCCGACGACGTGCGCGCGGCCGGCCTGTCGGTGGCCGTGGTGCTGCCGGCGCTGAACGAGGCCGCCACGGTGGGCCCGATCGTTGCCGCCATCCGCGCCGCGCTGCAGGTCGGCCAGCGCGGATCGCTGGGCATCGTCGATGAACTAGTGGTGGTGGATTCGGGCTCGACGGACGACACCGCGGCCATTGCCGCGGCAGCCGGGGCCCGAGTGGTGCGCCGCGAGGACGTCCTGGGCGAGCTGCCACCCGTCGCCGGCAAGGGCGAGGCGATGTGGCGCGGCCTGGCGGCCACCACGTCCGATGTCGTGGTGTTCATCGACGCCGACCTGCAGTCCTTCACCCCCGACTACGTCACGGCGCTCGTCGGCCCCCTAGCCGCCGACCCCGCGCTGTCCCTGGTCAAGGCCGTGTACGAGCGCCCGCTAGTGGCCGGCGAGCGTGTGGTGCCGGCAGGTGGCGGCAGGGTGACCGAGCTGGTCGCACGACCATTGCTCAACCGCTTCTGGCCCGAGCTCGCCGCGGTGGTGCAGCCGCTCGCGGGCGAGTACGCCGGGCGGCGCTCGCTCCTGCGGAGCCTGCCGTTCCCATGCGGCTACGGAGTCGAGCTGGCGCTCATGGTGGACACCTACGCTCGCCACGGGCTGGCCGCGCTCGGACAGGTGGACCTGGGCGTCCGGGTGCACAGGCATCACGACGACCACGGGCTGGGGGTGATGGCGGCGGAAATCCTGGACACGGCTCTGCGCCGCGTCCCAGGCGTCCCGGCCAGTACGACTGGCACGCTGACCCAGTTTGAGCGGGTGGGCACAGAGTTCCGGCCACGGGTGCGCCCGCTGGCCACCCTGGAGCGCCCGCCGCTGGCCCAAGTGCTCACCTCCTGAGGGACGCGTCGTGCCCGCCGGGCCGGTGGCGACCTCCGGCCGAGCGGTGCGAGCGCAGACGCCGCGCCTGCTCGCGGCGCCGGATGAGCGACCAGACGAAGGACGGCTCTGCGTGCAATGCCGCCGGGTCGTCCAAGATCGCGTTGAGCCGCTGGTAGTACCGCGCCAGGCTCCAGCCGAGCTGATCGTGGACGGCCTGCTCCTTGGCGCCCGGTACGTCCCAGTGCCGACGCTCCAGGGCAAGGACCGTCCGGTCGGCCTCGCTCAGGACCGTGCCCTCGGCAAGGGCCTCGGAGGAATCACCCGGACCGCCCGAGTGGATCTGCGCGCTGCTCATCGGTGTCACCCTTCGACGGCGGATCGCCGAGCTCTCCGGCCTTGCGGCGCAGGCGGTCGAGCTCCTGCTTGGACACCGTCACCGTCTCATCGGCGTCCGACACAACCTTGGCGACGACCTTGTCGGCGTCGGCCGGGGCTGCCTGTGCTGCTTGCTCGGCCTCGGCGACCGCGCGCCCGGCCGACTTGGCCGGCCGCACGTCGCTGGTGAAGCGCTGGGCCAAGCCGGCCGTGATGATCGACAGCAGCGCGACCCCGTTGACGAACAGCGTGGTCGCCACTAGCCGGCCGCCCAGGGTCACCGGATAGAAGTCGCCGTAGCCGACGGTGCTCACCGTCTCACCGGTCCACCAGAGGGCGTTGCCGAAGGTCGTGATGTTCGCATCCGGCGACTTGGACTCGAAGAGCACCACCATGATCGCGGACACGACCATCGTCAAAGTCGTCGTGTAGAGCACGTACAGGCGGGCCTTGTCAGCAGCGCGCACGGGGAGCTTGCGCATCACGCTGAATGCGTGAACCACCATGAGGAAGCGCAAGACCGGGAAGACGACTGCCGCCAGCTGCGTCAGGTGCGTACGGACGAACCTCTTTCGGTTCGGGCTGAGGGTGAGGCCGATCAGGTAGTCGATGAGGAACGCCGCCCACGTCAGGGGGATGACGATCGCCGCGAACTTCTTGTCGTCCTCGCTGGCCGAGCTGCTGAGCGTTATCGCAAAAGCCAGCAGGAACAGCATCGAGAGCACGAACATCGGGTAGGCGGCGATGCGCTCATAGGTGCCTGCCTTGGATTCCTCCCAAGCCCGCAACATCGCATGACGTCTCGAGAGTCCTTTGGCCACGGGCCTAGGATGCCGCCGACCTGCGGGTATCCCCTTGTGCCACGCTGCGCGCATGGCGGAACAGACTGCGGTGGTGCCCGGCGGGGATGGCACTACACGACCCCGAGCCGCCGCCTGGTTGCCCGCGTGGCTGCTGCTGGCGGTCATCTGGGGTTCGAGCTTCCTGCTGATCAAAGTGGGGCTGCACTGGCTGCAGCCGCTGCAGCTCGCGGCACTGCGGGTGGTCAGCGGGGCCGCGACCATGCTGCTCGTGCTGCTGGTCACCCGCCAGGGGCTGCCGCGCGATCGCACGGCATGGTTGCACGCGAGCATCGTCGGCATCCTGCTCTCCGCGATCCCCTTCGTCCTGTTCGCCTGGGCCGAGACCCGCGTCACCTCGGTGCTCGCCGGCCTGTTCAACGCCGCGACCCCGCTGTTCACCGCCCTGGCCGGCCTGGCGATCGCGCGCGGTCAGCGCATCGGCGCCAACCGGAGTCTTGGGCTGGTCATCGGCGTCGTCGGCGTCGGGGTGATCCTGGCGGTGTGGCAGGGGCTGGCGGGCAGCACAGCCGGCTCGCTGGCCGCTATCGGGGCGACGGTCTGCTACGGCATCGGAATCCAATGGCAACAGCGCTTCCTGTCGCCGCGCCCGGAGCCGGCCGCGAGTCTGGTGGCGGCGCAGCTGACCGCCGGCGCGCTGCTGCTGGTGGTGCTGACGGCGTTCTCGGGCGAACGGCTGCCGCCGCAGGTGGACTGGCAGGCGCTAGGCGCCGTGCTCGCGCTCGGCGTCGTCGGCACGGGTCTGGCCTACCTGCTGTTCTTCCGCGTCCAGAAGGTCGCCGGCGCCCTCAGCTCGTCGACCATCACCTATGCCACGCCGGTCGTGTCGACGCTCCTGGGCATCCTGGTGCTCGGCGAACCGCTCACGTGGAACCAACCCGTGGGTGCGCTGCTCGTGCTCGCCGGGGTGGCGCTGGTGCAGGGGTTCCTGCGGCCGCTGCCGGAACGGCAACCGGCCGGCCAGAGCTAGCCGCGGATGGCCTCGGAGGTCTCCGGATCAAACCAGTGCACCCGCTCCATGTCCACGACGATCTTGACGTTGTCGCCGATGGCCACCCGCGAGCGCGGCGCGAACGAGGCCACCCACTTGACGCCGCTGACGCCGCTGACGTCAATCACGTCGCCGGCCTCCTTGGCCACCAACTTGGTGTCGTCGGTCTCCACGGCCTCTCCGTCAAGGTCGAAGTGCACGACGATCTCGGCGCCGAGCGCCTCGACCAGCGTGACGCGGCCCTCCAGCACGCGGTCCGCGGGAGCCCCCGACTGCAGCGACGCATCCTCCATGTCCTCGCTGCGCACGCCGATGGCGACGTCGCGGCCGACGTAACCGGCCAGCGCGGGGCGGCGGTCCAGCGTCTCCTGCGGCACCGCCAGCGTTGCGGGGCCGACCTTGACGACGACCTGCTCGCCCTGGCGCTCCAGGCGCCCCTGGACGAGGTTCATCGGCGGCGAGCCGACAAACTGCGCGACGAAGATGTTGTTCGGGTGGTCGTAGACCTCCTGCGGCGAGCCCACCTGGTTGAGGATGCCCTTCTTCATGACCGCCATCCGGTCGCCCATGGTCATGGCCTCGACCTGGTCGTGGGTCACGTAGATGGTCGTCGTGCCGAGCGAGCGCACGACCGACGAGATCTCGGCGCGCATCTGCACTCGGAGCTTGGCGTCGAGGTTGCTCAGCGGCTCATCCATGAGGAAGACGGCGGGCTCCCGGACGATCGCCCGACCCATGGCGACGCGCTGCCGCTGTCCACCGGACAGCTGGGCCGGCTTGCGCTCCAGGTAGTCGTTGAGCTCCAGCATGTCCGCTGCCTTCTTGATGCGGGCCTGGATCTCGGCCTTGGGCATCTTGCGCAGCTTCAGCCCGTACGCGATGTTGTCGGCGACGGACATGTGCGGGTACAGGGCGTAGGACTGGAACACCATCGCGATGTCACGGTCCTGCGGCGGCAGGTCGTTGCACAGGCGGTCGCCGATGTACAGCTCGCCGCCGGAGATGTCCTCCAGGCCTGCCACCATGCGCAGGGCAGTCGACTTGCCGCAGCCGGAGGGGCCGACCAGCACCAGGAACTCGCCGTCGGCGATGTCGAGGTTCAGGTCCGAGACCGCGTGGTAGCCGTTCTCGTACAGCTTCTCGATGTGCTCCAGGACCACCTTGGCCATGTCAGCCCTTCTTCCTTTGTCTGTCGTGCGGACCATCGTGTGTGTCGTGCGGACCGCCGCCGGCCCAACGCCATATGCCCACCGCCGGACCGTGGCCGGCAATGGTGATGCACCCGTCCCCAACCACAGGGGCCGCTGACGAGTACAGAGTGTCTGATTCCCTTGGGGTTTGCAGGCCCATCGCCGAAGTTCCCAGCGAAATCGGGGTGCCGTCGCCCCCTCCGCGCGCCAGCAGCACGAGCACGGTCTCGTCCGCCGTCTCGCGCAGGAACGCCATGCGGTCGTCGTCGGCGAAAGCCCAGCGCATGCTGCCGCGGCGCAGCGCCGCGGACTTCCGCCGCACGGCGATCAGCCGGCGGAGCACCTCGCCGCTGGCATGGTCGAAGGCCCCTGGCACGTGCCAGGGCATGGGGCGCCGCGACTCCTCCCCGTTCCGGCCGGTCAGACCGGCCTCGTCACCGGCGAAGATCATCGGCACGCCCGGGAAGGTCAGCATCGCCGCCAGCGCGACCTCGACCAGCTTCGGATCGCCCGCGATGCTGGCGATCCGGGCCGTGTCGTGGCTGGACACCGCCAGCAGGCTGTCCTGCCGGACGCTCCAGGGCACGGCGCTGAAGTCGCGCATCGTCCCCACGGCCGCCGCGGCGGGCAGCCGCGGCCAGTCCCGCCAGTGCAGGCCCAGCGCCGGGTCGGAGGGAGCGTCCTCGCCGCCCAGCCAGCGCCAGAGCGGGAAGGTGAAGCCGGAGTAGTTCATGACCCCGTGCCAGCCGTCGGCATCGACGTCGGGAGTGAAGTCGTGGAAGTGCTCGGCGACCAGGTAAGCATCCGGCTGCTCGGCAAGCACGGCAGCTCGGACTTGGCGCGCGACCTCGGCGTTGTGGTCGTCCTCCCCGTGGCGGGCGGTCATGTTGGCGACGTCGATGCGCCAGCCGTCCAGGGCGAAGGGAGGGCGCAGGAAGCGTCGGATGGGGCTGTCGGCACTGGAGATCATGCGCTCGCGCAGGGCGTCGCTGCGATGGTCCAGCTTGGGCAGCGACGGCACGTCGAACCAGCCGACGTAGTCCGCCGGGCCGTCGCCGAAGAAGTAGAAGCCGGCCTCCTCGCTGCGCTGATCGGCCTGCGCCGCGCGGAACCAGTCATGCTGGCTGCCGGTGTGGTTGGTGGTGAAGTCGCCGATCACCCGCATGCCGCGGGCATGCGCCGCTGCGACCAGCGCAGCGAGGCCCTCGTCCCCGCCCAGCAGCGGGTCGACGACGTCGAACGACGAGGCGTTGTAGCGGTGGTTGGACGGCGCCGGGAACACCGGTGTCAGGTAGATCAGATCGACGCCCAGACCCTGCAGGTGGTCCAACTTCTGGGCGACCCCCACCAGGTCGCCGCCGAAGAACTGCCGACCCGCCGCAGGCGCCTGCCACTCCGGGTCGTCGTCCCAGGTTGCCGGCTGCGCCCAGTCCGGGACGACCGCAGGCGGCTCGTGGGGGGCCGGCGCGTCGGCGCCCCGGGCGAACCGGTCGGGGAAGATCTGGTAGGCCACCGCGTCGCGCAACCACTCCGGGCCGGGTTCGTACACGACGCTGCGGAAGTCGTGGGCATCGGTCGGGTCGCGGTCGATCGGCCCGGCGGCGGTGATCCAGCGATAGCCGAAAGGTCCGCCATCGGTGAGGAAGCGGTAGCGCACCACAGGGTTGACCTGGACCAGTCTGGCGCGCCACCAAGCCGCGCCGCCGACGTCTGCGAGCGCCACCTGCGCAGGGACCTCGAAGGCCTCGCCGTCGTGCACCTGCCGCAGGAGTACCCTCCCCACACCTGCGGCGTGCGGGACCCGCAGGTAGATGTCCACCGCGTCGCCCAATACGCGCGGGCGCTCCGGGAAGTAGAGCGCAGAACCGTCGTGGTGCGGCTCGTCGACGAGGACGGCCGCGCCACGACGGTGTGCGCTGGTCACGGGGACGCCGGGTCGCGGGCTTCGGAGGCGGGCTCAGCCCTTGACCGCACCGGCCGTGAGGCCCGTGGTCAGGTACTTCTGGGTCAGCGAGAACACGATCAGCATCGGGATGGCCGCCACCAGGGCTCCGGCGGCGAACTTCCCCCACTCCTGGGTGTTGCCCGAAACGTAGGTGTTCAGGCCGACTGCCAGCGTCGTGTTCCGGATGTCGGCGAGCAGCACCTTGGCGATGGCGAGCTCGTTGAAGATGAAGGTGAAGGTCACGAAGAAGACCACCACGAGCACCGGCAGGGCCAGCCGCAGCACCAGGCCGAAGAAGATGCGCACATGACTGGCGCCGTCGATCTTGGCGGACTCGTCGATCTCGATCGGAACCGTGTCGAAGAAGCCCTTGATGAGGTACGTGTTGACGCCCAGCGACCCGCCCAGGTAGATGAGCAACAGGCCGGCCACAGTGCCCAGGCCGAGCGCGGGGAACACCTCCTTCATGCTGGTCATCAGGATGAAGATGGCGGTGATCGCCAGGATCTGCGGGAACATCTGCAGCAGCACGAGCGCCAGCAGGCCGGGCCGGCGGCCCTTGAACCGCAGCCGGCTGAAGGCGAAGGCGCCGGCGGCGGACATCAGGGTCGAGATCACCGACACCGACAGCGCCAGCACGAGGGTGTTGATGAACCACGTGCCGAACGGCTTGAGCGGATCGTTGAAGATCGCTGTGAAGTTCTCGAAGCTGATCGTCTGCGGGAACACGCAGGCGATGGCGGCCGGACCGGTCTTGTCGCAGGCCTGCGACAGCGATCCCACCGGGTTGAGCGCGATGCTGATGATGTAGATGATCGGGAACAGGGCGAAGATCACGGCGATCACCGCGATGGCATGGCGCCAGCCCAGCGACTTGACCCAGCGGCCGAAGCTCATGCGCGGCGCCGAGCGCGTGGGGACCTTGGCGGCCTCTTCCCGGGCCAGCTCCTCTGTGGCTTCGATCTGGCCCTCGACGTACGGGCCCTCGACTTGGCTGCTCATGCCTTGATCTCCTCGAGCTTCTTAGTGAGCCGGAATCCGTAGGCGGACACGCCCGCGACGATCAAGAAGATCAACATCGAGATCGCCGACGCGAAGCCCAGCATCTGCACCGAACTGCCGAAGGCCAATCGATACGTATAGGTGATCAGTAGGTCGGTCTGGCCGCCTTCCACCGGCGACCCTGGGAAGGGTCCACCGCCGGTCAACAGCTCGACCAAGGTGAAGTTGTTGAAGTTGAACGAGAACGACGCGATGAGCAGCGGCGAGACGCTGACCATCAACAGCGGCAGCACCACCGTCCGGAAGGCCCTGAAGCCGCTGGCGCCGTCCACGAAGGCGGCTTCCTTCAGGTCGCCCGGGATCGCCGTGAGCGCACCCGTGACGACCAGGAACATGTACGAGTAGCCGATCCACAGGTTGACCGTCAGCAGCGCCACCTTGGCCAGCGTGCCATTTCCGAGCCAGTCGATATTCGACCCGAGGATGTCGTTGATGATGCCGAAGTCCTTGTTGAACATGCCCTTCCACACCAGGGCCGTCATGAAGATCGGCAGGGCGTAGGGAAGCACCAGCAGCACCCGGTACACCTTCTGGCCGCGCATGCGCTTCTCCTGCATCACCAGCGCCAGCAGCAGGCCGAACACGAACTGCATGAGCACGGTGCCGATGGCGAAGGCGAAGGACCAGAGCATGATCGGGATGAAGTTGGCCCGCACGCCCGGGTCGGTGAAGATCTTGGTGTAGTTGTCGATCCCGACGAATACCGGCCAGCCCGGGGTCAGGAACTGCCCCTGGTTGGCACCGGTCTCGCCCTCGCCGGGCTGGAACGCCGCGGTGGTGTAGAGGCCGACTTCGCCGTTGGCCTTGAAGACCTCGCCGGTCTCCTGGTTGGTGAAGGTATCGGCCTGTTTGTCGTATACGACTACCGACTTGACCTGCGCGGCGCGGGTGGGGCTCTGCGCCTTCAGGAAGATCCCCTGATCCTCTTGCCAGGGGACGGTGAGCTCCTGCCACTGCTTGTCCAGGTCCGGGTTGGCGGACAGTGAGCCGAGGTTGAGCGTCTCGTAGCCGTCCACCCCGGTGGCCTTGCCGCCGGTGAAGGTCGCGTTCTTGGCCTCCTCCTTGGACTCGGCGGTGCCGATCCAAGCGGTGTCCTTCTGGGTGGGGTCGGTGATGAGCATCGACACCTCCCCGCCCTTCTCGATGGGCGCGACGGTGTAGGACGGAGCCCCTTCCACCGGCCTGGAGCTCTTGGCCGAGATGGCAGTGACCACCTGCGCCTGCGGCAGCAGGTGCCCGGTGCCGTAGTTGGTGAACGACGCGCCGAACGTGTAGCCGGCGGGGTACAGCTGGAAGGCGACCAGGAACACCAGCCCCGGCAGCAGGTACTTGAGGGGGAGGCCCCCGCGTCGGAAGTACGTGATGTTCATGGCGACCAGCACGATCACCAGGAACACCACGGCCAGCCACCAGTTGGCGGCGAAGCTCTTGACGACGGCCCAGACGCCCAGAACGTCGATCAAGCCCAGGATGACGAGCTTGACGATCCAGCCGGACATCTTCCCCGAAGGGACGGCGCCGCCGGACGGCGCCTTCCCTTCGGCAACCTTCGTTGCAGACACGGGGGCCTCCCTCTACTTTCTAGTCAGCCTGATCAGGCGGTCCGCTTCTTGATGTTGGCGGCAGCCTCCTGCATGGTGGCCGTCGGGTCGGCACCGTCCAGGATCTTCTTCTCCGCCAGGCCGAGCTCCTCGTAGACCACGGACATCTGCGGCCACGGGAGGTTCGGGAAGCCCTTGGCGCCGAACTCGGTCACCGCCTTGATGATCGGGTCGTTGGAGGCCTGGGCCTGCGAGTCCTTCCACGCCGGCGGGCGCGGGTCGGCGGCGAACATCGAGTTCATGAAGTCGGTGTTCATCGTGGCGTCCAGGAAGGCCTGGGCGTTCGTCTTGTTCTTCGAGTTCTGGTTCAGGAAGAAGCCCTGCGAACCGACGATCGGCTCGGCCGGGGTGCTGGCACCCTGCCACGTCGGCACCGGCTCGGCCACGAACGGCGCGGTCGCCGCGGCGCCCTTGACGGTGTCGGAGTTCCACGGGCCGGTGATCCAGTAGGCGAGCTTGCCAGCCGCCCAGGCGTTCTTCAGGTCGTCACCTGTGAAGGTGGACTTGATCGCGCCCTGCTGGCCCAGCTGCGCCCAGTTGGTGGCGAACGTCAGCGAGCCCTGCTGGCCGACACCCAGGTCGTTGGGGTCGTACTCGCCCTGCGCGTTCGGGCCGCCGTACAGGTAGCCGCCGGCGCCGGAGTACATCGGGTAGGCGTGGTACGCGTCGCCCTTGTCGCCGACCTGCATGCCGATCGGGTACTGGGTCTTGCCCTCGGACTGCAGCTGCAGGCCGGTGGTGGCCATGTCCTGGATGCTGGCCGGCGCGTTCGGGGCCAGGTTGGTGTTGCGGAACATGATGACGTTCTCGACTGCGACGGGGACGCCGTACGTCTGGCCGTCGACGGTGAAGGCCGTGATGGAGGTGTCGACGAAGTTCGACTTGTTGGAGCCCAGGTCGATGGGGGCGATGAGGCCGCTCTTCTGCAGCTCACCGGCCCAGTCGTTGGCACCCATGAACACGTCGGGACCCTGGCCGTTGGGGGCCTGCTGGTTGTACTGGTCCTTCATGTCGTCGAAGTTGACCTGCGTGACCGTGACGGTGACGCCGTTCTCCTGACCCCACTGGTTGGCCAGCTGCTGGATCGGCGCGGCGCGCTTCTCATCCGCCCAGATGGTCAGCGAGCTGCCGTTCGCCGCCGAGGCGCCGGTCGAGGCCGACCCCGAGCTGCTTGAACTGCTGCTGCCGCCACACGCGGTCAGCGCGATGGCGAGACCGGCCACCACGGCCGCCCCGCGGATCATGCGTCCCATCAATGCTCCATTCGTCGTGTTGTTTGCGGCGGATGCCGCGGGGCCTCCTCAACCGGCGTGCGGACGGATCGACCCGATAGCGGATCGAAGCCGGCCCACCGCCGCCGTCAGCCGACAGCGGGGGCCGAATCCGCCCCTCTACCAACCGCCATCATGGCGGGCGGGTCCGACGATTGCATGGTGATCGGCAGGATCGCGTAAGAAAATCATGAACTTCCACGAGCGTCGCCGGCAGCCGCCGGGATCGCCTCGGCTACTGGTCGGTGTAGTCGCTCGGCAGGAACTCCAGCCACGCCGTCGCCATGTTGTCCGCCCCCTGTTGGGCGCTGACCCCGCCGGTGTACATGCGCACCCACTGCTCATCCATCGACGGGTACGCAAGGCTGAGCTCGGGGATCCAGGGCCGCTCAGTGGCGCGGTCCATCACCGGCTGGAAGTCCCGCACAAACCTCACCCGGGGGACCGTGCTGGCCTTCAACTGGTCGTAGGCGGACTTACGGGTGGGCAGCAGCGAGTCGGACTCGGCCACCGTCACCTGCGACGCCGTGGAGTTCAGGAACTGGGCGAACAAGTAAGTGGCTTCTTTGTTGTCGGCGCCGGCGTAGACGACCAGGTTCTGGCCGCCGATCGGGCTGGACCCGCGGGCGGTGCCATCGGGGATCAGGTTGACAGTCAGGTTCTCCGGATTGGTGAACGCGGGACCCGAAAGGATGTCCGACACCGCCCACGGGCCGTTGACGATGCACCCGACCTTGCCCTGCTTGAACAGTTCCTGTTGCTGGGAGTAGGCCCCTCCGAAGGAGGGCGCCTGGGCCGAGCCATCCTTGATCAGGTCGAGCGCCAACTGGAAGCCCGACACCGCCTTGGGGTCGTTGATGACAACCTTCTTGGTGGTTGTGTTCAACATGTCGCCGCCCATCGAGTAGACGAACGGCAGCGTGAAGTAGCCGGTCGCCGGCGCGTAGATGAAGTTGGCGCCGGCGGCGAGCATCGCGGGGCCGCCCTTCTTGACGTCGTCCCAGCTCTTGGGGGCGGACACCTTGGCCTTATCGAGCAGCGCCTTGTTGCAGAGCAGACCGGCGGCGTCGGTGACCTGGGGGACGCCCCAGAGCTGGCCCTGGAACTGGTTGCTGGCCAGCGCCGGGGACAGGTAGTCGCCGATGTCGGAGGCCAGCGGCGTCTGGTCCAGCGGCTGCAGGTAGCCCAAGGACGCGAATTCGGGGGTCCATGAGACCTCAGAGCGCATCAGGTCCGGCGCGGTGCCGGCGCGCGCGGCGTCTTTGAACAG
>CAYYRC010000042.1:0-12865 GCA_964474045.1 uncultured Actinomycetes bacterium
GCGGCCTCGCCCATGAACGTGCCGATCACCCGCGAGGTGAAGAAGCCGCGGCTGTCGTTGACGACGATCGGGGTCTTCTTGATCTGCAGGGTGACGTCGATCGCCTTGGCGATGGCCTCGTCGCCGGTCTGCTCGCCGACCACGATCTCGACCAGCGGCATCTTGTCCACCGGCGAGAAGAAGTGCAGCCCGATGAAGTCCTTCGGGCGCGTCACGCCCTCGGCCAGCCCGGTGACGGGCAACGTTGAGGTGTTGGAGCAGAGCAGCGCGTCGGGGGCCAGCACCGGCTCGACCTCGGCGAAGACCTTGGCCTTCAGTGCCGGGTCTTCGAACACCGCCTCGATCAGCAGGTCGGCGCCCTCGGCGTCCTTGACGTCGTCGGTGGCCACGATGCGACCCAGGACCTCGTCCCGGGCGGCCTCGGTCATCCGACCCCGTGACACCGCCTTGTCCAGGATGCCCTGGGAATAGGCCTTGCCCTTCTCGGCGGCCTCCTTCGACACGTCCTTGAGCACAACCTGCATACCGGCGCGCGCACACGAGTAGGCGATGCCGGCGCCCATCATGCCGGCGCCGAGCACGACGACCTTCTTCGCCTTGTACGTCGGGTACCCCTCCGGCCGCGCAGCGCCCTTGTTGATGGCCTGCAGGTCGAAGAAGAACGCCTGGATCATGTTCTTCGACACCTGGCCGGTCGCCAGGAAGACGAAGTACTGGGTCTCGATCTTCGACGCGGTGTCGAAGTCCACCTGAGAACCCTCGACCGCAGCCGACATTAGGGCCTCCGGCGCCGGCATCGGCGCGCCCTTGATCTGCTTGCGCAGGTTGGCCGGGAAGGCCGGCAGCATCGCGGCGAACTTCGGGTTGGACGGGGTGCCGCCCGGGATCCGGTAGCCCTTGACGTCGAACGGCTGCACCGACTCCGGGTTGGCCTTGATCCACGCTTTGGCCCCGGCGATCATCGCCTCGGGGGTGTCGACGACCTCGTCCACCAGGCCGACGGCCAGTGCAGCCTGCGGGGAGCGCTGCTGACCCTGCAGCAGAATCTCCATGAGCGCCTTCTGCAGGCCGAACATCCGCACGGTGCGGGTGACGCCGCCACCGCCGGGCAGCAGGCCGAGGGTGACCTCGGGCAGGCCGATCTTGGAGCCCTTGGCATCCAGCGCGATGCGGTGGTGGCACGCCAGGGCGATCTCCAGGCCGCCACCCAGCGCGGAGCCGTTGATGGCCGCCACGACCGGCTTGCCCAGGGTCTCGATGGACCGCAGCGCCGCCTTCATGGCGTCGATGTAGGCCTCGAGCTCGGCTGCCTGCTCCGGCTGCGCGGTGCTGATCATCTTCAGGTCGCCGCCCGCGAAGAACGTGCTCTTGCCGGAGGCGAAGATGATGCCGTTGATCGAGTCAGCCTCGGCCAGCACCCGCTCGGCCGTGGCCTGGAGGCTGTTCTGGAACAGCTCGTTCATCGTGTTGGCGCCCTGGTTGGGGTCGTCCATGGTGAGGGTCAGGATGCCGTCGGCGTCGAGGTCCCAGGCGATCATGTTGTCGGTCATTCGTAGTCTCCTAGTCCGCAGTCGCGCTCAGACGCGCTCGATGATGGTGGCCAGGCCCATGCCGCCGCCGATGCACAGCGTCACCAGGCCGTACCGGCCGCCGGTGCGCTCGAGCTCGTCGAGGGTAGTTCCCAAGATCATGGCGCCAGTCGCGCCGAGCGGGTGGCCCATGGCCATCGCGCCGCCGTTGGGGTTGACCTTGGCGGGGTCGAGGTCCAGGTCCTTCATCCACTTGAGCACGACGGCCGCGAAAGCCTCGTTGAGCTCCCAGTGGTCGATGTCCTCGGGCGTCAGGCCAGCGGTCTCCAGGGCCTTCAGCGTGGCCGGGGTGGGACCGGTGAGCATGATCGTCGGGTCGGCGCCGGACACCGCGGTGGCGACCACCCGGGCCCGCGGCTTCATGTTGTACTTCTTGCCGATCTCCTCGTTGCCGATGAGCACCAGCGCGGCGCCATCGACGATGCCCGAGGAGTTGGCCGGGGTGTGCACGTGGTCGATCTGCTCGACCCAGTGGAACTTCTGCAGCGCGACGGCGTCGAAGCCGCCCATCTCGCCGATGCCGGCGAACGAGGGCTTGAGCTTGGCCAGGCCCTCCATCGTGGTCTCCGGGCGCATGTGCTCGTCGTGGTCGAGCAGCGTCACGCCGTTGCGGTCCTTGACCGGCACGACCGACTTGGCGAAGCGGCCCTCGGCCCAGGCCGCGGCGGCGCGCTTCTGCGACTCCAGGGCTAGCGCGTCGCAGTCCTCACGGGTGAAGCCCTCGGTGGTGGCGATGAGGTCGGCCGAGATGCCCTGCGGCACGAAGTAGGTGTCGTAGGCGGTCTCCGGGTCCATCGCCCAGGCGCCGCCGTCGGAGCCCATCGGCACTCGGCTCATCGACTCCACGCCGCCGGCGATGATGAGCGAGTCCCAGCCGGCTCGCACCTTCTGGGCGCCCATGTTGACCGCCTCCAGCGCCGAGGCACAGAAACGGTTGACCTGGGTGCCGGCGACGGTGTCGGGGAGCCCTGCGGCGATGGCGGCGGTCTTGGCGATGTCCGCTCCCTGGTCGCCGACCGGCGTGACGCAGCCGAGGATGACGTCCTCGATCGCGTTCGGGTCCAGATCGGGGTTGCGCTCGAGCAACTCGTTGATCAGCCCGACCACCAGGGTCACGGGCTTGACGCCGTGCAGCGAGCCGTTGGCCTTGCCGCGACCCCGCGGGGTCCGGATCGCCTCGTAGATGAACGCCTCGGTCATGGTTCTCCTCGAATGGGCTGCGTGGTGTTGTTGACTATATGTCAACAAGGAGCCAGGCCTGCATCCGCCCCTCCGCGATGGCGGCGGGTAGACCGGTTCAGTAGCGCAGTCGGATTCGTCGCGCCTCGGGGTCGATGCGCTGCAGCAACAGCGCATACAGGACCACGACTCCGCAGATCACTGTGATGAACACCGGAAAGGAGAGGGCGCCGGTGGACTCCGCCAGCGCTCCCGCTGTCACCATCCCGACGGCCATGACCAGGTCCGCCGCCACCACCCGACGGCCCGACTTCCGACGGGCCCAGGTGATGAGGGCCAGCGAGATGAAGACCAGACCGAGCGCGCCACCGAGCTTGAAGTAGTGCAACGAGGTGGACAGGGACTCCGCCAGGGCCTCCACGATGGCCAGATCGATCGCCCCGACGATGCCGATGAGCAGCACCAGATGCGCCAGGGTGAGGAGATTGAAGTGATAGGGCGAGGTGGACGCCTCCCCCGCCATGGCGCTGTCGAAGTACAGCCGCCACAGGGCGAAGACCGTGGCGAACGCCACCGCGACCAGAGGAAGGTTGACGTAGTTGCCGTGGCCGAGCAGGGTCGCTGTGAGCACGAGGAAGACCTCGCCCAGCGTGATGAGCGCCAACTGACCCCATCGCTCGTCGAAGCGTTGCGGGTACAGCAGCGGGCCGGCCTCACCGTGACCGGCGATCACCCGGGTCAGTGGCGCGATGGCTATCAGCGCGGAGACTGCGCAGACCGTGGACAACAGTGCGTAGCCACTGTCGTCGTCGGTGATGAACGGGCTCGCCGCCAGGCAGACCGTACCCGCCAGCGCCGCGGCACCGCCAGCCAGCAGCGCAGTCGATGCCGCCATCGCCCGACCCACGTAGACCTCCAGGTACATGGCGGCGATGCACCAGAAGATCAAGCCGAAACACACCCCACCCACCGCGTGCGTCAACACGTCGTCGGGGCTGAACGCCAGCGTGGAAACCAGCAGGAAGAACATGATCAGCGCCATCAGGCCGCGCCGGATCGCGCTGTCGGTCGGGTAGCGATTATTGATCGTCGACGTGACGGTCCAGATGGTGAAAACCAGGAAGCCCCCGGCCAGGGCAACCAGGATGCCGCGCGACTCCTCACCCTCCACCAGGGCCGCGTTCCGGAACGTCAGCCAGGACACCACGGACAGGTCGAAGAAAAGTTCCATCCAGCCGACGCGGACGGCCACATCGCCATCGGTCGGTGCCGGTCCGGGCGGCACCCGCGTGGGCGTCACTCGGCGAGCAGCTCCGTCACGCCTGCGGCGATGCCATCGAGCAGGATCTGGTTGTCCGTCCCGTGCTGCAGGTCGCCGGTGACCGCCACGTTGACCGAGCCGTTATAGGAGTTGATCCCCACCACGGTTCGCACGCTGGAGCCGATCGGGATGATGGGCGACACGTACAGCACCTCCTGTCCCAGGAAGTAGTAGGGGTCCGAAGGTCCGCGGACGTTGGTTACCAAGGTGTCGGAGACCCAGCCGAAGGCCCAGCTGAAGCGCGGGACCATCGCCTCCATAATCGGCGCCGGCAGGATCTTGTCCAACGTGTCGTTGACGGCCCCGACCACCATGGGGACCATCGACTTCTTGCCCTGCCGCGTTTGGCGCACGACCGCCCCCAGCCGCTCCTTGCCGTCGGCGACGCCCACCGGCAGCTCCACCGGGATCATGCTCACCTGGTTGTTGGAGCGGGTGTCCCCAGGGCTGCGCAGCGACACCGGCATGACGGCGCGCACCACACGGTCGGTGGGATCGCCGCCGTTGGCGACGATCACCTCTCGGAAGCCGTTGGCCACCGCTGACATGAGCACGTCGTTGACTGTTCCGCCGTTGGCCTTCCCCGCCCGCTTGACGTCCTCCAGCGGGATGTGGATGCCCCGCCAGTCACGCCCGGCCGCGGGCTTGCCGCTGATCTCGCTGGGCAGGGCCGGCGCCAGCCGCAGCAGGGCGCGCACCGTTGCGGGGGTCGTCACCGCGACCGTGGCCGCGGTGCCGGCGGCGGCCTTGACCGCGCCGAAGATCTTGTCCATGGGTGAGTCGCCGCCATCTGCCTCGTCGGCGTCCTCCGCGCGGGCGGCCGCCTTCATCGCCAGCACCTGCGACACCATCCAGTCGGTCAGCGTGGTGCCGCCCTCGGGCTCCATGTCCAGCGTCCGACCGATGAGCATGGTCACGCCCTCGCCGTCGGCGATGGAGTGATGGATGCGCCAGATCGCCGCCCACTCCCGGGGCGCGTAGCCGGTGACGATTGTCAAGTCCCACAGCGGCCGGTCCATCGGCATCGGCCGCGACATGATCTCCGACACTGCCATGGCCAGGTCCGGTGTGCTCTCGCGCACGACGTGCACCTCGAGGTCCGGGTCGACCTCTTCCCACTTGGGCTGCAGCACACCGCTGCGGCTGGCCACCGGCACCTGCCGCAGTCGCACCGCGTCGTCGGTGATCTCGGCCACGCGCTGGCGCACCCGCGCCTCCGAGGGAGCCCGACCGGCGAACTCCAGCACAGCGCCGACGGCGATCGGCGCGTCGGCGGTGTCCAGGTCCATCCAGATCGAGTCGATGAACCGCATGCGGCTGGGGTCGTCGGCTGTCACTTCGTCACACTCCTTCGAGGCAGGGAGCGCACTCGGCGTCGATGCCTGCGCTCCGCGTCGCTCACCTTGCCCCTCGCGCGGGGCGCGTGTCTAGCCAGCAGCGGCTACGGCAGCGACCCGGCGCCGGCGCCGGTCAGGTTGTAGAAGATCACCACCGCGGCCACGCCCACCAGCGGCCCGACGATCGGGATCCAGGCGTAGCCCCAGTTGGACGAGCCCTTGCCCTTGATGGGCAGCAGCGTGTACATGATGCGGGGCCCCAAGTCCCGGGCCGGGTTGATCGCGTACCCGGTGGCCCCGCCCAGCGAGGCGCCGATGGCGATAACTGTGAAGGCCACACCGGCGTAGCCCAGAGCGGAGTTGCCGAACTGCGGGGCCGAGTCCGCGGTGCCCGGCTGGAACGGCGAGCTCTCCTGGATCCAGATGAGCAGCACGAAGGTGCCGATCGCCTCCGACACGATGTTCCACCACGGGGACAGGATCGAGGGGCCGGTGAAGAAGATCCCTCCGGTGTTCTCCGGCTCGTCGGCTTCGTCGAACTGCTTCTTGTAGACCAGGTAGGCCAGGCCCGCGCCGACGATGGCCCCCAGCACTTGGGCGACGAGATACAGCGGGACCTTGCTCCACGGCATCGATCCGGTGAAGGCCTGCTGCAGCGTCACGGCCGGGTTCAGCTGCGCCCCCGAGCGCCAGGACACGCTGGCCCCGACGAAGACGGCGAAACCCCAGCCGAAGGCGATGAGCAGCCAGTTGGGGCCGAAGCCGAAGGCCTTCTTCAGCGTGGTGTTGGCGCTCACGCCCACCCCGAGCAGGATCAGCAGCATGGTGCCCATGAACTCGCTCACGAAGAGCGCCAGGTTGGAGTACTGAGGCATTTTCGGAGCCTAGACCGTCCTAGCCTGCTGATTCCCGGTCTGCGCCGTTGGCCGCACGCCTGGCCTCCTTGGCCGCCTTCACCTGCTCCTCCATCTCGGTGGCCTCCGCGAGGGTGGGAGCGCTGCCGCCATAACGCGCCGGCAGCCACCATCCGTCGTCGGCCCCGGCGGGACGGTCCGGATAGCGTGCGACGGTCTCGTCCAGCAGCTCGATCATGCGTTCGCGCAACTCGTCGGTGACTGCCTGCGGGTCATCCGCCGGCGTCGGGTGCAACGGCTCGCCGACCGTGACGCAGATTGCCTGGCCGCGAGACAGGCTCTTGTGGTCATAGGAATAGATCCGCTGGCCGCCGAACACGATCACCGGGACCAGCGGGACGCCCGCGTCGGCGGCCATCCGGGCCGCTCCGGTCTTGAAGTCCTTGATGTCGAAGGATCGGCTCATGGTTGCCTCCGGGAACACCCCGACGTACTCGCCGGCTCGGAGCGCGGCCACGGCCGCGTCGAAGGCGTGGGCGCCGGCGTTCCGGTCGACCGGTATGTGGTGCATCCCGCGCATGAGGGGTCCCGAGACCTTGTTGCGGAAGACCGAGTCCTTGGCCATGAACCTGACGTAGCGGTGCCCGACGTCGTCAGCCGGGATACCCGCGAAGATGAAGTCCAGGTAGCTCGTGTGGTTGATGGCCAGCACCGCCCCACCGTGGGCTGGCAGGTGCTCCTCGCCGCGGGAGTCGATGCGCAGGCCCAGCACCGTGAACATCGCGCGGGCCGACTTGATGATCGGGAAGTACAGGGGATCCGCCATTCGCCCGACCATAGCCGCGGTCGCATCCGATGTGCCACCATCGCCCGCGTGACGATCCCACGGGTTCACCTCAGCGCCGGCGGACCGGAGGTCTCGCGACTCACAGCCGGCTGCATGCGCCTGCTGGACGGGGGCTGGGACGACATTGCAGTAGAGGCCTGGGTGGATGCGTGTGTGAACCTGGGCATCACGACGTTCGACCACGCTGACATCTACGGCGACCACCGGGTCCTGGAGGTGTTCGGCAGGGTGCTCCGCCGACGACCCGACCTGCGGCGGTCGATACAACTCGTCAGCAAGGCCGGCATCAGGCTGGTGAGCCGGCGTCGGCCCGACAACCGGCTGAAGAGCTACGACTCCTCGGCGGCCTACCTGGTGGAGTCGGTGCGCGCCCAGCTCGCCGCCCTCAACGTCGATCACCTCGACGTCTTCCTGCTGCATCGGCCGGACCCGCTGCTCGACGCCGACGAGGTCGCCTCTGCGTTTGACGAGCTGCGCCGCGCCGGTGCCGTCCGCCACTTCGGCGTCTCCAACTTCGCTCCCGCCGAGTTCGACCTGCTCGCCAGCCGGACCGAGCTCGTGACCAACCAGGTGCAGCACTCGCTGCTTCACTTGGCGCCGCTGCAGGACGGCACGCTGGCCGACCTGCAGCGGCGCCGGGTGCGGCCCATGTTCTGGTCGCCGCTGGGCGGGGGCGAGTTGCTGAGCGGGGAGTCCCAGGCCGCCCGGCGCATCAGGATCGCCCTCGACGAGGTCGCCCGCGAGCGCGGCTGCAGCCCCGTCACCGTGGCCTACGCGTGGCTGCTGCGGGAACCCTGCGGGGCGGTGCCGGTGGTGAGCTCGTCGCGCGCCGCCGGCCTGCGCGAAGCCGCCGCCGGCACGGATCTGGAGCTGGACCGGCCAGAGTGGTTCGCGCTGTTGGCCGCGGCCAGCGGGCAGCCTGTGGCGTGAGACTCATTCGGCCCGCCGTCGCCAGATGGGCGTAGAGGCTGGTCAAGGGCTCCTTGGCGAACGATAGAATAAACTCTCCGGCCCCGCGGCCGGGACTGTGGGAAATGGACCGGTGGAAGGGGACTGACGTGGGTTGGACCCACAGCCCCCTGGAGGCGCGACGATGAGCTCTGCTTCGTCGGTGCTCGTGTTGCCCGGCGGCCGCCGATCCTCACCGCGATCGCTGCTCCGCCTCCGCGCCGCGACCCTGGGCGGCGGCCTGCTGCTGACCGTACTGGGCCTGCTCGCCTGGCCGGCGGGCTGGTGGCCCGCGGTTTTCGAGCGGTTCCACTGGTACCCGGTGGACGAGGCCTCGCTGGTCGGGGTGCTGCTGTTGATCCTCGGCACCTGGGCGGCAGGCGCAGGGCGCGGCGGCCGATGGCGCCGACGCCTCGCCTTCGTGTCGCTGCTGCTGGCGCTGGCGTCCACGATTCTGGCGAACGCCCTGCAATACACGATGAACATCCACCCGGGCCTGATGGTGGGCCCGGCCCCGGCCAGCACCGACCCAGCACGCTGGGGCCATCCGACGGCGGCCATGAGCCTGTCGGTGATCCTGCTGAGCACGGCCGGCCTGATCGGGCTGTGGCGGCGCGGCCGGGTCGTCACCGGGGCGCTGCTGGCCACCAGCTTCATCACCGCCATCGGCACCCTGGCCCTCACCACCTACTCCGTCTCGGTGCCGCTCCTGCCCGGGGTGACGGGCGTGGTGGGGCCCGGGGTAGGCCTCAGCGCGCTGCTGCTCAGCACCGCATGCGCCACACTCGAGCCGGACCTGCCGCCCGTGACTTGGCTCACCAATCGCACCGCGGCGATCACGCTCGCCGTGGTGGGCCTGAACCTGCTGCTCTGGCCGCTCCTGTTCCGAACCCTGTCCTCGATCTTCGAGACCTGGGGCGTCAAGAACTCCCTGGACTACACGCTCTTCACGTTTATCGTGATCGTGCTGCTCGAGGCGCTCCTGGCGGCGCAGCTGCTGAGCGACCGCGACCGCTGGGGGCGCATCACCGAGTTCGCAGCCGATGGCGTGCTGGTGATCGACGACACCGGCATCATCGTGGAGTCGAACGACCGGGCCGCGGGCATCTTCGACGCGAGCGAGGAGGAGGACCTGATCGGGCGCCCACTGTCCGACTTCATCCCCCCCTCGACTGCGGTGTCGCTCGTCAGCGGCTGGTCCCAGCCCGACGGCGCCGAGCCGGCCGCCCCCATCCTGGCGCAGCCGGCGGCCGCCGCCACGGTGGGTGGGAAATCGATCGAGGTCGAGCTGAATGTCACGCCCGTGCAGAGCCGGGGCAACCGTTTCGCGGTCGTGTCGGCGCGCGACATCACGCGCAGCCGGGCTCTCGAGCGCGAATTCGAGACCACCCAGCAGCTGCTGGCCGACGCCACCGACCTTTCCCTGATAGGACAGGCCCTGGTGCACGGCCACCAGGGCCGGATCATCCGCGCCAATGAGTCGCTGGCCCGGATGCTCGGCTATGACTCGCGGACCGACCTCGTGGGTCTGACCATGGACGAGCTCACCGCGCCGGAGGACGTGCAGAACATGCGCGACGTCATGATCCCGGTCACGCTCGGCGCGGTTCCGGTGGCAGAGCGCGAAGCTGGCTTCCTGCGCCGCGACGGGTCGATCATGTACGGGCACGCCCTTTCCAGGGGCCTGCACGACTCCGACCGCGGCACTGTCGTCTCCGTGCAGATCATCGACGTCAGCGAGCGGGTGGCCGCCGAGGCGCTGGTCGACGACACCCTTGCGCAGCTCACCTATCGGTCAACACATGACATGCTGACCGGCCTGCCCAACCGTGCGGAGCTCGTCCGGGCAATCGACGCCTCCCTGGCGCGGGCGACCCATCCCGGCGGCGGCTTCGCCGTCATGTACATCGACGTCGACAACTTCAAGTTCGTCAACGACGAGTACTCGCACGACGTCGGCGACCTGCTCCTGCGGGGGCTGTGCGAGGTGATCGCCAGCCACCTGGGCCCGCACGACATGCTCGCCCGGCTCAGCGGCGACGAGTTCGCGGCGATCATCTCCGACGCCGTCGACGGGACAGCTGCCCAGGCCTCGGCCCGCCGCGTCATCGAGGCCGTCGCGGCCCAGCCATTCACGACGAGCAGTGGTCAGGTCTTCTCGAGCATCAGCGCGGGCCTGACGCTGTCGCGCGACGACACATCGGCCGAGCAGATGCTGCAGGAGGCCGACATCGCGCTGCTCGCAGCCAAGGATGGCGGGCGGGCCACCTACCGCCTCTTCGACGGGGAGCTGCGCCGGCGGGCTGTGGACCGGCTATCGATCGCGCAGGGGTTGACCGAGGCGCTGGCAACAGGGCGGATCTCCGCCGAGTACCAACCCATCGTCAGGCTGGCGGATGAGCGCACGGTCGGTTTCGAGGCCCTGGCGCGCTGGCAGGCCGACGATGGTCGCAGCTGGCCCGCCCAGGAGTGGATCGATGTGGCAGACGAGTTCGGGTTGCTCGCAGCCATCGGGACGCAGGTCATGACAGAGGCCATCGCGGCCCTGGCCGCGCTGCCGGAAGCGATGTGGATGGCCGTCAACGTCTCCGGCTCGCAGTTGACCCCAGACACCGCGACGGAGTGGCTGCAGAAGTTGCAGCAGGCAGGCGTCGAGCCCGGCCGGCTCGCCCTGGAGCTACTCGAGCGCTCGCTGCTGCGCGCGCCGGCTGCGGGCTTGGCCGGGATCGAGGTTCTGGCCGACGCCGGGGTCCGGGTCTTCTTCGACGACTTCGGCAGCGGCTCCGCCCCGCTGTCCTCCCTGCACCGCTTCCGGGTCACCGGGGTCAAGATGGATCGATCCTTCACAGCAGCCCTCACCGACCCCGATGCGCCGGAGGGCCGGGTCGCCGCCGCGCTGGCGACGATGGCCGCCGAGCTGGAGCTGGAGTCCATCGCCGAGGGGGTCGAGAGCCCCGAACAGGCCGAGGCTCTGCGTCTGACGGGCTGGACGTACGCCCAGGGGCGCCACTTCGGCGCACCGCGGTCGGCCGCCATGCTGCCGCAGCCAAGGATTGACTCGGAGGACCGATGATGGCCGCCATCGAGATCTACTCGCCCGACAGCGACCCGCGGCGCGCGCTGCGCGAGGTGGTGCGGGAGCCGGGCCCGCTCGCGCCGGGCCAGCTGCGCATCCGGGTGACGGCATGCGGTGTCTGCCGCACAGATCTGCAGTTGACGACAGGCGATCTGCCCGCGCATCTGCTGCCGGTCGTGCCAGGGCATCAGGTGGTCGGACGCGTAACCGAGGCGGCGCCCGATGTCGACGGCTGGCAGGCGGGCGACAGAGTCGGGCTGATCTGGCTGGCGTGGGCCTGCGGCGAGTGCAGGTTCTGCCGGCGTGGGGCGGAGAACCTGTGCCTCGGGGCCGAGTTCACAGGCTGGGATGTCGATGGCGGGTATGCCGACGAGGTCGTCGCCCAGGCCTCGTTCGCCCACCGCCTCGGCCACCTCGATGGCATCGATGACGCCGCAGTGGCGCCGCTGCTGTGCGGCGGCGTGATCGGGTACCGCGCGCTGCGCGTGGCCGGGGTCGGCCCGGACGCCTCGGGGCTGCCCCTGGGCCTGTACGGCTTCGGGGCCTCGGCGACGCTGGCGCTGCAGGTGGCTCGGCACTGGGGCGCAGAGGCGTATGTGGTGACCCGATCGGAGGCTGAGGCCCGGCGCGCGCTGGACCTGGGCGCCGTGTGGGCGGGGACCTACGACGAGCCGGTGCCGGTACCGCTCGGGGCCGCGGTCACGTTCGCCCCGGTCGGCGCGGTGGTGGCCCGGGCCCTGCGCGACTGCGACCGCGGAGCAGCAGTCGCCGTCAATGCGATCCACCTGGACGAGCTTCCCCGGATGGACTACGACGACCTGTGGTGGGAGCGCTCGCTGCGCTCCGTGGCGAACGTGACCAGGCAGGACGCGACTGAATTCCTGGAGCTGGTCGGCGCCGCCGGGATCACGACGCAGTTCGAGGAGCTGCCGCTGACCGCGGCCGCCACGGCCCTCACGCGGCTGGCGGCCGGGGACGTGCGCGGCGCCTTCGTGCTGCGCCCCTAGATCGGGGAGTGCCGCGCTGCGGCCAGAACCGCGGCGACGAAGCCGCTCTTGCCCTCGGTGTAGGCCTCCCGATCCGTCCGGAATCGTGTGGCCAAGTCCGCCTTGAGCTCTGCATAGGCAGCTGCCGTCGCCGGGTGCGCCTGCAGATAGTCCCGGAATGCCAGCTCGTCGGCGAAGCGCGGGGATCCGGTCGGGACAAGGTGCAGATGATGGGTGCGATGCGCCGGGTCGGGCTTGCAGAACCACACCATCTCGTCCGGTCGGTAGGGCGCATAGAGATAACCCAGCGAAGCCAAACGCGGAATGTCGGCACGCGCGGTGGACAGGTCCGGCACACCCACGAGGATGTCGATGATGGGCTTGGCCGGCATGCCCGGGATCGCGGTGCTGCCGACGTGGTGCACGCCTCCGCTGGCCCCGCTCCCCATCACCTGAGCCAGCAGCGCCGCCTCTGCGGCGAACTGCGACGGCCAGGTGTCGTCGTAGGCGACCAGCCGCACCGGCTCATCCCGCCAGCCCTCAGGAGGAGTCTGGGCAGGCATGCATCGAGGCTAGCCCGGCCGCACCACTCGCCGCCGCCGAACGGCGTCGGCTTTGTGACTTCCGACCTTGGACCAGCGACGCGCAGCGGCCTACTGTGGAAAGTACTGGGCCGGTCGCCCGACCTCGCTGACCGGTAGCGCGGCACGGAGGTGAACGGCGATGGA
>CAYYRC010000043.1:0-6906 GCA_964474045.1 uncultured Actinomycetes bacterium
CGTCGTGGGTGCGACGCGACTTCCTGCCCGATGCGACTCCCGTCGAGCGCCTCAATACCTCGCTCGACCGCCCCTGCGACCCGCGCACCTCCGACGTGGACCTCACCGGGATCTTGGGCGTGGCGACGCCGGATTCCGCCGGCTGATGCTGCGCGTCGCCTTCGACGAGCAGATCTTCCTGCTGCAACAGGCCGGCGGTGTGTCGCGCTACTTCGTCGAGCTCGTCGCCCAGTTCGACACCGGACGGTTCGGCGTCCAGCCCAAGCTGCCGTTCCATCGGGTCTGGAACCAGCACGCCCTGGACGGCCTGCCCGAGCATCAGCTCACCGCCGTCTCACCGCTGCTGGCGCCCTACCCGGACCTGCTCCGCGCGGCGGCTCGGCGCAGGCGTCCCAGCGCCGGCGTCGACCTGGTGCACCACACCTTCTACCACCCGCGCTTCCTGCGGGACTTCCCCGGAATCCCGAAGGTCATCACCATCTACGACCTCATCCCGGAGCTGCTCGGGGAGCGCGGCCGCTTCGGCCGCGATCCCCATATGGCCAAGCGCGACTACCTCGCCGCCGCCGACGCGATCATCCTGATCAGCGCCTCGGCCGAGGCCGACATGGTCCGGATCTACGGCCAGCCTGCTGCCCCGATGCACGTGGTGCACCTCGGCGTCGGTCCGGAGTTCGCCGCCGGCGGAGCACGCCCGGCCGGACTGCCCGCGGACTATGTGCTCTTCGTCGGTCGCCGCGGGGGCTACAAGGACTTCGCCACCTTGGTCCGCGCCATGGAGCAGATGGCTCCGGACTACCCGCAACTCGACCTCGTCTGTGTGGGCGGCGGTCCCTTCACCCCCGAGGAGGGCGCGCTGCTGGCGGCCAGCGGCTTGGACGCCCGGACCCGCCAGTGCACGCTCCCCGACGCCGACATGCCGGGTGCGTACGCGCACGCGAGGGTCTTCGTGTTCCCCTCGCGCTACGAGGGTTTCGGCCTGCCCGTGGTCGAGGCGATGGCGGCGGGCGCGCCCGCGGTGCTGGCACAGACCCCGGCCCTGGCCGAGGTCGGCGGGGATGCGGCTGCGTACTTCCCCGCTGGTGACGCCGACAGGCTGACCCAGGTGCTGGCCGAGCTGTTGGCCGACGGAGCCCGAAGGGACGAGCTGAAGACCGCGGGACGTCGGCGAGCACAGCACTTCACCTGGGCGGAGACAGCCCGGCGAACCGCCGACGTCTACGCCGAGGTGGTCGCGGCCCGATAACCCGAGCGCCGCATGAGCACGATGGTGTGCAGCAGCGCGAGGCAGGCGACAGCAGCCGACACCGCGCTGGCGGCAGCGACCCGGAAGTCCGGCGAACCTGGGATCACGGCGAGCGCGAGCGCTCCCGCGGCGAGGGCCGCCAACCAGATGTAGGCGACATAGCCCATGTGGCCCAGCCCGATCGCAATGCCCTGGCTGACCAAGGCGAAGAGCAAGCCCGCCGACGAGATCGCCAGGAGCCACACGGTCACCGAGCCCACGGAGGTCTCGACTCCAAATGCCACGCCCGCCACGAGCGGGAGCAGCAGTCCGAGCACGACGCCGAGCAAAGCAGTGCCCAGGCCGGTGATCGTCAGCACCCTTCGAACGACAAGCCGGGTCGAATCAGGTTCGCCGGACTCCGTCGACGCCGCGACCGCCGGGATGACTAGCGCCGCCCCTAAGCCCGAGAAGAAGATGGGGATCCGCGCTACCAAGGTCAACGAGCTGAAGTCCGCCAACTGCTGTCCCCGGGAGCCCAGGAGCGTGGCGACGGTGGGCAGCGAGTTGGACAGGATGACCGACACTGTGGTGCCGCCCGTGAGGATGAGCACGTCGCGCAGGGACTTTCGCGCGCTGCTCGCAGCCGACGGTCGCAGCGGCGCCTCGGGGCTCTGGCCGCCACGATCGCGGGCAGCCAGGGCGCCGAGCAGCCCCGCGGCGACGACGGCCCCTGCCCACCAGGCAGCCTGCTGCGCACCCAGGAGCAACAGGCCCGCAGCCAGGACCAGCCTGGCGCCGCCGTCAGCGCCGACCTGCGCGGCGTAGCGTCCCAGCCGCTGCGACCCCCCGGCCTCCGCCCGCTGGATCGCCAGGATGCGCAGGACCACGAAGTAGATCGCGGCGCAGACGGCGACCCACCACCCGCCCGCCGACCAGAGCAGGAAGGCAGCGGCGGCGATGCCCATGGCGAGGGCAACCCAGAGGTACCAGCGGCGGAGGCGGGGGATCTCCACGTCCGCGGCCCCGGTGGTGCGCTGGGCGACAAGGCGGAAGAGCAGCAGCTCCAACGGCCCGAAGATGCCCAGGCCGAAGGCGAACACCACGGACCAGAAGACGGCGAAGACGGCGAACTGCTCCGCGCTCAGGGCCTGCCGCGAGGCAACCAGGATCGCGTAGCTGCCCACTCCTAGCAGGCCCTGCGCCACGAACGTCAGCCCGCCCGCGCGGACCGCCCTCATGCGTCGGCCACCTGATCATGCCGCTTTGGCGCTGGTGGGCGACGACGGCCTCGGCGCTGCGCGGGCGCCTCGACGAAGTACCAACTGGCAACCGCGAGCGGAGCGGTGGCGAGGAGGGCCAGTGGGCTTAGCAGCAGCAGGGCCGAGGCCGCGGACAGGCCGCCCAGCCCGAGCGCTACCAGCAGCTGGATGACCGGGAAGTGGTAGAGGTACACCCCGTATGAGAAGTCGTTGCGCGTGCCCACACGAGCGGGCCAGCCGCTTGTGAGGACCGCGCCCAGGAGGACGACGAGGGCAGCCAGCAGCGGCGGCCCGAGGGGCAGCCAGAGACCCAGGAGGATCACGAGGAGGTTGGCGACGGCGAGCGAGGCGACGAGCGGCCAGGTGGCGTGGCGTTGGAGTCCGAGCTCGGCCATGGCGGATCCGGCGAAGAAGGCCGCCGGCAGACCGGCCACCAGTCCGAGGTAGCTGGCGCTGGCGGGGTCGAGCACGATGAGGGCGAACGGGTACACCAGCAGCGCTGCCGCGCAACCGAGCACGGGCAGCAGCCAGGCGGGCGTGCGCAGGCGTCGGCCCAGCAACACGATCAGCAGCAGGGTCACGTAGCACGTGAACTCCGGCAGCAGAGTCCACAGGGAGCCGTCGAGGCCGGTCGGATAGGGATTGTTGGACAGCACGTCGCCGATGGTGGGCTGCACCACCAGCAGGGCGGCATTCCAGCCGACGTAGCCGATGGCGGAGTCGTCGCCGACCAGTCGATAGCCGCTCAACGTTCCCGCCGCGAGGGCGATGAGCGGCGCGAGCACGAACGCGACCACCACCAGCGTCGCCCAGAAGCCCGGGAAGAGCCGGAAGAAACGCAGGCGCAGGAACCTGCCAGGAGTGTTGCGTCGCACGCTGGCGCTGAGCAGGAAGCCGGAGAGGGCGAAGAAGCCGCCCACGGCGATGTCGCCGAAACTCGCCTGCTCCCCGATCGCGACCAGACCCAGCCGAGCGGTGTCCTCGTGGCCGGTGAGCGCCAGCGAGTGCTGCAGGATCACGAGGCTGGCCAGGCACAGCCGCAGCAGCCCGTAGCCGTTCCGGGTGTGCTGTCGCAGCGCTGACCCGTCGCTGGTTCCCGCCGGGTCCCCCGACACAGCCGTCAGCGCTCGGCCGGGACCGTCGCCCGGATCCAGTCGGCCAGCTGCGTCAATCCTTCGCGGAGCCCGACCGGCGCGGTGCCGTCGCGCACCCACTCCGACGGCGTCATGTCGCAGGCCGCATGCCGCACGTCCCCCAAGCGGAACTGTCCCGTCACCTGCGGCTCGGGGGCAGCGAAGATGCTGGCCGCGACCGTGGCCATCTCGCGAATCGAGGTGGCCTGGCCATACCCGACATCTGCCAGCACGTCCTGCTCCGCGCCGCTGGCCGCGCCGAGTGCCGTCACGACATCGTCGATGAGCACGAAGTCGCGGATGATCTCGCCATCCTCGTACACCGGGATGACCTTCCCGGCACGGGCCAGCTGGATGAAGAGCGTGGTGATACCGGTGTAGGGGTTGATGGGCGACTGGCCGGGCCCGTAGACGTTCTGCAGCCTGAGGATCGCCGAGCGCACCCCGCGAGCAGCAGCCCACGAGCGGACGAGGTGCTCCTGGGCGAGTTTGGTGGCGCCGTAGATGTTGGCTGGGCTGGGCTGGGTGCGCCCGGCCTGCGAGGGCAGCGCCGTGAGTCCGGGGAAGTCCCACACCCCCCGCTCGAGCATCGCCGCAGTGCGCGGGCCGGGCTGGGTGACGGTGCCGTCTGCCGCCTGCCAGTCACCCTCGCCGTACACGGCGCGGCTGCTGGTGAGGATGAGCCGCTCCGGCGGCGTCCCGCCGAGCGCCTCGAACAGCACTGCGGTACCTGTGACGTTGACGTCCGTGTGCCGCGAGGGCTCGTCCAGCGACTGGCCGGTGCCGGTCTCGGCGGCAAGGTGGACGACGACATCGGGACGCAGCTGGGCTACCACGGCGGCCAGCCTCTGACGATCGCGGACGTCGCCGACGACCAGTTCCACCCCGTCAGGCAGCGCAAGCTCCGGTGCGTCCCCGTGGACCTGGGGCAGCAGGCTGTCGTAGGCAAGCCACTGCGACGCGTCGGCGGCGAAGCGCCGGGCAAGGGCGGTTCCGATGAATCCGGCGCCGCCGGTGACGAGGACCCGCCCGCCGAAGCCGCTCACGCGAACCGTCCCGTTCGCCGGTCAACAACCCCGCCGCCCTCCGCAAGCACCATGGAGCACATGTTAGGGGGAAGCAGCGGCTCGCTATCGCATTGCGCCAGGCCCCCTGTGCCATCATCGCGCCATGGCCAGCCTCAGCTCCGACGAGCTCGAGATCGTCGTCGCCGCATATGGACCGTCGCCGTACCTGTCCCTGACCCTGGACTCGACTGCTGCGGCGATGCCCGACGACATCCGCATCACCGTGCTCGACGACGCGAGTCCCGACGACGCGGTGGAGCGGATCGCCGCCGCCCATGCTGGGCGGGTGGCCTACCGCCGCAACGACCAGAACCTTGGCACGTCGGGTTCCTTCAACGCCGCCATGCGGATCAGCAGGGCGCGCTACACCTTGCTCGTCGGTCCCGACGACCTGCTCCTCCCCGGCGCGGCCGACGCCTACGCCGCCGCGCTGACCAGGTATCGGGGCGTGGCCGCGGTGCAGCCGGCCGTCGTGACGATCGACGGCGACGGGCGTCCGAGCGCCGCGCTGGCCGACCGGATCAAGCGCCTGCTCCAGCCCAAGCCCGGCATCCTGCTGGACGAACAGCTGGCAACGGGCCTGCTGCTGGGCAACTGGACCTACAACCCAGCTATCGCCTGGCGCACCGACCTGGTCGGGACCATCCCGTTCGACGAGGAACTGCATACGGCGATGGATTTGGACCGCCTGCTTCGACTGGCCTTCGCCGGCGAGGCCTTCGGCCTCGGCGACGAGGCGGCCTTCGCCTATCGCCGCCACAGCGGGGCCGTGTCCAGCGTGAACAAGGGGCGCAAGCGACTGGCGGAGGAGCTCGGAATCCATGCGTGGGCGCGAACTGAGGCCCGCGCCCGCGGATGGCGCAAGGCTGCCGTCGCAGCGCAGGCCGCCGCATCCGCAAGGCTGCACGGGCTGCAGCTGGCCGCGACCGCGTCGGGCGCGAGCCGCGCGGAGCGGCTGGCCACGCTGGGCTTGGCGGTGCGCCCGGTAGCGGCGGATGCCTCGGTCACGCCTAGCTAGGAGTGCTCCGGCGGCGCATCCTCCGCGGGGCTGGTCAAGGGCCCCGGCTGATCACCTGACTGCTGCCGCGGCCCGCGCTGGTCCAGCGCCGACACCCGATGCGCCAACAGCGCAAGGTCCTCGGCCAGCCGCCGGGTGCGCGCCTCGAGGCGGCTGACCTCGAAGCTGAGCTGCACGCTGACGGCGAGCAGCAGCAGCGCTGCCAGGAAGAACAGCAGGTTGGCCGGCACCGCTACCCCCAGCCACCGGGCCAAGGCAACCAGGATCTGGGGGAAGATCGCCAGGATGAGCACGACGACGGACACCAGCAGCCAGAGTGCCGCGAACTTCTCTCGCAGGATCCCCCGGCGCAACAGTTCGACGATGAAGATGGTCACTGCGAGCGCCGCGACGATCGCCAGGACGGAACCGGTCATGCGTCCGCCCCGGTGCTCGCCGGCGCCCGGCGGGACAGCGCCGCGCCGAGGGCCAAGCCGGCCCGGCCGAGGTAGAGCGCGGACTTCATCGGACCCTGGCTCGGGCTGCCACCCTGCCGCGGCCGCATGTCTACCGGCACCTGCCGGATCGTCAGGCCCGCCCGAGCTGCGATCACCAGCGACTCGACGGTGTCGCCGAGGTACTCCGAGGGATAGTGCCGGGCGAAGAGGTCGATGGCGGCGGGGCCGGCGGCCCGGAAGCCCGAGGTGGTGTCGGTGAGGCGGGTGCGCGCAACGCGGGAGAGCGTCTTGGACAGCACCACCATGGCCCACTTTCGAGGACCGCGGACCTGGTAGCTGCCACTGCCGGCGAACCGCGCCCCGATGGCGACGTCGGCGGTGTCGAGCGCATCGACCAAGGCGGGGATGGCGGCGGGATCATGCTGCCCGTCGGCATCCACCTGGACTACCACGGTGTACCCATGCACCTTGGCGAACAGGAACGCGGTGCGCATGGCCCCGCCGACTCCGACGTTGAACGGCAGGATGGCAACCTCGGCGCCGGCGGCCGCGGCCAACGCCGCCGTGTCGTCCGAGGACCCATCGTCGACCACCAGCACCGTCGCCTCCGGCACCGCCTGCTGCACGCCTCGGATGACGTCGGCGACCGTCTCCCGCTCGTTCAGAGCGGGGATGGCGACCAGCAGCCGGCCTCGGTTCACGTCGCTACCCTATTTGGTGACCGCGCCGACGCTCAGCGCATGGGCTTCATCGCCTTGTTCATC
>CAYYRC010000044.1:0-6622 GCA_964474045.1 uncultured Actinomycetes bacterium
TGACCCAGACCCGACCGCATACAGGAGCAGCAGGGGGTCACCCCGCGATCCGCTAGCCGACCGCCACCGCCTTGACATCGGTCGGCTCGCCACTGCCGCTGGCGCAGAACCCGAACACGCTGACCTGCTGGCCGGGAGCGATCTTGGCACCCCAGCTCGGCGGGATCACTGAGATCAGGGAGCCGCTCGAAGCGACGGCGCCGTTCCACAAACTGGTCAGGGCTGTGCCGGGTGCCATGGTGAAGGTCAGCCGCCATGAGTCAACCGCGGTCGCAGTCGTGTTCTTGATCGTGGTGCTGCGGCAGAAGCCCGTCTCCCAGGTCGAGTCCTTGGTTACCGTGACCGCCAGCCCGGCGCCCGCGGTTGAGGTTGGGGTTGGCGTTGGGGTCGGCGTAGGCGTAGGCGTTGGGGTCTGCGTAGGCGTGGGCGTGGGGGTCTGCGTAGGCGTGGGCGTGGGCGTTGGTGTCGTGGTGCGCGTAGGCGTAGGCGTCGGTGATGTAGCGGCCCCGAAGTCGATCCGCTCCCGGCTCATCAACGACGACAGGAGCGCCATCTTGTCGGGATGGATCGTCCGCCAGTCGTCGGCAAGCACCCCTCCGGTGTCGCCGGAGTTCGGGTTCCAGGCCCAGAAGGTCCACGACGTGCCCTTCTGTCCCATGTAGTCGGCGAACTGCCTGATCCAGCGGCCCTCGACGGTGTCGAGCCCGACGTTCTTGGCACCGAACTCCCCCACCAGGATCGGCGCGGTGCCACTGTCGGAGATGTAGCCGAAGCCCTGCGTCCATCGGTCGGCGAGGATGCTCGCCATGTCCGGCGACGAGAACCACGGCTGGGCGAACACCCCCGGCCCGTACTCGTGCGGCGAGTACACCAGCCGATCGGCGATGTTGAGCCGCACCGGGTTGGCGCGGACGCCTTCCAGGTTGCCGCCCCACCAGTGCCGGTCGAGGGCTTGCCCGCCGGCGACCTGGCCCTCGATGCCCTCAACAATTATCAACCAGTTCGGCGCCTTCGCAAGCACGGCGTTGCCAGCCAGCTCTGCGGCGCGCCGCCAGTCGGTGGCCGCCCCGGTTCCCCAAGTCGCCGATCCGTGGGGCTCGTTCTTCAGGTCAGCGCCGATCACGTTGGGCTTGCCCGCGTAGCGGGTGGCGAGCGACGTCCAGGTGGTCAACCAGTCGGCCTCGGTGAAGCCGTCCTGGCCGTACCAGAGGTCGTACATGAACCCGTCGTCTGCCTGCGAGTGGTTGTCGAGCAGGACCAGCAGGCCCTGGCGCCCCGCCTCGTCGATGATGATGTCCATCACCTCCTGCGGCGTGCGGCCCGCGAGGGCGGCGTTCCGTCCCCCGCCGTAGTCGATGCCCGACGTCGTGGTTGCCCGCATGGCCGCCAGCGAGAACGGCATCCTGACTGTGTTGAAACCCTGGGACTTGATCTGTGCCAACATGTCCTTGTAGTCGCGGGTCCAGAGACCGTGCGGAGCATGATTCTGGGTCTCGAAGCCGAACCAGTTGACGCCCTGCAACACGACTGTCTGGCCGGCGGCGTCGACAATGCGGTTGCCGTGGGTGGAGAGCGGCATCGTGATCGTACCGATGGTGGTGGGGCCGGGGGTCGGCGTGGGCGTCACCGTCGCAGTTGGCGTGGGCGTTGGCGTCGCCGTCGGGGTGGGCGTGGGCGTTGGCGTCGACGTCGGGGTCGGTGTGGGCGTGGCAGTCGGCGTTGGACTTGCCCCTTGCCCGGCCAGTGTCACTGCGGGTGCAGTGGGCGCCCCGCCGGTCCCGTCCAGACAGAAGCCCGTGTCCGCATAGGTTCCCCCGGCAGGAACGCGCGCCCAGCTCGGCAACGTGAGCGTCACCCGCGAACCGCTGACGGACGACGACGCGTTCCAGGCATTGCGCAGGGACGATCCGGCAGGCAGAGAGAACGACAGCGTCGTCGGGGTCACGGCTGTCCCTCCGGTGTTTCGGACGGCCACGGCCCCGCACCAGCCGGTGGACCAGGACGAACTCTTCTGCACCACCGCGGTAACCGGATCCGCAGCGGCGGCGGGAGCTGCCGCCGATGCGAGCAGACCTGCGCCAATGGCAAACGTCCCCCCGATCGCGATCGTGACGGAACGCCTCCGCGGCGTCACGCGTCGTAGTTCCATCTGGCTCGCCATGAGATCTCCTCAACTTGACTTACATCACAGCGCGAATGTCCGTGACTTTATCAACCTCAAATACAATGTAAAAGCGGTTGATCGGCTGATGTGCACTGCCCGCCCGCAGCCACAATGGGTCACGTGCACGACTCGATCCCCGAGAGCGACCACGCCTCCCACGCATCGCCTGACCACACCGACGGCCGGGACGCCGCCGACGATGGCTCCGCCGAGCACGCCGACGGTCCCCGCCGAGACGCCACTGGCCCCCACACCGCCTTCCGGCGGGAGGTGCGGGAGCGGGCGCTCGACGAGGCGTTGCGCCAGCTCAACACCGGCGGCTGGAACAGCCTTCGGATGGGCGCCGTGGCCGAGGCCGTAGGGGTGAGCAGGCCCACCCTCTACGCGGAGTTCGGCAACAAGCAGGGGCTCGCGACGGCGTTGGTCCAAGCCGAGGCGCGCAAATTCTTGGACGGCGCGCTGGGCGTTCTGCGCAGCGGCGTCGACGACCCGCCGCGGGCCATCTACGAGGCTGCGGCTTTCACGATCGCGGAGGCAGGACGCAGCCGAGTGGTGCTGGCAATCCTGGCGGCCGCCCCGTCAGACGGCGTCGGAGCATCCGGCGGCGATGGGAAGGCTGGACTAGTCGAGGTGGACGCTCCCTCGAGCGACAGTCTGCTCGCGTCCGCGACGGTTGCGTCCGCGACGATCCTGGAGCCGGTGTTTGAGGGGGTGCTCGGCTGGTTCACCGAGGTCTGCCCAGATACGGACCTGCAGCGCCGCGAGGACGCGGTTGATGCGCTCATCCGCCTGGCCTCAAGCCATGTGCTGTCCCCCGGACCCCGCACGGGCGACGTGCCCGCGACGCTTTCCCGGCTCGCGGTCATGATGCTGCCGGAACTCGCCGGCGACAGCCCGGGCCAGCCCCGCTGACGGCAAGACATCCTCAAAGGCCAGCCAGAAAGCCGCCGACAGCCGCGACACGCAAGGGGCCAGGAGCTACTGGTAGTAGCCGAGGGTGTCGATGATGGTGTCGGTGGCGGCCGAGGAGCCGTTGTAGAGGGCGACATCGCGCGAGGCGGGGATGCCGACGACCGTGCCGTTGGCGCGGGAGTAGCCGGGGCCGGGCCAGTTGATGGTGGAAGCGCTGACGAGCGGCGCGTCGCTGGGGTAGACCCGCAGGTGGCCGGCGGCGCCGGTGTTGGTGACGGTGAGGTTGTAGGCGATCGCGGTCGCCCCGGCCGGCACCTGCTCCGCGTTGGGCGGCGCCTGGGTGCGCCCGATGGGGACGATCCGGGCGCTGGAGGCGCCCTCGGCGGTCGGGGCGACCGGGCCGGTGCCGCCCTGACTCACGCGGGAGTCGAACACCCGCGCCGGGTTCGCCGCATGGAAGTAGGCCCCGCTGGCGGAGTAGTAGCCGACCACGTCGACCAGGAACTGCACC
Source organism: uncultured Actinomycetes bacterium (assembly GCA_964474045.1). Classification (GTDB taxonomy): domain Bacteria; phylum Actinomycetota; class Actinomycetes; order S36-B12; family UBA10799; genus JACJWR01. The sequence goes on from CAYYRC010000044.1 coordinate 3,588, forward strand.
GGCACCGCGGCAGAGTTGTACACCTTGAACTGCCGGTCGCTGTCCAGCCTCACCGTGAGCCCGTTGGCGATCACTTCACCGGGGTTCTGCCAGTTGATCGTCGAGGCCGACGAGGAGACCTGGTCGCCGGGGAACACCCGCAAATGCCCGGGACCGTCGGGGCGGACCACGGTGATGTTGTACGCCACCGATGAAGCCCCGGAAGGCACCTTCGAAGCCACCGAGACCACCCTCGTCTCCCCCGGGGCCGCCGAGCCCGCGGAAGTGTTCGTGTCGTACACCCGGGCCGGGGTGACCGGGGTGAACTTGCCGCCCGCGACCTCACTGGGGGTGGCCGACCCGGCGGGCAGGAAGTAGCCGACCACATCGACGATGGCCTCCACCGGCACACTCGCGCCGTTGTACAGCTTGATCTGCCGGCTGGGGTCGGTCTTGACCGTCAGCCCGTTGGCGATGGTCTCCCCAGGCCGGAAGTTGATCGCCGATGCCGACGTCAGCGCCGCATCAGCGGGCATCACCCGAACATGCCCCGACGCCGCCGGGCCTGGCACGGTCAGGTTGTACACGATCGCCGCCGCACCGGCCGGCACCACCGGCAACCCACCAGCCTGCGTGGCCGCCACCGACACCACCCGCGCATTCGACCCATCCGGCAACGACGGCACCACCGGACCCGTACCACGCTGACCGGACCGGGAATCAAACACCCGCGCCGGATCCACCGGCACGAACACCAACGCGTCCGCCGGCGTCGGGGCCACCGGGGTCACTGCCACCGGTTCGGACTCGGCACCGTCCCCGGCGGCGTTCACCGCCCGCAGTTTCACCTGATACGTCGTCCCATTGACCAATCCAGTGATCTCCACCGGCGACGCCGCCGACGCGGGCGACCTCGTCACCCATGTCGCACCGTCGTCGGTCGAATACGTGTAGTTGCTGATCTCCGCACCCCCGGTCGACGCGGGCGCGGTGAACGCGATCGACGCCGAACCATTCCCCGGTGTGGCGACAAGGTTCACCGAGGGGCCCGGAGGCGCGGGCGTGACAGCGATGCTGATGTTGGTGTAGGCGACCGCGTCCGGTGCCGTGCCGTTCGTCGCGGTGACTTCCACCCGGATGTACTTGCCGACCTCCGCCTGGGTGAGGACGCAGGTATCTTCGCCGGTGCCGATTCCAGCGACGGTGCCGCCAACGCAGTCGGAGGTGGTGCAGGACTGCCACTGGTAGCTCACCGTCGGTGCCGGCGTCCCGGTCCACGTGCCCGGAGTTGTCGACAACAGCTGTCCAAACGTCGAGGTGCCGGACACCACAGGCGCGACCGTGTTCGCCGGTGCCACACCGGTCACTTGGAAGGTCCGGGTGACTTGGGGCGCGGGCGCCCAAACCGAGTTGCCGGACTGATCAGCGTTGATCGTGCAGGGACCAACTGCTCGCAACGCGACGCTGGTGCCCTCGACCGTGCAGACCGCTGGAGTGGTCGAGACGAACGTGACAGGTAGCCCCGAGGTCGCCGTAGCTGACGCTGTGAGTGTTCCTGCTGACAGAGGCGTGTCGGCAGGCTGCGGGAATGTGATCACCTGCGGAGTCGGACCGGCGAGGGCGAGGCTCCAACTCGACACTGTCGCAAGGTCGTGGGTAGACGTATCGGCGACCCTCAGCTTCCAGGTTCCCGATGACGTTTCACCGATCAGAGTGGCGAGCGATTCCTGTGGCCGGAAGACACCAGTGAACGGAGCACTCCCGGCGGTGATCGGAACCGGTGCGTTGTCGTCGAGAACCGTCTCGACGTAGTTATCACCGCTATCGCCGTTGTTGCTCGACAATACGACTTCGGTGCCCGAGGGGCTGATCAGGGAGATGCCCAAGTCCCGGTCGTAGGTCATGTCGATACGGTTCAGGGTCGTTGTGATCTTCGTGATCGGACCGATTCCCACCGGTACAGCGATGGGGACTGTAACGCCGGTGGAGTCACCATCGGGGACAACGACGGGTGCGCCGACGTAGCTCGCAACATAGCTGCTGGGGATGGACGCTCCGGGGGTCACTTCCGTGCTGGGCGGGCTGAAGTCGCTGGTGCCGATCGCGTTGACTGCGGCCACCCGGAATCGGTATCCGACGCCGTTGGTCAGACCGGTGACGGTTGCGGCGGTGGTGGTTGAGACACCGTCGGGAAAGGTTGCCCAGGAGGATCCACCATTGCTGGAGAACTGCACGACATAGTCGCTGATCGCCGACTTACCGTCGGGCGGAGTTACCCACGCGACGGAGGCTTGCCTGGTTCCGGGCAGACCCGCAGGCGTGGTCGGGGCCTCGGGGGCAGTGAGCGTGGGAATGATCTCGACGGCCCGTCCGGCCTGCTCCACCTGTACGCAATCGTCCAGCGTGATTCCGTCGCTGCCGACAAGGGACGCGCATGACGCCAGCAATGCTTGTCCGTACGTCTCGTAGTCGCTGCTCTCGGTCAGCAGATTTGCCGCCCAGTAGATGATCAGTGGCGCTTTGGCAAGGCCGACGCCGGTGACGGTTCGGCCGTTGAAGGTTCCTCCGTCGGCCAGCAGGTAGGCGAACTTGTTTCCGACCCCGCTGTTGGAGTGCACGCCGCCGTTGTCTCCGATTCCCCTGTAGTAGAGCGGGCTGCCCATCCTGTCGGGATCACCGAACGCGGGAGGATTCGCCATGTCTCGGATGGCCCCGGAGCCGGGTACGTCCTCACCCAGCAGCCAACGCGCCGCAGGATTGTCGGTGCCGCCTGTGTTGGTCAGGTCGACAAATTCACCGAACGTGTCGCTGAGGGACTCGTTGATCGCTCCGGACTGGCCGTCGTAGATGAGGTTCGACATGTATTCAGTCACACCGTGGGTCAGTTCATGGGCCACAACATCGTCAGCGGCCGCATAACCTGCCCCGAACACCATCTGGGAACCATCCCAGTAGGCGTTCTCGTACGGGCAATCTCCCTCGCACCGACGAACGGTGGAAAGGGTTTGCTGTCGGTCTGGTTGACACTGGTTGTGTCGTTCAGGCGGCTGCCTGGA
>CAYYRC010000045.1:0-6492 GCA_964474045.1 uncultured Actinomycetes bacterium
TCAGCGCCGCGCATGAGAACCACCCCCCTCCGGATGGACGAACGATGCGAACTGCGACACCGGCCACACGCCGGCCCCAACCCCCACGCACCAACCCCGGAATGCCTTGGGTCGAACTCATTTACTAATTCAAATCTAGCATGGCGTAAGCTGGCACTCAAGCCCGAATTCAGACATATTTTCTATGCCTGCAACCCACCCTCGGCCCTGAGTCCGCGGACCGCCGACCGCCGACCGCCGGCCCTCAGAGGATGTCGTCCTCTTCCTTCAACTTCTGCTCGCGCCGCTCCCGGCGCTCCGTAGAGCGCTCCGAGTAGCGCAGGCTGGCAGCATCGCGCAGCCGACCGAGGAGCACGAACGACAACAGCGCCGACAGCAGCAGCGCGAAGAGCAGCAGGACCACGCCTCGCGCTCCGACCAGGTACAGCACGGCGCCCACGCCCACGAAGAGCGCGATGCGGGCAACCGTGTACAAAGCGAACGGATGACCGTGTCCCGCCCGGCGAACCTCTTCCAGGTACTCGACATCGGCCGCCCCGTTGTCCGCGGCCATCCTGTCGTCCGCAGCTGAGTTCGGCTGCTCGGCATCGGCAGCGGGTGGCCGGTCTGCTGTGGGCTGCTCTGGCATGGCCACCAGGCTACGCGGGCTGTTGCCGAACCACGGCGGCGACGTAGGCTCGGCACGTGGGCCGACTCGTGGTGATGGCGATCCCGCTGGCAGTGATCGTGTACGCGTTCATCGATGTGCTTGTGACGCCTGCCCACACGACCCGACGCGGCCCGAAGGCGCTCTGGGCGCTTGCGGTCATCGTGCTGCCACTGGTCGGCGCGGTGCTCTGGTTCGTCTTCGGCCGTCCCCGCCGACGTCGGGCGCCGGCCACCATGGCCCCCGACGATGACACCGACTTCCTGCGCGACCTCGACCGCCGCCTGCACAGTGACGACGAAGGCCATACCCCGGGCGAGGATCACACTCCCTAGGGCTGCGTCAGACGCCGCTGTAGGAGTGCAGGCCGGACATGAACAGGTTGACGCCGAAGTAGTTGAAGATGAACGCGGCATACCCCAGAACGACGATCCACGCGGCCCGGGAACCCTTCCAGCCGGCCGTGGCGCGCGCGTGCAGGTAGCCGGCGAAGATCACCCAGGTGATGAACGCCCACGTCTCCTTCGGGTCCCAGCCCCAGTAGCGGCCCCAGGCGTTCTCGGCCCAGATCGCGCCGGCGATCACCGCGAAGGTCCACAGCGGGAAGGTGAACGCCACCACGCGGTAGGCCAGGGAGTCGAGTCGGTCGGCGCTGGGCAGCCTACTGCTCAGCCAGCCGGTCGCCTGACCGTCAGGGCTGCGCCGAGCCGACCTGGCCACCAGCAGGTAGGACAGCGAGAGAGCCAACGCCAGCGTGAAACCGCCCGAGCAGATGATGGCCGCCGACACGTGGATGATGAGCCACCAGCTCTTCAGCGCCGGTACCAGTTGCGCGGACTCGGTGTACAGCACCGTGACGGCCAGGCCGAGCGTGAGGAGCACGGCACCGCTGACGAAGACGCCCAGCCAGCGCAGGTCGTGCTTGACCGACAGCGCCAGGAACACGACCGAGACCGCGAGGGCTGCCGTGATCGAGAACTCGTACATGTTGCCCCACGGCACACGCCCGGCGGACATTCCGCGCAGGACGACGCCACCGAGCAAGAGGGCCGTGCTCAACCACATCAGCGCCATGGCGATGTTGCCGGCACGGCGTCCCGGCGGCAGGGCCTCCTGGCCCTTGCCCCGCTTCCCGGCAGCCGGCGCCGCGGCCGTACCCGCACCCGCGGCCGCGGCCGCGGCACCCACGGCGTCAGCCGCGCCGCCAGCACCGACGGCTACCGGCTGTTTGGCCGTGGCGGCCACGGGAGTCGCAGTGCGCCCACGCGTCGCGGCGAGTGAGCCGGCGAATGAGATGAAGGCCAGCGTGTACACGCCCATGGCGGCGTACACGAACTGGTTGGACAGCTGGGCCAAGCCTTCGTTCACGCGGATCCTCCTGCTTTGCCGCCCACGGCGGCCTCGAGAGCGACGGCGGCGTCGTCACCGACCGAGGAGTTCTCGGTCCGCGCCAGGCCGGCCACCTGCACGAGGGTACGGCCCTCGTCGTCGGACTTGGCGCGCACCCAGACTCTGCGCCGCGGGATGAACAGCGACACCAGCAGACCCACGATGGCAGCAACGGCCGCCGCCAGCGCCCACTCCTTGCCCGGGTCGTGGGCGACGGCGAAGTTGGCGTACTCGTCGACGCCGGCGAACTCCAGCGTCCCGCGACCGTCGGGCAGCGTCCAGGTGGCGCCCGGCTTCATCGACTCCAGCCCGATCTTGGTCATGTGGGTGGTGTCCAGTCGGAACACCGACTGCGGGGTGCCGTCGTCCAGCCCCAGGTCGCCCTGCCAGGCAGACAGGAAGAGCCCCGGATCCGTCGAGTCCGGGAACACCGAGATCGGTCCCTTCTCCATGTCGACGCTGGTCGTGGGCAAGAAGATCGCCTGGAAGCCCAGCTGCGGGTCGGTGTCCGGCACCTTGACCACACCCATCGAGGTGAACATCTTGTCCCGCGGCAGGAACGGCACCGAGCCGTCGAACACGACCGTCCCCGTAGCGTCCCGGACGATCACGTGCGGGGCATAGCCATGCCCGGTCAGGAACACTTTGGCGCCGTTGACGCTCAGCGGGTCGTTCACCGCGATCGTCTTGGTGGCCGAGGCCGCCCCCGGCTCCGGCGTGAAGGTGACGTCGGCCTGGTAGTCGCGCGGGGCCCCGGACTGCGGCCCGCCCACTTCATAAGTGGCCCGGAAGTCGTCCAGGGCGACGGTGAAGGGTGCCAGGTTGGCCTTGTCCACCATTCGGCCGGCGGTGAAGCTGTCGTACTGCGTGACGGTGTTGGAGAACGCAGCACTCTCCAAGACGATCACTGACCCCCGCCACCCGAACAGGCTGCCGGCAGCGACGGCCGCCAGCAGCACCAGCAGGCTGACGTGGAACACCAGGTTGCCAGCCTCCCGCAGGTAGCCCTTCTCGGCAGCCACCCAGCCGTCGCCGGTGCGCACCCGCCACCGGCGACGGCGCAGGTCGTGGGCGGCGAGGCTCAGCGCCTTCTGCGGGTTCTCCGCGGTGGTACTCGCGGCATAGCCGCTGAGCCGGTCCAGGCGCGACGGCGGCGGGGGCGGCGGCGTGCGCAAGGCCCGGGAGTAGGCGGCGATGCGCGGCAGGATGCAGCCCGCCAGCGAGACGCAGAGCAGCAGGTACACCGCCGCGAACCAGGGCGCCGCGTAGACGTCGAACAGCGACAGCCGGTCCAGCCACGGTGCGATGCCCGGATGATCGGTGAAGTACTGATCGACACCGGAGGCGTTGCTGCCGCGCTGCGGGAAGATCGAGCCGGGCACCGCCGCCAGCGCCAAGAGGAACAACAGGATCAGCGCGACCCGCATAGAGGTGAGCTGGCGCCAGAACCACCGCAGCCAGCCGACGACCCCGAGTCCCTTGCGCTGGACGGGCGATGGCGCCTCGGCGTCGGGACGGGCTGGGGCGATGGAGTCGGTCACAGTGGCACCTCGAAAGCGCCCACCCAGGTGCGCATCTGGATCATCAGCTCGCCCCAGAGCCCCGTGACGAGCAGCGTGCCGATCGCGATCAGCAGGATGCCGCCGACGCGCATCACCAACGCGTAGTGCGACCGCACCCAGCCCAGCGCCCCGGCCAGGCGACGGAAGGCCAGTCCCAGCAGCACGAAGGGGATGCCCAACCCCGCGCAATAGGCCAGGCTCAGCAGCGCGCCGCGCGCAGCCGAGCCCTCGGAGAACGCCAGCGTCTGCACCGCGGCGAGCGTCGGGCCGATGCACGGCGTCCACCCCAGCCCAAAGAGGACCCCGAGCGCCGGGGCGCTCCACACGCCGATCCGGGGCACGCCGTGCAGGCGCCACTCCCGGTTCAGCCCCGGCAGCCAGCCGGCGAAGCTCAGCCCAAGCACGATCACCAACACCCCGAGGACCCGTTGGATGGCGTCCTGGTACTCCAGCAGCAGGCCGCCCAGCGCACCGAAGAGGGCGCCGTAGGCCACGAAGACCGCCGAGAAGCCGGCGATAAAGCCAAGGGTGCCGAGCAGGACCTGGGAGTGCTGGCGGGTGCTGCGCGTCGCGGCTGCGGTTGACGCCGGCGCGGCGACGGCCACCGATCCCGCCGACAGCTCCGCCCGGGCCGCCGGCTCCTGCTGTGCCACAGGGGCCCCGCCGGCGGTCACGCCCAGCTCGGCGCCGGTCAGACCGGTGACATAGGACAGGTAGCCGGGCACGAGCGGCAGGACGCACGGCGACAGGAAGGACACCAAGCCGGCCAGTGCGGCGACCCCGATGGCCAGCAGCAGCGAGCCGTCGGTCACGACCGAGCCCAGCAGCGATGAGGAGTCCATCACGTCCCGCTCCCCGACGACGGCCCCGGCTCGGCCTGCAACTCGTCGATCACTCCGTTCAGACGGGTGTGATCAACCTCGCCCAGAATGCGCGCGGCGACGCGGCCCTGTTTGTCCAGGAAGATCGTCGAGGGGATCGCCTGCGGCGGAAGCGTGTCACGGAAGTTCAGCTGCAACTGCCCCGCGGGGTCCACCAGATTGGGGTAGGTGATGCCGTACCGGCTGACGAAGGCTTTGGCCGCAGCCTCGGTGTCGCGGGTGTCCAGCCCCACGAAGCGCACACCCTCGTCGGAGCGCGCCACGTAGGTCTGCTGCAGGGTGGGTGCCTCGGCGCGGCAGGGCGCGCACCAGGAGGCCCACACGTTGGCGACGACGACGTGGCCGATTTGATCCGCCGAGGACCAGGTACCGCCGTCCAGCGTGGTGCCGGACAGCGCGGGCGCCGGCTTGCGCTCGGCAACCGGCAGGATCACGGTGGAGCCGTCGCCGGCGACGTACCCCGTGCCGCTGCCCGGGGAAGCCGCACCCGCAGCGGCCCCCGCCGCCTGCGCCGCCCCCGCGTCCGAACAGGCCGTCAGCAGCGCCGCCGGGGCGACAACCGCACCCAGCAGCAGTCCGACCGCGACGCCCGGCCGCCGCCACCGTCGTCCCAGCATCGCCGAACTACGCCCCCACGCCCTTGGTGCTGCGCTCCAAGAGGTCGGCCGACGGCTCGGTGTAGAGCACGGCCTCCAGCGTGTGGCCGTCATACACGAGCGAGGTCAGAGACGCCAGGTTGCACTGGCGCTTGGCCGGGTTGTGGGCCAGCCGGCGGCCCTCCAGCGAGAGCCGGGAGATCCAGATCGGCAACTGGTGGCTGACCAGCACCGCCTCGTGGCCCTCGGCCACCACGCGGGCGTTCTCGATCACCGACGTCATGCGGGCAGCCACGTCGCGGTAGGCCTCGCCCCAGCTCGGCTTGAGCGGGTTGCGCAGGTGCACCCAGGTGCGAGGCTGCCGCAGCACGCCGTCGCCCACCGACACCCGCTGGCCCTCGAACACGTTGGTGGCCTCCAGCAGCCGATCGTCGAGGTCCACCGGCAGGTCGAGCACCTCGGCCACCGGTGCGGCAGTCTCCTGCGCGCGCTCCATCGGCGAGGACCACACCAGCGCCACGTCGCGACTGGCGAGCGCAGCGGCAGCGCGATCCGCCATCTCGCGCCCCAGGGCCGACAGGTGGTAATCCGGCAACCGGCCGTACAGGACCCCTTCGGGGTTGAACACCTCACCGTGTCGCAGCAGATGGACGACCGTACGACTCATGCAGGAACCTCCGCCGCAGCCCGGGCCGCGGCGGGAAGCACCGCGGCGATCTTCTCCAACGCCTCATCGTCGTGCGCCGCCGACACGAACCACGCCTCGTAGGCCGAGGGCGGCAGCGAGACGCCGCCGTCCAGCATGGCGTGGAAGAACCGCGCGAAGGCAGCTGTGTCCTGCCGCTGGGCGTCGGCGTAGTTTCGCACGTCGCCGTCGGCGAAGAACACGCTGAAGAGGTTGCCGGCCCGCTGCAGCCGATGCGGCACACCGGCGTCGGCCAGGGCCTCCGTCACCATGTCCGCGACGGCGTGCGCGGCGTGGTTGACGTGGGTATAGACCTCGTCGGTGCAGTGCTGCAGCGTCGTCAGCCCGCAAACCGTGGCCACTGGATTGCCCGACAACGTCCCCGCCTGGTAGACGGGGCCCTCCGGGGCGAGGGCCGCCATGATGTCGGCCCGGCCGCCGAAGGCCGCGACCGGCAGCCCGCCGCCGATGACCTTGCCGAACGTGAAGAGGTCCGGCGCCTCGTCGCCCTGCGGGTTGGTCAGACCCTGCCACCCCGCACGCGACACTCGGAATCCCGTCATGACCTCGTCGGAGATCAGCAGCGCGCCATGCGCGTGGGCGGTCCGCGCCAGCAGGCGGTCGAAGCCGTCCAGCGGGGGCACGACCCCCATGTTGGCCGGAGCCGCCTCGGTGATGATCGCCGCGATCCGGTCGCCGGCCTCGGCGAAGACCGCCGCCAGAGCCGCCGGGT
>CAYYRC010000046.1:0-5773 GCA_964474045.1 uncultured Actinomycetes bacterium
GGTCGAATCACAATATGCTGGCGAGAAGATATGGCATAAGGTTGGCGAAGATGAATCAACTGCACTTGGCATTTCTGTGAAATGACAAGTCACCTTGTCGTAAGCGACAAGGTCTCAACCAGGACAGACATAGTATTGACAAAGGTACAGTACCTATGGTACACTTCATGCAAATTAACTACTAGGAGCTGGAAGAATGAATAAGCCAATCGAACAAGCACAAGAAGCAAAGAGTTCACTACTGCAGCACACCGCTGTAATGCTAATTTCATGTACGTTACTGCAAGTAGTCATTGCCGTTCGGGGTAATCATATTGATCTGGTATCACAGCTTCTTCTAGTCTGTGTTGCGTTATATTATCTTTGGTATCACGCTTCAGCAAAGAATCTACTTAGTAAAGTTCGCTTTGGACGACTGGTAGCCCATCTCATCGGCTTTCTAGCTGTAAACATTAGCTATCATTTGCATGCATTCTTCTTATTCATAGCTGTAAATCCAGCTATCAAAGGTACAGGTGACTTTCCTATCGATCCAGGTTGGTTTGGCGTATTGTTTGGCATGACTACTTTCTGGGGCATTGGTCTGCTCATTCATATGATCGCTTCAATCGCCAATCGCGGCTTTGAAGAGTTGCCAAGAGGTTAGCAATGCCAGTAGTTAATCAAGAACTTGTAGATGAGCAAGTCTATTCATGGACTGAGATGCACAAGAAAAGTGCGCTATCATACGTTATATTAAGTGCGTTACAAGAACATACAATGTGGTCTAAAGAGCTGGAAAAGTATATCGCATCTATAACTGGTTGGAGCATAAGCGAACGGGCGCTATACCGCGTGCTAAACCGTATGCAAAAGCAGGGTAGTATTAAATTCACAACTGAAACAGCCGAGCGGACTGGTGCAGAACGCAAGGTGTACGGTATTTCTTCTGAGGGTGAAGCACTATTTACAGCCTTGCGGAGTGAGCTTGAATATCTTACAAAGATTTAGGCTTACTTTTTACCCCAACGCCATTTAGGTTCGCCACCAGTGGCAATACAAATACGGTATAAGAACGTCTTCCATATTGTCATATAGTCAAGAAAACGAATGGCTGCCCAGATAGTGAGCGGAGCGTTCTCATTAGGTAATAATTCTTCAACACCAGCTAAACGAGCACAATATAAGCCAGTAATGTGACCCAACCTTGCCATGTCACTGGGCTCCATCCGTATCCGTAATCATGTTGTTTGAACCGTTTACGATTAGTAGGGTGCTTCATGATTGACACTGTACTACTCCCCCCTAACTTTCTATGCCCTAGTCCTCTTACTAACAGTAGCCTTAATTACTAGTGCCAGCACGAGACCTATAAGCAGTGGAGCAAGCAGGTTAAATGTAACTGCCTGCGGGTCGCCATTCGCGGCTATTTCTGTCTTGAAGAAGTAAAACTCACCGAACCCAAGCGTAAGGCTACGATTAAAGCCCAGGAGTGGTAGCAATGATGGGCTAAAGAGCTGCACTATCATAATCACTAGAGAGCTAACCGCCCAGTTCTTGCCAAAAGCCCCACTGTCCTTAGCTTTCTTAGCAGCCTTCATCCCCTTTGTTGCAGCACCTGGGTTGTTGGAGTATACGTCGCAGCCGCTTTTACTGTCGTACACCAGTGCATCTTTGTAAGGTAAGTACTTCCATAGTTTTGATGTAATCCATATATCCCCAACTGCACCTGAAAAGTTCCCAATAAAACCTATTAAGGCGTACGTTTGATATTCAGGGAAAACTCTGGCAACAGCTACGCAGATGAGAGATAGCACGAATAGGGGTAGATAGCCGACGAGAAGCATATTAGGGACTCGGACCTTATTGTTTGAGGTTGCGTATGCTATAGGTAGGAAACCAGCAATGCCGACACCGAACTTCGGTCGAGCACCAGCGATCATGAAACCAACCCCGTGAAGTAGCTCGTGTATGATAATTGCAGCAACATAGGCGACAATACCCCACAGTCCCACTTTACCTAAGTCGTTTGAGCCAGTAGCAGCACTGAAGATTGCTCCACCGATAAACAGTAGGATTATTGATTGTAAGGTAAGAACGTATGATTGTTGTTTGTTTATGCTAATTGTTTCTACTTTTTTCATGTTGATTTTAGTATAAGCATTGTTGTATTAATTTCAAACAACACGTTCCAGCCCATAAATTACAGAAAACATCTAATATATTATGCTTACGCCTCTAGTAATATTCGGCTATAATCTTAAGCAATATGCCCGAAGAAACAAAAGAAAACATAGTTTTAGAAGTTGAAAAATTGGTCGAGTTATTCGGTGGTGATAAACATAGAGCTTCCAAAGCAGTTTTGTCATACACTCCGAAAGCCAAAAAAGCATTGCCTATTAAGCTTGGCCCAACTGTAATCGACCTCAAAGATATTACAAAAAGCTATAAGGTGGGTAATCAAAAGGTTGAGGCGTTAAAAAAGATATCCCTTACAATTAAACAAGGAGAATTTGTAGCTATTACTGGAACAAGCGGTAGTGGTAAGAGTACACTCTTGCAACTCATGGGCGGTCTCGATAAACCTACATCGGGTGATGTCGTCGTTGACGGTCACAATATTAGTCAATTGAGCGATGGTAAACTTTCCGAATTCAGGAACAAGACCGTTGGATTTGTGTTCCAGTTCTTTTATTTGCAGCCGTTCTTAAAACTTCAAACAAATATTGAAGTCCCTGCTATGTTTGCTCGTTCTAAGCGAAAAGAACGCATGGAACGCTCGGCCATGCTTGCCGAAAAAGTAGATTTACTCGATAGGATAGACCATTTACCAAAAGAACTCTCAGGTGGTCAAATGCAGCGATCCGCCATAGCTCGAGCGTTGCAAAACCAGCCTAAAATACTACTAGCGGATGAACCTACCGGCAACCTCGATAGTGCTAATGGTTCAGCTATTATTGATTTGTTTGAACAAGTTAGAGAAAGCTTTGGTACTACTGTAATAGTTGTGACACATGATGCCAAAGTAGCGCGCCGCGCCGATAGAATAATACGCGTTCTTGATGGAGTGATAGTCTAATGATGCATCTTAAGGATTCCACACTGCTAGCTTATACAAAGTTGCGTACCAGGAAGGTTCGATTATTCGTCACTATTGCTATTTCGGGGCTACTTCTTAGTGGTCTTGCTGCAGGCGCTTTTGTCGCGAGAGGTGCTTTCGCCAGTATTGAGTCTTTCAGTAAGGAGGGGTTTGGAAATCGGTATATTTTGAGCGCCCAGGCGCTTTCAACTTTTGACTATTTTAACGACTCCAAAGTAGCAGATAGGGCAATTGAAATACAAAAAGATTTAATCACACAAAAGAAAGCAGCTGCTAGTAAGCTTGGGATCGATTACGATAGTACTGCTGAAACAGCAGTTTTTAGCGAGTATCCGGGCCCAGATGGAAAAGTGAAAAGTGTTGACCCAAATACCACCGCAGGTAAGCAAGCAATCGCAGAGTACATAGCCAAGCATCCTCCGCGTGGGCTAACAGATCTAAAGAAGATTGGACAGAAATACGGCGCAAAAGCCTACTACAGTAGCCCACCATCTCCCCTTACTGCGCAGAGCGATACATATCTTCAAGTACTGAATGACGGCAAAGAAACATTTGAAAAATCGATAAATCAGAATAACCAGTTTGGACAGACTGGTACAGCGAGTTTTTCGACACAATGGGGCCTGATGAGTGGTGACTTACTAAAACCATTTATGCTACCCGGTACATCATTAGATATTGGCACTGACGGGAGCTATCCCGTAGTGGCTCCGTATCTGGCAGTTGAACAGTTATTGCATCTCAAGCCTTTGCCTACAAACGCAACTAATCAGCAGCACCTTGATCGAATCAAGGAAGTTCGCGAAGGAGCTAAATCCTTAAGTTTTTCCGTCTGCTATAGAAATTCAACCAGCCAGCAACAATTAGCAGACGCAATTAATCAGCAAAAAACTATCGCTAAAGACAGCAAGTCTAAAGATTATGTTAAGCCTGAGTTTATTCGCTCGCTTCCTGAAACTGCATGTGGTGACGTAGTTACGAGCAGAGATGTTAGAACCAGTTATGCCAAAGACCAAGCAGGCAAAGAGCTGAAATTTCGTCAGCAATTTGGTGAACCTGCAGCAGAGTCAAAGACACTATCATTTAGGATCATAGGGATTGCTGCGGATCAACCAAACGCATCGACGACCGGTGTGTCACAACTACTAAGCGGCATTCTGTCATCTACTATTAGTACGAATGGCTTAAGTTGGTTTACTCCTCTAGAAGTTGCCGACAAAAGCCCCGACATTGCTGCAGTCCTTAAAGACAATATATCTGCATACAATGGACCAGTTACCTACTTCATGGAGCTTCCAGATGCCAACTCGGCCCGTAAAGTACTAGAAAAGGAAAATTGTTCCCCAGATTACACGTTGGTAACTGTATCTTCAGGGGCGATTCCACCATCAGATTCATGCGAGAAAACTGGTAAATATTTTGTTATTAGCCCATTCGGTAGTAGTAGTTTAGCCCTCGATGGAGTTAAGAAGATATTTAGCAGAATCTTTGGAGTTGCCGTTCTTGTATTTGCAGGAATCGCAACATTTATTATGATCGGAACTGTCGGGCGTATTATTGCAGATAGTCGCCGGGAAACCTCAGTATTTAGAGCAATAGGAGCCAAGCGATCCGACATAGCGCAGGTGTACTTTACATACACTATTTTGCTAGCTCTGTTGGTTTGTCTTTTCGCAATACTACTTGGGTTTATTATTGCATCAGTTCAGCCCGCATATTGAGCCAGGCGAAATTGGCAACCTGCCGACCTACAACTTCTATATCAAGATTGCCGCTTTACAATCCCAGGAACCTATGTCAGGCGAAACAATACTACTTGAGGACAAAGGGAGTTCGAAGGTTGCCGAAGCTGTTATTGCCAATTCTCGTGAGCAATATGCGACGAAGTATGAGGAGAAAGATACCCAAGAACCTATGCCGAAGCCTAAAGAAGATACGCCGGATAAAAAAGAGACTCCAACTGATTCTTTCGACGTACCCGATATAAATGCCTGAGTCTTTGGGGTCGGGACATCTAGTCGCAGTATCAGCCCGGTGTGTGAAATCAGCCAACCCTATTTAGCCATTCGAGGCTAGCAATGGGCTGACTTTTTACAACTGGGCCTCAATCACACTCCGACCATCAGCTGAGCCTTTGAGGGTACAGCTATAGAGGGTAAGCTTGGCGGTAGCGGAGGGGTCTTCGATAGAGACTTGGTTTGGCTTAACACTGTAGGTTTTTGTAATGTGGTAGCTGTACGTTTTACCTTGGTAGACAATAGTGATGGGGTCACCGACGTTCAGCTGATCGATACTATAGAAAGGTGACTTGGCCCGGGTTTGCTGGGGTGTCCACCCCAGTAGGAACCGGTGGGCGGAAAGGATGAAATTACCACCTTTGATTGGATCACCCCGCTCTGGAAAACGGTGCCAGGCTCCCTTCAGTAGGGCCGCCTCGTTGGTGCCAGTGACAATCGCTACCTTCAGGTTTATCTTAGGGATGATAATATAATCTGCGTTATCCGGTGTGGTGGCTCCAGCGCCAGCGGTTTTTGGGGAGCTACCACCGACCAAGGGAGCCAGTGGGGTAGTGGCTAGTCTTGGGGAATAAACCAGAAATAGTAAATAGACTCCCGCGGTAAGTAAGACAGCCGGTATCGGCCAGGTCAACCAACGATGGCGCTGGCGGAACCTCCTATCTCGGTAATTGTGATT
>CAYYRC010000047.1:0-5296 GCA_964474045.1 uncultured Actinomycetes bacterium
CCGCTCCGGGGCTCTGACGAGTTCCAGCGGGATGTGGTCAGGGCGCAGCTAGGCGGAAGGGACCGCGAGGCGCGCCCATTCCCCTGCTTCGGCAGGGACGGCCAGGCCTGCGTCAGCGAAGGTGGCGAGGCCCTCCTCGATCTGTCGTCGGGCGGAAGCGACCGACTCGGCGAAAGCCGGATGGCTGGAACCGTCGCCGGCCGCGAAGTGCAGCAGCCGCGCCCGGGCCGCCGTGATGCGGTCGGCGGCGTCGTTCACGGCCGCGAGATTCGATGCCGACAGGTCGCCGAACTGCGCGCAGGCCCGCAGCCAGCCGTAGTCCATGTTGATGCGCATGCGGTCGGCGGAGATGTCGAACGCGCCGACGACGTCGACGATGGGTTCGATCAGGCGCACCGGCACACCCGCACCGTCGGCGTACTCGAGGTCGCGCCGCTGCTGGTCGAAGAAGGCCACGTAGGACTCCGCCCGGTACAGGACGCTCAGGGCGTCCGCGGTGGCGTAGTCCTGGGTCGGCGGCGGACACAGCCGCTGTTCGGATAGCACCACGACGACCTCGTCCGCGCCCAGCTCGAGGGCCGGCGCGAGCGGGATGTTCTGCACGATACCGCCGTCGACGTAGACATCGTCGCCCATGCGCCGCGGGGGGAAGACTGTTGGCACGCTGGACGAGGCGAGCATGCCCTCGATCACTCCGGGCGCTGGCGCGCCAGGCGCCGGGGTGCGGGCGTCGCGTTCGACGATGGCGCCGTTCTGGTCGACGTAGCGGATGCACGAGTCGTTCAGCGCGGTAACGGTCAAGCGGACGTCCAGGCCGGGTCGGGCGACCGCGGCCACGTCCAGCGCAGCGATCGGAGAGTCGGCCGCCTCGCCGCGCAGTGCAGCGGCGAACGGGTCGAAGAGCATGATCGAACTGTCGTGGGCGCGCATCTCGCGCAAGATGTGTGGTCGCAGCGCCATTGAGCCCAAAAGGGACATGAGGTTGTGCGGCCCGGGGCCGGCATCTGCGGCGGGCGGCGCCAGCACGTCCACGTCCAGGTCTGGGTCCGGCGGCGGAGGAGGGGTCTGTTGGGCCTCGAGGTAGGCGGCAATGTCTTTGCCCGAACGGGTGGCGCCGAGCTCCTGCAGCCACGCCTGCGGCACCACGGCAGCCCCCGGAGTGCCCATCGCGAGGATGGTGTCGCGCAGGGTGGCGGTGACGCGGGTGAATTCCGCTGGCGTGCGGGCCTGGGCGATGATGCCGGAACAGATCGAGCCGATCGAGGTGCCGGTCAGGACCTCTGGGAAATAGTGGGCGCGAGTGAACAGGTAGTCGACCGCGCCGGCCGTGAAGGAACCCTTGGCGCCCCCGCCGGAGAGCACGAGGCCGCGCCGTGGTCCCGCAGCTGTGACGGGCAGCGCTTCGGGGGCGGGTCCGGTTGCAGGCGCGGCTTCAGTCATGGTGGGTCCTCTCGGGCGTGTGGCTCGGGCGCTTCGCAGCCCTCGGCGGTGCGCTGGCGTGGGCTGCGATCCGCGGCTCGGGTGTCACGGTGCCGCAGTCAAACGTAGGGGTTGGGTGTCGCGAACGTAGGTTTGGCGCGTGCTCGGGGGCTCCCCCGCCATCACCGACGAAGCTCGCCCATGGTGCTGTGGTGGGAGCGGTCGAAAGCGCGGGCACACCCAAGACCAGGTCTGCTGAACATGCTGCTGACCGGCGCTTGCGTAGTCTCACCGCTGCTGCTCGCCTAAGCCAACGGCGGGCGCCGACACCGATGCCGGACGCCCGCCGTTCAGGGCTGCGGAGCGGGCTAGAGCTCCGCCTCGGCCTCAGCCTCAGCTGCGACGGCCTCCTCGAAGGCCTCCTCCTCGATGATCGCAATGCCCAGGTCGAGGGCGTCGGCCAGCCGGCCGGCGGCCTTGATGACCTTGGCCGTGCCGACGATCGGAGCAACCGCGATCAGGACGCTCTGCGCGTCTTCCAGGTCCAGCTCGGTGTCCAGCGCGGCGCTGAGGTTGACCAGGTACGAGGCCTCGGGGGCGTCGGAGGCCACCAGCGCGGCCAGGCGCACGAGCAGCAGTACCTCGTCGTTGAGGTTGGCGCGCGCGACCGAGGCGGCGGTCATGTCGGCAAGGGTGCTGAGCAGTGGGTTCTCGTCGGGCATGTGGGACCTTTCGTCTGCGCCAGCGGCTGCCGCGGGCGTTGTGCTTTGGAGGCTCTGACGGTAGGCGCAATCCGCGCTTGTGGCTACTCCTGCGGGGCTGTGGTGCCGGCCGCGGCTGCTCGCTCGAGTTCAAGTAGCTGGTCTCGCGTGGCCAGGTCGTCGCTCCCCGTGCGCGCACACGTGATTCGCGCTGCGCACTGACCAGATGTGAGCGCGGCGCCCAGCTGCAGCGCTTCGTCGGCGTGCGAGGGTTCCGAGGGGTCCGACGCGTCCGAAACGTCCCCGCCGGTGAGCACCCAGCGGTGCAGGAAACCTACGGCGAGCCCGTCGCCGGCGCCGTTGGTGTCGATGATCGGCAGGTCCAGCTGGGGCGGTGCCGCCTGGACGACCTCAGTGGGCGTCACTGCCATCGCGCCCTGCGAGCCCATACCCACCACGACCACTGAAGGCCCCACCCCCAGGACCTCATGTGCCGCCTCGAGCGGGTCGCGGAGGTTGGCCGCCGACAGGAAGACGATGTCCGACGCCGCCACGAAGTCGGCCCGGTACTCATCGCCGACATCGGTCACGTCCTGCAGGTCCGTCGCCACCGCCGCCCCGCTCGCGCGGGCCGCGGTCAGCAGGTGCCGGCACCAGTCGGAGAGGTGGAAGAGGGCCAGGCGGCTGCCCAGGAAGGCCGCGGCGGCATCCGGAACGGGGGCGGACATATGCCCTCGCCCGTCGTAGAACGCCCGGCGTCGACCATCCGGGGTCATGAGGTTGACGCTGCGGGCCGTGCCGCTGGGATCGAGCGACTCCGCGGCTATGCGCACACCGTCGCGGGCGAACGCGGAACGAACGGCCGCCGCGGCCCAGTCGTCGCCGAAGAGACCCACGAAGCCGGTGCGCCACCCCAGCCGCGCGAACCCGCGGGAGGTGAAGGCCCCCGCCTGGCCGACGCGGTCGACCACTCCGGCCATGGTGGAGTCGCGCGTCAAGTCGGGTACCGGGTCGGGGACGTACACCAGCGTGTCCACGCCGGCCGCCCCCACCACGACGACGTCGAAGGGCATCGCGGCTCAGCTCATCGTGGGGCCGTAGGCCAGGTTGGACCCGGAGTTCCATTTGTCGAACCGCGCGTTGCCGTAGCGCTTCTGGACGTAGGTCAGCGCGGCCCAGATGTTGTATTCGGGCACGATCATGTAGCTGACGAACTTCTGCGCGACGCCGTTGACGTAGCGGGTCTCGACCGTGCCGACGAAGCCGGGTTTCGCGTTGGCCTGGTAGGTGGGGGCGATGATCTGCAGCAACCCCCATGATGCGATGCCGGCGCTCCAGTTGCTGTCCCAGCCGTTGACCGCGTCCGGGACGCCGGAGGACTCCTGCTGGATTTGCGCCAGGATTCCGGGCAGGTAGTCGTCCGTGATGCCCTTGCCGTCGAGCACCGCCAGCACCGTGGGTGCCCAGCGGGTCACCGTCGGGTAGAACTCCTGGCCCGTCTTCGGGTGCCTGGGCACGGCAGCCGTCCGGGAGTCGAACTGCCGCACCGGGGTGACCCCGGCGATCGCCTGGGTGGCGGCGAGGTCGAACAGCACATGCGAGGCCATCGAGGAGTAGACGCAGAAGTCCCCGGCGGCATCGGTGCGCACGGCCGTGAAGTTGGCCGTGGTCTTGCCGGCGACGAAGTTGTTGACCGACGCCGTGGGTCGGGCCTGGTCGCAGGGCCACGCGGTGGTGTGACCAGGTCCTGCTGGCTGGGTGACTGTCAGGTTGCCCGACACGGTGGCCCCGCCGGCGGCGCCGGTGTGCACGCGCAGCACACCACCGGTGCCCACCGGCGAGCCGCCGGCGTTGCGGGTGTCCACGAGGCGGCGGGCGGGGGCCGCCGGGATCGCCGTCGTCGCGGCGGCTTGGTCCCACAGCAAGTGGGTCGCGGTGGTCGTGTAGAGGCAGATGGCGCCGCCGGTGTCGGTGCCGACAAGCGCGAAGTTGGCAGTGGTCTGGCCGGCGACGAAGTTGTTGACCGAGGCGGTCGGACGGGGCTGGTCGCAGGGATAGGCGACGGTGTGACCCGACCCCGCGGGCGCGACGACTGTGAGGGTCCCCATCACGGACGCATGCGATGACACCCCGGTGGGGACGCGCACGACGCCGCCGGCGGGCACCGGAGCGCCTGCCCGGGTGTCCAGCAGGCGGGTGGGGGCGCCGGCGGCCACGGAGCTGGACGTGCCGGCCAGGTCGAAGATGACGTGCGCGGCGCTGGAAGTCCAGACGCAGAAGTCGCCGCTGCCGTCGGTCTTGACCACCAGGAAGTTGGGCCGGCTCTCCCCGGTGGTGTAGTTGACGTTGCTCACCCCGGGCTGGGCCGCCGCGCAGCTGCCCGCCGTCAGGTGGCCGGCCCCGCGGGCACCGGTCGCGGTCAGGTTGCCGAAGACCACGGAGTTCGCCCGACCGGTGTGGATGGCGACCTTGGTACCCGCCGGGACGGGGATGTCCCGGGCCACAGCCTGTGGCACCGGCAGGTCGACCGCCGGTGCGGCGGCCAGCGCCTGCGCGGCTGGCAGCGACGTGCCGAGGATTGCCAGCACCCCGGCGATCGTGGCGAGGAGGCTTGGGAGCATTCGGCGCATCATCACTCCGGTCGTGGTCGGTGCGTCAGGGGTCGGCACGCGGGGGGCTGCCGACTGAGGCGCGCTAGACCGTTCGGGGGAGGGATCGGCCGAAAGGTCCATGCGCGGGTGCCTGGCCGAGGATGATTCGCGCACCTGCCTGACTCTCCGTTATCGAGGATCAGCCGCAATCATCAGGCATCCCAACGCCGCGACGCCACCGATATCACTGATGCCACCGCTGCCCGCAGGCGACCGCGACCGGCGAAGATGCGGGATCGCACCCGCTGCGTGCTGACCTGCTGTGTCAGCGCGGTCCAGCTTTGTGCCCGAAAACGGCCGCCTCCGGTCACTTTTCGGGCACAAACCTGCACCGGGGTGCCGGAAAGCGGCCTTGGATGCAGGCCGCTGGTCCCATGTCCATGCCGTGCGGAAGGGGGGCGCGCTCCCATCGGGTACCATTTGCGGCGGTCGGGAGGCGTCGCCTAGTCCGGTCTATGGCGCCCGCCTGCTAAGCGGGTTTGGGGTTTAAAGCCCCATCGAGGGTTCAAATCCCTCCGCCTCCGC
>CAYYRC010000048.1:0-4815 GCA_964474045.1 uncultured Actinomycetes bacterium
GGGTTGCACAGGAACCGGTAGCCGTCGGTCTCGAGCTCCAGGCCCAGGTCCGCCAGCACCGGCGCGATCACGTGCGCCTCCAGGTCGGGGCGCAGGTGGTTGTCGAGGTCGATGTCGTCCTTGTGCTGGGAGCTGATCACGATGGTGTCCAGCCGCACGGGACGGTCGTCCTCGTCGTACTCGATGGTGACCTGGGTCTTGCCGTCGGGGCGCAGGTAGCCGACGGTGCCGTTCTTGCGCACCTCGGTGAGACGCTCGGCAAGCCTGTGGGCCAGGTGGATCGGCAGCGGCATGAGCTCGGAGGTGTCGTCGCTGGCGTAGCCGAACATCAGGCCCTGGTCGCCGGCGCCCTGGCGGTCGAACTCGTCGGCGGAGTGGTCAACCCGCTCCTCGAAGGCGTCGTCGACGCCCTGGGCGATGTCCGGCGACTGCTTGCCGATGGCGACCTGCACGCCACAGCTGGCGCCGTCGAAACCCTTCTCCGAGGAGTCGTAGCCGATCTCCAGAATCTTGCTGCGAACGAGGTCCGGGATGTCCACGTAGGTGTCGGTCGTGACCTCGCCGGCGACCACCACGAGCCCGGTGGTGAGCAGGGTCTCGCAGGCGACGCGGGACTTGGGGTCGTCCTTGAGCATCGCGTCCAGGACGGTGTCGCTGATCTGGTCAGCGATCTTGTCCGGGTGGCCCTCGGTGACGGACTCGGAGGTGAAGAGGCGGCCTGCCATGGATTTCCTCAGATCGAACTAGACGTTTGGGGGGTGAGCCGACTGCGGCTCGGCGGCCATTCTACGCCCAGCCCGCCGTCGTCCCCGCAACGTCCCACACCGCGTCGGCGAGTCGCCGCTTGCTGGTGAGCGGCACGTCGAACTCCGCGTCCGCTGTGATGATCACCGCAGCGTTGCGCTCGACCTCGAACGCCAACCCGTCGCCCACCTCGTTCGCCACCAGCACGTCGCAACCCTTGGCCCGGAACTTCCTGCGGGCGTGTTCGAGCGCGCTCGCCTCGGCGTCCCCGGTCTCGGCCGCGAAACCGACGAGCAGCGGCTCACGCACCCCCTGCGCACCGGCGGCGCGCGCGGCCACGAGCCCGGCCAGGATGTCGTCGTTGCGGGTGAGGTGCAGCGTCAGCCCTTCCTGGCCATCGGCTTTCTTGAGTTTCGCCGCCGCATAGGTCGCGGGCCGGAAGTCGGCCACCGCCGCCGCCATCACGATCGCGTCCGCCGCACCGGCCCGCGACCCCACCTCGCGCTGCAGGTCGGCCGCGCTCACGACGTGGACGACCTCGACTCCCGCCGGATCCGGCAGCGAGGAGTTGGCCGCGACGAGGACAACTTCGGCACCCCGGTCCCGCGCGGCCGCCGCCAGCGCATATCCCTGCTTGCCCGACGAGCGGTTGCCCAGGAAGCGGACGGGATCGAGCAGCTCGCGGGTTCCCCCAGCCGTGACGACGACCCGCCGTCCCGACAGGTCGCGCGCCGGGATGCCGCCGGCCAGCACCGCCTCGGCCGTCGCGGCCAGCTCGGCGGCCTCCGGCAGCCTGCCGGCACCGCTGTCGGCGCCGGTGAGCCGCCCCGAGGCCGGATCGATCACCATCGTGCCGCGCTGGCGCAGCACCTCGACGTTGGCCTGCGTGGCCGGGTGCTCCCACATCTCGGTGTGCATGGCCGGGGCGAACACCACCGGGCACGAGGCGGTGAGCAGCACGTTGCCCAGCAGGTCGTCGGCAATGCCGTGCGCTGCCCGAGCCAGGACGTCGGCCGTCGCGGGTGCCACCAGCACCAGGTCCGCAGTCTGACCCAGGCGCACGTGCTTGACCTCGTGGACGTCGGAGAACACCCCCGTGGCCACCGGGTTGCCGCTCAGCGCCGCCCAGGTGGTGGCGCCGACGAAGTTCAGCGCCGCGTCGGTGGGGACGACGGTGACGTCGTGACCGGCCTCGGACAGTCGGCGCAGCAACTCGCAAGCCTTGTACGCGGCAATTCCCCCTGAGATCCCGAGCACCACCCGGGACATGGATCAGGCTCCGTCGAAGGGATCGTCTGCGCCGACGGGGGTGCCGAACGCGTCCTCGACCTCGAGGCCGACGACCTCTGGCTCGTCGCTGGGCTCGTTGACGTCGATCATGTCGTTGACGACCTCGCGCAGGGCGATCGACAGCGACTTCTCCTGGTTCTGCGTGTCCACCAGCGGGCCCACGTGCTTGAGCGCCCCGGCATCCAGGTCGGAGTAGTAGTCGTTGATCTCGCGGGCGCGCTTGGCCGCCACGATCACAAGGGCGTACTTGGAGCCGGTCTTGGCCAACAGGTCGTCGATGGGAGGGTCGGTGATGCCCTGCGGGGAAACGACGATGCCAGACATGCTGTCCTTCCGAACGAGGTGGTCGGCGGCGTGCACAGGCGCGGGGAACGCGCTCAGTCCGACCAGGAGTGGCACAACTCTAGCAACGCCCTGGCCGTCTCGCCGACATCGGTGTTCACCAGCCGGGCGTCGAACTCGCCGCGCGCCGCCATCTCGCGCTCGGCGACCCGCAGCCGCTGGTCGACCTCGGCTGCATCCTCGGTGGCGCGCGATCGCAGGCGAGCTGCCAACTCGAACATCGAGGGCGGCTCCAGAAACACGGTCAGCGCCTCGGGCATCGCCGACTTGACCTGTCGGGCACCCTCGAGCTCGATCTCCAGCAGGACCGTCCGCCCTTCCGCCAGCGCCCGCAGCACCTCGGCCCGCGGAGTGCCGTAGAGCTGACCCGCGAACTCCGCATACTCCAGCATCTGGCCGCCCTCGATGCGCTCCCTGAACTCGCGCCGTGTCACGAAGTGATACTGCACGCCGTCCTGTTCGCCCGGCCGGGGCTCGCGCGTGGTCATGGAGACGCTCAGCAGCAGGTCGGGCCGAAGACGCCGGGCCTCGGCCACCACCGTGCCCTTTCCCACCCCGCTGGGACCGCTGACCACCACCAGTGCGCCCAGGGTGGATCACATCCCTTCGAAGTACTCCACGAGCCGCTCCCGCTGGTGCTCGCCCAGGCCCCGCAGCCTGCGGGAGGGGGCGATGCCCAAGGATTGCATCATGGCCTGCGCACGGATGGGACCCACGCGCGGGACCGACTGCAGCAGGTCCAGCACCCGCATCTTGCCAACAGCCTCGTCGCCGTCGGCGACCAGGTCCAGCACTTCGCCGATCCCCAGCCGGCCGGCCTCGAAACCCCCCTTGACCTCAGCTCGTCGACGTCGGGCCTGCACCGCGGCGGCGGCCGCCGCGGATCGTTGCTCGGCAGTCAACTTCGGCGGACCGCCCACCGCCTTCGACGACCCCCCGACCCCGTTGCCGCCGCCACCTGCCTTGAATCCCGTTGCGCTCACGCACTGACAGTAAGCGAAGGCCTCAGAATACCAAAACGCTAGAGCGCAATTCCAGGGAATATTACGGAGCGTGAAGAATCGGCCTCAGTCGGTTTATTGACGCCTCAAGTAAGAGTCCGGAGTCGGTTTGGCCTAGTTTCCGATTCAATGAATTTCGGCGGCGATCTGCGCCGCCGCCACCCCGGGGTCGGCCGCCCCTGTGATGGGGCGGCCGATGACGAGGAGGTCGGCACCCGAGGCGAGGGCCGCCGCTGGCGTGGCGACGCGCCGCTGGTCGCCCAGCCCGGCAGTCGCCGGACGCACGCCGGGTGTGATGAGCAGTACGTCGGCGCCGACCGCTGCGCGCACCTCGGCGACCTCCAGCGGTGAGCACACCAGCGCCCGCGCTCCTGCCTCCACGGCCATCCTCGCCAGCCGCAGCACCGCCTGGATCGGAGTGCCGGCGATGCCGGTCGCGGCCAGCGCGGCCTCGTCCATCGACGTCAGGATCGTCACGGCGGCGATCCGCGTCTGCGGAAGCTGCTGCGCCGCCGCGGCGATCATCTGAGGTCCGCCGAGTGCGTGCACGGTCAGGATCGCCGGCGCCAGCGGCGCGACCGATCTCGCCGCGCCGGCTACGGTGTTGGGGATGTCGTGCAGCTTCAGGTCCAGGAAGAGCGCCGGGGGCTCGGTGGCGGCGTCCTCAGCGGCGGCCAGCACGGCCCCCACCCCGCCGGCGCCGTCGCGCAGGTAGCTCTCGAGGCCGACCTTGAGCGCCGCGACCGAGGGCGACACGGCGGCGGCCCACTGACCCGCCGTCGCCAGATCCGGGGCGTCCAGGGCCACCGCGATGGGGGCGCGGCCCGCGGGGCCGAAGGCGATACGGCCAGAGGTGGGCGTGGACATGGGCGTCCTCTCGATCGGGGGCGGGTGTGGATCGGCGGTCAGGTCCTCAGGAGGGCTCCGGGGCGAGCGCCAGGCGGTGCGGCTGGCCGCGATGGGCATAGCCCACCGCGTCGCGAAGGCTGCCGAAACCGCGCTCGGCCAGCAACACCCCGAGCTCGTGCTGCACGCGCAGCGGGGCCGAGGGGTCGTTGAACACCGCCGTGCCGACGCTCACCGCCGATGCGCCGGCCAGCACGAACTGCAGCGCATCCGTCCCGCTGCGGATGCCGCCCATCCCCAGGATCGGCACCGCCGGCAGGGCGGCGTGCACCTGCCAGACCGCACGCACCGCGATCGGCCTGATCGCCGGTCCCGACAGGCCCCCGGTCACACCCGCCAGCGCCGGGCGCATGGTGTCGGTGTCGATCACCATCCCCAGCGTGGTGTTGATCATCGCCAGCCCATCCGCGCCCGCGGCCACCACCGCCGTGGCGATCGCCACCAGGTCGGTGACGTCCGGCGAGAGCTTGGCGAGCACGGGCACGGAGGAGTTGGTGTTGCGCCGGACGGCGGATACCGCCGCTCCGGCCGC
>CAYYRC010000049.1:0-4269 GCA_964474045.1 uncultured Actinomycetes bacterium
GTGGGCGGCAGCACGGCCGCCAACATCCCTGACGCGCAGGTGACGATCCGCAACAACACCATCGTCAACCCGGCCGGAGTGCAGTCCGCCTGGCAGCACCTGGAGATCTCGACGCCGCGGCGCAACAACGATCCCGGCGTGGTGGGGCCGGACTCGGCGCGCACCGACGACGGCCTGGTGATCACCGGCAACGTGGTGCGCAACGGGGGGCCCGACATGCCGCTGGGGGTGTCCGGCGACGAGGTGTGCGCTCCGGCCAACCCGACGTGCACCGTGGCGCAGCTGCTGCGCGACAACGACTTCAACGGGGCGACGCCGGTGCCGGTGCCCGACCGGGTTCCGGGCACCGCGGCAGCACCGGCGTCGGTGTTCGTGCCCATCGACCCGGCGCGGGTGTTCGACTCGCGGCTGCCCGGCGGTGGCGGCGGCGCGCTGGCGCCGCAGGAGCTGCGGCGGGTGTCGGTGGCGGACGCGGTGGGCACCGGGCCGCGGGACGTCGTGCCGGCGGGTACGGTCGCCATCGCCTACAACCTGACGGTGCCCGCGGGCGACGCGGCGGGGCACCTGCGGGTGCTGGCCGGGGACCGCGTCGCCACCACGAGCTCGGCGATCAACTTCCGTGCCGACCAGACGATCGCCAACGCCTCCGTGGTGCGCATCGACGGCGCGCGCACCATCGGGATCCTGAACGGGTCCAGCTCCGCCGAGCACGCGGTGGTGGACGTGTTGGGCTACTACCTGGCGGCTGACTCCGAGGCCGGGCGCGCGGTCGTCGGCGGGCGCTTCACGGCGGTGGCGCCGGTGCGGGCGTTCGACTCCGGGCCGGTCGGGTCCGGGGCGCTGGCGGCCGGGGAGACGCGCACGGTGGAGCTGGCGTCGGCGGTTCCCGCCGGGGCCACGGCAGTGGCCTACAACGTCACCGCGGTGCGAGCGGCTGCGGGCGGACACCTGCGGGTTTTCCCGGGCGACGTCGGAGCGTCGGGCGCCTCCACACTCAACTGGACCCTCGCAGGGGACGTGGTCGCCAACGGCGCTGTGGTGCGGTTGGACGACCAGCGCCGCATCCGGGTCTTCAACGCCGGCTCCGCCCCGGTGCAGGTGCTGGTCGACGTGGTGGGCTACTTCGGCGCCACCGGCACGCTGTTCCACCCGATCGACCCGGTACGGGCCTACGACTCGCGAGCCGCGCAGCCGCAGCCTGGGCCGCTGCCCACGGGGGTGGACCAGGTGGTGCGCACCGTCGGAGTGGCCGATGCCCGAGCCGCGGACGGGTCCGTTGCGGGCGTGGACGCGGTGCCCGCGGGGGCCACGGCGGTCGCCTATAACCTGACGGCGGTCGGCCCGCGTGCCGAGGGGCACCTGCGGGTGTTCCCGGGCGGCGGCGTGCTGCCGGGAGCGTCGGCGCTCAACTGGCCCGCCGCCGGCTACACCCGCGCCAACGCGTCGACGGTCGGCATCTCCGGGGCCCGGACGGTCAGCATCTACAACGGCTCGGCTGGCGCAGTCGACGTCCTGATCGACACCCTCGGCTACTACCGGTAGCCCCACCGCCCCGCACCCCCCTCCCGTCCCCCCGCCTGGCCCCTTCAGCCCCCCTCCCGCAAACTGCAGGCCTTTGTCAGGCTCAGGAGCGCTCCAGGAGCCCGTTTGCCTGACAAAGGCCTGCAGTTTCGGGGGAAGGGGGAGGGGGGAGGGGGAGGGGAACATGCCCTACGGTGCCAGTGGGTCGCCGCAGCCGTCGGCGGCCTCGGGAGCCACCACGGCCGCCGACCACCTTCCCGCCGATCACGGGAGCGCAACGTGCACGCTGTCATGCAGTACATGCCCGGGCTGCAGTCCCTGCGGCACTACCGCCGCTCGTGGCTGCCGCGCGACGTCATGGCCGGCATCGTCCTGTCGACGCTGCTGGTGCCGCAAGGCATGGCCTACGCCGAGCTCGCCGGCCTACCAGCGGTCACGGGCCTCTACACCTCGGTGACCTGCCTGGTGGCCTACGCCATCTTCGGGCCGTCCAAGGTCTTGGTGCTGGGGCCCGACTCGTCCCTGGGCCCCATGATCGCGGCGACGATCCTGCCCCTGATGGCCTCCGGCGGCGACCCGGCCAAGGCCGTCGCGCTGGCCTCGATGCTGTCGCTCATGACCGGCGCGATCATGGTCGCCGCGGGTGCCGGCAAGCTCGGCTTCGTCGCCGACCTGCTGAGCAAGCCCACGATCCTGGGCTACATGAACGGCCTGGCCCTGACCATCGTGGTCGGTCAGCTGCCCAAGCTGCTGGGCTTCAAGGTGGAGGCTGACGGCTTCATCGGCGAGGTCATCGGCCTTTTCCAGGGCATCGCCGGGGGCGAGGTCGTGTGGGAGGCCGCGGCGGTCGGCATCACCTGCCTGTTGGTCATCCTCCTGATGAAGCGGTTCATCCCGCGCATCCCGGGCGTCCTGGTGGCAGTGATCCTGGGCATCGCCGCGACCGCCTACTTCGACCTGGCCGCCAAGGGCGTCAAGGTCGTCGGCACGCTGCCCCAGGGCATCCCTGCCCCATCCATCCCGTTCGTCCCCGTCGGCGACGCGCTGGCCCTCGCCGCGGGCGCCTTCGGCATCGCGCTGGTCGCGCTGACCGACACGATCTCGAACGCCACCTCCTTCGCGGAGCGCCGCGGCGAGGAGGTCGATGGTGACAAGGAGATGATCGGCATCGGCGCCGCCAACGTCATCACCGGCTTCTTCCAGGGCTTCCCGGTCAGCACGTCTTCGTCGCGCACCGCGGTGGCCGAGCAGTCCGGGTCCAAGTCCCAGGTGACGGGCCTGGTGGGGGCCGCTGTCATCACGATCATGCTGTTCGCGCTGCCCTCGCTGTTCGCCGATCTGCCGCAGCCGGCGCTGGGGGCCGTGGTGATCGCGGCGGCAATCTCGCTGGCCGACGTGGCCGCCTGGCGGCTGCTCTGGAGCCAGCGCAAGGCCGACTTCGTGCTGTCGATCGTGGCCTTCGGCGGCGTGGTGCTGTTCGGCGTGCTGCCCGGCATCGCGATCGCCATCGGGATGTCGGTGGCCAACGTCTTCCGCCGGGTGTGGTGGCCCTACCAGGCGACTCTCGGCAAGGTGCCGCACATGGCCGGCTGGCACGACGTGGAGCTCAACGAGGACGCCGAGGTGCTCCCCGGCGCCACCCTGTTCCGATTCGACGGGCCGCTGATCTTCGCCAACTCGGGCACGTTCCGCGACCGCATCCGCAAGCTCGCGGAGGCCCAGGGGGAGGGCGGCTGGATCATCGTCGCCGCCGAGCCGATCACCGACGTCGACACCACGGCCTGCGACATGTTGGACGACCTCGTGGCGGCCCAGGCGGCCAAAGGCACCCGCGTGGTGTTCGCCGAGATGAAGTCCAAGGTCCGCGACAAGTTGCGGCTGTATGGGCTGGAGCCCGAGATCCCGGACGAGAACTTCTACCCGACCATCCGCAAGGCCGTGGAGGCGTACCGGGAGCAGACCGGCGCGGACTGGCAGCCGGCCAATGCCGGGTCGCAGCCGGATTCCTGACCGAAAGAACCCCGAGCCCGGTCTTGCATGATCAATGAGGTGGAGCGACGCCTGGCGCGTCGCTCCACCTCATTGATCATGGAAGAGGGGTGCCGGCTCAGGCCGGCTGCTCGCCCTCGGCGGGCGCCTCGGCGGCGGGCGCCTCGCCGCCGCCCATCATGCCCTTGGCGGCGCTGGCAGCGGCGTCCACGGCGCCGGCGGCCTGCTCGGGGACCTTGCCCTTGGCCATGTCTGCAGCCTGGTCGATCTTGGCGCTGGCGGCCTCCTCGCCGCCCAGCGCGTCCTTCGCCTTGTTGACCATGTCCTCGATACCCACAGTTGTCCCCTTTCGCGGAACGCTGCCGGCGGTCGCCGGCCTCCGGCCAAACTAGGCCTCGATGCGGGGTGACGCATCGTGGGAAGGCGGCGGGGCCTTGATCAAGAAAGTTCGGCTGTCGGCCCCTCCACCCCAAAGCGCGGGAACCCTACCGGTAGGATTCGCCAATGCGCAGTAGCCACATGCTTGTCGTCGGTGCGGCGTGGACTGGTGCCCTGATCGCGGGTGCCGTGACCGCGTTCGCGCTGCCGAGCAACGCTGCGCCCGCGGCGGCGCTCTGGCAAGAGGTGACGTCGAGCAACAGCCCCAGCGCGCCCGCCGAGGCTGCCGTCTCGCGTGCCCAGGTGGCGGGCGCGGAGTCTGCAGCGGCCGGTACCCCTACCGCAACCGCGACGCCGACCCCCACACCCACGCCGACCCCC
>CAYYRC010000050.1:0-4100 GCA_964474045.1 uncultured Actinomycetes bacterium
GGCTGAGCACGTCGGCCGCGGTCTGGGCCATCTGCTCGATCAGCGGTAACCGCGAAGCCAGGACCTCAGGTCCGTCCGCGGCGCCCGAGGCCAGTCCGAGCAGACCCAAGTCGCGTCCTGCCGCGGCGACGCGGACGTACGCCGAACCGGTCACGCCAGGGGCGGCCAGCGCCGAAGCAAGGTCGGTCTCGGCCGCCGGCACGGGTCGTCCGGCCCGGTGGTCGAGCAGCCATGGGCCGTCGGCGGCCAGCTGCCAGAGCCGCTCTAAGTGCCTCGGCTCGGCGAAGGGCTGCCAGGACCCGGCGACGCCCACGTGGCGGCTGCTGGCGGACCGGCTGACGACTTCCCGCGGGGTGGGTCGCACCGCGATCGCCGCGCTGTCGAGCCCCGCAGCGGTGCGGATGACCTCACAGATGAGCTGCGACATCTGCGCCAGGCTGCCGGTTGGCCGAAGCCTCCCGAGCAGGGTGAGCATCGTTGACCAGTCGTGCTCGCCGTCGGAATCATGGTCGGCGGCGCTCCCGCCGTCTGTGGTCGAGAGCAGCTGCCATGTGTCGCCTGCGGCATCCCCCTCTGCGGCTCCCGTCGGGGGCGGGGCTCGCAGGCTACGCGTGTCCCAATGTCCTGCCGACAGCGCGTCGTGCGCGGGCACACCCCGCAGCGTTCCCGAGCTGGAGCCCAGCAGCTTGGCCGCCGCCTCGTTGGCCAGAGCGATACGCCCGCGGGGATCACAGAGGATCAGCGGGCTGTCAGCGATGGTCAGGGCCGCCGCGAGGATCGCCGGTGGTATGGCCGGAGCGCTCATGCCCTGGTCGCGCTGCGCTGCCATGCGGGAATCATAGGTACCCGGCCCGCGCGACGGGAGTGCGCTCGGCCATCTCGCCTAGCCGGATTCTTCCGGAGGGGCTGCCTGCTCGCGCGCGGTCACGGCGACCACGCGGTTGCGCCCCCTGCGCTTGGCCTCGTACATGGCGTTGTCCGCCCGCGCGATCAACTCGTCGGGGTCCTCGCCAGGACGGCTGATGGTGACCCCCATGCTCAGCGTCACGACGATCTCGGTTGGCGTGTCGGGTGCAGGGGCGCCCTCTCCGCGGCCGGGCAGCGCGATGGCTAGGTGGGCGCTGCGGAGAACCTCCTCGGCCACCTCGACGGCGGCAGTCAGGCCGTTCACGCCGGGCAGTACGACCAGGAACTCGTCGCCGCCCATGCGCGCGATCAGGTCGTCGGGGGCGATCGCGGCCCGGATGCGGTCGGCGATGGCGCACAGGACCGTGTCGCCGGCCGCGTGTCCGTGCTGGTCGTTGATGATCTTGAAGTTGTCGATATCCACGAACATCACCGCGGCTCCCGCCGTCGTGGGCCCCGCTGCTGCCAATTCCTCGAGCCGTTCCAGGGCCGCGCCCCGCTTCAGCACACCGGTCAGGTCGTCGTACCGGGCCCGGCGCTCCAGCTCCGCCTCCGCGGCCACGGCCTCGTCCACCAGGCGAAGTGCCGCCACCTGGCCGTCAGGCTGTCCATCCGCCCCCACGAAGGCCTTTCCGCGTGCCTCGAACCAGTGGTACGTCCCGTCGGCCACCTTGATGCGAGCCCTGCCCACCACGGTCTGGCCGGCGGCGATCTGCTCCGCGGCGGCTTGCGTCTGCTCTGCGTCGCCCGGGTGGATCAAGTCAGCCACGTGCTGGCCGACCCAGTCCTCGCGCCGACCGCCCAGCTCGGTCGATACCGACGGCGACACCCACACCCAGACGCCCTCGCGGACGTGGACGACCACATCAGAGGAGTTCTCGGCGAGCAGCCGGTAGCGCTCCTCGGAGGCGGCGAGTGCGAGCCTGGCCTCCACCTCGGCGGTGACGTCGCGACCGCCGCCGACGAGGCTCACGATCACCCCTTCCGCGTCCCGGACGGGGCGTGCGGTGATGGCGAGCCAGCGGTGGTCGCCGGATTTGGTGGTCAACCGCGCCTCGAAGCGCACCGACCCGCCGGACCTGAGGGCCGCGAACTGCCGGTGCACCTCCTCGGCATCGTCGGGATGCCACAACAGTCCGTCGATGCTGTTGCCGATGAGGTCCTCCGGCTGCCACCCGAGAACGTGCACCACGGCCGGCGACATCCATTCCAAGATGCCCGCAACGCTGCTTCGGAAGACCAGGTCGGCGGCATTCTCGGCGAGCAGCCGATACTCGCGGCGGCTGGTTGCCAGCGCCTGCTCCGCCTCGATCTGCGTCGTAATGTCGCTGAAGGTGGTGATGGCACCGCCACCCGTGCCATCCGGGTGCGCGGGCAGCGGCGAGGAGTTGACCAGCAGCCACAGCCGGCGCCCGTCCGGTCTGCGCAGGCCCATGACGACGTCGCGAACCGCGCGGCCGGTGGCCAGCGTCCGCATCGCCGGTTGATCGGCTGCGGCGAAAGGCGTGCCATCGCGTCTGATGACGTCCCATCGCGGATCGTCAGGCCGGCTCGGCGGCCGGTGCGGGTCCCGGCCGGCCAGCTGCTCCGGCCCCAGCCCCAGCATGCGCTGGGCGGCGTCGTTCGAGGACACGATCCGGCCCTCGCTGCTGTGCACGACGACGCCCTCGGCCATCGACGACAGCAGTTGCCGCTGCCACTGCTCGGAGTCCGCCAGCCGCCTCGTCTGCGCCGCCCGACCGGTCACGTCGCGCCAGGTGAAGGACACGCTGTCACCGACTTTGACGGCTCGGATGTCGAAGTGGCGTTCGTCGTCCAGCAGCTCGTCGGAGTAGACGTAGTCGTCGAGCAGCAGCGGCTCGCCGGTCTCGATGACGCTGATGTAGCGCTCGAGCAGCCCGCCCTTCCGGGCGTGGCCCGGCAGCAGGCCCAACACAGTGGAACCGAGGAGTTCCTCGCGCGGCAGCCGGTTGTAGTCGCAGGCGGCGGCGTTGGCGTCGGTGAAGACGAAGTCGACCACGCGGCCGTCCTCGTCGCGCACGGCCTCCAAGAGGACATGGGGATCCAGCATCGAATCGAGCGCCGCGAGCCTGCGGTCCTGTTCGTCGTGTAGCTCCCGCTCAGCCTCGATCTGGGCGGTGATGTCGCGCACGGAGGCAACCGCCGAGGTCGGCTGCTGCCGGCCGTCCAGCACCAGGGCGGCATGCACCTCGACCCAGCGACGCGTCCCATCGGCGTGCCGTACCTGTAGGAGGAAGCGCGCGGCCTCCTGGCGATCGGACACCATGCGCTTGAAGGCCGCGCCCAGCGACTGCGCCTCGGTGTCCGCATTGAGGTCGAACGGCGTGCCCACGACGTCGCTTGGGTGGTACCCGAGCATGCGCTCGAGCGAGGGGGACGCCCACAGCAGCTGCCCCTCGGGGCTGAACTGCAGGATGGCCTCGGTCGTGTAGTCCAGCACCAGCTGGGGCCCGGTTGGTGTGGGAACGACGGCGCTGGCCTCTGAACTCGACTGCGGCACCGTGCACCTCCACCTTCCCCATCGAGTCTAGGTCAGGGAGTACCTGCCAGCGCCCGGCTCCATCCTGATTCGCCCCGTGCGCGAGGGGTGAAGACGACGATGGATCACTAGGCTGCGGTCATGGGCGAGGCTCGTCGGCGGGTGGCGGTCGTCGGTGCCGGTGTGATCGGCCTGGCCGTCGCAGCCGAGCTCGGACGACGGGGCGCCACGGTGACGACGTTCGATCCGGAGCCGCCCGGCAGCGGACAGTCGTTCGGCCGCGTGCGCGCCTTCCGGGTCGCGCATCCCACGGTGATCGGGGTGGATCTGGCGGTCCGCTCGTTGGCGCTGTGGCGGCGATGGGAGGAGCAGTGGCAGCAGCCGCTCATCCGCAGCCACGGCCTGCTCCTGGCGGACGTCGAGCGCCATGCGTGGGCGCAGAGCATGGCCCGCGCCGGCCAGCCCTTCACGCTTCCGCATCGCGCCGCGGCGGCGGAGCTGTGCCCGCTGGTGGCTGCGGACCGGCTCGATCCCGCCGCCCTGATCTTCGACCCCCAGGCAGGGGCCATCGACACCCGCGCGACCATCGAGTGGTTGCTCGCGATCAGCGGCGACTACGACTGGCGGTTGGTGCCCGACCATGTGGTGCGCGTGCGGCCCCAGTCGGCAACCGGCGCCTCGGTCCTGTTGGCGG
>CAYYRC010000051.1:0-3818 GCA_964474045.1 uncultured Actinomycetes bacterium
CCACCGGACGCGTGCTAGCCTCATGCCCGCAGGGCGATTAGCGCAGTGGTAGCGCACTTCGTTCACACCGAAGGGGTCACTGGTTCGAACCCAGTATCGCCCACCCTGAATGCGCAGGTCAGAGGCCAGATTTCCGCCCGAGATCAGCGGCGTGCTTCCACTCCCCACAAGTGCACACTTGCGTCACACAAGGGGCCCGTTTCCGGCCGGAATCACCGGTTTTGTATGACATAGGTGCGCGTTCAGGGGATCGGGGGCGGGGGTGACTCAGCAATCACCATTGCGCCCCTCGAAGGCGCAGGGCGTTGGCAAGCGAGGACAGGAAGACGGTCGGGCGGTAGAGGGCCTCGTAGCCGAGCCACGGCACAATCATCAGCCCATGCTCCCGCTCGAGTTCCATCGCCCGCCGCTTCTCCTCAACGCGCCGGGAGTCGGCGGCCCGCTGCCCTTCGGCGGAATCCCCGCCCCGGTACTTGAGGGCCCCGTCGCATTCGCCCCCCACGCGCCACTCCGGCCAGTAGAAGTCTAAGAAGCGCTCCCCGCGGCAGGTGGGGAACCGAACCTGCACCTCCGGCATCGGGAATCCCGCCAGGAACATATGGCCGACCGACGCCGACTCCGCGGGCGACTCGTGCCGGGGGTCTGTCAGCGCCAGGGCGATGCGCCGCCGCCGCGCGCCCCGGCGCCCCAGCCCTCGGTCGACGGCAAGCAGCGCTGACATGGCATCTCTAGTGACCTCGTCCGCCACCTCGCCGCGAAGCGCCATCGGATCCACGTGGCAAAGGGCACGCCGCCGCGCCACGAAGTCCAGCGCCATGAGACCTTCCGGCAACGGCAGCTCCGCGGCGAGATCCAGGGCCGTACGCTCCGGAGTCGTGACGCGCAGACCCTCGAACGGACCCTCCGCCACGGTCTGGCACTGATGGGCTGGCAAGGGAACCACCCGGATCCGTGGTCGTCGATGACGGTGGGATCCGTGGCCAGGGTCGAGAATGAAGCGCGGCTGATCGGGCAGGACACCAGAGCGCAGCAGCGGCAGCCCGAGTGCGGCGGCAGCGGTCTCGTGACTCGCGACGATGGGCGTCGGGAAGTGCATCTGGTAGGCGAGGGCCCGCTGCAGATGATGATCCACCGCCGTGGTTGCGACCCCGCTTGCGCCAACGTAGACCCCTCGAATCAGTCGGACGATCTCGCCGCGGTCGGCAGCCCGGCGCAGGTACTCCCGGTCGACCGGGACATGCTCGGCGCGGAAGGGCACTGTGGGCGGATCCCACCTGACGAGGCGCGGCACAGCGCCAGGGTGGGACGGATCCGACCCGGACGGAAGCACCCATGCCCGACATGTGGAAGCCCGCGGAGCAAGCCCCGAGTCGCAAGTGAACACCCATGTCACGTTCCGGCGCCGAAATGAGCCGCGAGCGGGCATCTTGTAAGACGTTGGTGTGCACATGCGGCGTGTGGCTGGTGGAGGTGCCTTGATGCGGATCACGGTTCGCGCGAAGCCAGGGGCGAAGCGCCCCCGGGTACGGTGGCATCCGGCGGAGCGGCAGACCGACGGCAGTCCGTCTTTCGCTGGCGGGGCCCTCCGGGACGGCTCCCTCGAGGTGGCCGTGCGTGCCCGGGCGGTCGAGGGCGCCGCCAACGAAGCCGTGCGCGACGCGGTGGCCGCTGCGCTGGGTGTTCGCCGCTCCGCGGTGACCATCGTGCGCGGGCACACATGTCGGCTCAAGCTCGTTGAGGTCGAAGGCTCGGATGGTCAGATTGGCGCAGCCCTGACCATGTTGGCGCAGGGAACCGACGTGGGGTCGCCCGGTTGAGGGCGGCCGGCGAACCCCCAGCGGAGACCGCGGACGGCCCGACCACCCCGGGCTCATGAACCTGGGTACGTCCCCTTGCGATCAGCGACTGCAGCGCAAGAATTCGTCACCGCCCAGGGCGGCGACGAATTCTTGCGATGTTCCTTGGGAATTCTTCAATCAGCCTCCGTTGAACAAGGAGGCGTCGGCAATCCCGAATTGATTCATCATGGCCGTTTCGGCAGCGATAGCGTATTTGCCGTCGGGGGTGGTGGTGTACATGACGTCGGTCAGCATCGATGTGCCGTAGACACCGCCCTTCCAGCCCTCGCCCTGGCCGCCGATCCACCAGTTGTTGTTGTAGCCCGAGTGCCCCTGGCCGATCACGATCGGGTAGCCGGTGCCGTTGATGGTCAGGGTGCCGGTGAGGGCGAAGTTGAGCTCCTCTGGGAAGTTCTCCACGCCCTCGTCGTCGGCGATCGGGCTCGCGGTGCGCTGGCTGAACCAAGCCGCGGGGCCGGCGCTTCCCTCACGACCAGCCTCAACGGTGATGCTAATCCCGTTACCGCCTTGGCCACCCGAGCCGGTGGTGACGCCGCCCCAGGGCTGGCCCTCGGTGATGCTGTAGCCGCCGTCCCAGGTGAACGACACCGCCTGCGACGAGCCCAGTTCCAGCACGTTGGAGTGCTCGCTGACACCGACGAGGCCGGGCACGGCCGGGGCGCTTGCGGTCGTGGTGGCCGAGCCCGCGACGGAGTCGGTTGCCGCCAGCACTGGAGTTGCCATTCCGACCAGGGCGACTGCTGTTGCGGCGATGGTTCCGAGGCTGCGAATCATGATTTCTCCTGTGATTTCTTGAGTCGTGCTTGCTGATGTTTCGAGTATGTCGGCAAATAGCTCGAAGGAGAATGCCTGAAAACTTCGCAACGATGCGAACCTCGCGCAGACGAGCAAATGCGTCACATTTGTGGCTCAATATCGCAATGGCAGCTCGATCGGTGACCCTCGCGCACGTCGCTCTGGCTGCCCACGTGTCGGTCTCGACTGCATCCGCGGCATTGCGCGGCTCGGCCAAAGTCAACGCCGACACCGCCGCGCATGTCCGGGAGGTCGCGGCCGGCCTGGGCTATCGCTCCAACAGCGCGGCGGCGGGCCTGCGCCGCGGCGACCCCGAGCTGGTGGGCCTCCTGCTCTCCCGCGCGGCCTTCGACCCCGATCCCACGAGCCCGCGGTTGTTCTGGCCGCGGTTCTTGACCGGCTTCGCCGATGGCCTGGCCGTGTTGGGGCACGGGATGGTGGTCGTGACCGAGCAGTCCGGACGGCTGCTGCGCCAGACGCCCATCCACGCAGTCGCGATGGCCGCCGACCCGCAGGCGGACGGCCTTTCGCTCGTCCCGTTCGGAACTCCCGTCCTGCGGTTCGGCGATCCCCGCGCCGGGGACTTCGCCGGCCACGACTACCAACGGATCGCGGAGCTGGCCGTCGGCAGGCTGGCGGCGGCTGGCCGTCGCCAGCTGGCTCTGGTCTTCGACGACCAGCGGATCCCGGGGATGAACCTCCTCCGCGACTACCTGGAGACTGCTGCCAGCGGCGGCGGGGCGACCACGACCGTCACGACGACTGCATCGCTGCCCCGGGCGATTGCCGGTGGCGCGGACGCGGTCGTCACCCCCGGGACCGACGTGCCGGGGATCCTGCGGCTGCTGGCAGAGGCTGGCCACCGAGTTCCCGCCGACGTCGCGGTCATGTCCATCGCCGAGGGCGACATCGAGGGGCAGTGCACTCCCCCGGTAACCCACGTGAGCCTGCGGGGCCACGAATCCGGTCGGCTGGTTGCCGCCGAATGCGTGCGACTCATGCAGGGCGGCGAGCCAATACCTGTGGTGCTGCCCTGCGACCTCGTGGAAGGGGCCAGCATCGGGACGCGCCCCGGCTAAGCGACGGCCCTCGCGGACCGGTCCACCAGCGGGACACGCTTATCGATCTGCACCAGCACAGGGCCGAGGGTGATGGAGAGGACGA
>CAYYRC010000052.1:0-2629 GCA_964474045.1 uncultured Actinomycetes bacterium
GCTAGCCCAGGTCCACTGCGGCGAGCGGCAGCCCCATCACGAGCGCCGCGACCATCGGTGTCGGCAGTCCAGAGGCCTGCTGGACGGTGACATCAGGCGTTGCCGCAGCCGGGACCTCGACCTGCTCGGGGATGAGGGCGTAGCGCCGAACCGTCGGCACCGCCCGGCCCCAGGCGCGCGACATCGCCCCTGCCCGAACCCCGATGGGCGGCTGCAGGTGCCGCGCGACGGCCGCGACGTCGCCCAGCCAGCGCGCCGTCGCCGCCGTGTGCTGGTCAGCCGCCCGTGCGGCCGACCGCTCGTCCGCCCCCACGAGGGCATCGTCGAGCCGCATTCCCAGGACGGCGCCAAAGTCGGCCCGGGCCTCGGCCACGCGGGCGTCTGCGGCCACGGAGGCCCACCGCTGCAGGGCGGCCTCACGCGCGGAACCCAGGGCCTCCAACCGCTTGCGGCGGCCGAACCGAGCGGCGAAACCCGTCCGTCCGGCCTCGGCGCGAAGCGCCGCGTCTGCCTCGACGACGGACATGGTGGCGCGGGTCAGCTCAGCAGCCGACTGCGGGGTGGCGGCTAGCTGCTGGCACTCAGCCCGTGCTGCTCGCAACCCCGCCGGGTCGTCCTCGTCGAGTGCCTCCAGCGTGGCGTCGGCGGCATCGGCGAGCTCGGCGGCCAGCGGTATGCCGGCCGCGATGGGGGACGTGACATCCGCCCCGGGCGCGGACGCGCCGGCCACCACCGCGGCGCAGTGCCGCTCGGCCCGCTCCCGCGCCGTCGCGGCCAGATCGTCCGCAGAGCGTCGGACCAGCAGCACCGCCAGCTCGCCGCTCCCGGAAGCTGCGCGGTCGGGCGCGGACGGGGCCGCCGCGGGCGCGGCGGCGGCGACCGCGGCGAACCGACAGGCGCGGCCCTCGCCGTCGCGCATGTCGGCGAAGGCGTTCGAAGGGGCATCGTGGCGCAGTCGAATCCAGGTGCCGAGCGCCAGGGCGCTCGCCGCCGGGTCGCCGCCGGGCACCAGCACGACCGCGTCGACGCTGGGTCTGCCGGCCTCGTCGAGGACCGTGTCGATGGCTGCCAGCGCGGCCTCGTGCTGCGGGAGTAGCGCCACGATCCACAGCCGGATCTGGCGGCCGCCGCCGCGGGCACGGGCCCCTGGCTGGGCGCCGCCGGATCCCGGTACCTGCCCCAGGGCCGAGCGCAGATGCTGTGAGGGGTCGGCGCCGGGATCCTCCTGGGGCGACAGCAGAACGACGACGGGTGTGGGCCCGGAGGGCCCTTCCGCGCTATC
Organism: uncultured Actinomycetes bacterium; assembly: GCA_964474045.1. GTDB lineage: Bacteria > Actinomycetota > Actinomycetes > S36-B12 > UBA10799 > JACJWR01. Next base: position 1,283 of record CAYYRC010000052.1, read on the forward strand.
CGCCGCCGCGGCCTGAGCCGAGAGCACTGAGCCGAGGTTCCCCGCCACCTGCGCCGCCTGCTCGCCGACGGCGATCACAGTTGGCCGCGGCGGCGGGAACAGCGCCACCGGCGGCTCGGCGGCCGTCGGGTTCACGCGCAGACGTTCAGCCGCGGGCTCGGCGGCACGGCGGATCACAGGTTCCATGGCGACCCCAGGCTACCCACCGCGGCACATCCTCGCCGGTCCCGCCGCGGCTAGCATGGCTCCGTTGGGTGGCGCCGCCCCAGTGCCCGCCCCAGCGCCCGGACCAGGAGCTGCCCGTGGCCGTGCATTCCGCGGAATCCCCCGGCGCCGCCGCACGCCTGCTCGCCGCCGGGGACGACGCCGACCTGGACCGGGCGGCAAGGCTCCTTGCGGACGGCGGTGTGGTCGCCATGCCCACCGAGACTGTCTACGGCCTGGCCGCCGACGCGACCACTCCGGCTGCGGTCGGACGGGTGTTCGCGGTCAAGGGGCGCCCCAGCGACCATCCGCTCATCGTCCACCTCGCCGACGCCGCCGAGGCGGACCGGTGGGCGGCGCAGATCCATCCGCGGCTGCGGGAGTTGGCCGCGCAGCACTGGCCGGGCCCGCTGACGATCGTCGTGCCCAAGCAGCCCTGGGTGTCCGCCGGCATCACCGGCGGCCAGGTAACCGTGGCGCTGCGAGTTCCGGATCAGGGCGCCACCAGGTCGGTCATCCAGCGCCTGGGCGAGCTGACCGGGCGCGCTCCTGGCGTGGTGGCGCCCAGCGCGAATCGCTTCGGTGCCGTCAGCCCCACGGCGGCCGAGCACGTCCTGGCGAGTCTGGGGGCCTTTCTGGGTGCTGGTGATGCGGTGCTGGATGCCGGCGAGTGCCCGGTGGGGGTGGAGTCGACGATCGTGGCCTGGGACGTCGGCGCCGGTGCGCCGCGGGTGCTGCGCCCGGGGGCGGTCACGGTGCCCGACGCCGTGCCGTCGGCAGCCGGACGGTCTCGAGGGTCCGGACGTCCCGGACGGTCCCAGGAGGTGCCGCGGGTGCCGGGGGCGCTGGCGGCGCACTATTCGCCGCGGGCGCGGGTCCTGCTGGTCGGCGCGGAGGGTGCGCTGCCGTCCCTTGCCCATGCGGGGCTTGTGGCCCCCGCTGGGGTCGCGACGCCGCCAGGCTGGCTCCGGTTGGCGGCGCCGGGCGATGCTGCGGCCTACGCCCGGGTGCTCTACGCCGCGCTGCGGTCTGCCGACGACGCTGGGCTCGCCGTCGTCGTCGCGGTGCCGCCGGCGGTCGGCCCACTGGCGCCCGCCGTCCTCGACCGGCTGCAGCGCGCGGCCGCGGCCGCAGCCGGCTAGG